>JBCCQE010000008.1:0-89452 GCA_039024495.1 Planctomycetota bacterium | reverse complement strand
GCCACCCCCGCCGCATCCCCATCGACCCGCACGACCCCCCGCCGCCCCCGCCCCGGCGGCGAGCCCACCGCGACGATCGTCTCCGCCGCGCTCATCGCTTCTTGCGGTTCTTGCCCCCGCCGCCCTTGCCGCCGCGCTGCTGCTTCTGCTTGAGCGCCTCCTGCTGAGCCTGCAACTCGGCGAACTGCGCCTGCTTCTCTTCCATGAACTTACCGATCTTGTCCATCAGCCCGCCGGGCTTGCGCTCCTTCTTCTTGAACAGCTCGCCCCGCTCCTCCTGCTCGCGGATGTGCTTACGCACGAGGTACGAGTCCAGGATGCCCGCCGCCGTCGACGCGCAGATGTAAAGCGTCAGCCCCGACGGCGCGGCGTAAAGAAAGATCGGCATCACGAACGGCATCACCTTCATGACGATCTGCTGTTGCCGTCGCATCTGCCGCTGCTCGTCGCTCTCGTTCTCCGGCGGCGGGGGCGTCGTGAACTTCATGTTCACGAAGAACACCACGCCCATCAAAATCGGCAGGATGTTGATCGAGGAATAGTCAAAAAAGATCGGGATGAGCGGGAACGTAAAGCCCGCCGACTCCTCGGTGATCGGGATGAACCGGTCCGGCTCCGACAGCGACTCCAGGAACGGCCACGCCCCCGCCGAGATCGCCTGGAACACCCCGTAGAACGCCGGCTCGTGCCGCAGCTCCACCGCGAAATACAGCATCGCGTACAGCGCCACCCAGATCGGCATCTGCAGGAACATCGGCAGGCAGCCCAGGAACCCCAGCGGGTTGATCCCCTTCTCCCGGTACAACGCCGTCATCTCCTTCTGCAGCGTCGCCTGGTCGTCCTTGTACTTCTTCTTGAGCTTCTCGAGCTCGGGCTGCATCGCCTGCATGCCCTTGCTCATCTTCATCATGTTGAACTGAGCGCGCTTCGTGATCGGGTGCAGCAGCAGCCGCACCGTCACCACCAGGATGATGATCGCGATCCCCCAGTCCCACACGCCGATCGGCAGGCCCGTCCACCGAAGCAGCACGTCGCCGTGGATGAACTCCAGGTACCAAAGCAGCCCGTGCGCGATCCACTGGAACGTGCAGAACGTGCACCCCAGCTCGTACCGCACGAGGTTGTCGAAGTGCAGCAGCCGATACACCGGCTTGCCGTCGAACACATTCCCGTCCCGCGGCCCCGCAAAGATCGCCAGCCCCAGGTCCAGCGACGCCCCGGCGTCCAGCGTCGTCGTCGCCGTCGTCCCCGAGAACACCACCACCCGCTCCGTCTCCACGTCCGAGCTCGCGATCGTCACGCCCGGCATCGGGTGCGTGCGGATCGCCGCGAACGTCTCTTCGATCGGCTTTATCGATCGCAGCCCCGCCGCCGGGTCCTCCACCGCCGGGTACGTGATCAGCGTGAAGTAACGGTTCTCCGACGCCAGCCACACCAGCTGCGAGCCCGCCGACAGCGAAGGGTTCGGCCACACCCCGCCCACCTCGCCGCGCTCGGCCGAACGCATCGCGTGGTCAATCACCTCCACCCGCCCGCGAAAGCCCGCCCCCGACGAGCCAAACATCCCCGACGAACCCGTGTGCACCATCGTGCGGTTCGGGTCCGACGGCCGGAAGTACCCCGTCGCAAACAGCCGCATGTCGCCCAGGTACGCCGCGCCGTCGTCCACCACATCGCCCTGCAAAAACTGCGAGAACGACACCGAAAGCGCCCGCCCCGAAAGGTTCACCACCCGCTGGTCCAGCGCGATGTCGTACGAGCCCGGCTCGACCGACCACGCGCGCACCACCTCGGCGATCGCCTCACCCGAGTCGTCCACCACCGTCACGCGGTACACCGCCCGACGCAGCGGACCACCGGCCGCGACCCGCGTGGTCTCCGCAAGGCTCCACGCCTCGTTGCGCAGATCGACCCGCACGCCGTCGATCGTCACCCACCGCGCCGCGTACGGATACTCGGCAAACGTCCGCCCCGCGTACGACGTCTCGATTTTGCCGACGAGTTGGTAAGGCTCTTCGCCGTCGACCTCGAAGCGAAAGCCCGACATCTTGAGGTCGAACAACGCCGCCCCGTACGGGTTGAATGTCGCCTCCAGCTCGAACTCCGAGTCGGGTTCGAGCGACCCCAGCGTCACGCTCGCCGCGTTCACCGGATCGGCCAGCCGTAGTGCGGGCGGCGGGGCGTCTTGGGCCTCGCTTTGTGTTGTCTCTTCAACAGCGGCTGCGGCTTGCTCGACATCCGCGACCTCGGTCGGCACATCGGCAACGGCGAGTGTGTCCGGCTGGGTCTGCGGCTCAGCCTGCGCAACCTCGGCCGCTTCCGCCGTCGTCGGCGTGGCTTCGCCGATCTCACCGTCGAGGGCGGGATCGACGGCCGCCGGCGACGCGGTGTTTTCCTCCGCGGCATCGGCGGCGCCGTCGCGGGTGGATGTGTTGTTGCCCATCACGAACATCGCGAAGGCAAACGTCAGGGCCACGGCAATGGCCGCAATAGGCACAAGGGCTTTTTTCATGAGGCTCGATAGGGCAGAACGGTTCGCCGCGGCCGTGGTCCACGGGGTGCGACGGACCCGGGCGAATCGCGCAGTATAAAGCCCGCCGCCGCCTCAGACCCGCGACCCACCCGCCGGCCACGTCGCAGCCACGCGAATCACCGCCGCCCGCAGCGCCGCCCCCGCCTTGTCCGCCCGGCCCTTCAGCCGCGCCAGCTCCGCCAGCCGCCCCGGCCGCACCCCCGCCCAGCCCAGCGCTGCTGACACCCGCGATCGGCCCTGCGGCGTCACCCACTCCCCGATCGACGCCGGCAACGCGTCATCCACCCCGTCCGACACCGCCCGCACCACAGCCCCCGCCACCCCCCGCCCCGCGCACGCCCGCAGAAACGCCAGCGACTCCATGTCCGCCGCCGCCGCGCCCGTCCGCTCGCCCAACGCCCGCTTCTCCGCCGGCCGCGTCACCACCGCGTCCACCGTCACCAGCGTCTGCCCCGTCGACAAGCCGTCGCCGAGTTCGACCGCCATCGCCTCGCCAGACTCGTCGATCACCCACGCAGGCACCACCACATCGCCCACCGCCAACCCATCCGCCAACCCATCCGCCAGCCCATCCGCCAGCCCGCCGCAAAAGCCCGCCAGCACGACCGCACGATCGCCTTCGCTCAGCGTCTCCACCGCCCGCGCCGCCGCGGCCTGCCCCACCCCGCACACCACCACCTCCCCGAGCCCGCGCAGGTACCCCGCCTCCACCTCCGTCGGCGTCACCACCTTGAACCCAAGCGCCACCTCAGCTCACCACGTTCTGCGGCTCGCCGCGCTGCCACGCCGCCAGGTTCTCGGCAAGGATCCCCATCAGCCGCGTCCGCGCCTCCACCGTCGCCCACGCCACGTGCGGCGTGATCGCCGTGTTCGGCGCACTCAGCAGCGGGTTGCCCGCCTCGGGCGGCTCGGCGCTCATCACGTCCAGCCCCGCGCCGCGTATTGTCCCGTCGTGCAGCGCTGCCGCGAGCGCCGCTTCGTCGACCAACGGCCCGCGCCCGGTGTTGATGAGGATCGCCGTCGGCTTCATCCGCTTCAGCGCCGCCGCGTCGATCAGGTGCTGCGTGTCCGGCGTCAGCGGGCAGCTCAGCGACACGTAGTCGGCCGTCGCCAGCAATTCGTCCATCGCCAGCACCTTCAGCGGCACGCCCTCGACGCTCGGCGAGCGGTTCGGCCTGGCCAGCGTGGCGACCTCCATCCCCAGCGCATGGCCGATCTTCGCCGTGCGCGTGCCGATCGCCCCCAGCCCCACGATCGCCAGCCGCTTGCCCGCCAGCTCCGTCAGCGCGCCGACCGTGTAGCTGAAGTCGCGCGACACCGGCCAGTCCCCCGCCTTCACCGACGCGTCGTGCGCCGCCACCTTGCTCTCGAAGTGCAGGATCAGCGCAAACACGTGCTGAGCGACCGAGTCGGTCGAATACCCCGGGATGTTGCAGACCGTCACGCCGCGTGCCGCCGCGACTTCGAGGTCGACCACGTTCGTCCCCGTCGACAGCAGCCCGACGTACCGCAGCCTCGGCAACGCCCCGAGCACGTCGGCCTTGAGCAGCGTCTTGTTCGTCAGCACCGCCTCGGCGTCGCCCGCCCGCTCCACGGTCAACTCGGCCGGCGTGTGCTCGTGCACCGCCAGCTCGCCCAGCGCCGCCACCGCGTCCCACGGCGGGTCGCCCGGCGCACCATGACTCAGCGTGTATCCATCCAGGCAGACGATCTTCATCGGCGACTCTCAGCGGTCTAACACGCGACGGCACAGCCCGTCGCAACGGCCGACACGATACACCCCGACCCGCCGCCGCTCCCCCGCCCCGCACGCCGCCAAACCGGCTTGCCCTGAACGTCCGATCGGGTTACAACACGGTTGTCGCGGGGTGCGAACGATTCTTCCTCCCCCGGCCGCTCCCACCGTCTCGAGCGATGTTCCATCGGGCTCGGCGTTCGCCGTCGCCCTCGGGTGTCGAGCATCCCCCGTCCGGTCCGAGCCACTCGATCGACCCGCGGCCCACGCCCCGAGGCGTGACGCATTCCGTTCCTCCCGCCGCCCCGCCACTCAAACGCCGGGCGCCGGACGAGAGCCCCCGACATGTCCGACACCGTCACCGGCATCCTCGAGATCGCCAACCGACCCGACGGCCGACTCCGCCAGCTCGACCAGACCTACCACGGCAGCGAGTCCGACCCCGTCGTCCCCAAGCAGCTCATCGAGAAGCTCGGCCTCCGCTCCGGCGTCGAGCTCGAATGCACCCTCGGCAAGCCCATGGGCGGCGGAGGCGGCGGCAAGAAAAAGAAGAAATCCAAGTGGGGCGCCATCGCCCCCGACGCCCACCGCATCAAGACGATCCACACCGTCCAGGGCATCCCCCCCGAAGAGTGGGCCAACACCCCAGCCTTCGACAAGCTCACCGTCATCGACCCCCAGCCGCGCCTCACCCTTGAGCACGACGGCGCGCCCTCGGCCTGCCGGCTGATCGACGTCTTCTGCCCCATCGGCTACGGCACGCGCGGCATGATCGTCAGCCCGCCCAAGGCCGGCAAGACCACTCTGCTCCAGAACATCGCCTTCGCCATCCAGCGCAACCACCCCGATGCTCGCGTCATCGCGCTGCTCGTCGACGAACGACCCGAAGAGGTCACCGACTTCCGCCGCAACGTGCCCTGCACCGTCTGGGCGTCGAGCAACGACCACCAGCCCGAGCGGCACGTCGGGCTGAGCATGCTCGCGATCGACCGCTGCAAGCGATGGGCCGAGGCCGGCGAAGACGTCGTCGTGCTCTGCGACTCGCTCACGCGCATCGGCCGGGCGTTCAACGTCGTGCCCCAACTGCACAACGTCGGCCGCACCCTCTCCGGCGGCCTCGACGCCGGCGCTCTCGCCATCCCCAAGATGATGTTCGGCGCCGCACGCAAGTTCGAAGAGGGCGGCTCGCTCACCATCGTCGCCACCGCCCTCGTCGACACCGGCTCGCGTGGCGACCAAGTGATCTTCGAGGAGTTCAAGGGCACCGGCAACATGGAGCTCATCCTCGACCGCAAGATCGCCGAGAAGCGTATCTTCCCCGCGATCGACCTCGCCGGCTCCGGCACGCGCAAGGAAGAAAAGCTCATGCACGACAAGGAGGTCGAGACCATCAACGCCCTCCGCCGCCGCCTGCTGCAGATGCCCCCCGACCAGCAGATGAGCCAGCTCCTCAAAGCCCTCGAACGCTTCCCCACCAACGCCGACCTCGTCGGCAACCCCCAGTCCCCCGGCGCAACCCGCGCCGCGGCCGGGGCCTCCGCCTAAGGGGCTCGCACTAGTTCGCCATTCTCTCGAATCGTCTGGCCGGAAATCCGAGCCACAAGCTCTTGATCCAACCGTTGCGGGTCGTCGGTAAATCGCAGCGTCATTCTCGTACGGACACCGCTGAACGGGTGCGTCCGCAGGCTGGTGAGCTCGTTCGGTCCTTTGTAGATCGCGTACTCGTCGAATCGAAGGCGGTCCGACTCCCATCGCACGTTGTTGATCACGTAGGTCCAAGCGGCGTTCTCTTGTTGTTGAATCACTACCGATCCATCAGGCTCCTCGCGGATTTCGTACGCAAGCTCGCCCTCAGAAAGCCATTGCCCGATCAGCTCGCTGCGCCGCGTGTGGTCGGGGATCTCGGGGTTGTTTGGCTGGTTCACGCGCTGAGCGGGAGCACTCATTGGTGGCGGCGACTGCGTGGCGTTCTCTTCGCAGGCTCCGAGCGACGTTACAGCGAATACCGCAGCGATTCGAGCCATGCGGCGGAGGGGCGATGTCAATGTCGTACTCCATCATGTGAAGTTTGGCGGGGCCGGCTCAACGCTTGCGTGCCAGCGTAAGTCCGTCGCCGATCGGGATGAGTGCGCCATCGACGCGGGGGTCTGCGAAGACGCGCTCGTTGACGCGGCGGATGGCGTGCGTGTCGGGGTCGTCGATCGTCGGGTCGGCGACTCGGCCGTCCCACAGCGTGTTGTCGATCGCGATCAGCCCGCCGGGGCGGACGAGCAGCACGCACCGCTCGTAGTAATCGGGGTAGTTGACCTTGTCGGCGTCGATGAAGGCGAGGTCGTAGGTGTCGTGTTCGCCGGCCTCGAGCACGCCGTCCAGCGTCGCCATCGCCGGGCCGATCCGCAGGTCGACACGCTCGCCCACGCCCGCCGCGGCCCACGCCTCGACGCCCAGCCGCGTGTATTCCTCGCTGACGTCCAGGCAAGTCAGCCGCGCATCCGGACGGGTCAGCGCGATCCACAACGCCGAGTAGCCGGTGAACGTGCCGATCTCCAGGTACCGGCCGACGCCAGCGAGCCCCGCGAGCAGCGCCATCAGCCGGCCTTGCTCGGGCGAGCTGAGCATGCCGGCCGGGCCGACCTCCGCCTTGGTCCGCGCCCGCAGCGCCGACAACGCCTCGGGCTCACGCGCCACGACGTCGGTGAGGTAGCCCTGCAGGGCATCGGTCAGCAGGAACGACGTATCGGACATAGCCTAAGCGTCGTCCGCGAGAGCGGCGGCGTCAAGCGGTGGCCCACGCAAACCAAGCGATATGCCGCGATCAGGGTCAGAACACGCGCTCGTAGGCGACCAGCTTGATCGGCGTGTTGGCTTCGCCGATCCCCGAGCGATCGAACACCGCGATGTAGTGGGCCGACTCGACCACGCCTTGGTTGTACGCGCCCGAGGCGTATCCGCGGATCACGACGTAAGCCGTGAAGACGTCCGATCGTGTCGAAAACAGGTTGGCGATCTGACGGAAGCGTGCGATGCGTTCGTGCGGTCCATCGGTGACCTCGCGGCGGGCAAAGCTCGTCGAGCCGTCGGTCTCGAGGTAGTACCTCTGGCTTTCGGGCATCGGCGAGACGTCGTATCGGTCATATGTCTCTGGAGAGACGGTCACCGACGGGTTCAGCCCGCTGATTCGGTCGTAGTTCATCGCGTTTCCGTCGCGAGCGATCTGTTGGACGACGCCCTCGTTGGGAGCGAGCACGCCCGGGTTGGGCCCCAGCGGGTTGGGGTCGTTCACGAACAGCAGCTCGCCGATGGAGGCGATCCCGGGGCGATAGTCCGGCGAGGGGATGGTGTCGTCTTCGGGCAGCCCGTCGGGGTAGCCGCGACCGGTGTCGCGGACGGCCGGGTGGTCGCGGTAAGCGGCGATAGCGCGGAACAGGCCTTCGGCGTCGTTGAGGTCTTCGGGCAGCGGGGCGGCAAGGGCCGCGATCAGCGGATCGACCGTGTTGATGTTCATGATGCCGGGAACAAGCCGCTCGCCCCGGCGGTCGCCGAGCGTGGGGTCGGTCTCGTCGGTAAGTTCGGTGCCACCGTCCAGGTCGCCGTCGTTGTTCCGGTCGTCGTTGCCGGGGTCGATGATGCCAAGCCGGTCGAACAGCAACGCCGCGTGCGGCACCCCCACGGGCGTATCGGGAGTGCCGTCGCCGTCGCCGTCGCGTTCGAGGTCCACGACCTTGGCCTCGGGGCTGATATCGAGGTACGCGAAGCGGTGCCATTCCGGGTACCGGGGGGCTCCGGTCACGAAATCGGGTTGCGCTATGAGCGCCTCCGTTACCCGCTGCGAGAGGCTGGCGTTGAGATTAGGGGGGGTCGCAATGTCCGTCGTAAAGCCCAGCATGAAAACAGAGGCGATGTCTGCGACGTGGAGCAGGGGTTGGTTAGGGACGTGTAGATCGAAACGCTCGCTAAACACGTCTGCAAAGGCTTCGTCACCGAGCACAGCAGCCTCGAAGCCCTCTGCGGCGTCGACCAAGTCGCCTGCGAGCGATTTTGAGTCTTCGCCAATGGCGGCGATCGACGGAGCGCCGCCACGGCCGCCGGTTGCGCCGGTGCTGTTGTACGTGGTGCCGATGCTGCCGCGGTTGATAACGACCTCGTCGTCTTCGACCGAGGCGGGCGTGTCGTGATCGAAGCCTCCGCCCGCGAAGTTCGTCAGATAATTCAGGCCTCGACCGTCTCGAGCCACCACCGACATCACGTGCGAGTCGACTTGCACATCCGGGATCAAGCTTGCATCCGAGCTATCGATCCCATAATTCGCGTTGGGATGGAGTTCTACGGTGTTAACCGATGACCAGGGCACAACCAGCTGGTCGTACGTCACAAAACCCGAATCGGTGTCCACCTGGAGTTGAACGGTCACGTCGTCGTTTTGCGTTGGGACAAACGGTCTGCTGCTTGATGTGATTGCAAACGAATCGACGCCGGAAGGGATCAAGTCGCTCGCAAGATCGCCGTTGAGGCTGCCCGTATCGTCCTCATCGAGAAGGGTGCCGGGGTTGTGGTAGACGACGATCTGATCTTCGCTCTCGTCTGTTCCCGAATCGACGTCCGGTGCGGGGTCGATCGTGGCACCCAATGCGTTGAGGTTGTAGATGACGGGGGCGTTGGTCCCCTGAATCACGACGAGCCGGACGTCGATCTCGTCCAGATCGATGGTCTGGTTGAAAGGGTTGCCGAGCTCGACGGCGATGGAAGCGGAGTTGTTGACCAATCGCCACGTCTCGAAAAGACCATCGTCCATGTATCCGGCGTCGCCGCTTGTCCGTCCCATGCTATCGAGCTCGTTCGAGTTCTCGTAGCCGGCTTGGATCACGATCTCGCGGAGCAGGGGGAGTTGTTCCGTGCCGTAGTAAGCGACGCCGTCGACGGTCTCGCTCGTCGGTTCGGAGTCCTCGTCCATCGCGTCGATCAGGGCGGTGGCGAGCGACGCGGCGTAGGCGTCGGCTTCGTCGTCATTCGTCGCGTCGAGGTAGCGGCTGCCATCGACGGACTCGAGGCGGAAGACCTCGAGGATGTGGCCAGTATGCGGCGTCGAGGACTTATCAAAGAGCGCGTCGAGCCGGTCGGACGCGTCGTAGCTGCCGGCACCGGGGGCGGTCCAACTGAACGCGCCGGTCAGCAGGCTGAAGCGGGTTTTGGGGTCGTTGCCGGTGGTGCCGGGGCCCGTGCCGATGTTCTGGGCCGAGCCGTCGTTGTTGGGCGTGAGCGTGCCGACCCCGTTGTAGGTGGTGAGCATCTGGCGGATCGAGGGGAACTCGCGGAGTTCGTATTCGACGCTGTCCGGGCCGCCGCGGAAGTAGTGGGCGAGGGCGAGCGTGTCGTCGCTGGGCGAGCCGCCGATCGATGCGACGGCTTCTCGGGCGATCTCGGCGGGGCGCATCTCGTCCGCCGCGAGGGTCGCGGTGTCGGCGGCGTAGGTGTTGGTGCCGTTGCGGGTGATCTCGATCAGGTCGGTCTCGATCGTGGTCAGCGCAGAAGAGCGGTTGATGCCGCCGTTGTGGCGGAGCTCGATCTCGTCGGCGTCGCCGTAGCGGTTGGCGGACGAGTTGTAGAAGAGCGGGCTGCGGAGGGCGTCTGGGTTGAGATAGGCGGCGACGCGGCTGTCGACGTCGTCGAAGAAGGTGTTGGAGGCGCTGCCGTTGAGGCCGGCGGGCAGTTCGTCGGGGTTGAGCACGGGGTCGCCGCCGCTGTCGGTGCCGGACAGCAGGCCGAGGGCGTAGTAGAGGTTGCCGCTTTCGTTGGTCTTGGCGAGGCCGCGCGCGTCCATCCAATCGGTGAGTTCGTTGTCGAAGGTCGTCGCCGTGATGGGCGAGCCGGAGGCCGAGCGCAGCACGACGGCGGCGAGGCGGGCGAGGTCGAAGTCCGTGGGGAAGTAGCCACGGGGCGAGCGGAGATTGGTGATGGTGCCGACGTCGAACGCCGAAGCGGTGGCATTGCCGTCGGAGAGGTATGTCGCGGTGTTGATGTTCAGCAGCGACGAGTTGTCGATGATGCGGACGGCCCAGACGTATTCGGTCGTGCCGACGCGGCGGACCGGGGCGTACATCCAGCGTGCGTCGGGGATGCCGTCCTGGTCGGCGTCGGCGCCGAGCCGGTCCCACCCGTCGCCCACGGCGTTGAACTCCGAGAGGTTCTTGATGGGGTCGGATGTGGCGCCGTCTTCGTCAAAGACCTCGACGTCGGTCGACCAGAACGCGAGCAGCTCCGGCGACGAGGCCTGAGCGGGCGTGAGGCCGAAGCGTTCTTCGTAGGTTTCGGGGCGGGGCGCAGCGCCGCCGTCGTTTTCCGGGAGGACGATGTACTGGTCGTCTTCCGGGCTGTTGCTGTTCGCGTTGACGAAGAGGGTGCCGTCCAGCGCGCTGGTGAGGTGAGGCCAGACGGGGTCATTGAGGGCCGAGCGGTAGCCGCCGCCGAGCGGGTTGTCGTCGTCGAAGCGGGGCGTGGTGGACGACAGCCACATGTCGTCGAGGTGGCCGGGTCGTTCGGCGTTGGTCCATGGGTAGTCGTAGGACTCGTCGCCGAGGTCGTCGCCGTCGAGGTCTTGGGCGGACAGGAAGAAGGCGTCTCCGGCGGCGTCGATCTCGATGATGTCTTCGCGGAGGATCTGTTCGATGAGCACGCGGGTGGCGCGGACGTTGACGTCGATATCGCCGTCGACGTATTCGACCTGCTCGATGGCGAAGCGATCGACGCGGGCGACCTGGAGGTAGGTCACGCCGATGATGGTCATGAGGACGACCGAGACCACGACGAGCAGGAGCACCGAGCCGCGGCGGCGGCCGGTTCGACGGGTGCTGCGGGGGTGGCGTGGGGCCTGGGGTTGAGCGGAGGACTGCATGGCAACTCCGTGGGGTTGTGGCGAGCCGGGCGTGGCGCGGGCGGCTGGCGTGTGGCTGCGTTCGGCTTAGCCGGGAACGCGGAGGATGACTTCGAAGACGCGCCCGGGGCGGGCGGGTCCGTCGTTGTCGTTGTCGAAGAAGCCGTCGTTGTCGGAATCGACGGCGGGGTCGAGGTCGGTGCGGCGGTCGGCGATGCGATCGCCGCGGTCGTGCATCCGGTAGCGGATGCGGATGAGGTCGGGCCAGGACTGCGGCTCGTCGTGGCGGAAGACGAAGAGGTGGTCGATGAACCGCGCGTCGGTGGCGGATAAGCCGAGGCTGGGGATGGTCGCGCCCGACGCGAGCGGCAGGGCGGGGACAACCGGGCCCTCACGCTGCACCGGGACCTGCGGGCGATCGGCTGCGGCCATCTGCGACTTCGCAAGAGGAACGACGAGGACCTTGTTGCCGGTTATTGCGTTGTTGACGATGCCATCGAGCTTGCTGTCGTCGATGAGGCTGTTGTACCAGAGGATTTCGTTTTCGTCGTCGACGTCGATGAGGCCGTCGGGGGTGTCGGGGCCGTCACTTGGGCCGGGAGTACCACCGTTGATTGGGTTTTCCTCATAGTCGCCTGCGAAGTGGACCTCGAAGTCGGAGACGCCGGTGGCGAGATAGGCGTGCATCTGGGACTGCTGCCACCACTCGAGCAGGCGGGCGGGGTCGCCGGTGTTGGGGTCGTGCGGCCTGGGGTTGACCCAGAGGCGGTTTTCGGCGAAGGCGAGCTGCGCGGCGTTCTGGGCGTAGTCGGTGTTTTCGGAATCGACGCTGGCGCGGAAGAACGAGCCAAGCGGGCCGCCGTTGCTCCCGATATTTCCGGTTCCGGAATTCCCGAAGTCGTGGAAGAGCTCGTCGATCCGAGCGGCGATGATGTCGGTGGTGCCGTGGTACAGGCGGGCGTTGTTGCCGATGAGTTCGTTGGGTGCGTCGGTGGCGTTCTCGAGTTCGCTTGAAGTGAAGGCGAGACGGGGCACGCTGACGCCTGACGGCAGCGTCGAGGTATTCGAGGTCATGGTGGAGCCGTCGGTTAAGCCGCGATCGACGTCGCCGGCCTCGAACTCCACGGCGACGTGGATGTCGTCGCGGGTGAGCATCGGGGTGCCGCTGTTGTAGGGGTCGGCTTCCGAGTGGTTATCGTCATCGGGGTCGAGGAAATACATCGCCTGTCGGCCGAGGATCCAGTCGTTGGCGGGGTTTTGATAGAACCAATATTCGTCGGTGTCGGTTGGGTCGTCGCCGTTGGCTTCGGTGCCGTCGTCGATGGTGGGTTGGAGGTGGCCGTACCAGACCCTGGCGGCGCCGACGGGGACGACGCTGGCGTTGGCGTCGGTGGTCTGGGGGGTGATCGCGGCTTCGCCGGGGTAGGTATTGCGCAGGAAGACGAGCTGGTCGGAGCGGACGTCGGCGTGGCCGTCGCCATCGGAGTCTTCGGGGATGAAGACGGTGCCGCGTTGGCCGGACTCAAGGAAGACCTCGTCCTGCTCGGAGGGTGTCGCGGCGTTGGCGGTGTCGTTATCGATGAAGTGCGTGGCGATGATCAGGACGCCAACGCGAACGGGGTCCTGGGCTGAGGAAGACGTGACATCCCGATCGTCATCGGGATTGCCGGGCAGGGAGTTGCGGAGGATGATTTCTTCGGCGCCGACGCCGAAGTCTTTCTGGAGCTGGGTGTTGACGGAGCTGCCTTGGTGGAGCACGTCCGAGGTCCCCGAGCCGAGGCTGACGGCGGCGACGGTCTGCTGGAAGAGCAGGTTGATGAGGAGCATCATCACCACGGAGATGCTGACCGCGACGAGCAGTTCGAGGAGCGTGAAGCCGGATTTTGCGGAGGTGTGGCGCATCACTTGAGAACTTCGGAGATGTCTTCGATAGCGATCAGCGGCGACGGGGCATCCTCGGGTCGGCGACTGTTTGAACCATCTTCGAGAGGGCGCGGCGCGTACCAGAGGAAGTTGGCTCGAGCCCCTGTCTGTTCGTTGCCTTCGACGACACCAAAGACGGTGACGGAGTTCAGCGTGGAGGCGATCGCTTGGTATCGGAAGCCGTTGTCGTCCATGAAGATGTCGAACGGCATGATCAGGCGGTTGCCGAAGCCGTCTTCGTTGCCATCGGGCCCACCGATGCCGAATGTGGTTTCATTGGCATTCGCGTCGTACGTGGGGTCGGAGGCGATGAGTTCCAGGCGTCGGAGGCTCGGAACGCGGTAGAGCCGTTCCTGTTGGTCAATCGGGCCGGTCGCCAGGTTGGGGGCCTGATCGTCGTCGTGTGTGGCCCAGCCGTCGGCGTACTCCTTGAGTCGGTCGGCGTAGCGTTGATCGCTGCCGAGCTCGTTGCGGCGAAGAATGGCGATGAAGACTTCGTAATCATCGACGGTGCGAGGATTCACTAAGTCGGCTGGGAGGATCGTTGGGCGGACCAAGGGCACCCAGACATAAGGGCGCTCGATGGGGTCGTCCGGGCTGAGCGGATTGACGCCGATGGAACGCGACTGGAGGGACTCGAAGCTGAGGTTCAAACTACCTGGGGCAGGCGTTTCCTCGTCGAGCATCGGCTGCACCGTGCAATCGGCCGATCCCCCGCCTCCTGTAACGGGTGGCGCGTAGATGGTCGAGAGGCTGTCGTCGTTCGTGACATCGACGCCGAAGGCCAGCATCGCGGCTTCGGCCGAGGCGAGGGCGGCGTTGTCGTCGACCGTTTGCACGGCCTCGCGTTGGAGCGTGAACGCGACGGGGAAGATCGAGGCGACGGCGACAAAGGCGACGACGAAGATGCCCATCGAGACCATGACCTCGATGAGGTTGAACCCGCGCCGAGCGGCCGAGCGGGGCGCGGCGGCGGAGCGGGTGGCGGGTGCAGCGGGGGCGAGGGTGGTCATAACGCTGAGGCGAGGGCTTACTGCTCGTTGGCCTGGCGGAGGGCGATGCCGGAGGTGGGGGAGAAGAAGACGGCGGTGCCGTTGTCGACGAGCCACTCGGCGATCGCTTGGGCTTCGGTTGGGTTGGCGGGGGGCCAGTCGAGCTCGAAGGTCTGTCCTTCGGGCTGGAAACGCCTGAACTCGGACTTGTCGTAGAGGACGATGCCGACGACGGCTTCGATTTCCTCGAAGGGCAGGATCAGCCGGTTGGAGTCGCTGAAGTTTCGCTGCCGATCGAACTCGGGCGAGGCGGGGTCGAACTCGTCGGGGTCGTACGGATCGACGGATTCGCGATTGCTGGACCGCCAGTTCCCGGCGCTGATCCTTTGGACGTCGATGCCGACGGCGTCGGTCCGCAGGCCGTTGAGCGAGATGGCGGGGCCGGCGTCGTAGTAGACCACCCGGTTGCGGGAGAGATCGACTTCGGCGGCGGTTGGGGCGTTGAAGCGGGGGATGCCGGAGACGAGCGAGCCGGCCTGGTTGAACCACACGGCGAAGGGGGGCGGGATGAAGCGTGTGGTGGAACTGTTGGTAAGGCGGACGGGGTAGATGGTGTTGTAGGGGTCGTCGTTGGGGGCGCGGACGATGCCGACGACGCCGATGTTGGGGTTGAGGACGATGGGCTCGCGGCCCTCGACGTCGCTGAAACCGTTGAGGGGGAGCTGAAAGTCCACACCCGGAGAGGGGTTGATCACTGGACTGGCGCTCTCGAAGCCGATCTCAAGGAACGGGTTGCCCGGGGCGGTCTCGGACTGGAGCGAGATGCCGTTGCCGGAATTCTCGATGATGCGAATCAGGTTGTCGGGGGTGAAGAGCGCGGCGGCGCCGGAGTATTCGGCGTTGGTGCCGAGGGTGACGTCAATGACCTGTGCGCCCCGGGTGCGGGTGGCGTAGGCGCGGGCGGCGGTGGTGGCGGCCTGGACGGTATTCACCCCGTTGCTCGAGGCGATGTCGCGGCTCATCGCGCCGAGGAAGGGGAAGGTGATCGCGCTGACGAACACAATGATGACCAGCACGGTCATGAGTTCGACGAGCGTGAAGCCCGCGGAGGGGTGGCGGAGGGCGGAACGCATCAGTTGCCCTCCTTGGCGGCGGTGAAGCTGTAGATGTTGTCTTCGGCGGCAGCCTTTTCGGGGCTGCCGTCGTCGGCGGACTCATCGCCGAACTCGCCATCGGGCCCCGCCGAGGCAAAGAACGGCGCGGGGGCGACCGGCACGTATGGAACCAAGGCGGCTCGACGCGGCACGTCCCCGACGGACTGGCGAGAGACGTCGATCAGCTCTCCGCGCTGGGGCAGGAAGTCGTCGTCCGTGTCGCCGTCGGTGTGCGACACAAATGAGGCGTAGACGACGGGGGTGTCCCAGGGATCGACGATCTCGTCGAAGCCGTCGTCATCGGTGTCCACGCGTGAGTTGCCGTCAGCCGCGGCGACCCAGGCGGTCCGGGAGGCGGGGAGCTGATTGGCCAAGGCGATGAATCGCTCGATGTATTGCTCGGGATAGCCGTCCGAGTTGCGCGTGCTGGACGGCATGCCGGTGCCCGTGGCGCCGGGGGCTGTTCTGTCGACGCGATCGCTGGCCGAAGTGCTGGCCCAATTCACCGTGGGGTCGTAGTAGCGGCTGATGCTGGAGCCGTTGTTGTTGTCGTAATCCAGCGCCGAGCCATCGAGATGCCAGATGCGTCGCCCCGACGCGGATTCGAACTCGACCTCGGCCGTTTCGAGGGCGTTAAGCGTGGATCGAGCCTCGGCTTGCAACGCCGTGGTGCGGGCGATCTGGAAGACGGGGAACGCGATGCCGATCAGGAGCACGATGATGCCCACGGCGACCATGATCTCGATGAGGGTGAAGCCGTGTCTGGGGCGAGGATGGGGGTGGCGAGAAGGCATGGGGTCGACTACCGGAGCGAGCGAGAATCACGTGCCGCCGTGTTTCGACCCCCTCATGGGCGACCGCCTAAGTTTACTCAACATTTTGAGGTAACGCCACGGGCCCACGAATGATTGCGGCAATCTATGTGTCTATTTTGATTTGAGGCGTTCACGCGGGGTTTGGGGGCGAGTCGTTGGGGGGGGGGCACGGAGGGTTGAAGCGGCTGGCGTTGGTCACGCTGAGCGGTGTGGATGAGGCGGCGTGTGGCGTTTGCGGGTGTGGGTGAGGCAATTCCGCGAGGGCTTGGGAGGGCTGTTATGGGGTACGGGGTGGTTCGGCCGTGTTGCTTCGTGTTGGCCGGTTGGCAGGCCTCGGTGAGATCGATGTGTGTTCGTGGGTCCGAGGCCTCATCGCACCACTTGTGCTGCGTTCAGGGTGTGGTCTCCCATTGCTCGCTGGGTCTGACACCACGCCCTGGCCTGACACAACGGGCAAAGCTGTACGGCAAGTTGTGTGAACGCATTGCGTTCGCATCTTGCGAGGCCTCTCGGTCACTCAACTTCCGTAGCAGCCCGCTTGAACATCCCCCAAAGCTCGTACCTAGAAGTGTGAGGCATGCTTATTTGCACGCTGGGTTCCGTTGGAGGGCGGGGCGTAGAGATGCCAAGTGCGGTAGGGATGCTTCGGATGGGGCGTGTTGGCTGGGCACGGTGGTTGATGGAGCGACTGGCGCATAAAAAAACCGGCCGGGCGTCGTGCCCGGCCGGCTGGGTTGCGGTCTTGGTCGCGTGTGTCGCTGCTGTCCCCGGGGTTCCGGCGGGGTCAGGATTGGACGCCGCGACGGCCGATCAGTAGCTGAGGCTCAGGCCGAAGTTACCGTAAATGGCAACGTCGTCACCGGTTCCCGAAGCGTCGGCGAGCTCGTCGGCGAGGAACAGGAAGGTGATGCCCGAGGTGGCTTCCCAGGAGCCGTACTCAGCGGGGATGAACGGCAGGGGGACGCCGAACTGGAGGCCGACGGAGGCAAAGCCGAAGGTCTCGTCGTCGAAGTCGCCGTCGCCGTCGTTGTCGAACTCATAGAAGTCGCTCAGCGAGAAGCCGAAGGCGACGGGGATCGAGAAGCTGATCGGGTAATCCTCGGGGCTGAAGGGCAGCTCGAAGCCGGGCTCGAAGCCGAGCTCGACGTAGGTGCCGTCCGACTGACCCGATCCGGTGCCGTCCGAGGCGCCTTCGGCCTCGTAAGCCACGTAGACGTACGGCTGGAAGCCGCCGAAGGACCACTGGTCAATGCCGTTGTCGGCCCAGAAGCCCGAGTCGTCGTAGCTGGCGCCGAAGTAGATCTCTTGCGAGAACGTGCCGCCGCCCGACGGGTTGTAGAGCAGGGTGTAGCCGAAGTCGATGGCAAAGCTCATCGGCAGGCCGACCGAGAAGCCGGTGTAGATGTCCGACTCGTACCAGTTGCCGCCCGTGTCGCCGGCGGTCGTGAACGAGTTCCACGTGCCGAAGTAGTAGGCCAGCGAGAAATCTTCGTACGACCAGAGGTCGAACGCGATGTCGATGTAAGGCTGGATCTGCAGACCCTGACGCTGTTCAGCGCCCTGGTCGATGCCGCGGAACCAGTACTGCGAATAAACGTCGAACCCGACGCTCAGCGAAACGTTGCCCGAGTTGATCGGGGCGACGTCTTCCTGAGCCGAGGCAGGCAGGGCCAGACCGGCCGCGAAAGCGGCGCCGGCGGCCGAGCCGAGCAGAGTGCGCTTGAAGCTCATTGTGTGACTCCTCATCTCTCTTTGGAACCCTCTAAATATTCGGGCCGTCACGCGACGACCCAACCCATGCGGGCAGCACACGGCGTGCTGCCGTCACATCCCTGATCTGCCGGGCGAGTGGCCCGGCGGGGCGGTTCAGCCATCTGAATCGCTCCCTGGTCAATGCGGCCTGTCGGATGTCTCCGGCCGGCGGCGAGCCCTAAAGGTCGGTCCCGTGGTGATTTCGGGAGCCGGACCGAGGGCCTGACCCGCGTCATCGCGCTGAGTGTAGGGCGTCGATGGCGCGAGTCAAGTTGGCTAGGCAGGGGCTATCGGATAACAGGACTGGCACACTTCAAACGTGTGGAAAAAATACGGGCCCAATAAACACGGACCCCACCCCGCGGGATTCGGCTTGCCGGCGCGAGCGAGCCTGTTCGAAGCGTGCGCCCAGGCCTGCCCTCGCCGCTGCGGCAGCCAAGCTCTTGGCCCGCGGCAGAGCGTCCGTAGGTGGCATATTCGCGGTCAATTCCCGGCGTCGATGCGGCGTAATAGAGGGTCACGCCGGGGCGAAGCCGCGGAAGAATTCGTCGACCCGGCGGGCCTCGTCGCGGCGCACGGTTTCGAGGGTCAGGCGTGGGATGCGGAACGTCGGGGCGTCCTCGGGCACCAGCCGGCAGTGCTCACGGACGACGCGGTAGAGGAACTTGAAGGCGTCCCGGGGCTGCTGCATCTGATCCAGGGCGTCGATCAGCATCTGCGTGGAGACGTCGTCTTCGAACAGATCGACGAGCGCCACCTTGCTGCCCGGCCCCAGGCAGGCCTGCAGCCGCCGCGAGCAGAGGTCGTAGAGCGTGGTCCCCGACCAGGCGAGGCGGTCGATCATGCTCTGCTTGTCCAGGCGGGCCCGCTGGAAGAAGTCGGGGTCTTCCTTGTTGAGCATGAAACGCAGCTCGATCGGCAGCAGCAGCTTGAGCCCGACGCGGTCCTGTTTGAGGAATTTGTTGTCAAACAAGGGCCAAATGACGGCTTTCATCTTCTCGGCGTCGCCGGCGATGAGCGTGGGCTCGTCGAGCCGGTCGAGCAGGACGGTCAGCCCGGCGTGGTCGAGGCGGGCGAGGACCTCGACGAGCTTGCGGGTGAGCTGGTAGCGGGCGTCGGAGGCCTCGTCACGCGCGATTGTTGCGGTGGGCAGCGGCTCTTTGGCGAGCGTGCTGGAGCGGAAGGTGGTGAGCGCACGGCGGAGGCTGCCGGCGACGCGCTCGACGGCCGGCGTCTCGCGGTCGATCCGCCCGGCCAGCCACCAGCATCGCAGCTGCGTCCATCCCCAGAACACGCCGCAGACGATGGCCCCCGCGCCGGCGACGCCCAGGGCGGGCATGAGCCACCACGGCCGATCGGCGGGGGCCGTGAGCCACGCGCCGATGGCGAGCACGGCCGCGGCGATCGCGAGCAGGATCGCCAGCGTGTACGCGGCCGGCAGGGCGAGGCTGCTGCCCGAGCCCAGCCGCTTGCGCAGGCTTATGAATCGGTCGAACCCGCTGCCGCCGGGCGGGGCGTCGTAGAGCGCGGCGAGGATCAGCAGGTCCCGCCGGCCGTCGGAGCCGAGGCGTTTGCGCAGCGAACGGCGGTCCGATTCGGGCAGCAGGATCGGCGGGTTATCGGGCGTGGCGTGGGCATCGCCGAGCGCGGCGTCGACCAGCTTGGTGGTCGCGGCCGAGAGAATGGCGTCCTGATGGTCCTCGAGGCGGAAGGCGCGGAGCAGCCGATCGCGGTCTTGGCGGTGGTGCCGGAGCAGGCGGTCGAGGACGGGGTTGAGGTCGTCGTAGGCGACGCAGGCGACGCGGCGGGCGGGCTGGTCGCGGTTGTGGCCGTCGATGAGGTGGGCGATGTGCAGCCGCAGGGCGGTCTTGCCCGTGCCTTTTTCGCCGAAGACGACGGACGTCGAGGGGCTGTCGATCTGCCCGAGGACCTTGGGCAGCTCGGGGTGGGCGGCCTGATCGCGGGGCAGGCGGCTGAGGACGGGGTCCAGACGGGCCTCCTCGGCCGCGAAGGGGTTGTCGCGGATGCCGTGGTGGGCGAAGAAGGTCTCGACTTGCATGCGTTCCGCTCCCGCTGCTGCGGCCCCGCTCCGGTGGCAGGCCGATCTATACACTAGCTCGCGATGAACGTCGAAACCGAAAACCTCGCCCCCGCCAGCCCCGCAGCCGACACGCCCGCCGCGGACGCCGCCCCCCCCGCCGCAGCGGCCGCCGAGTTTCACAGCGAAAACGCCGACAACAGCCGCGAAGGCCAGGTCGTCGACGTCGCGCTGGACCCCACGCTCCGCGCCGCCGCGATCGACGCCGCCTTCGACTACCGAGGCGACGTCACGCTCACCGTCGCCGACGGCACCGAGGCCACCGGCTACGTCGCCAACCGCGACGCCAAGCGGGCCTCGCTCACCCTGCTCAAGGCCGACGGCGGCCGGGCCACGCTGACCTACGGCGACATCACCCGCGTCGCGTTCAGCGGCCGCGACCCCGCGGCCGGCAAGACGTGGGAGAACTGGCTCAAGCGCTACGTCGAGCAGAAGGCCGCCGGCGGCAAGGCCGCCATCGAGTCCGAGCACCAGGAATGACCGCCCCGGGCACGACGACACCCTCGGCCGCCCGCCAGGCGTTCGACCGCGCCCTCGCCGCTGCAACGGGCTGGGTGCCCGTGACCCGCAAGGTCATCGCCGACGCGCTGACGCCCGTGCTTGCCTATCGCCGGCTGGTCGCCCCGGACGCCCGCGATGCGTCGAGCTTCCTCTACGAATCCGTCTTCGATGGCGACCGTGTCGGCCGCTACAGCTACCTCGGCGCTCGCCCGATCCGCGAGCTGATTGCGCACGGGCACGACGTCCGCCTCGTCGACCACCTAGACCCGCACGCCGGCTTCGAGCGCCAGGCCGACGACCCGCTGGCCGTGATGAGCGAGCTGACCCGCGCGATGTCCGCCGCGCCGCTCGACGGCCTGCCGCCGTTCTCCGGTGGCTGGGTCGGGTTTGCCGGCTACGACACCGTCCGCTACCTCGAGCCGGACAAGCTCGACAGCCCCCCGCCCGACGACCGCGGCCTGCCCGACCTGCACTTCCAGCTCTACCGCGACCTCGTCGCCTTCGACCACGCGCAGAAAACAGTCACGCTCATCACCCACGTCAACGCCGCCGGCCCCGCACCCACCGCCGACGCCGACGCGCTGTGGGCCGAGGCCCAAGCCCGGCTCGACGCCACGCTCGACCTGCTCACCGACCCCGCGGCCGACACCCGCCTGCACCCCCGCGCCTCGATCGACACCGCCACCCCCCCGCCAACCCTGCCGACCAGCACCATGGGCGACGGCGGCTACCCCGCGGCCGTCGAGCGCATCAAGGAATACATCGCCGCCGGCGACGCCTTCCAGATCGTGCCCAGCCAGCGGTTCGAGCTGCGCACGGCCGTCGATCCGTTCGACATCTACCGGGCGCTGCGGGTCGTGAACCCGTCGCCGTACCTGTTCTACCTGCAGGTCGAGGGGGCGATGCTGGTCGGCTCGTCGCCGGAGATCCTCTGCAGGGTCGACGAGCTGCCCGCCACGGCTGACGGCAGAATCAAGCGTGAACTCATCAGCCGCCCGCTCGCCGGCACGCGCCGCCGGGGTCGCGACGGCGAGGAGGACGCCGCGCTCGAGGCCGACCTGCGGGCCGACCCCAAGGACCGCTCCGAGCACGTCATGCTCGTCGACCTGCACCGAAACGACGTCGGCCGCGTCGCCGAGCCGGGCACGATCGAGCTGACCGAGGTGATGACCGTCGAGCGGTACAGCCACGTGATGCACCTCAGCAGCGAGGTCCGCGGCACCCTGCGGGCCGACGCCGATTGCTGGGACGCCCTTCGCGTCTGCCTGCCGGTCGGGACCGTATCGGGGGCGCCCAAGGTGCGGGCGATGCAGATCATCGACGAGTTCGAGCCGACCCGGCGGGGCCCCTACGGCGGGGCGGTGGGCTACGCCGACCTACGCGGCCGCATGGACACGGCGATCGCCCTGCGCACGATGGTGGTCACGCCCGTCGACAACGGCGCCGAGCGGCCGTGGGTCGTGCACCTGCAGGCCGGCGGCGGGATCGTCTACGACTCCGACCCCCAGGCCGAGCACCAGGAAACGCTGAACAAAGCGGCCGCCCTGGCCAAGGCCGTCGACCTCGCCGAAGCCGCGTTCGGCGGCGACAGGGCGTAGGGGTCGCTCTGCAGTCTCACTGCAGGACAAGCCGATAAGAGCTGTGTCGTCCGGCATCCCCTACGCACTACTCACTACGCACTAAGCCCTTCCCGCCCCCATGCCCTCCGACCTCCGCAAAATCCTCGACCTCTCCGTGCCCGTCATCGTCACGATCGGGCAACGCCGGATGTCCGTCGACGACGTGCTGGCGCTGGGCCCCGGGGCGATCCTCGAGCTCGAGAAGTCCAACGAGGAACCCCTCGAGCTGCGGATCAACAACAAGATCATGGGCAAGGGCTCGGCGGTGAAGCTCGGCGAAAACTTCGGCATCCGCATCGAGCAGATCGACTCCAAGGCCGACCGCGTCGAGGCCCTCGGCGGGGGTTGAGCCTCCACACCACCGATTTTGCTTCGCCTCGTCCGTCGCCACCACGCCGCGGTTAGGCTTAGGCCATGCGTCGCTCGCTGATCATCACGCTGCTGGGCCCCGACCGGACGGGCCTGGTCGACGCCGTCGCCGCACGGATCGCCGCGGTGGGCGCGAACTGGGTCGAGTCCAAGCTCACCCGCCTCGCCGGCCACTTCGCAGGCGTCGTCCGCGTCGACGCCGACCCCGACGCCGTCGACCCCCTCCGCCGCTCGCTCGACGGCCTCACCGACGAGGGCCTGACCGTCCACATCGCCCTGGCCGACGAACCCGACCCCGCCACCCCGGCCGACCCCGCGACGGCCCTGCGCGTCGTCTTCGTCGGCCACGACCGCCCCGGCATCGTCCGCGACATCGCCCACGCGCTCGCCGACCTCGGCGTCAACGTCGACGACCTCGCCACCTCCGTCACCTCCGCCCCCATGACCGGCGAGCCGATGTTCACCGCCGCCGTCCTCGCCCGCCGCCCCCCGGGCATCGACCCCGCGGCGCTCATCGACCGCCTCGAAGCCCTCGCCGCCGACTGCGACCTCGACCTCGCCGTCGACCCGCCCGACCTCGGCCCGGCCGCCGACCCCGACGCGCGCCTCTCTCACGGAGCCCACCCATGAATCCCGAAGCCCAGACCGAATCGATCGTCGACGAAGGCAACGACATCCAGGACCGCGTCCGCCGCCTGACCCGCGACGCCATCGCCGCCGGCATGGCCTCGACGCAGAAAGGCACCGACCAGCTCGCCGACCTCGCCAACCGCGTCTTCTCCGCGGCCGGCACCGCCGTCGATCGCAAGCCGCAGGGCGAAGACGCCAAGCGCTCCGCGCTCAACGAGGTCGTCGATGGGTTCACGGCCGGGCTCAACGAAGCCGTGGACGCGACCCGCCAGACGCTGCACGACGCCCGCGAGCGCGGCGAGAAGTTCGCCCGCGAAGACATCGCCCAGTCGGTCGACGACCTCGAAGCCATCCGCCGGTCGATGGTCGACGCCGTGCAGTCCATGACGTCGAGCGTGTCGGGGCTGATGGGCGACGAGGCCGCCGCTCTGAAAGACCGCATCACCAAGGCCGGCGAGCAGATCAAGCCCAACGTCGAGCAGGCCACCAAGGCCGCCCGCGAGCACCCCGGCGAGCTCGCCAACGACGCGGTCATCTCCGTCGTGCGGGCCGGCGCGACGGCCGTCGGCATCTTCGGCGAAGCCGTCAGCGGCGCGCTCAACGGCGTGGGCGACGTGCTGGCCGATCGCAGCAAGCCCACTGCAACCGATGATTCGGCGCAAGACAGCGCGAAGTCATCGAAGCAGGGCGACTGAACAGGCAACTCTGCCGGGCCGCGAGCCGGGTGCCACACCTCGCCGCAGGCGATGTGTGGTTGCGGGTCCGCACACTCAATCCCACACACCGTGCTGCGCACGAGGTGTGCCACCTCACGCACGCCGGCCCGGCCGTCTATTCCGCCGTCGCGGAGCGGCCGTCCACCGAGCGATCGTCGATCGCCCAGCCCGGCTCGGTCGGCGGGGTGGTGTCGAGCGCGGACGTGTCCGCCGTCTCGGCGTTGCGCTCGGCCCGCAGCAGCCGCACGCGCGTGACCTTGCCGGCCTCGTGATCGTGCGCCTCCACCGTCGTCGGCGTCAGCGTTTCGTCGAACGTCACGTCCACGTAGTCGAACTCCGCCGACGCCCGCTCCCGCGGCCGAAGCCGCAGCGTGACCGGCTCGTCCGCCGCGGCGTCCTCAGCCACTCGCCGCTCCACCACGTATTGCCTGGTCAGCTCGTCCTTATCGAAGTCGAGCCGCAGCAGGTCGGCGACCGGGTCGTTCGCCGCGTCGTCGGCCTCGGGGTAGCGGGTCCAACGCTTCTCGTCGCCGTCGATCTCCACCCACGACTCCCCGTCGAACACGTACCGCGTGTCGATCTCCTCGGCCCGGTTGCCGTCCACGATCCGCCGATCGAAGTCGATCGCCATCTGCGCCGGACCCTCGTACTTCACATAGACAAACGTGCCCACCCGCTTCTGCACGTCGCCGGTCAGGTCGTTCTCGATGTCGTAGACCACCGTCGCTTCGAGCGTCTTCAGCTCGTCCGCCGAGGCTTCGATCCGCTCCAGCAGCGCGTCGAGCTCGGGGTCGACGACTCGTAGCTCCGGCGTATCCGCCGCCTGCTCCGCCGCGGGCGCGGCCTCTTCGCCCATCGTCGGCCCGACCGCGATCGTCGCCAAAACCATCGCCCACACCGTGCCGTTCGTGCGTCGTTTCATGACGGTGATGGTACGACCCCGCGCTCGCGGCCGTTCACTCCGGCCGATCCGCGGCCTCGCCCGTCACCGCCGCCGCCTCGAGGTTCACCGGGTCCAGGCTCCGCCGCAGCTCGCCGATCGCCAGCCCGATCGACACCAGCATCGACACCACTCCCGCCACAAACAGCCCCTCCGCCACGACGCCCATCGCCGCCAGCCAGGGCGTCAGCCCCAGCGCCAGCGACGCGAGCAACATGCACACCATCATCAACATCAGCGCGATCAACGCGTTGCGGATCAGCACCGCCCGCCCCCGCACCTCGGCGCTCTGCCGATCAAGCACCTCGATCCGCGCCCGCAGCCGCTCCGCGTCGTCTCCGCCCCCCGCCGCACCCCGCAACGCGCCCACGGCATCGAATCGCTCTTTGTGGAACTGCCGCGCCCGCGACACCACCATCGCCAGCCGGTTGTACAGCGCCAGGCAGATCAGCCCCCCGGCCGAGATCATCACCACCGGCGCCACCAACAGCTCAAACACGCTCAGCGTCGTCATGGCGGGAGTATGAACGCTTTCGCATCGGCCGGGGGCGGAGTGCCGCCGACTAGAAAATTCTAAATATCAGAATAAATACCTTGACCGCAAGATTCTAAATGCTAGAATTTCGCCGTGAATAACACCCTCGCCAATGGGTTGTCCCTGCTGATGCGCCTGGCGGAGTCGCCCCGGCCGCACAGCATCAAGGAGCTGGCCGAGGCCACGGAACTGCCCCCGAGCAACGTGCACCGGCTGCTTCAGACCCTCATCGAATGCGAATACGTCGAGAAGCGGCAAGGACGTCGATATTCGATAGGCCTAGGGGCGTTGCGGCTGGGGCACGCGTTGCTGCTCAACCTCCCCGTGCGCCAGCGGGCCGTGCCCGCGATGGTGGAGCTGGCCCGCGAGGTCGGCCTGTCGGTCAGCCTGGTCATGCCGTTCGCGGATCGCGCCATCGTGATCGCCAACGTCTCCCACGACGGCCGGATCAGGCCGTTTGACCAGACGCTCGGTGCCGTGCTGAGCGCCACGGAATCCGCCAGCGGCAAAGCCTTCCTCGCCTGCCTCGAGCCCGGCCTCCGCGAAGCACGCCTCGAAAAGCTGGCCCAAGAGCTGCCCCCCAGCCGGCTCGCGCAGCTCCGAGTCGAGCTCGCCGAGATCGAGCGCACTGACTTCGCGCTCAAGTCCCACAGCCCCAACGGGTCCGACCCCATGAGCGTGGCGGTGCCCATCCGCGACGCCGCGGGCGACGCGATCGCCTGCCTCGGGCTCTCCGGCCCCCACGACAGATTCCCGCCCCACGAACTCGATGACCTGCTCCGGCCGCTGCGCCGGACGGTGGACCAGATCACGCACACCCCGCTGGAGACGCCCGCATGACCCCCGCCCAAGCCCCCGCACAAGCCGAGCCCGCCCCCCCTCAAGCCGCGCCTTCGAGCACGACAGCTACCGAGCAGGCACCCCCGCCGGTGTCGACCGCCAACCCGCACAACCCCATGACCGACGCGCACGTTGAGCAGTTCTGGCGCGATGGTTACGCCATCGTCCGCAACGTCTTCGCCGCCCACGAGGTCGAGCAGATGGCGCAGGCCATCGATCGCTGGAAGTTCACCGGCACGCTGCTCGGCCGGACCTGGCGCAAGCAAAACACCATCATCTGGGTCGACCAGTCCCACGGCAACGACAGCGGCAACAACATCGTCCGCGGCATGCAGTGGCCCTCGTATCACGACCCCGTGCTCGATCACTACCGCACCGACCCGCGCATGCTCATGATCGTCGACCCGCTCATCGGCTCGGACGTCAAACAGATCATCAACCAGGTCCACTGGAAAAAGCCCGGTTCGAAAACCACCTGGCCCCTGCACCGCGACGTCCGCTCCCGCCAGCCGGTCGAGGACTTCGACGATCTCTTCCCCTCCTGGGTCCAGACCGGCATCGCCATCGACGGCCACCGAGCCGAAAACGGGGCCATGAAAGTCGTGCCCGGCTCACACATGGACTACAAGCACGACCCACGCGACACCTCGCTCTACAACGTGCCGCACTACGAACAAGACGAACGCATCATCGACATGGAGCTCAACCCCGGCGACGTCGCGCTTTGGTCGGCCTACACCGTGCACGGCGGCGGGTTCAACACCACCGAGTTCCTCGACCGCCGCCTCTACATCAACGGCTTCGTCAAAGCCGAGAAGTGCCGGCGTGGCGAGTGGGCTTGGCGCGACGGACGCACCTGCCACCTCCACGGCAAGCAGGCGCTCATTCAATTCAACGAAGTCGACACCCTCGCCGACGCCTTCTACGCCGCGGACCACGGACGCAAAGAAAAAATCACCGACTGACCCGCTACGCCGCCGCCAGCTTCGGCAGCTTGCGGAACACCCCACGCGTCGGGTCCAGCTCGCGCAGCCGCTCGGCGATCCGCCCGCCCAGCGAGCCCAGGTGCCCCACGAAATACCCCACGAGGCTGGGGTGGTGGCTTAGCCGTTCGACCTCGTGGCTCAGCCGCGTGCTGCGCGTGCCCTCGGCGTCGACCGGCACGCACTGGATCACCAAGATCCCCGCCCGGTCCGCCGCGTCGTACAGCGTGTCGTCCGCCCAGTGATCGCGGACGATCAGCAGCGAGTCGCCGCCCGCCGGCAGCAGGCGTGTCTGCTGCACGCGATCCATCACAATCAGAGACGACAGCTCGCACACCCGCCCGTTGACCAGCAGCGTCGTCTCGCCGGGCTCGAGCAGCTCGGGGTCCCGACGCACGCTCGTCAGCCCGACCGCGATCTCGCGCTCGTCGGCCTCTTCGTCCCGAACGATCAGCTTCATCCCCACTCGGTACATCGGCTGCTCGCCCATCCCCGCCGGCCACCAACGGCTCGGCTGCACCACATCAAACCGCACGCTCCCGCCGCCCTCGCGCAGGATCAGGTGCGTCTGCCCCTCGTCGTGGAACCCGTCCGACCCGTCGATCTCGACGAGCACGTCGACCTCCTCCGCCTCGAACCCCCGCGCCGCCTCGGGCAGCACCGGCATCGTCCGGAAGTGCGCGTCGATCACCGCCTGGTCCTCGTCGACATACCGCACCAACGCCCGCATCCCCGCCAGCTTCACCGTCGCCGCGTTCATCACCATGCCATCAGCCTCACCAATGCCGAGCCATGCGTCGCACACAAGTGATACGACGGCGCTCGCAGAAACGTTGGCGCGACCGTGAGAAAACCACCTCACCGGCCGCGGGCAGGCCCAACACCGAACATGCTCTTATCGGCCCGTGCACGAGTCAACATAAATCCCCGCAGCACCGCCTCACGCGGCCCCGGACCCGCCCCCACGCGACGGCATCCCCCACTCCTGCGCCGCCAGCCGCTCGTCGATCGCCCGCGCAAACCAACGACCCTTCAAAAACGGCGCAACCCGCCAGCGCTGCGTCCGCAGCACCCCGACCATCGCTTCCAGCTCCGCCGTCGTCGGCCGCGCCGACGCAAGCACCGGCACCGCCCGCGCGATCACCTGACGCCGCACATACCGCCGCACATCCGTCGCCAGATAGAACGCTCCCGCCACAAACCCACCGACAAACAGCAGCAGCGCCATCGGCCCGAAGACAAGCACCACCCCGACCGGCATGAACAACGGCGGCGCAAGCAGCAACACGACGCTGAACGCCACGCACCCGATGCACCACGCCGAACGCGAGTCGATATGCGTCTGCCGACTCCTCGCCTGCGCTTCCGCCTCGATTGTCCGCAACGCGTCGACCATCCACGCCACCTTCTCATCCGTGGAGAACGTGCCCGTCACCGCTCCCGCTGCGCGCTCTAGCTCCTCAGCCGCTCGCCGCGGCAAGTTCGGCTGTGTGAGATCGCACAGCTCCTCGATCGAAAGCGAATCGTCCTGACTGAACGCGGCGTAAACGCTCGGATCGACAACCAGCCGCTCGCCGCACGTTTCGCACGTGGCGAATGTCCCCATCGGCCGCGCCCGCCCGACTTTCAGGAAACAGAAGTGGTCGTACTCGAACGCCTCTTGCACGCGCATCGCCCGGGCCGTGCGACAGACAGGGCAATACTCGGCTACACGCCCCCGTGCCCGGCGACCGACTCGAGTGCCCACAAGGAAGTACACCGCCCGCTCCTCGCGGCGTCAGGCCGCCGTTGGTCCCTCGCCGCTCGCGTCGTCGCCCGACTCGTCCGCTTCATCCGCCTCGCGCAGCAGCCGACTCAGCCACCGCGCACTCACGCAGCCGGCCAGCCGGCCGTGCTTGGCCTTCATCGATTCCACGAGCCCGAACAGCTCGGCGTCCGTCGCCTGCGCCTCGGTCAGCACGTACGCCGCCTCACGCACCTGGCCCCGGGCAAACCGCGCCACGTCCGTCATCACCAGCCAACCGCAGACGCCCGCGCCCACCAGCAGCACGCCCGCGGCCACGCCCAGCCACACCGGCCACGACCAGCCCAGCACCCCCGCGCCCACCAAGATCGCCCCCACAAAGCCGATCGCCGTCACGCCCATGCTCAGCATCGCCATCCCGTCGACCCGCAGCTTCTCGCCGCGCACCTCGGCCGCCTGCTCGATCGGCGACAGCACGTCCAGCATCCAGCGGGCCTTCTCGCTCATCGACGCTGTGCCCGCCTCCACCCGCTTCACGAACGTCCGGTGCTCGGCAATCTTTCGGCTCAACGCCGGGTGCGTCTGACCGCTCAACGCGTCCAGCGGCAGCGACACGTCCTTGCTGAAGTCGGCGTACCGATACGGATCGACCCGCAGCTCGGCGCCGCACGTCTCGCACACCGCGACCGACCCCGCCGGCACCTCGCGGCCCAGCGGGACGAAGTAGATATGCGGATAAACCGTCTCGTCGTACACGAGCATCGGCCGCACATCGCCGCAGGCGTGGCAATAGTCCGCCACCCGCCCCCGCAGCGTCCGCTTAACTCGACTGCCCGCGATCAACACGACGACCCGCTCCTCATCACCGGCCGAGTGCCGATTGCGAACAGGCTAGCAGCTTGAACGCAATTGCATGAGGTTTAGACGACGATTCCGCCGGGCTCGATCGTAAAGGACTCAAAATTGCTACGGTCATCGAACACGCGCAGGCATGTTCCATCCTCAAACTCAATCACGATTGAACTCGGAGGTTCTGCGATGGCTTGGGCCACAACCATCCCGAGTACGCGATGAAGTCTGAAGCAATCCCGCTCTTCGAGACCGCATGATCGGTCGATCTCAAGCCGATCGGGTCCTAAGAGTGACCAGCTACCTTCGATGGTGAGCCGTGCATCGGGGTGAAAGGCGAGTTGGCAACAAAACTGACCTATGGCCACCTGAATACAGGTGCCACCATGGAACATCGAGAGGTCGAGAGAGCTATCGACGCCATACATCTTCAGCTCACTTCTTCGACACGAAGAACCGCTTGAACGCGTGGAAGGTCGTCTGGCGGCCGAGCTTGGCGATGGCGTCGAGCAGCGGCAGCTCCTTGGGGCAGACCTTCACGCAGTTCTGGCTGTTGCCGCAGTCGGTGATGCCGCCGGCCTGCATCACCTCGTCGAGCCGTTCGTCTTTGAGCTGCTTGCCGGTCTCGTGGGCGTTGAAGTAGACGACCTGGCCGAAGACCTGAGCGCCGAGGAAGTCGTTTTCCTTGGTGAACTGCGGGCAGGCCTCGAGGCAGCAGCCGCAGGTCATGCAGCGCGACAGGGCGTAGCGTTCTTCCTGGGCTTCCTGCGTCTCGCGCGGGCCGGGGCCGAGGTCGTGCGTGCCGTCGACGGGGACCCAGGCCTTGACCTTCTTGAGGTTGTCGAACATCCGCTGGCGGTCGACCCACAGGTCGCGGACGACCGGGAACTTGCTCATCGGCTCGAGCGTGATGGTGTCCTCGCCATCGAGGCACTCCTCGCACAACGCCGAGCACGACTGCCGCACGCGCCCGTTGATCAGCATCGTGCACGACCCGCAGACCTCTTCGAGGCAGCCCGAGTCCCACACGACCGGCTCGACCGTCTTGCCGTCGACGGTCGTGGGATGCGCCGCGACGTGCTGCAGGGCCGAGATGATGTTCATGCTCTTGCGCAGCGGGACCTCGAAGGTCTGGAAGTACGAAGGCTTGCCCTCGCCCTCGGACCGCTTAACGCGGAGCTTGAAGGTCTCGGGGAACGACTTGGTGGGGTTGGGGGCGATCATGGGTTCAACCTTCGGTTGAGGGAGTCCTATCAGAACGTTGTTCGACGGCAGGAGTCCGGACGACTGAGGGGCCATCGAAGTCATAAGTAGCAACAAGACCGGGGATGACCGATGGTTTCGAGTCGGAGCAGCCTTTGACACTCGGGAAATCAGCCGGACTCACGCCAGTCAGCCGCATCAACACGATGGGCAGGGCTTTGGCGTGAATGATGCAATATGCGATAAGGGTCAAGAAGGCGATAGAGCCGGCGCCTCTTTGGTAATCAGGCTTGATGAGCCAGGCCACATCGCCTTCAAGCGTGGGCAAAATAGAGACTACGGCAAAGAAGATCAGCCACGCCGAAAGGGTGCTCAGGCCCTGAATGTTGCGTGGCTGCCACCAAGCCTGCGCGGGGGCGACAAATCCGGCTGCTTTGCTGAGCTTCCATTCCGCTGTGACTGCGATGAATAGCAGGGGCACAAAAGTCAGCCAGCCGACCACCCATGCGGCTGCACCGTGAAAAGCAGGCTGAAACACAGCAGCGATGGCTTCACTCAGTGCTGTGGTCACAGCAATCTGTGCCATGAACAGGCAGATCGTGATCACGATGACCAGATGCATGCGTGTGGGAGAACGCACCATGGTGAATGCCGTGACACCCAGCAGAGTTAGCGCCGCCACAATGGAAAATGCCAGTGGAATAAGCCAAAGGCTTGGGTCGCTGCGTATCCAATCGCTGGTCGCGATCACGCTCAGCCATGTCATCCACATCAGCAGTCCAAGCAGACCCACACCCACGAGCCTCATCAGCACGCGGACGGCATTGGGATGGTCTGCAACGGTTGTCATCGCTGAATCTGCGTCATCGGCGCACTCTGCGGATCAAACCCGCTCAGCTCGCGCCGGCGGTTGCGGGTTCTTTCTTTTCTTCATTCTTCGCTTCGACCTTGCCGTAGTTCCGCTCGCGGGGCGGGACGATCGGGCAGGGGACGTCTTCCCACTCCAGCACGGCCTTCTCGGCCGCGGCGTCCCAGCGGGCCTTGCAGGTCTTGTGGAAGTTGGCGTCGTCGCGGGTCGGGTAGTCGTCGCGGTAGTGGCTGCCGCGCGATTCCTTGCGGGCGGCTGAGGCCTCGACCGTCGCGTCGGCGTAGACCAGCATGTCGCCCACGGCTCGGCTGAAGCTGAGGTTCTGGTTCGTCCACATGCCCGAGTCGGACAGCTTGATCGACTTGTACTGCTCGCGCAGCTCGGCGATCTTCGCCCGGGCCTGCTCGAGCCGCGGCTCGTTCTTGACGACCGTGCACGAGGCGGTCATCTCCTCGCCCATCTGCTTCCAGATCTCGTAGGGGTTGTGCTCCCCGTCGTTGGCGATGAGGCGTTCCATCTTGGCGGTCTCGCTGGCGACGGCCTCGTTCATCAGCGACTCGGACGCGGGGCCGGCCTCGTTGGCTCGGGCGTAGTTGGCGACCGACAGCCCGCAGAACAGGCCGTCGAAGGTGCAGGACAGCAGGGCGTTGGCCCCGAGGCGGGTGGCGCCGTGGTAGGCGTAGTTGGCCTCGCCGAAGGCGTAGAGGCCTTCGATGTTGGTCATCATGTTCTGCGGGTCGCCCTCGAGCATCCCGTGGTTGAGCTCGCGGTTTTCCTTGCGGTGGTCCTTGGCGGGGTCGTAGGGCGTGTAGGTCGTGTAGATGCCGCCCATGGAGTAGTGGACCGCGGGGAAGATCTTCATCGGGACGAAGCGTGGGTCGTCGCCGGTGAACTTCTCATAGATCTCGAGGATCGCGGCGAGCTTGTTCTTGGTGTCCATCGGCAGGTGGGTGATGTCGAGGTACACCATGTTCTGCCCGTCGATGCCGTAGCCGTCCTGGCAGACGAAGAAAATCTCGCGGGTGGCGATGTCGCGCGGGACGAGGTTGCCGTAGGCGGGGTACTTCTCTTCGAGGAAGTACCAGCGCTCGTTCTCGGGGATGTCGTTGGCGTGGCGGGTGTCGCCCTTCTGGCGGGGCACCCACACGCGGCCGCCCTCACCGCGGGCCGACTCGGACATCAGCCGGCACTTGTCCTCGCCGGGGATGGCGGTGGGGTGCACCTGGATCATCTCGGGGTTGCCCAGGTACGCGCCGGCCTGGTAACAACGCGACGCGGCGCTGCCGGTGCAGATGACCGACATGGTCGACTTGCCGAAGAGGATGCCGTTGCCGCCGGTCGCCATCACCACGGCGTCGGCGGGGAAGGCCTTGATCTCCATCGTCCGCATGTCCTGGGCGACGATGCCGCGGCACTTGCCGTCCTCGACCAGCGGCCAGAGGAACTCCCAGAACTCTTTCTTATCGATCTTGCCCTCGGCCTCGTACCGACGCGTCTGCTCGTCCAGCGCGTAGAGCAATTGCTGGCCGGTCGAAGCGCCGGCGAAGTGCGTGCGCTTAAAGAGCGACCCACCGAACAGCCGCAGATCGCGGAAGCCCTCCTGCGTGCGGTTGAACGGCACGCCCATGCGGTCGAGCAGGTTGATGATCTTGGGCGCCCAGTGGGTCATCTCGTAGACGGGCGGCTGGTGGTTGAGGAAGTCGCCGCCGTAGAGCGTCTCGTCCATGTGCTGCCACTCGGAGTAGCCCTGCTGGCGGGCGACGTCGTTGCAGGCATTGATGCCGCCCTGGGCGCACACGGAGTGCGAGCGCTTGACGGGCACCATGGAGAACAGGCTCACCGGGACGCCGGACTCGGCCGCGCGAACCGCCGCGCCCAGCCCCGCCAATCCGCCGCCGACCACGATTACGTTGGGCATCGTCTTCCTTTCGTTCCGAGCCGATCCAAGTCGTCGGCCCGCTTAAGAAACATATGTTGACATCGGCTCGACCCGAAGGACAGGATGTCGCCGATTTAAGGTCGGTAAGTCCACCAGTCAGTGTCCGCCGCCGACGGGCTTGCTCAGGTCGATCCCGCGCTCGGCGGCCTCGGCCTGGAAGGCTTCGAGGCTCACCTCGCCGCGCGTGTCGGCCAGCATCTCATACGCCAGCGCCTCGGCCGGGGCCATCTCGTACGTCACGGACGCGTACACCGCGAGCACCGTGAAGGTCGCCAGCGCCACGCCCAGCCCGGCGCAGACCAGGCCGAAGCGCTTCTGCGCCGCGGGCGAGATGGTCACGCCCCACGAGATCGCCGCCGTCCACAGCCCGTTCGGCCAGTGGTAGACGATCGACAACGCCCCGATGAGATAGAAGGCCACGAGCAGGAAGGCCGCGAACCCCGAGCCCTCGACCCCGCCCTGGAACGCGACGGCGATGCTGGCCGGCGACAGGCCCAGGGCCTCGCCGCTGGCCTCGGCGACGAGGATCTCGCCGGCGTCGTTCTGCGCCTTGACGTAGAAGGGCGTGTACCAGCCGAGGATGTTCCAGCCCCATCGCAGCGTCGCGACGTGGAAGAAGATGAACACCAGCGCGATGATGCCCGACACCCGCTGGAGCATGTAGCGGACGTTGTCGAGGTACGAATACCGCGGGACGTTGCCCTTGCCGGTGAAGGTGTACGCGATGCCGAGCCCGGCGTGGAAGGCGATCGGCAGCCACAGGCCAAAGATCTCGATCCACAGCAACGCCGGCAGGTTGTGGATGAACTCGACCTCGTGCTGGAACTTGGCCGGCCAGAGCATCTGCATGTTCGTGAACAGGTGAAAGATCACGAAGACGCCGACGGGCACGACGCCGGTGAGCGAGTGCAGCCTGCGGAGCAGGAAGTGGTTCTGCTCGATGAGGTTGGGCTTGACGGGCTTGGCCGAGTCGGCTTGCGGGGCGGCGGCGGTGGTCATGGCGGGTGCTGCGGATGCGAGGGAGAGAGTGGCGGAGCGTGACTTGCGGAGGGGTTATTGGATCGGGCCGGGCGCGGCGGCCGACGGATCGGCGGCGGCTTGGGCGCGGGCGGCGTTGCCGATCTGCACGTAGTGGTTGCGGAGCTCGTAGACCGTCTGAGCGATCATGTCCGCCTGCTCTTCGGTCAGGTTGCCCTTGGTTTTTTCTTCGAGCACGCCGAGCAGGTCGATCGAGTGCCGCGCGAGCCCGAGGTCGACCATGCGCTGGCCGGTCTGCGGGTCCTGCACGCCGCCGAGGGCGTAGACGGCCTGCGTGGCGAGCGTGCTCACCAGCGTCTCGAAGCTCGCGGGCGGCAGCTGGCCGGGCATCGCGCCCCCGCCCTCGGCCGCGGACTCCGCGGCCTTCTTGTCCTGCTCGGCGAGCTTGGCTTTCTCGGCCTGGGCCTGGGCCTTCCAGTCCGAATCGATATGAATCTTGGGCGTTTCTTCGCTCATAGGCGGCGAGTATAGAGGCCATGCGTACCCCGCGGACGGCCCGTGACGAACGATCGCAGCCGTTTGTCGGCGCTGTTGCGAACGGCTCGCAACACCTCGCCGCGCGGCGTCCTCATTACATTGCCGCCATGCCCAAGCAAGCCCAAGCCGCCGCCCTCGCCGACCGTCGCCGCAAGGTCCGCAAGGCGCTCAAAACTCACGACGTCGACGCGCTGCTCGTCGTCGCCTCGCACGACATCCGCTACCTCACCGGGTTCGTCGGCGACGACTCGTGGGCCCTGCTGCCCACTCGCGGCGGCAAGCCGATCATCCTCTCCGACGCACGCTTCACCGAGCAGATCGCCCGCGAAGCGCCCGACTCGGCGGCCGTCATCCGCCAGGGCAAAATGGTCGACGCGCTCAAAGCGCTGCTCGGCAAACGCAAGGCGATCGAGCGCGTGGCTTACCAGGCCGACCACCTCACCGTCGCCGACTCGCGCACGCTGAGCAAGGCCATGCGCGGCGTCGTCGGCCTCAAAGCGACCGAGGGCATCACCGACCACGCCCGCCTGCACAAGTCGCCCGACGAAATCAAGCTGATCCGCAAGGCATTGGGCATCCAGCAGAAGGCCTTTCTCGAAACGCTCGCGTTCATCGAGCCCGGGCAGACCGAAGCCGAGGTCGCCGCCTTCCTCGAATACCGGATGCGCACCCTCGGGGCCGACGGCGTGAGCTTCCCGTCGATCGTCGCCGCCGACGCCAACGCCGCGCTGCCCCACGCCATCCCCGGCCGGGCGAAGATCAAGCGCGGCGGCATCGTGCTGATCGACTGGGGGGCGCGCTTCGGCGGCTACTGCTCGGATCTGACGCGGGTGATCGGCGTGGGCGGGATGAAGCCGAGGATACGCGAGGTGTTTCAGATCGTGCTCGACGCGCAGATGGCGGCGATCGAGGCGATCGGCCCGGGCGTGCGGCTGGCGGACGTCGACGCCGTGGCCCGCGACCACATCACCGCCGCCGGCTACGGCCCGCAGTTCGGCCACTCGCTCGGGCACGGCCTCGGCTTGCTGGTGCACGAGGAGCCGCGGCTGGCGAAGGTCGCCAAGGGCGTGCTCGAGCCGGGGATGGTCGTGACCGTCGAGCCGGGCATCTATCTGCCGGGCGTGGGGGGCGTGCGGATCGAGGACGACGTGCTGGTCACGGCCCGCGGGCACGAGGTGCTCAGCGGTTTGCCCAAGTCGCTCGATTCCGCCATCATCTGAGGTTCGGCCGCGCTCGGCGGCCACGCCTTCGTCGCAGTGTTGCGGCGTGATCCGTCCGCTGACCCCCGAGCCTGCATGACCGACCTCAAGACCCTGCGCCAGCTCATCAAGCTCATGGTCGACAACGACCTGACCGAGCTCGACCTCGAAGAAGGCAGCGAGAAGATCCGCCTGACCCGTCGCGACGGCACGCCCGTCGTCCAGGCCGCGCCGATCGCCGCCCCGATGGCCCCGCCCGTTGCCGCCGCACCCGCCCCAACCGGCGCTCCGCCCGCCCCGGCGGCGCCCGAGGCCGACGACGACGCCGACCTCGACGCCATCAAGTCGCCGATGGTCGGCACCTGCTATCTCGCCCCAAGCCCCGAGGCCGACGCGTTCGTGAACGTCGGCGACCGGGTCTCGGCCGACACCGTGGTCTGCCTCGTCGAGGCGATGAAGGTGTTCAACGAGATCAAGGCCGAGACCAGCGGCACGATCGAGAAGGTGCTCGTCGAGAACGGCCAGGCCGTCGAGTACGACCAGCCGCTGTACCGCGTCCGCCCCGACTGACCCCCGCCGGCTCGCGCCTCCCCCGAGTCGGCCTCGGATAGCCCCGATGTTCAAACGCATCCTCATCGCCAACCGCGGCGAGATCGCCGTCCGCATCATCCGCGCCGCGCGCGAGCTGGGCGTCGAGTCGGTCGCCGTGTTCTCCACGGCCGACGCCGAGTCCAAGCACGTCCGCATTGCCGACCGCGCGATCTGCATCGGCCCGCCCGCCCCCGCCGAGTCGTACCTCAACATCCCGCGCATCATCTCCGCCGCCGAGGTCGCCAACGTCGACGCGATCCACCCCGGCTACGGCTTCCTCGCCGAAAACGCCCATTTCGCCGAGGTCTGCCGCTCCTGCAACATCGAGTTCATCGGCCCGTCCGTCGAGGCCATGCGCACGCTCGGCGACAAGGTGCAGTGCAAGCAGCTCGCCATCAAGCACAAGGTGCCGACGTCCCCGGGCTCTAAAGAGGGCGTCACCGAAGAGGCCGAGGCCGTCAAGATCGCCAAGGACATCGGCTACCCCGTGATGATCAAAGCCGCAGCGGGCGGCGGCGGGCGCGGGATGCGCGTGGCCAACAACGACATGTCGCTGCGGTCCGGGCTCAACGCCGCGCGGGCCGAGGCCGAGGCCGCATTCGGCGACGGCACCGTCTACATCGAAAAGTTCATCGACAAGGCCCAGCACGTCGAGGTGCAGGTGCTCGGCGACACGCACGGCAACATCGTCCACCTCTTCGAGCGCGACTGCACGATGCAGCGCCGCAAGCAGAAGCTCATCGAAGAAGCCCCCTGCCCGAAGATCACCAACGACCAGCGCAAGAAGGTCTGCAGCGCCGCCGTCCGGCTGTGCAAGGCCGCCGGCTATCACTCGGCCGGCACCGTCGAATTCCTGATGGACAAGGACCAGCGGTTCTACCTCATGGAGGTCAATACCCGCGTGCAGGTCGAGCACCCCGTGACCGAGGCCATCACCGGCATCGACATCGTCAAGGCGCAGATCCGCGTGGCCGCCGGCGAGAAGCTCGGCTTCTCGCAGAAGGACATCAAGATCAACGGCCACGCCATCGAGGCCCGCATCAACGCCGAAGACCCGCAGCGCGACTTCGCGCCCTGCGCCGGCGTCGTCGAAGAGTTCTTCCCGCCCGGCGGCTTCGGCGTCCGCCTCGACACGCACTGCCACTCCGGCTATCGCGTCCCCCCGAACTACGACTCGATGATCGCCAAGCTCATCGTCCACCGCCCCGACCGCGAGCAGGCCATCAACACCCTGCACGAGGCCCTGCGCGAGTTCCACGTCGCGCCCACCAAGACCACCATCCCCCTGCACCAGCGGCTGATGAAGAACGGCCACTTCCGCCGCCACGACGTCGACATCCACTTCGTCGAACGCCTCCTCGCCGGTTGAGTGATGATCCCATGACCAACAGCGGCTATTCCGGGAGGGTTCACGCCGCGGTCGAGGCCGGTGACGTGGGTGGCCTGCGCATCGCGATAGCCCGAGCAGCAGACCCGCGGCGGGCGGTGATGGGCCAAGACGAGACGGGCGACTCCCCGGTCGAAATAGCCATCGAGCGGGGCCATGTCGGCATGCTCTCTGTGCTGGCCGAAGCCGGGGCCGACTTTCATGCCGGGGTGCTGGATGGCGACACGGCCCTCTACCAGGCGGCGCGGTCCGCAGATCCCAAAACGATCGCCGAGGTGCTTCGGATCGAGCCCGCTGAGCGATGGAGCCACGCGGAGCGTACCGACGCGGTATCGGTGCTGGCGGACCTCAACCGTGCCGATCTGCTGGACCTCGTGCCGCCGCCCGATCTGTCACGTCTGATACCTATCGCCGACCGTGCCGCGATGCTTGGCCACGCCAGGAGTCTGGAGTGGTGCTTGAGTCACGGCGTGGCGTCGACCTTGGACGATCCCATCGGCGATGACAAAACAACTCTGCTCCATTCCGCGGCTGGCGGGGCCCAGCCGGCGACCGTTGCTTTGCTTCTGGACGCCGGTGCCGCGGTGGACTCCGCCGACTCAGACGGCCGCACTCCACTTATGTTCGCGGCCCGTCGCGAACCGAGACGAGTCGAGTCACGGGTGAGCGACACTGCAAAGTTCGCCATCGACCGCGAGGAGGGGCGAGTGATCTACGCCGCCGCGCCGCCAGATCCGCCTCCGCTCGGCCGGGCAGATACCGCGCTGGCATTACTCCTCGAAGCCGGTGCTCGAGCGTCCGCTACCGATCGGTCAGGCCTTGACGCGCTGGCGATTCTTAAAGAGTCGTACGGCAAGGCGTTCGGCGCGAGCCAGCCGACCCGGCGTGTCGAGTTGGCTACAGTCGCGGCGACCGCCTCGTCGATGGTGCCGGTTGACTTGGCGGAAGCCTTTTGGAGAGAGGACAGCCTGGAAAAAGACGAGAAGCGCATCCGTCGCGAGCTCTGGGCAGCAGAAGAAGAAGCTCTGGCATGCGTGGTCGGCGCGTTTCGGTGTGCCCTTGAGGCCGCTGGGGCCGTAGGGCGATCCGAGGCGAACGAGGCAGTGATTGCTGCTCTCAAGGCGCAGGACGCGGAATCGTTGCGGGTGGCTCTGGACGCCGGCGGCTCCGTCAGCGTTGCAATAACGACCCGGAATGGCAACGGCTGGACGACCCCGCTTGGGTGGGCGGTATCGCGGGGCGACGTGGCCTGCTGCAACGTTCTCCTCGACGCGGACGCCCACCCGGACGACGGCGGGCAGGACGGCCCACCCTTGATCGATGCGGCGCGAGCCGGCCGGGTGGAGATCGTCGAGCTGCTGTTGAAACGTGGTGCGGACGGGTCCCTGAGCCAGTCCGGCGAGATGCCCTACACGGCCCTCGACGCGGCCCGGATCGCCAGAAAGCGAGACTGTGTAGCGGCGCTGAAGCGGGCGGGTGTCGCGGAGCCGCCGCGCGACGAGCCCTTTACGCCGGGCGCCGACTTGCTGGGCACGTCGACCGAACTGCTCGTGAGAGGCGACGCCAGTGTCGTAGCCGATTCGGTTGCGCGAGCGATTGGCGGCGAGATCGAACGAGATGTGCTGGGCCGCGAGATTCAAGCCGCACCGACGCGTGGCTACATCGTGGTTCAGCTTGCTGGAAGTGCTTGGTCGAGCGTGGTTCCGCACGTTGGCTGCGATCGCGTGGCCGACGTAGCTTGGTCCGACGTGGCCAGCGACGTGAGCTCGCGATCCGGTCGGCTGGCGTATCTACTGTCGTACGAGAAAGTTTCTGGCCAGCACGCTTACGAGCTGTATGAGGGTGGTGAGATGATCGAGCGGTTCGCCGAGGAGATCGGTGAAGAGGAGTTTGGCCCGACCGGCCTGTGGGAGAGCAAACGAGGTCGCAGTCGTCCAGAAAAGATGGGGCACGGCCATGCGGTGCTCAACAAGCTGGCGATCGCCGAGCGGTTCTGCTTTTTTGGAGCTAACCCTGGGGGCAGGCCAGGCGAGCCTTTTGAGATGGCTTTTCCAAGCGACCGCAGGTCTTTGGCCGACGTCATCTACGTCAAGGCTTAGATGCGTCGTCGATCCCAATCTTGTGCGGATTCAGCGTGAAGCGAAGCTACCTGCGCCCGCACAGCAAGCTCTCAGCCATTTAGGAAAGTGGAAACCGTTGTGTGATGGCTGGCTTCACCCCGCCCATTCCCCCGAGAACACCTCCACCGCCGGGCCGGTCATGCGCACGCGGTGGTCGCCGCCGCGCCATTCCACTTCCAGCGGCCCGCCGGGAAGCTCGGCCGTCACCTTGCGCTCCAGCTGCCCGGTCAGCACGCCGGCCACCACGGTCGCGCAGGCCCCCGTGCCGCACGCCATCGTCGGGCCCGAGCCGCGCTCCCAGTGCTTGATCCGCACGTGCGTCGTGTCCAGCACCTCGGCGAAGTGCACGTTGATCCGATCCGAGAAGAACGGCGCGTGCTCGACCGCCGGACCGTACGCCAGGTGGTCGTCGTCGCCCAGCGGGTCGCGGAAGATCACCACGTGCGGATTGCCCATCGAGACGAACACGCCGTGCACGACCGACGACGGCGCGTAGCTCGCGCCCGACCGCAGCGGGATCTCGTAGCGCTGCTCGTCGAACTTCAGCAGCTTGCGCGTCACGCCCACGGCCTCGGGGCCGATCTTCGGTTCGCCCATGTCCACCGAAACCGTCGCCACCTTGCCCGCGCCGTCGACCTCGTAGTCCAGCGACAGCACGCCCGTCTTGGTCTCGATCTTCATCGGCTTGGCGCTTGGGTTCGCCCCCAGCCCGTGGTCGCGGACGAACTTGCAGACGCAGCGGATGCCATTGCCGCACATCGCGCCCTCGGTGCCGTCGACGTTGAACATCCGCATCCGCGCCGACGCGTCGACGCCGTCGCTCGGCGGCAGCACGAGGATGAGCCCGTCCGAGCCGATGCCGAAGTGCCGATCGCTAATGGCTTCGGCGATGCCCGACGGGTCGGCGACGGTTTGCGAGAAGCCATCGACGTAGACGTAGTCGTTGCCCAGGCCGTGGAGCTTGGTGAACCTCATCGCAGGGATCGTACCGAGGCTCGGCCGCGGACGCCCCGTGTTGGTCATCGGGGGCTAGAAGCTGGAGCCCATCGACGCCGTGGCGGACTCGGCGACGTTCTTTTTCTCGAAGGTGGACGAGGCGATCAGCTCGTCGATTTTCGCGGCGAAGGCGTCGCGGTCCATCGGCAGGTCGACCGGGGCCGAGCCGCTGAGCCCGCTGTAGAGCATGGCGTTGCCGAGCTCGAGCCCGTGGATGCCCTCGACGGCTGGTGCCAGCAGCGTCTCGTCCTTGCCCAGCAGGTAGTTCACGAAGTTGGTCGTGACCGACTGGTGCTCGGGCGTCGGTTGGTCGGGCACGGAGATCTTGTGCTGAGTAATGGCCACGTTGCCGAAGCGCTCGGGCGAGTTCATCGTGAACTCGCGGGTGTCCTCGGCCGCCTCGCTGAAGAGGATGTCGCCGCGCTCGGGCGCTTCGATCATGCCCTTGGTGCCGAGGATGGTCAGGCGGTTGACGCCGGGCGTCTGGCCGGTGGAGGTGATGAACGTGCCGGTCGCGCCGTTGGCGAAGGTCATCATCGTGGTGATGTCGTCTTCGACTTCGATGTCGTGGTGCTTGCCGATGCCGGCGATCGTCCACAGCCGGTTGGGCATGCCGACAAACCATTGGAAGAGGTCGAGGTTGTGCGGGCACTGGTTGATCAGCACGCCGCCGCCCTCGCCCTTCCATGTTGCGCGCCAGCCGCCGGAGTTGTAGTACGTCTGGCTGCGGAACCAGGTGGTGATGACCCACTCGACGCGGATGAGCTCGCCGACCATCCCGGCGTCGAGCATCTTCTTGATCTGCTTCCACTGCGGACGGGTGCGCTGGTTGAACATCGCGGCGTAGACCAGCTTGGGGTGCTTGGCGAGCGCCGCCTCGTAGGCCGCGTTGGTCTCCGCGGCGGCCTTGGCGGTCACGGCGACGGGCTTCTCGACCAGCACGTGCACCCCGTGCTCGAACGCGAGCTGGGCGTAGACCGGGTGGTCGTAGTGCGGCGTGGCGATAAGGACCGCGTCGACCTCGCCGGAGGTAATCAGCGCCTCGGGGGTATCGAACTTCTTGCAGCCTTCGTAGCCGCGGGCGGCCGACTCGGCGGCCTCGGGCTTGCTGTCGCAGATGGCGGCGAAGGTCAGGCCCTCGACCTCCGAGAAATACTTGGCGTGGTGGCTGCCCATCGAGCCGCAGCCGATGAGACCGAGTCGGACGGTATCCATAACGGGTTCTCCTTGCGGGGCATGGTAACGCGATGGAGGTTGGGCCCATAGCCGGGGCGCGCCCGGACTGATACTTTGTGCCACTGCGCCGCCGCCGGCGGCCGTCGTCCGCCCGAACCCCGAGTTTCCCAGTGCTCGCCCACATCCAGCCCGCTCCCCCCGACCCCATCCTCGGCCTCACCGAGGCCTTCCGCGCCGACCCCCGCGACGCCAAGGTCAACCTCGGCGTCGGCGTCTACCGCGACGCCGACGGCCAGACCCCCGTGCTCGAAGCCGTCAAGCAGGCCGAGCGCGTCCTCGTCGAGACCCAACCGACCAAGAACTACCTGCCGATCGACGGCGACCCCGGCTACACCCGCGTCATCCGAGAGCTGTTGCTCGGCGATCGCGCCGAAGAGCTCGCCGACCGCACCGCCACCTTCGCCACCCCCGGCGGCACCGGCGGTCTCCGCGTCCTCGCCGACACCCTCCACCACGTCGAGTCCGACGCCACGCTCTGGATGCCGGCCCCCACCTGGCCCAACCACCCGGTTATCTTCGCCGCCGCCAGCCTGCCGACCCGCACGTACCGCTACTTCGATCCCAAGACCAACGCCCTCGACTTCGCCGCGGCCAAGACGGACCTCGCCCAAGCCAACCCCGGCGACGCCGTCCTCCTCCACGGCTGCTGCCACAACCCCACCGGCGTCGACCCCTCGCCCGAGCAGTGGGCCGAACTCGCCGCCCTCGCCGCCGACCGCGAGCTGCTGCCCGTGATCGACCTCGCCTACCTCGGCTTCGGCGACGGCATCGAGGCCGACGGCCAGGGCGTCCGCGCGATCCTCGCCGCCTGCCCCGAGGCCGCCGTCATCCTCTCGTTCTCCAAGAACTTCTCGCTCTATCGCGAACGGGTTGGCGCGATCGTCGTCATCGGCCGCGACCCCCAAGTCGCCTCCAACGTCCTGTCGCGGCTCAAGCAGGCCGCCCGCCGCAACTACTCGAACCCGCCCGCCCACGGCGCCGAGGTCGTCCGCACGGTCCTCACGACCCCCGCCCTGCGCGAGCAATGGCAGGGCGAGCTCGACACCATGCGCGAGCGCATCAAGTCGACACGCACCGCGCTGACCGCCGGCCTCGACGCTCGAGGCGTCACGCTCAGCGCCAGCGGCAACGCCTTCATCGCCCAGCAACGCGGCATGTTCACCATGACCGGCCTCACCACCGAGCAGGTCGTCGCCATGCGCGAACGCCACGCGGTCTACGCCGTCGACTCCGGCCGCATCAACGTCGCCGGCATCACCCCCGACCGCCTCGACACCGTCTGCGACGCCATCGCCGACGCCACCTCCGCCGGTTAGCCCATTCGCGGACGCCGGGCGACGCGATGCCTCGTTGCCTTGCTTTGTTGACCACGAGCCCGCCGTTAGTCTGCGGGCATGGCTGAATCCGGGGCAAGACCAGCGAATCGCGAGTCAAAGCAAGCTGCAGCCGTCGAAGCCGCTGCCGCCGCCGGGTTCGTCGTGCCTTCTGAGGTCTATGGGCCGCCGCGCTGCCGGGACTGCGGTTACGTGTTGCTCGGCGTTGGCGGGCAGGGCACCGCTCACGAGTGCCCAGAGTGTGGACGCGCCTTTGACCCGCTCCGGCCGAACACGGTCGACTGGCGCCCGCCGTTTGTCTTCTGGCGCTATTGGCTGCCGCCCACGATCTTGTCATGTGCGATCGCCGTTCTGCTGACTGTCCTGTTTGTTGCGGGCGGCTCGTGGGGTTGGGCCTTGATACTCGGTGTGCCGATCATGGTGGGGTCGGTGACCGGCTTCGGTGTTCGAGCGCGATATCTGGTTGCGCTTGCGGTGGCGGTGGTCGCTGTGTCGGCGGGGGTGCTGGGGGTCTTCTCGCTGAACTTCGTCGGCGTGCTGTGCGGCGCTCTCTTTGGCCTGCTCTTGCTGGTGCCGACCTTTGTCGGAGTCGTCTGCGGCGTCTTTCTCAAGCAAGTTCTGCGTCAGGGCAGCTGGCCGATGCGCGGCTACCTGCCGGGCATGGTGCCTGGCCTGCTCGCGATACTCATCGGTCACGCGGTCGACCAAGCCACCCCGCCGCCAGCGATCGAGACAGTGCGGACGTCCGTGATCATCGACGCCGCGCCCGATGATGTGGACGCCGAGCTCCGCTATTACGAGTCCGTCGAGGGGCCGGTGCCGTGGTGGTGCCGCATCGGCCTGCCCCGCCCGATCGGCGTCGAAGGTGCGATGGTGCGCGTGGGCGACGTCCAGCGGTGTCTTTACAGCAACGGCGGCGAGCTGGCCAAGGGCACTACCCGCCGCGAGCCCGGCCGCGAGCTTGCTTTCGTCGTCCTCCAGCAGACCAATGTCGAGAACAACTCCATCGAACTCGTCGACGGCCGCTTCGTGCTCGAACCGATAGGAAGCGGCCACACCCGCCTCACTCTCGAAACCCGCTACCGCCCCAAGCTTCAAGCACGCGCGGTCTGGCGACCGATCGAACACAATATCGCGTCGAGTCTGCATCGCCACGTGATCGCTGGCGTCGCCGAAGCAATCGAAGGCAGCGGCGCGGCCGTGGCCTGGGTCGAAGTTGCGCCCGCCCCCGACGCCGCCGAGGAAGCGCCTTGATCGCCGTGCGCCTCGGGCGAGGCAGGCGGGTGCAGTGCGCCTGCGCGTTGCGTCTGCCGATCGGCGCAGCCGACGCGTGGCAGGTCTTGGGCGACCCGGCCGTGTCGGGCAAGGTCGAGTGGTTTCACCGAGACATTCAGGTTCTTGGCCCGCTCGTGGCCGGCACCGAGATCCGCATTCTCCACGGGCTATGGGGCGTGCCGGTGGGGCGGTTTCACCGGGTCGGCCGACTGACTGTGCACCGTCCGCCGCGCGAGTACGCGTTCAGCGACCTCAGCGCGGATCGCCCTCGCACCGGCTTTCCGCACGTGTATCGACTGCGGGTCCTGCCCCGACTGGACGGCAGCGTTGTCCGTCTCGAGGTCACCGGCCGATGGATGGCCCGCTTCGTCCCACGCCCGATCGTCTGGCTCTACCTGTGGTGCGTGATGGCACGCTGCCGGCTCGGCCTCGCGTGGCTGCTGCTCGGGGCGGCGCTGCGTTGCTCGCTAGCCACCCGTCGCCGCTGCGGGCGGGGGCCCGTACACTGCCCAGCCCGATGAGCCAGCTCACCCACGAGAACGTCCCCGCCCAGCTCGACGAGATCGCGTCGCGCGTCGCCGCCCTGCGCGATTCGCTCCGCTACGACGAGCGCTGCGAGAAGCTCAAAGAGCTCGAAGCCAGGATGGGGGCCCCCGATTTCTGGGACAACCCCGACGCCGCGAACGAGACGGTCGCGGAGCTGAAAAAGGCCAAGGCCATGACCGAGCCGGTCGGCGAGCTCATCTCGATGGCCGAGGACGCCAAGCTGCTGTGGGAGATGGCCGAGGAGGCCGACGACGCCGACTCGAAGGCCGAGGTCGACGCGTCGATCCCCAAGATCAAGGAGGAGATCGCCAAGGTCGAGAAGCTCAGCCTGCTGTCGGGCAAGTACGACGACCGCAACTGCTACCTCTCGATCTACTCCCGCGAGGGCGGCACCGAGGCGGACGACTGGTGCGAGATGCTCATGCGCATGTATTTGCGGTACTTCGAGCGCACCGGGTTCGATGTCAAAGAGGTCGCGCTCAACCACGGCAACGAAGCCGGGCTCAAGGACGTCACGCTGTTCGTCAAGGGCCCGATGGCGTTCGGCTATCTCGCCTGCGAGCGCGGCACGCACCGGCTGGCGCGCGTCTCGCCGTTCAACGCGCAGGGCAAGCGGCAGACATCGTTCTGCGCCGTGGATGTCGTGCCCGAGTTCCCCGACACCGGCGGGCCGGAGATCGACGAGCAGTACCTCGACACGCAGGTCTTCGCGCGGTCGTCCGGCCCCGGCGGGCAGAACGTCAACAAGCTCGCGACCGCCGTGCGGCTGGTCTACCAGACGCCCGACATGCCCGAGCCGATCATGGTCGTCTGCTCGGTCGAGCGCAAGCTCGAACAGAACAAGAAGCAGGCGATGAGCATCCTGCGCGGCCGGCTGGAGCTCATCGAAGAACAAAAACGCCAGACCGAGATGGACGCCGCGACCGGCGGGTCGCTGGACATGGGCTGGGGCACGCAGATCCGCAGCTACGTCTTCTACGACAACCGCGTGAAGGACCACCGCACGAACTTCGAGATCGGCAACCCCCAGACCGTCATCGACGGCGAGATCCAAGGGTTCATCGACGCCGAGCTGCAACGCCGGGCCCGTCAGCGGCAGGCCGGCGACTCCGCCTGACCATCGCTCGCAGGGCGGGGCGGCGCTATCCCTAGTTGCTAGCTATCGGCAACCCACTACATCTTGTGGTTTTGTTGGCTTGGCGCGCAATTCTTGCGCGCGGCTGCACTTAGCGGCGATTGGACGCGCGACCGATAAGCTCAAGCGCGATCGCGGGGTTTGACGATGTGTCCAACCGTCAAACAGGACGGAGACCCCAGCCCCATGCCCGCCAACGCCCAGCCCGCCGCAGAACTTTCCGAATCGCCCGCCCTTCGGCTGGTCAGCCCCGACCCGCAGGTCTTCTCGATGGACGAGGCCCGCGCGTCGTTCCTCTCGGCCCCGCCGCCCAAGCTTTATAAGGCCGGCGAGCTCGCCGCCTTCACCGGGCTCACCCGCCAGACGATCCACAACTACACCCGCCTCGGGCTCATCGGCGAGGCCGGCTGGACCGCCGGCGGCCACCGCGTCTATCCCGCGTCGGCGTTCGCGCGGCTCCGCCGCATCATCGAGCTGCGGCGCACCCGCACCATGGCCGAGATCCGCGACATCCTCGACCGCGAGCTCGGCCCCTCGCCCGCCGCCTGACCCACGACCCGCTCCAACCCGCCTCGCCGTTCACCGCCATGGCCGACTCGCCCGACACCCCGCCCGCCAGCCTCCGCGACGTCCCTTGGTCGCAGGTCTGGCAGCTCCCGATCCTCGGGCTGGGCACGCTCATGTTCGCGGCCGGCCTGTACCTCGCGCTCGATCGCCCCGAGCCGGACCACGACTTCCCCGCCGCCCTCGACTCGGTCGCGCTCTACCTCAAAGCCGACAACCTCGAAGAGGCCGCCGACGAGCTCGACGCCATCGGCCTGCACTTCGACGCGCTCGACGCAGACGCCCGCGGGCGCTTCCGCCAGTACAACGCCGACCTCATCTACGGCGAGAACCTCGCCAACGGCCCGGCGATGACCGACGTCGTCCGCCAGAACTACCTCAGCGTCATCAGTCAATACGAGCAGTCCCGCGGCTACGGCCGCGAGCTGGATCCCTTGTCCTTGCGCCGGTTCGCCGCCTCGCTCGTCGCCGTCGGCCGCCAAGACCAGGCGATGGACCTCGTCGACGCCATGACCGATGTGCCCGCAGCTCGGCGATACGCGATCGTCCGCGACCTCGTCGAACGCCGCATGGCCACCGCCACCGCCGACCCCGCCCGCACGCTCGAGCTGTTGGCTCGCTTCGAGGCCGAGCTCGCCGGCGAGACCGACCCCGACGAACGCCTGCTCCAGCAGGCCTGGGCTTACGACACGCACGCCGCGCTGCTGCTCTCGGCCAAAGACGCCACGGCCGCGGTCGACCTGCTCATCAAGCGAATACCGGCCCTGCAGTCCGGCCGCCGTTCGCCCGAGCTCAACGAATGGCTGGCCCTGTTGCGGCTGCGGCTGGCCGAGGCGTACCACACCGAGGGCGATCTCGACGACGCCGAGCGCAACTACCGATACGCCAACGAGCAGCTCGAACGCACGCACCCCGGCAACGCCCGCGCCCTCGCCGGGCTCGGCATGCTCGCGCTCACTCAGCCCGGCCCCGACGCCGCCGCCGAAGCCAATCGCCTGTTCACCGAGGTCATCCGAGACTTCGTCTCCGAAGACGGCCCGGCCATCCGCTCGCTCATCGGCCGCGCCGACGCCCGCGCCCGCTCGGCCAACCACCGCGAAGCGCTCGCCGACCTCGCGCTGGCCACCGAGCGCCTCGGCGACCCGCGCGTCGCCACCGCCGACCTTCAAGACCAAGCCCACCAGGTCGCCACCCTCCACGCCGGCGTCGCGCGCGACCGCGGCGACCACGAGCTCTCGCTCCAATACCTCCGCTCGACCCTGCCGATCTTCGCCGGCAACCCGCCGGCCGAGGTCGTGCTCGATCTCGCCGTCACCCACGAGGCGATCGCGCTCGACAAGGCCGCCTACGCCGCCACCCTCGACGCCGAGATCGCTGCGCCCTTGGCCGCCGGGCCGGATAGCCGCCCGTCGCCCCGCGCGATCGAGCTCGCCCGCCGCGACGCCGCCGTGCATTTCGCCGACGCCGCGCGGTTCTACCGCGAGCACGCCCAGCTCATGACCATCGCCGACGACGACGCCCACGGCCGCTCCCTGTGGAAAGCGGCCAACGCCTTCGGCTCGGCCGGCGATTGGCCCAAGGCGATCGAGGTCTACTCCGTCTTCATCAAGACTCGTCAGAACGACCCGCTGCGCCTGCGGGCCGTCCACCAACTCGCCCGCGCCTACACCGCCGACGGCCAGGACCAGCCCGCCATCGAGCTCTGGCTGCACCTCATCCGCGACCACCCGCACACGCCCGAGGCCTACGAGTCGATGGTCCCGCTCGCCCGCGCTTACGCCCGCCAGGGCAAGCAGGACGAGGCCCTTCGCTCGCTGCGTGCCGTCGTCACCGACCACGACGCCATCACCCCCGAGTCCGAGCCGTATCGCCAGGCGCTCATCGAGCTCGGCAAGCTGTTCCACCGGTTGATGGACGACGATCCCAACTATGCCGAGAACGCGATCGAACGGCTGACCGAAGCCGTCGAGCGCTACGGCGACGGCATCGAGGGCGCTCGGCTGAAGTTCCTGCTCGCCGACAGCTATCGCAAATCGATCGCGAACCTCGACGGCCAGCTCGCCCAGACCCTGGGCAACGCCAGCCAGACCCAGGTGCTGCAGGAACGCCGCTACCGCCTCGAGATCGCCGCCCAGAACTACAGCAAGGCGATCAACACCTACGAGGCCCTGCCGCCCGAGGCGATGACCCCGCTGGACGACCTCTACCTCCGCAACGCCTACTTCTATCAGGCCGATTGCGCGTTCGAGAACCAGCGATTCCAACAGGCGGTCGACCTTTACGAGCTGGCCGCCCGTCGCTACGAGCACCACCCCGCGTCGCTGGTGGCGCTGGTTCAAAAGGTCAACGCGTACTGCGAGATGGGGCAGTTCCAGCAGGCCCGCGTCGCCAACGACAACGCCCTGTGGCACCTCAACCGCATCCCCGACGAGGCCTTCGACGACCCGAGCCTGCCCATGTCGCGCGAGCACTGGGAAGACTGGCTTCGCTGGTCGTCCGAGCTGGACGCCTTCGCCGCCGCCGCGGATCGGTCGTCCTCGGTCGTGCCGAATTAAGCCCGCTCCGCCGACGGGCGTTCGCCTCCGGCTCAAGCCGGCGCTCAAGCTCGCCCGATAACCCTCACGGCCGGCAAGGAATGCCGCCGCTTCGCGCTCCGCGACAAGGTCAGGATGACCCAAGCCACCGCCCATCCCCCCGCCGACGCCCAAGGCTTCATCGATCTGCTGACCCGGCAGCGTGACCTTTATCGTCGGCTCCACGACCTCGCCGCGGCGCAAGACCAGACGCTCAGCGAGCAGGGCGCTTCCGCGATGCTCGGCGTCCTCTCTCAGCGGCAGGTGCTCATCGACGCCCTGGCTCGGCTGAACGCCGACATCGAGCCGTACCGCGCCCGCTGGCAGTCGTTCACCGCGTCGCTCAGCGAAGACGACCGCGAGGCCGTCCGCGAGCGCGTGGGCGAGATCGATGGCCTGCTCGCCGGCGTGCTCGCCCACGACGAGAAGGCCAAGCAATCGCTCACCGATCTGCAGAAGGGCGTCGGCAACGAGCTGAACCGCGTCGCGGCCGGCACGCGGGCTCGATCGGCCTACGGCCAGGGCCCGGCGTCTTCGCCCTCGAACCCGCGTTTTGCCGACCAGCAGGGCTGAACCATGAGCGACTCCCGCTTCCCCGATCTCGAGCTGGCCCCCGCCCCCGTCGAAGCGGCTACGCAAGGCTCGGCCGACGCGGAATCGGGAGCGATCGATCGGCGTGACCTAGGCGAAGTCATCGACGCTTACAACCAGCTCACCGACCGCCTGCAGCGTTCGTACGACCGGCTTTCGTGCGAGGTCGTTCGGCTGCAGCGCGAGCTCGCCTCGACCAACGCCCAGCTCCACCGCGCTAAGCGGCTGTCGGCGTTGGGCGAGATGGCCGCCGGGATCGCCCACGAGGTCCGCAACCCGCTCGCCGCCATCCAGCTCTATGCCACCATGGTCGCCGACGACCTGTCCGCGGCCGATTCGCCGTCGCTCGACGCCTCGGCCGCCCACTGTCGGCACATCGTCGACGCCGTGCGCGGGCTCGACGGCATCGTCAACGATGTGCTCGCCTTCTCGCGGGAGATCGAGCCCCGCCTCGCCGCCGTCGACCTGCACGACCTCGCCGCCCAGGCCATCGAACGCCACCGCCCCGAGCTGGATCGCGTGGCCGTGAGTGTGGAGCTGACGCAAGACCTCGCGAGCGCCGGTGCCGTCGCCGACGCCGATGCGCACCTGCTCGGCCAGGCTTTGCTCAACCTGATCCGCAACGCCGCCGACGCGATGGCCGATCGGCCCGTGCGCCGCCTGGCGATCGGCGTGCGTGTGCTGGACGACGTGGCGCAGATCACCGTGGCCGACACCGGCCCGGGCATCGCCGAGGACGCGGTTGACCGCATCTTCAACCCGTTCTTCACCACGCGCGACACCGGCACCGGCCTGGGCCTCGCGATCGTCCATCGCATCCTCGACGCCCACGCCGGCGGCATCGCCGTCCACAACGACCCCGCGACCGGGGGCGCGGTCTTCACGCTCACCTTCCCGGCCATGGCCGTCCGTTCCAGCCCCGCCAAAGCCCGCCGCGTGGTCGATGACTCCGGAGCTCGCGCCGCATGACCAAGGTCCTCGTTGTCGATGACAAGCCCATGATGCGCGACTCCGTCGGCTCCACGCTGACCCGCGCCGGCTTCACCGTGATCGCCGCGGGCGACGGCCACAACGCGCTGCGCCAGATCAACAAGCACCGGCCCGCCGCCGTCATCACCGACCTCAAGATGCCCGAGATGACTGGGCTCGAGCTGCTCGAAAAAATCCGCGAGTCCGACGACGACCTGCCGGTCGTGCTGATGACCGCCTACGGCACCGTGAACGACGCGGTGTGCGCGATGAAGCACGGTGCGCACGACTTCGTGACCAAGCCGTTCGACGCCGAGCAGCTCGTGCTGGTCATCAAGAAGGCGGTCGAGCACCGCGAGCTCAAGGCCGAGAACGCCGCTCTGCGTGCCGCCGCCGCCGCGACCGGTGCAGCCCAGGCCCCGGCTCTGATCGGCCATTCCGCTCCGATGCGTCGGGTCGCTCGGCTCATCAGCCAGGTCGCCGCCTCCCAGTCCACCGTGCTGATCTGCGGCGAGTCGGGCACCGGCAAGGAAGTCGTGGCCCGCGCGATCCACGCCTATTCCGGTCGGCGCGACAAGGTGATGCTGTCGGTCAACTGCGCGGCGCTGTCGACCTCGCTGCTCGAGTCGGAGTTGTTTGGTCACGAGCGTGGCGCCTTCACCGGGGCCGATCAATTGCGCAAAGGCCGGTTCGAGCTCGCCGACGGCGGCACGCTGCTGCTCGACGAGATCAGCGAGATCGGCCCGCAACTCCAGGCCAAGCTGCTGCGCGTGCTTCAAGAGGGCCAGTTCGAGCGCGTCGGCTCGTCGGCGACCATGGACGTGGACGCCCGCGTCATCGCCACAACCAACCGCAACCTCACGCGCTCGGTCGCACGGGGCGACTTCCGTCAAGACCTTTACTTCCGGCTGAACGTGCTGCCGATCGAGCTGCCCGCGCTGCGGGATCGCACGGACGACATCCCGCTGCTGGCCGAGCACTTCCTGGATCGCGTGGCCGAGCGTGAGGGCAAGGACGCGAAGACCTTCGAGTCCGGCGCAATGGAGCTGCTCGCGTCGTACCCGTGGCCGGGCAACGTGCGCGAGCTGCAGAACATCTGCGAGCGGGCGTCGGTGCTCTGCCGGGGTTCGGTGATCAAGGCCGAGCTGATCCGTCCGTGGCTGATCGAGCCCGAGGAATCGTTCGCAGTCGCCGCGGCGCAGGGCACGGCGGCGACGCAGGCGGCCCGCGCGCAAGCCCCGCTGCCCGAGGCTTTGAGTGCCGGGGGCCCGCCGGTCGGCGTGGCGGTGCGGCCGCTTGAGGTGGTTGAGCGTGAGCAGATCGTGCGGACCTTGCAGAGCTTCGGCGGCAACCGGCAGAAGTCGGCCAAGGCGCTGGGCATCGGTGTGCGGACGCTCGGGTTGAAGCTCAAGAAATGGAAGGAGGCAGAGCTTGTCCCGCAGACGCTTTAGCTCGTTTGGACGCGCAGCTTCGGCCGACCGATCGCGCCGATCTTGCGCGGGTCGTCGGCCGATCTTGCGCGGCGTGTCGGGGGCTTGGCCCGCGGCGGCGGGCGTGTGGGCGAGCCGTCGCAGGCAGCGGGTTTGCTACCCGATCTCCATGATGGAGACCCCGCGATGATCGCCGGCCTGTTCGATAGCGGCGCGATGCCCACGCTCGATCGCGTGGTGCAGTTCACCGAGGCCCGCCACGGCAGGCTGACCGCCGACATCGCCAACCTGTCCACGCCGTACTTCAAGCCCAGCGACCTCGACGTCGAGGCCTTTCAAGCGTCGCTCGGCGACGCCATCGACCGCCGCCGCAAGCAGCCCAACCCCACGCGCGGCGAGCTCCAGATCCGCGACACGCACGACGTCGCCTTTCACCGCCACGGGCTGACCGTCGATGCCGAGGCGTCCAACGACAACATCCTCTTCCACGACCGCAACAACCGCGACCTCGAGCGCATCATGCAGCGACTCGCCGAGAACACGATGACCCACAACGCCGCGGTCGACCTGCTGAAGAACCAGTTCGACATGCTCAAGCTGGCGATCCGCGAACGGCTCTAAGCCACGAACCGATTTAGGAACTGCCCATGTTTGGTGCCCTCGACGTCTCGACCTCCGCCCTCGTCGCCCAGCGCACGCGGATGAACGCCATCTCGGCGAACATCGCCGGCCAGCACGCGCTCACCGACGAAAACGGCAACTACGCCCCCTTCAAGCGACGCATCGCGGTCTTCGCCCAGGGCGACGGCCGCGGCGGGGAGGGTGTGCACGTGCGCGAGATCCTTCAGGAGAACGCATTCAAGTATCGGCACGACCCCGGGCATCGGTTTGCCGACGCGAACGGGAACGTCCGCGTGCCGGACATTGACTCGACGGTCGAACAGATCAACGCGATGGAAGCCAGCCGGGCTTATGAAGCAAACATCACGGCCGCCGAGGCGACCAAACTCATGATGCGCAACAGCCTTCGCCTGCTGGCGTGATCGATTAGAGCGGACCCATGGCAGACCCTCTAGGACTCATCGGACCCAACGCGGCGCGGCCGGTCGGCCCGGCCCACCCGGCTGCGCCCCAGGGCCCGGGCGGCGGGTCGAACCTGCGCTTCAAGGACGTGCTGATGAAGAACATCGAGCAGGTCAACAAGCTGCAACAAGAGGCCGAGGGCGCGATCGAAGACCTGATGGCCGGCCGGCGCGACGACCCGGCGGCGGTGCTGTCGGCGAAGAACAAGGCCGACGTGGCGTTCCAGACGCTGCTCCAGGTTCGGAACAAGATGATGGACGCCTACGAAGAGGTGAAGCAGATCCGCGTGTAAGCAGGTAGCGGCCGGCGGAGTCGGGCTGCGCGAAACGGCATGGAGGCCGTGCGATGGAAGTTTTAAAACGATCTTGGCTGCAGGTCCGGCAGTGGCTGGAGAAGCTGACGTGGGCCGAGCGCACGGTGGTCATTGGTGCGCTGTGCATCGGGGTGATCGCGGTGGGTGCGTTTGTGTTCTGGGCCAGCCAGCCCGAGCGGGTGTCCATTGGGCAGTACGCCACGCGGGCGAACGAGATCGCGGCGAAGCTGAACGCGGCGGGTTTTGATGCGCAGGTTGAGGGCGGGTCGGTGACGGTGCCGCGGGGGCAGTGGGAAGACGTGTGGCCGGTGCTGGCGATGCAGGATTTGATGGCGGATGACGCGATGGTGGCGTTTGACGACATGATCCAGCAGCAATCGCCGTGGACGACCGAGCGTCAGAACCAGCGTGCGATGCTGGTGGCCAAGGCGACGGTGCTGAGCCGGATGGTGAGCAACGTGCGAGGCGTCCGGTCGGCCGAGGTGATTATTTCGGAGCCGAAGGATCGCGGGTTTGGCGCGGGCTACACGCCGCCGAGCGCATCGGTGACGGTGCGGCCGGAGGCGAACGCATCGGTCGCGGCGATGAAAGAAGGCATCGCAGCGCTGGTGGCTGGGGCGGTGGCCGAGCTTCGGCCGCAGGACGTGGCGGTGATCGACGCGAGCACCGGCCGGCAGCACAAGGTCGGCGACGAGGATGCGATGTTCCCGACCGAGGCGTTGGAGCTGGTCGCCAAGCTGCAATCGCAGAAGCAGCGGCAGATCGAGTCGGCGTTGTCGTACATCCGGCCGCGGGCGATCGTGGCGGTGCACATCACGACCGACACGATCCAGAAGCAGCTCGAAGAGGAGTTCGACTACAGCGAGACCGAGCCGTTGGAGTCGGAGCGGCAGCTCGAAGAGATCAACCGCACGACGCAGGATGCTGGCGAGCCGGGCGTGCGATCGAATGCCGGACTGGACATCAACGGCGGGTCGCAGGCGGGGACCGAGTCCGAGCGGACCGAGCGCGAGGCGACGTACCGCGAGCGCGATGTCGTGCGGCGGACGCACACGACGCGGCGGGGGACGAACGCGCAGACGATCAACGTGACGGTGAACGTGCCGCGGGGCTACTTCGTGACGCTGTGGCGGGCGGAGAACCCGCCGGCCGAGGGCGAAGAGCAGGCCAACCCAACGGATGCGGACCTCGAGCCGATCCGCACACGCGAGCTGGCGAACATCGAGCAGCAGGTTCAGCCGTTGGTGGCCGCCGAGTCGCAGGGTTTGATCGTGGCGCACATGGTGCCGGACGACACGGTGCTGCCGGCGATGGCTGGGGCGCTGCCGGTCGGGGCATTGGATCAGGTGTTCAGCAGCCAGTGGGTGGGTCCGGGCAGCGCGGCGCTGATGGCGCTACTGAGCCTGGCGTTGATGCTGGCGATGGTGCGCAAGGCGACGCAGCCCGAGTCGCTGCCGAGCGTCGAGGAGCTGGCGGGGGTGCCGCCGACCTTGCCGGATGACGACGACGATCTGATCGGCGAGGTCGAGGAGCAGGAGATGACGCTGGAGGGCATGGAGCTCGACGAGGACGAGCTGCGCAGCCGGCGGATCAGCGAACAGATCGGCGAGATGATCAAGGCCAACCCCGAAGAGGCCGGCCGAATCATGCGTCGTTGGGTGAGCGACGACGAGTATTGAACCGATAAGGAGACCGTAGCGCGCGATGCCCGCCACCGCCTTTCCCACGACGATCGAAGACCTCAGCGGCACGCAGAAAGCGGCCGTGCTGATGCTTGCGCTCGATCAGGACGCGGCGGCGATCCTTCTCCAAGGCCTGGACCCCAAGGGCGTGGAAGAGATCACGCGCGAGATCGCGAGCATCCGCAACTTGCCCGAGGACGTGCGCAACGGCGTGCTCAACGAGTTCTACGAGCTGGCCGCCGCGTCGGGGTGGGCGAAAGAGGGTGGGCTGGATTACGCCCGGGCGCTTCTGATGAAGACGCTCGATCCGAAAGAGGCCGAGCGGATCATCCAGCAGATCGGCCAGCAGGTCCGCAAGGCTCCGTTTGCGTTTTTGCAGAAGGCCGAGGCGACGAACCTGCTGACATTTATCCAGGACGAGCACCCGCAGACGATTGCGCTGATCGTCTCGCACCTGCCGTTCCACAAGGCGTCGGAGATCCTCGCCGGCCTACCGACGCCCAAGCAGGTGGAGGTCGTCAAGCGCGTGGCGAACATGGAGCAGACGAACCCGACGGTCGTCAGCGAGGTCGAGCGCGGCTTGGAGGGCCGGCTGGCGAACATGCTCAACCAGAACTACGAGAAGATCGGCGGCGTCGAGACGGTCGCCGAGATGCTCAACCTCGTCGATCGCACAACCGAGAAGACGATCATGGAGGGCCTCGAAGCCGAGGACCCCGATCTGGTCGAAGAGATCCGCCGCTTGATGTTCGTCTTCGAAGACATCTTGCTCGTGGACGACAAGGGCATCCAGGCGGTGCTCAAGGAGGTCGACAACGACGAGCTGGCGCTGTCGCTCAAGACGGCTTCGGACGAGCTGCGGGACAAGATCTTCGGGAACATGTCCGAGCGTGCTGCGACGCTTATCGCCGAGGACATGGAGTACATGGGCCCGGTGCGGGTGTCGGACGTGGAGTCCAGCCAGCAGCGGATCGTGGACATCGTGCGTCGTCTCGAGGACGCGGGCGAGATCATCATCACCGGCCGCGGCGGCGAGGGCGACGTGGTCGTCTAAGCGCTGGGCATGGAGCGAGGTGAACGGCAATGGCGGTGATGAAGACGCAGGCGAGCAAGATGATGCGGGACGCGGTGGTGCTGGACCTGGGCGATCTGGGTGCGCAAGCGGCGCGGCTGCGGATGCAGGCCGAGGCTCGTGCGGCGCAGATCGTGGGCGAGGCGGAGCAGAAGGCGCAGGCGCTGGTCGAGGCGGCGCACGGGCAGGGGTTTGAGCAAGGGCGGGCCGAGGGTCACGAGCAGGGGCTGGGCGAGGGGCGAGAGGCGGGGCGGGCCGAGGCGCTGGCGAGCAAGCAGGATGAGCTGGCGCAGGTGATCACGGCGTGGGCGGATGTGGCGGCGCAGTGGGACGGGTATCGGCGTGAGCTCGAGCGTGAGGCGCGCGAGTCGGTGTTGGACTTTGCGCTCAAGCTGGGCGAGCGGCTGGTGCATCGGCTGGTTGATGTCGACCGGACGGTGGTGGTCGATCAGGTGGCGGCGGCGTTGTCGGCGGTGCTGGAGCCGCTGGACGTGCGCGTGCTGGTGAATCCTGCGGATCGGCCGATCCTTGATGAGGCGTTGCCGGATTTGATGGCGGAGTTCGGGCGGTTCGAGCACATCCACCTGGTGGAGGATGCGGAGGTCGATCGCGGCGGGTGCGTGGTGAGCTATGGCCAGGGCGAGGTCGACGCGACGGTGCGGACACAGCTGGCGCGGGTGTTGGACGTGATTTTGCCCGGCGAGGCGGAGCGGGTGCTGGGTTCGGACGCGCCGGGGTCGTGAGTGCGTGGCGTGGGGGACGGGTGATGCGGGCGCCGAGCGGCGCGTGTTGGCATGTCGTGTGCGGGAGTTGAGGCGTATGGCCATTCTTGAGGCGCAGATCGGGTTGTTGGAGGGGGCGAGCACGCTGGAATTGCGCGGTTCGGTGGTGGAGGTGCAGGGACTTGCGCTTCAGGTGGCGGGGCTGCCGGCGGCGGTGGGGACGACGGTGCGGGTGGAGGCGTCGTCGCGGCGATCGGCGATGGGGGCGTCGGGGCAGGGCGGGCTGTTGGGCGAGGTGGTGGGTTTTCGCGGCAGCCGGGCGGTGGTAATGCCGTTCGATGAGATGGCGGGCGTGCGTGCGGGGGACCGGGTGGTGGCGTTGCAGCCGAGCCCATGCGTGCCGGTGGGCGACGGGTTGATCGGGCGGGTGGTGGACGCGATGGGCGAGCCGATCGACGGGCTGGGGCCGATTAATGAGACGACGCCTCGGCCGATCGACCCGGCGCCGGTGGGGGCGATGGATCGTCCGCCGATCGATGCGGGTTTGGCGACGGGCGTGCGGGCGATCGATGGGTTGCTGCCGGTGGGTCGGGGTCAGCGGCTGGGGGTGTTTGCCGGGCCGGGCGTGGGCAAGTCGACGTTGCTTGGGATGATGGCTCGTCAGACGGCGGCGGACGTGTCGGTGATCGCGATGGTGGGCGAGCGCGGCCGCGAGGTGCGGGAGTTTGTCGAGCGGACGCTGGGGACGGCGGGGCTGGGCAAGAGCGTGGTGGTGTGCGCGACGGGCGACGAGTCGCCGCTGCGGCGTGTGCGGTGCGCGATGTCGGCGACGGCGATCGCCGAGCACTTCCGCGACCAGGGGCTGGACGTGCTGCTGATCATGGACAGCGTGACGCGTTTTGCGCAGGCGAAGCGGCAGGTCGGTTTGGCGGGTGGGGAGCCGCCGGCGACGCGGGGGTATCCGCCGAGCGTGTTTGCGTCGCTGCCGAGGTTGTTGGAAAGATCGGGCCGGACGGAGACGGGCAGCATCACGGGGTTTTATTCGGTGCTCGTCGAGGGCGATGACTTGGACGACCCGGTGAGCGACGCGTGCCGCGGTATTCTTGACGGGCACGTCGTGCTGTCGCGTCGGCTGGCCGAGGGCGGGCACTTCCCGGCGATCGACGTGCCGAAGTCGATCAGCCGTGTGGCGGACGACGTGACGGACCTCGAGCACCAGCGGGCTCGGCGGCGGGTGAGCAAGCTGCTGGCGGCGTTTGAGGAGGTGGAAGACCTGCTCAACGTGGGGGCTTACGCGCCGGGGAGCAACGCGGACTATGACTTGGCGGTCGCGTGCAAGCCGGCGATCGATCAGCTCGTGCAGCAAGGGCGCGAGGGCGACGGCGAGGGGCACGACGCGGGGCGGATGCGGGCGCTGCTGGCGGCGCTGGTTGAGCGGATCGACGGCGCGGAGCGTGAGCTCGCGGCGGCGAACGGCGCTGCGCAGCGGCAACGCGCCGCTCAGCGCGGGGGAGGCCGATGATGGCAAGGTTTGTCTTCCGACTGGCGAGCGTGCTGGAACAGCGGCGGCGGGCCGAAGATGTGGCCAAGCGTGCGCTGGCCGAGCGGGTGGGTGTGTCGACGAAGATCCGCGAACGGATCACGGGCATGCAGCAGACCGTGCGCGACAGCAAGCAGGGCCTACGCGAGTCGCTGTCGGGGTCGGTCCAAGCGGCCCAAGTGGGGCGGCTGGCGTCGCACGCGCAGCTCACGGCGGTGCGAGGTCAGCGGGCGGTGCTGGAGCTGGCGGCGGCGGAGCAGCAGGTCGCGGTCGCGCGTGAGGCGTTACGCGAAGCGATCGCGGCGCGGCGGGCGATCGAGCTGTTGGAAGAGCGCGAGCGGGCGGCGTGGAAGAAGCGGCTGCAGAAGCGCGAAGACGCTGAGATGGACGACCTGTCGTCGCGACGGGTGTTTGATCAGCGCACGAGCGAGACGCGTTCGGCCGGCGAGGGGGTGGTGGCGTGATGAAGGCGGTTGGAGCTGCGGTGGTGATCGTGTTGATCCTCAACCTGTTGTTGATGGTGGGGGTCGTGGGTTGGCTGGGTGCGACCGATCGGCTGAGCCGGGAGCGGGTGAACGCGGTGGTAGACACCTTCTCGCTGACCAACGCGGAGCAAGAGCGGCTCGCCGAAGAGGCCGCGGCAGAGGCGGAGCGTCAGGCGGCGATCGACGCGGAAGAAGCCCGGCTGGCCAGCGCGGCCGCGGGGTTGCAGACGCTCGACGATCGGCTGCGGACGCGGAGCACGTCCGAGGACGTGGTCGCCGAGGCGACACGCCGCATGCGCGCCGAGCGTGAGGCGATCGAGCGACGGCTGGCGACGTCCGAGCAGGTCATCACGAAGCTACGCGACGAGCTTGCAGCCGAGCGGACGACCTTCGAAGCGTTTGTCGAGAATCAGCGTCAGCAGCGGTTGGACGAAGACTTCCAGCAGGCGGTGACGTTCTACGAGCAGATGCAGCCTAAGCAGGCGAAGGCCTCGTTTCAGCAACTCGTGGCGGCGGGCGAGATGGATCAAGTGATCGACTATCTCGCGGCGATGCAGCTACGCAAGTCGGGCGCGGTGCTGCGGGAGTTCAAGGCCCCCGAAGAGGTGGCGATGGCGACGCAGCTGATGGCGCGGCTGCGCGAGCGAGGGCTGGACCCGGACGGCAACTCGCGGCTGGCCGATGGAGACAGACCATGATCGACGGACTGGCGAGCCTGGGCGAAGCGGCCCGGCTGAGCTTGGCACGCACGGAGAGCGCGAGCCGTGCCGAGCAGTTCGGCGCGGTGTTGGACGACGCGTCGCGAGCGAGGCCGAGCGAGGGCAAGCCTCAGCGTGGAGGCGAGCAGGGCGAGCGATCGACGCCAGCGCGTGTAGATCGGCGCGACACCAACCCCGAGCCGCGCGAGGTCGATCCGATTGAGCCGGCCGAGGCGACGGACCGCCACGCCGAGGTCGAGCGATCGGAGGGTCGCGGTGACGAGGGCGCGTCCGGCGATCACGAATCGGCGGCCGAAAGCACGGATGTCACGCCTGAAGTGCAGGGCGCGGCCGACGAACGCGATGGCGACACGGCTGACGCGGAAGCTCCGACCGAAGGCGAGAAAGGTGACGAAGCGGACGTGGTCGATGAGGTCGCGGACGATGCGTTGATCGGCCTGAAGGCGATTGGCGATGCGATCAAGGGGACGATCGACGCAGCCAAGGCTGGCTCGCTCAAGCCGGTGGTGGTTCCGAACCCGACGGCTTCGGCAGCGACCTCGACCGCCGCTGCCACTTCGACCACGGCCGAGGCGCCGATCCCCGTCGCGGTTATCTCGCAGCCGAATGGCACGACGGTAAACGGAACGACGCCCACGGCTTCGGTGGTGGCGACCGCCGGAGACGAAAGCCGGCTCTCCGGCCAGACCGCCGACACGGGCGGCGAGAACGCGGGCAAACGCGAGGGCGGTGGCAACCCGCAGCATTCGTCGGCAGCGCTCTCGAACGCGGCGAACAGCGCTTCGAGCAACGCGGGGGCGTCGTCTTCGAACGCTGAAGGGCCTAAGTCGTCGTTGACGAACGTCACGTCGGAGGTGGCTGCGGGTCGGGCGGCGGGTTCGTCGAGCGAGTCGAGCGCGAGGGCAGCGGCGCCGACGCTTGGCACGCTTGCGGCCGGATCGTCGGGGGGCGGCGAGGGTCAGGTGTCGGACGCCAACACCGCAAGGCTCGCGCGTGGTCTGCGATCGGCGTTGAGCCAGCAGGGCGGCGCGGTGACGCTTCGGCTGACGCCGTCGGAGCTTGGCACCGTGCGTATTCAACTGAGCCTGTCGGCTGGCCGCGTGTCGGCCGAGTTCCAGCCGACGACCCAAGCCGGTCAGCAAATGTTGCAGGGGCAGATCACTCAGCTGCGTGCTTCGCTGGAGTCGCAGGGCCTGGCCGTGGATCGACTCGGCGTGCAGGCGAGCGGGTCGACTTCCGCCGGCGTGCTCCAGCAGGGCGGGGCGCAGACCGGCCAGCAGTTCGGTCAGCAGGACGACGAGGCGAATCAGCAATCGCCGACCGACGGACGCAGCCGCGGCGAGTACGGCCGATCCGGCGGGCAATCGCAACGCGATGGCGACCCAGATGCAACGCCGATGTCGTTCGCCGATGCGTTCGACCCCGAGCAAGAGATCACTTCACCCGCGGCCGCCACCGCCGGAGCCTAACTCATGTCCAGCGCCCTCAGCGGGCTCAGCAATCCGCTCAACACCACGGCCGAGACCCCCAACGCGTTCGCCGAGCTGAGCAGCGAGGAGTTCGTGCAGATCATGGTCGAAGAGCTGAGCAACCAGGACCCGCTCGAGCCCAACGACTCGGCGGCGATCCTCGAGCAGATCTCATCGATCTCCACCATCGAATCGCAGAACGCGCTCGAGCGCAGCCTCGACCAGATGGTCGAGCAGAACTCGGTCGTCCAGGCGACGTCGCTGCTGGGTCAGAGCGTGACTGGCATCACCGTCGGCAACAACCAGGTCAGCGGGCTGGTGTCTTCAGTGAAGCTCGTCGATGGCGAGCCGATCTTGCAGCTTGCGGACGGCACGGAGCTGCCGTTCGATCGCGTGACGGGGATGGACTTCAACGCCGGCGACTCCGATCTGATCACGCAGCAGCTGCTGTCGAACCTTGCGCTTCTGGATTCGAGCCTGCTCGTCGGCAAATTCGTCAAGGGCTTCGATGTCGGCGGTGTTGGCACGGAAGGCCTGGTGACGGAAGTGAAATTCGAGAACGACGGCGGCATCGGCCTCGAGCTGGACAACGGCCGGCTGGTGCCCATCGAATCGGTCACGGCCTTTGGCGAGGCGCCGAACTAAGCCGCGACGCAAGACACGGACGGATGCACACCCCGAACGCCACCCCGGAGAACCATGGCCGACGCCAGCCAACTGCTGCGACTGCTCGAACCCGCGGTGCGGCCCGTCACGGGCGGCGCGACGGGAGGTCAGCCCGCGCCGGCGGCGTTCGAAGGTCAATCCTTCGACGACCTGCTCGCCGACGCGCAGCAGACCCGCGGCACCACCGCCTCAACCGACGCCACGCCCGCTGCTCCCGACGACTCGGCGACACGCTCAACATCCCTGCCCGGCCTCGGCGCGATCGAGAACCCATCGCTTGCGCGCATGCTCGCCGAGCGTGCCAGCGCGACACCGACGCCGACACGACCCGACACCCCGAACTAATTCACACGCACGAGCGCACGACCTAAGCACGCCTCCAAGGAGTTCACCATGGCCCTCACCACCGCGATGTTCACCAGCCTCACCGGGCTCGACACCAGCTCCCAGCTGCTCAACGTCACCGGCAACAACATCGCCAACGTCAACACGACCGCCTTCAAGAAGAGCCGCGTGTCGTTCCAGACGCAGATCTCCCGCAACCTGCGCAACGCCTCGGCCCCCACCGAGCTGCTCGGCGGCACCAACCCCGCGCAGGTCGGCCTGGGCGCGCAGATCGGCGCGATCACCCGCAACTTCGAGAACGGCCCGCTCCAGCCCACCGGCTCCAACACCGACGTCGCCGTCGAGGGCAACGGCTTCTTCATCGTCGACGTCAACGGCTCGCGTCACTTCACCCGCGACGGCGGCTTCACGCTCGACCAGGACAACAACCTCGTCCAGCCCGGCTCGGGCGGCCTCGTGCAGGGCTTCGGCGTCGACCAGGACTTCACCATCGTCAACGGCGTCCTCGGCAACGTGAACATCCCGATCGGCACGCTCTCCATCGCCGAGCCCACCGAGAACGTCCAGTTCGCCGGCAACCTCAACGCCGGAGGCGATGTCGCCACCCAGGGCGCGATCGTCGACTTCGCCGCCCTCTACACCGACGCCGCTCAGACCACCGCCGCCACCACCGCGACCGACCTCACCACCATCCTCGACGACACCGGCACAGCCATCTTCGCCGCCGGCGACGTCATCACCCTCACCGGCGCGACCCGCGGCGGCGCCACCATCTCCGACAAAACCTTCGAGATCGGCGGCACCACCACCAACCCCGACGACTCCGGCACCACCGTGCAGGACTTCATGGACTTCCTCGAATCCGTCCTCGGGCTCGATGCCGCCAACGGCGCGACCGTCACCCTCAACGCCGGCTCGATCCAGATCACCGGCAACCCCGGCCTGGCCAACGACCTGGTCATCGACGACGGCGACCTCATCCTCAATCAGGGCTCCAACCCGTCCGTGCCCTTCGACACCACCAAAGCCCAGACCGCCGACGGCGAGTCCATCCGCACGACCTTCATCGCCTACGACTCGCTGGGCAATCCCGTCACCGTCGACATGACCGTCGTCCTCGAGAACAAAGACTCCGGCGGCACCGACTGGCGCTTCTACACCCACTCCGACGACGACACCGACCTCGAAACCTTCCTCGGCACCGGCACCGCGCAGTTCGACAACAACGGCCAGCTCATCGCCATCACCGACTCGACCATCACGGTCAATCGCAACAACGTCGGCTCGGTGAACCCGCTGCAGTTCGACATCAACTTCGAGAACGACGGCAACACCGGCGCCGTCACCGCGCTCAACGAGGTCAACAGCCAGATCTCCGCGACCTTCCAGGACGGCTCGCCGATCGGCACGCTCGAGGACTTCACCGTCTCGGCCGACGGCACGATCACCGGCGTGTTCTCCAACGGCCTGCTCCGCGACCTCGGCCGCATCCCCGTTGCCATGTTCGCCAACAACGCCGGCCTCGAAGAAGTCGGCGGCAACCTCTTCCGACCCACGCCCAACTCGGGCATCCCCGTCGTCGTCACGCCGACCACCGGCGGCTCCGGCCGGCTCATCGGCCAGACCGTCGAGCTGTCCAACGTCGACCTCGCCGAAGAATTCCTCAACCTGATCTCCGCGAGCACCGGCTTCTCGGCGTCCAGCCGGGTGCTGTCGACCAGCGACCAGCTCATCCAGGAACTGCTGGCCACGATCCGGTGAATTAGCGGCGGGCTCATATTTTTCTGATTCCAGGCTTATTCGGGCTTGACGCACCCCGCGTTGCGGGGTACTTTTCCGTATAACTGATTATGCGTATAAGCGTGCCGCCGACTCGTTTCCTCAACCGGCACGCAGCCCTTCCGGGGGCACGCAAGCCGTTTGGCGCTCTCTCGTGACCATCACCCAAGCCCAACTCGCCCGCGAACTCGGCCTCTCCCAGGTCGCCGTATCGCACGCCTTGCGGGGCAAGCCCGGCGTCGCCGATGAGACCCGCCAGCGCGTCCTCGACGCCGCTCGCCGAGGCGGGTATCGCGTTTCGCGCGTCGCACGCGGGATGGTCAGCGGCAAGACCCAGCTCATCGACCTCTGGATGGGCACCAAGAACGGCGTCAGCCGCACCCCACCCAACCTCATGCAAGGCCTGCAGCACGCCGCCGAGTCAAGCGGCATGCAGATCGCCGTCAGCTACCTCAACGACGACCGACTGACCGACCCCGACGACTTCCCCGCCGTGTTTCGCGAGCACGCCGCCGACGGCATCCTCATCAACTACAGCCACCTCGTGCCCGACCGGCTCTTCCAGCTCCTCGAACGCTTCGGCATCCCCGCGATCTGGATCAACAACAAGCTCGAACACGACGCCGTACACCCCGACGACATTCGCGTCGGCGAGCTAGCAGCCCAGCGTTTCTTGGAGTTGGGGCACCGTCGGCTCGCGATGTTCTCGATCATCGGCGGCGGGCACTACAGCCAGCAGGATCGCTGGGCGGGCTTCAGCCGCGTGGCCCGCGACGCCGGGGTCGAGCCGATCAAAATCGAACAACCCGGCGGGCCCGGCCTGCCGTATCGCAGCAAGCCCCGCAGCGACGACCGCGTCGATCAGCTCGTGGCTCGCCTTCGCACCGAGGGCGTTCCATCGGCGATCTTTGCGTACGCGGTCGGCGAAGGCGTCGCGATCATGACCGCTCTAGCGCGGCTCGGCATCGATTGCCCGAAAGACGTCTCGGTCATCGTCGTCGCCGACGAGCCGATGCCCGTGCTCCTGCCGCTGCCGATCAGCACTGTGGTGCTCCCGCAGCAGGAGCTGGGGCAGATCGCCGTCGAAGAACTGATGGCCCGGATCGCCCGCCCCGAGTCGCCGCGGCCGGCCGTGGCGGTCGCCCCCACCTACGTCGAGTCCCGCACGACCGCGCCGCCGCCGAAGTAGGCGTGGCGACGAAACGTTTGTTTTCCCGATTTTTGTTTCTCAACAGGAGGTCTCTCAAGATGAAAACCCGTTCCACCACTGCCGCGTTCCTGTCCACCGCCGCGATGGTCGCCATCGCCCCCGTCGCCTCGTCCGGCGTCATCACCTTCGATCCGCCCGAGTACCCGCTGGGCACCTCGCTGGTCGCCAACGCCGACTGGGCCGGGGCCGGCACCCTCACGTTCATCACCAGCCTCGGCGGCGGCAACGGCGCCGCGCAGAGCGCGACGACCGCCGAGGGCGCGTTCTCGAACAACCGCTTTACCCCCGACGCCGCGTTCCTCGGCGGCGACGACACCACCACCGCCGGCAAGAGCTTCGACTTCTCCTTCGACATCCGCTTCGACCAGATCGGCTCGAACGACGGCTTCCGCCTCGACCACCGCATCATCATCGGCGGCTCGGACAGCACGCCGGTCGTCGCCTTCGACCTGTTCGGCAACAGCCGCTTGCAGTACCGCACCGCCTCGGGCGCGACCAACGCGGTGAACATCAACGGCAACTCGCTGAACCTCGACGACGTGGGCTCGCGGTTCCTCACCGTCGAGGGCACGATCGACTTCGACGCCGGCACCTACGACCTGACCATCGACGGCGTCGAGCAGGGCACCGGCCTGAGCATCATCAACGGCGCGACCGACTTCGGCCAGGTCGTCATCCAACGCCGCACCGGCGACGCCGGCGCGCTGCAGTTCTCGCTCGACAACCTCGAGGTGGCCGTCCCCGAGCCGGGCTCGCTCGCCCTGGCCTCGCTCGGCGCCCTCGCGCTGCTGCGGCGCGCACGCAACGGCTAAGACCGATCCCCCGCGGCCTCGGCTTAACGGCCGTCGCCGCATTTCCCCTTCCTCCAAGAGTCGATCGCCATGAAAAGCACACGCCGCTCGGCCTTCACGCTCATCGAACTGCTCGTGGTCATCTCGATCATCGCGCTGCTGATCGCCATCCTGCTTCCCGCGCTCGGCGCCGCCCGCCAGACCGCACGCGGGGCCGTCTGCCTCAGCAATCTGCGTCAGCAGGCCATCTCGATCGCCGCGTACGGCGCGGACTACGCGGACGTGGTCGTCCCCGGTCGAGCTTTGCTGCCCAACGTAAGCGGATTTACTGCCGAAGCGTCTTACGCCTCTCTCCTTGCTGTGGGCGAGTACGGCCCGGCCCGCAACGTCACCGCGGACCCCTCTAGCTCAGTCGATTCACAGACCAACTCGCTCTTCCGCTGCCCCGAGGGTTCGGACGAGCGGTGGGTTGTTGGCACGAACCCGCTGAGCAAGACCGACCCCGTGAACAGCCGCTACTGGCGTGCCGCATCGACGCCGGATTTCAGCGAAGTCGTCAACACGTGGTACGGCGTCAACGGGGCCACCAGCGATCTCTACAACGAGTGGTACCCGATGACGAACGTCAACTACGACACCCCCAGCCCCAACGACGTTTACCACCGGATCGATGATTTCCGCCACGCCAGCGACACCGCGATGATCTACGACGGCATACAGCTCACCAGCGGCAACTGGCCGCGCGTCAGCCTCCGTCACGGAGCTGGCCGAGCCACCAACATGCTCTTTGCCGACAGCCACGCCGCCGCCGTCACCGAAGACATCCTGCCGGCCGACGGCACGACCATCGGCGGGCCCAACCCCAACTCCGTGGGCCAGCTCAACGACTTCCCCGACATCGTCTGGCGGCTGAACCAGCGATAAGCCCGCCCGCCACCGCCCCCGTCCACGCCGCTTGAAATTCATGGAGCCGCTCATGCTGCGCGCCGTAATTGCACTGTTGTTTGTGGTGACATCCCCGCTCGCCCGGGCTCAGCCGACGCCGCCCGCCATGCCGGACGAGGTGGTTCGTGCGCTCGACTCCGGGTCGTCGCTTATCGATCCCGACGCACGCGTGGTCCTGTCCGGCGAGGCGCGGCAGGACGCCGAGCTGGTCTCGCTGGCCGGCCTGCCCCAGCCCGCGCTTCGGGTGACGACGCGCAAGCAGCCGCACCATCACTACAGCATCGAAGCGCGGGTCGAGGCCTCGGCCGGGGTCCGCAAGGGCGACGTGCTGTTCGCGGCGTGGTGGATGCGTGCCGAGTCGTCGCGCGTCGAGTCGGGCGAGGCCGCCACGCTGTTCCGCACGCAACGCCGCGTGTCGCCGTGGGAGCGCACGCTGTACGGCGACGCGGTGGCCGGCCCGGAATGGAAGCTGTTCTACCGAGCCGGCCGAGCCCCGGCCGACATCCCCGCCGACGAATTCGCCGCGGTCTTTTCCGCCGGCTATCCGCGCCAGGCGTTCGACATCGCCGGCCTGCGCGTGAGCAACCTCGGCCCCGACGCCGACCTCGACGCGCTGCCGACGATGCGGACCTCGTACCTCGGTGCCGAGCCCGACGCCGCGTGGCGTGCCGCCGCCGAGGCACGGATCGATCGCATCCGCAAAGCCGACTTGGCGGTCTCGGTCGTCGACGCTCAGGGCCGGCCGGTCGCCGGCGCCGAGGTGGAGGTCGAGCTCGTGCGGCACGCGTTCTGGTTCGGGTCGGCGTTCGCCGCGGACTGGCTGCACAACAACTGGCACACGGACGACGCCCGGCGGTACCGCGACACGATGGTCGAGCTCTTCAACGGCGTGGCCCCGGCCAATCAGCTCAAGTGGGCTCGCTGGGAGCAGAACCCCGACATCGCGCTCACGACCCTGCGCTGGCTGAAGGGCGCGGGCCTCGACGTCCACGGCCACGTCCTCGTCTGGCCGGGACTCGAAAAATTCCGGGTGCAGGACGCCAAGGAACTTTGGGCGGCGGCGCAGAGCGACCCCGACCTGCTGCGACAGCGGATCGACAATCACATGGTCGATGTCTTGACCCGCACGCGTGGGCTGGTGAAGGACTGGGACGTCGTGAACGAGCCGTACACGCAGCACGAGTTCCTCGATTTGCTTGGCCGCGATGCGATGGTCCACTGGTTCCAGCTTGCGCACGAGCACGCGCCGGACGCGAACCTGTATCTCAACGACTTCTCGATCCTCGCCGGCAACGGGTTGAATAAGCCCAAGCAGGACTTCATGTACGACACCGTCCGCTACCTGCTGGACGCGGGGGCGCCGATCGACGCCATCGGCTTTCAGTCGCACATGGGCGGCGGGCTGACCCCGCCTTACCGGCTGGAGGCGATCCTCGATCGCTTCGCCGAGCTGGGCGTGCCGATCATGATCACCGAGTACGACGTCGACGTGCCGGACCCCGAGGTCCAAGAGCAGTACACGCGGGACTTCATGACGCTGGTGTTCAGCCACCCGTCGGTCAACGGGTTCACGACGTGGGGTTTCTGGCAGCCGCACATGTGGCAGCCGAACTCGGCGATGTACGACGCCGACTGGAACCTGATGCCGGTCGGGCGTGCGTTCATCGAGCGCGTGCACGAGGCGTGGAAGACCCACGAGCGGGGCAGCACGGACGGTCGGGGCCGTCTGGACGTCCGCGGCTTCAAGGGCACCTACGCCGTGCGGGCGACGGGGCCCGGCGGGGTCGTCGAGGGCGAAGTTGAACTGGGCGACGGCGGCGGCACGATAAGGTTTACGCTGCCGGCCGCGGATCGCTAGCGCCAGCGATCGCGAGGCCGACGGCTCGGGCCATGGCCGGCCCACGGTTCGGAGCGCGAGCGCCCTCATGATCACCGTCACCCGCCTCAACGGTCAGTCGCTTGTGGTCAACGCCGAGCTGATCCGCACGGTCGAGGCCAACCCGGACACGACGATCAAGCTCATCAACGGGGACACGATCCTCGTCAAGGAGACGATGAAGGAAGTCGTCGAGCTGTCGGTGGAGTACGGCCGCTCGCTCCGCCGGCTGCTGCCGCCGACCTGACGGGTGAACGCACGGCGGGTCCGATCGCCAGTGAGCGACGTTCGGCCGCGCCAGGATTCAAACTACGGGCTTGTCCGGGCCGATAAGCAGTGTCGAGGCTTGGTTTGCCTCCACGGAGCGACTCGGCATGGACCTCGGGATGATCTTTGGGCTGCTCGGCACGTACGTGCTGGTGGTTTGGGCGATCCTCGCGGGCGGTGCGCCGGGCTGGTACGTGGACGTGCCGTCGATCATTCTTGTGATCGGCGCGTCGACGACGGTCATGTTCCTGACGTTTCCGATCGGCAACATCAAGGGCATGCTGCCGGTGCTGAAAAAGGCCATGTTCCCCAAGAAGCTCGACTCCGAGAAGCTGATCGAGGACATGGTGAGCTACGCCGAGATCGCCCGCCGCGACGGCATCCTCAGCCTCGAGAGCACGACCAAGGACATCGACGACCCCTTCATCGTGCAGGGCATCCAGATGGCGGTCGACGGCACCGACCCCGAGCTGATCGAGCAGATCATGGAGAATGACCTCGACCAACTGGTCGATCGGCACGACACGGGCAAGTCGCTGTTCGACGCGCTGGGCAAGTACGCCCCGGCGTTCGGGATGATCGGCACGCTCGTCGGGCTGGTCGCGATGCTCGCCGACCTGTCGGACCCGTCGAAGATCGGCGCTGGCCTGGCGGTCGCGCTGCTCACGACGCTGTACGGGGCGCTGATCTCCAACGGCTTTGCGCTGCCCGTGGCCGACCGGCTGGCGCGGCGCTCGGCGGACGAGGTGCTCTACAAAACGATCATCGTGAAGGGCGTGATGTCGATCCAGTCGGGCGACAACCCGCGGGTCGTCGAGCAAAAATTGCGCACCTTCCTGCCGCCGAGCCTGCGGCCGGCCGCCGAAGAAGAGGCCGCGTAGGGAGGCCCAAGTGATGCCCAAAAAGAAGTGCAAGTGCCCCCCGCCCGGCGCGCCGGACTGGATGGTCACCTACGGCGACATGGTGACGCTGCTGCTGTGCTTCTTCGTGCTCATCGTGGCGTTCTCGGAGATCAAGAAGGAAGACGAGTTCAACGCCGTGGTCGAGGAGATCCAGAAGTCCTTCGGCATGAAGGGCGGCGGCGGCAAGCTGCCGACCGACGAAGACCCCGAGCTCTCGCTGATTGAGCGGCTGGAGACGATCCAGTTCCAGAAGAAAAAAGAGCCGAACCGCTCGACGACCGAGGAGCAGGGCGTCGAGGGGCGCGAGCCGCGGGTGACGCAGGTGCGCGAGGGGATGAAGTTCATCGTGGGCAGCCGCGTCGAGTTCGAGCCCGGGTCGGCGGACATCTCGCCCACGGCCCGGCGGGTGCTGGACGACATCGCCGAGAAAATTCGCGGGACGAACAACGTTCTGGAGATCCGCGGCCACGCGGCCTCGGCGGAGATCGAAGCGGCGGGGCGTTATCGGGACCTTGATCGGCTGAGCTTCGCCCGCGCCGCGGCCGTGCGCGACTATCTCGTCGATGAAGCCGAGGTCCGAGCCGACCGCTTTGTGCTGATCACCGTGGCGGATCGTCAGCCGAATGCGTATGGCGTCTATAACGACGCCGCGCAACAGCCGAATAGACGGGTAGAGGTCGTCCAGAGCGAGAACATCATTCAGGACATGCGCCAGCCGCAGGACTTCGCCAGCCGCTGACGCCCTCCGATCGGCCCCCAACCCACGCAGACGCCATGCCCGACGAGAAGACCGACGCCGCCGCCAGCCCCGCGCCCGAGAAGAAGGGCCTGCCGATTAAGACGATCGTAGCGGTCGCCGTGGTTCTGGTGATCGAAGCGGTCGCGATCTCGGCGGTGTTCCTGCTGGCTCAGGGCCCCGAGCCCGTGCAGGCCGATTCGGCGGCGATCGACGCCGCGGCCGAGGGCGAACGCCCGGTCGAGTACATGGTCGTGGCGGACAAGTTCCAGAACACCCGCACCGGCCGGGCTTATCTCTACGACACCGAGGTGTACATCGTGGTCAAGAATAAGCACCTCAACGAGGTCGCCGACGCGATCGAGCGGATGCGGGCGCGGGTGAGCACGGACATCGCCGAGGTGTTCCGCAAGGCCGAGCCGGCGCACCTGCTGGAGCCCGAGCTGGCGACCCTCCGCCGACAGATCCACGCCTCGCTGACCGATCGGCTGGGTTACGACGCCGACGACGAGCCTTTGGTGATCGAGGTCGTGATTCCCCGATGCAAGCAGTACCGGGCGGACCTCTGAGCGGCACGGACGCCGCGCAAAAGTTGCCGACCCCGATTCGCCACCGGTCGAAGGAGTGACCCATGGCCGACGAAACCAACCCGCCCAACCCCGCAGAGGCCGCGCAGGACGACAGCGTCCAGGCGGCGCTCGACGATGCGCAGTCTTCGATCGATGAAATCCGCGATGAGGTCGATGGCTCGGCGCCCGCTTCTGCGTCTGTGTTGCCGGTCGACCCCGCTGCGGAGGGCATCCAACTGCTCAACGACGTCGAGCTCGACGTGACGGTCGAGCTCGGGCGCACGGAGATGCTGGTCGAAGACGTGTTGAAGCTGAACCAGGGCAGCGTGGTCGAGCTGGAGAAGCTGGCGGGCGACCCGGTGGACGTGTTTGTGAACGGGCGTCTGGTTGCGCGGGGCGAAGTGCTGGTGCTGAACGACAACTTTTGTATCCGAGTGAGCGAGATCGTCGAAAACCTGGAAGAGCAGGCGGCCGCCGCGATGGGCGTGACGCCTCAGACGATCGCCGAACCGTCGGCATGACGCCGACAGGACCAGCCGCGGGCGGAGCCCTCGGCAGACCAGGCCAGGAGGGCCGCGATGGGTTGTCTCGGAGAGGCCAAGCTCGATCTGTGTGATGGGCGTCGCACTCGGCGCTTCGGGGGTGCTGTTTATGTGTTGGCGGGTGGCGCGGCGCTGTGTGCGTCGGCGGTTTTTGCGCAGCCCAACGCGGCGATCGAGGTGGGGTCGGCACGCGATGGGGCGGTGGCGGCGATCCAACGGGCGCGGGCGCTATCAAGTCAGCCCGCGGATTCGGTGGCTGCTGCGTCTGACGCGCAAGGCGTCGCCGAGGCCGATGGTCGTGAGCCGTCGGGCGGACCCGTGGCCGAGCCGGTGGCGACCGGAGCGAGGCCGCTGGGCGCGCCGAGCTCGACCGAGGGGTCGACCTCGCTGGATCGGATGTCGTCGGTGGATGGCGGGGGCAACGGGGTGTTGAGCACGCTGTCGGCCTTGGGCGTGGTGATCGGGCTGGTGTTTGTCGCGCGGTGGGTGCTGGTGCGGATGAAGGGTGCGGGGTCGCCGGGGCGGGTGGTGGCGGGGACGTCGTCGGCCGTGGAGGTGTTGACGCGTGTGCCGATCGGGAATCGTCAGCGCGTGTTGCTGTTGCGTGTGGGCGGGCGGGTCGTGGTGGTGGGCGACTCGGGTGGCGGGCTGACGACGCTCGCGGAGGTGCGCGACGAGGAAGAGGTGGCGGACTTGCTGTCGGCGGTGTCGGGTGAGTCGTCGCGCGGGGCGGGCAGCGGGTTTCGCGATGTGTTTCGCGGGCTGGCCGGGGGCGACGAAGCGGGGGTGGAAGCCGCTGAGCCGGAGCGTTCGGCCCGTCGCGCCGAGGCGGTGAAGGCCGAGGAATCGCCGGGCGTGACGCAGACCGAGGTGCGTGAGTTGCTTAGCCGGGTGCGTGCGACGGCCGCGGGGCTGGCGGGGGGGCGGGCATGAGCGCGGCCGGGGTTGCAAGGATCGGGCTTTGGGCGGTGGCGCTCGCGATGCTGGCGTGGCCGGCGGTGGGGCAGTCGGCCGAGTCGGCTTCGTCGTCGTCGGTGGTTGCGGGGTCGTCCGAGCAGCAGCGGCTGTCGGGTTCGTTTGATGTGTCGAACCCGCTGTCGATCCTGCGTGCGGCGGGCGAGGCGTTGCCGGTGGATGGGCGGACGCCGTTTGCGCCGAACGAAGAGTCGGGGCCGACCAACCGGGGGTTGAGCGCGACGCTGTCGATTTTGTTCTTGCTGACGGTGCTGTCGCTGGCGCCTGCGATCCTGATCATGTGCACCTGCTTCACGCGGATTGTCGTGACGCTGGCTTTGCTTCGACAGGCGATCGGCACGCAGTCGGTACCGCCGTCGCAGGTGATCATCGGGCTGTCGCTGTTTCTGACGCTGCTGGTGATGGCGCCGACGATCGAGGCGGTGAACCGCGACGCGATCGCGCCGCTGCAGGCGGGGGAGATCGACGAGGTCGAGGCGTGGGAGCGGGCTAAGGAGCCGATCCGCCGATTTATGTTCGACCAGATCGCCCACGCGGGGAACTGGGACGACGTCTACATGATCCTGCGTTACCGCGGGTTTGATACGTCGGAGCCGTCGACGTTGACCGAGGATGATGTGGACATGCTTACGCTCGTGCCGGCGTTCATCATGAGCGAGCTGCGCGTGGCGTTTCTCTTGGGGTTCCGGCTGTACTTGCCGTTCCTGGTGATCGACATGGTGGTGTCGAGCGTGCTGATCTCGATGGGCATGCTGATGCTGCCGCCGATTTTGATCAGTCTGCCGTTCAAGCTGCTGATGTTCGTGCTGGTGGACGGCTGGCGCTTGGTGGTGGGGAGTTTGTTGAATGGTTTTGCGGTGCCGGGCGTGACGGTGCCGTTGTAGCTGGGCTGGATTGATCTTGGGAGGCCGCCGTGCCGCTGGACCAGACGATTGATTTTGTTCGCGAGACGCTGCTGTTGACGCTTTGGCTGTCGTTGCCGGTGCTTTCGGCGGCGTTGGTGATCGGGCTGGTGATCAGCCTGTTCCAGGCGGTGACGCAGATCCAGGAGCAGACGCTGACGTTCGTGCCGAAGATTTTGGGGATGGGTCTGGTCGCGGCGTTGGTGATGCCGTGGATGGTCAAGAAGATCCTCGTGTTCGCCGAGGTGGCGTTCTCGGGGCTGAACACCTGATGAGGCCGTGCCGTGGTCGTTGACCTGACCCCGATCCTTTATCACTTGCCGGGTTGGGTGTTGGTGCTGTTTCGCATCACGGGGATCTTTTTGTTTGCCCCGGTGCTGGGTTCGTCGACGATCCCGCGGCAGGTGAAGATCGGTCTGGCGGTGACGCTGGCGTTTTGCGCGTACCCGGCGTTGGCGGGCGGGACGGGGCAGACGGCCGCTGCGTTCGGGGCGATCAACGCGATGGGGCTGGAGCTGTGGCGGCTGCCGACGCTCGCGGCGACGGAGCTTTTGGTGGGTCTGGTGATCGGCTATCTGGCCACGCTGCCTCTGACGGCGATGCAGATCGGCGGGCAGTTGATCGATCAGCAGATGGGGCTGGGGATTGCGGGCGTGTACAACCCCGAGCTCGAAGAGCAGTCGGGCGTGATCGCGGAGGTGCTTTTCATCTTTGCGTTGGCGGTGTTCGTGTTGGCGGGCGGGCACCGGGTGATGCTGGCGACGCTGATCGGCAGCTTCGAGCACATCCCGCCGGCGGCGATGATGAATCCCGGGGAGCTGGTCGAGCTGGTGGTGGGGCTGCTTGGCGTGACGTTCGAGTTGGCGGTTCGGGTGGCGGCGCCGATCACGGCGCTGTTGATGCTGCTGACGGTGGGGATGGGTTTTATTGCTCGGACGGTGCCGCAGTTCAACATCCTGAGCGTGGGGTTTGCGCTTCGGATTGTGGCGGCGTTTGTGGTGCTGGTGCCGGGGATTGCGGTGATGGGCGCGGTGTTTGAGTCGGAGGTGGTGTGGTTCATGCGGACGGTGGCGTCGTCGTGGCTGGGCGGGGAGATGGCGTTGTATTTCGTGGAGGGTGAGTGATGCCCGAGCAGAGCGCCGGCGAGAAGAGCGAAGACCCAACACCACGCAAGCTGACCGAGGCGCGCAACGAGGGGAACGTCGCGAAGAGCACGGACCTGGCGGCGGCGGCGACGCTGCTGGCGTCGATCGCGGCGGCTGCGTTGTTTGCCGAGCGGTTCATCATGGAGATCGGCGAGATGCTGCGGTCGCTGATGACCGATGCGTTCGCGGGCAACCCGACGCGGGCGGACGACCTGGTCGAGCTGGGGGCGTTCTCGACGCTGATGCTGGCGCGGATCGTGGGGCCGCTGGCGCTGGTGGTGTTTGTGGTGACGGCGGTGGTGATGCTGATGCAGGTGGGTTTTCTTTTGACGACGAAGACGATCATGCCGAAGCCCGAACGGCTCAATCCGATTAAGGGGGTTGCGAACTTATTCAATCTGCGTGCGGCGATGCGGTTTCTGATGAGTCTGAGCAAGATCAGCATCATCGCGGCGGTGGCGGTGGTGATGATCTCGCTCGACATGCCGGAGATCGTGGGGATCGTGGAGCTTGAGGCGATTCAGGGGTTGGTGGCGATGGCGTGGCTGATGTTTGTGCTCGCGGTGAAGCTGGCGATCGTGCTGCTGATTCTGGCTTTGCTGGACTACGCGTACCAGCGGTATCAGCGTTGGCAAGACTTGAAGATGACCAAGCAGGACGTGAAGGACGAGATGAAGCGGATGGACGGCGACCCGATGGTGCGGCAACGCCGGGCGCAGGTGGCGCGTCAGTTGGCGATGCAGCGCCTGTCGGCGGCGGTGCCGACGGCAGATGTGGTGGTGACGAACCCGACGCACTATGCGGTGGCGCTTCGGTACGACGCGGGGAAGATGGGCGCGCCGCGGGTGGTGGCCAAGGGCGTGGATTTGCTGGCGGTGCGGGTGCGTCAGCTGGCGGCGCAGCACGGGGTGCCGATTGTGGAGCGGCCGCCTCTGGCGCGGGCGCTTTATGCGGCGGTGGACGTGGGGCAGGAGGTGCCGGGCGAGCATTACACAGCGGTGGCCGAGGTGCTGGCGTACGTGTACCGGCTGTCGGGTCAGGCCGAGCAGCGGCGGGCCGAGGTGGCGGCGGGGGCGGCCTAGATGAAAAGCAGAAAAGCTGAAAATCTTGAAAGCTGAAAATCGGAGTAAGGTCGCGCGAGGTGAAGAGACGGATGAAACTTGTGATTGGTGAGATGAGCTAGTTGGCGACGGCGGCGGCAAAACCCGGCGGGCTGATGTTGGGCTCGATGAGCCTGGCGGAGCGGTTCCGCAAGGTGCGGGCGATGCTGGTGCCGATTGGTTTTATTGCGCTGCTTGGCGTGATTGTGGTGCCGTTGCCGCCGGCGGTGATGGACATCCTGCTGTCGGCGAACCTGGCGCTGGCGGCGGTGATTTTGCTGACGACGATTTATGTCAAGAGCCCGCTGGACTTCTCGGTGCTGCCGTCGCTTTTGCTTGGGACGACGCTGTTTCGGCTGGTGTTGAACATCGCGACGACGCGGATGATTTTGTCGGCGGACGCGGCGAGTCCTGAGGCGGCGGTGGGGGTGGCGGGGTCGGTGATCGCGACGTTTTCGGGGTTGGTGGTCGGTGGCGGCGACGAGCTGTCGACGGTCGTGGTGGGCGTGATTCTGTTTGTGATCCTGATCATCGTGCAGTTCGTGGTGATCACGAAGGGCTCGACGCGGATCAGCGAGGTGGCGGCCCGGTTCACCTTGGACGGGATGCCGGGCAAGCAGATGGCGATCGACGCCGACCTGAACGCCGGGCTGATCGACGAGAAGGCGGCGAAGGCGCGGCGGGAAGAGATCAGCCAGGAGGCGGACTTTTACGGGGCGATGGACGGTGCGGCGAAGTTCGTGCGTGGCGACGCGATCGCGGGCATCATCATCACGATCGTCAACATCATCGGCGGGCTGACCGTGGGCATCGCGCTCAAAGGTTGGTCGTTCGGTGATTCGGTGTCGGTGTTCACGCGGCTGACGGTGGGCGACGGGCTGGTGTCGCAGCTCCCGGCGTTTGTGATTTCGATCGCGGCGGGCCTGATCGTGACGCGGTCGAGCAGCCGGTCTGATCTTGGGGATGAGCTGACCAAGCAGTTGACCAGCCGCGGCGCGGCGCTTGGGATCACGGCGGGCTTTCTGGCGGCGATGGGCTTTCTTGGGTTGCCGATGGTGCCGATGCTGATGCTGTCGGCGGCGCTGGGGGTGACGGCGTGGGTCGTGAGCCGGGCGGAGAAGCGTGAGGTCGCGGCGGCGAAGACGCAGGAAGCGAAGGCGGCGCCGCAGCCGGAGAGCAAGCCGGTCGAGGAGGCGTTGAAGGTCGACACGCTGGAGCTTGAGGTGGGGTATCAACTGGTGCGGATGGTGGACACGACGCAGGGGGGCGATCTGTTGGATCGGGTGTCGATGATTCGGCGGCAGTTGGCGGGGGAGATGGGGATCGTGATGCCGCCGGTGCGGATCCGGGACAACATGCAGCTTGCGCCGAATCAATATGCGCTGCGGGTGCGGGGGAACGTGGTGGCGGGGGGGCAGGTGTTTCCCGGGCAGTTTCTGGCGATGGACAGCGGGCTGGCGCAGGAGAAGCTGGCGGGCACGACGACGCGTGAGCCGGCGTTTGGCTTGGCGGCGACGTGGGTGGAGGCGGGGCAGAAGCAGCGGGCCGAGACGCTGGGATACACGGTCGTGGATGCGACGAGCGTGCTGTCGACGCACTTGACCGAGGTGGTGAAGACTCATGCGCACGAGCTGCTGACGCGCGAAGAGACGAACCATCTAATTGAGCAGTTGAAGGAGACGGCGCCGAAGCTGGTGGAAGAGGTGTTGGGCGGTGAGACGACACTGGTGAAGCCGGGCGAGTTGCAGCGTGTGTTGCAGAACCTGCTGAACGAGCGTGTGTCGATCCGCGACCTGGAGACGATCGTCGAGACGCTGGGTGATTGGGCGTCGCGAACGAAGGACATGGATGTGTTGACCGAGTACGTGCGGAACGCGCTTCGGCGGACGATCTGCGCTCAGTACGCGGTGGACCCGGTGGAGGAGTTCAAGGAGGACGGGACGCCGGCGTTGCCGAAGCTGTGCTGCGTGAGTCTGGACCCGGCGTTGGAGGATCGGATCGCGAGTTATGTGGAGCGGTCGGGGGAGGGGACGAGTCTGTCGATGCCGCCGGCGGTGGGGAACCGGATCACGGCGGCGATCGTTGAGGAGCTGAACCGGCTGACGGCGGGCGGTCATCACCCGGTGGTGTTGGCGAGCCCGCAGGTTCGTGCGCAAGTTCGTATATTGATTGAGCCGCATCTGCCCGGTGCCGCGGTGCTGGGCTACAACGAGGTGAGCAAGGGTGTCGAGGTGGAGTCGCTCGGCATGGCGAGCCTGAATGATGCGGAGCCGGCGGCGGCCTGAGGGGCCTGTGCTCGGATGGGCGGCCGGCTGAAGCGTGTGTTGTTTGACGAATCTCGACGTCGCGTAATGGAGTACGCGGGTGCAGATCAAGACCTTCACGGCGGGCAACTACGACGCGGCGTTGGGGCTGGTGCGCGATGAATTCGGCTCGGACGGCGTGGTGTTGCACACGCGCTCGTACAAGCGTGGGGGCGTGCTGGGGCTCGGGGCGCAGACGGTGGTGGAGATCACCGCGTCGAGCGGGCGGGACGTAGGCAGGCGGAAGCGTGCGACGGCGGCGCGTTCGCCGCGGGCGGAGGCGGTGCGTCGGCTGGAGACGCGGCGGCAGGAGCGGGTGGTCGAGCGGCAGAACGCGACGGCTGGGGACCTGATCAAGCGGACGTATGCAGCGGCCCGGAACGAGATGGCGACGAGCGAAGCGGTCGCGGCGGTGGCCCCGGCCGGTGGGGCGGCGATCGCCGTTCAGCCTCGGCCGGCGATGACGCTGGGCGGCAGTTCCGCGGCGAACGACGGGATGGCGTGCGGCGTGGCTGAATCGGCGGCGGCGGTGCGGGCCGCGCTGGCCGACGATCGGCTGGCCGAGGAGCTGGCGACGGTGAAGCGGATGCTGGGCACGCTGGTGCATCGGCCGGCGCCGATGGCCCGGCGGGGCAAGAAGCTGCTGGACGCGGCGTCGCTGCCGGACGCACTGGCGGACCCGTATCTGGCGATGCTTGAGTCGGAGCTGAGCGCCGAGCTGGCCGAGAAGGTGGTGACCGAGGTTCGGGCGGAGCTGGGCGAGGCGGGGTTGAAGGACGCGGCGAAGTGCCGGGACGCGGTGGCGGCGGCGTTGGCTGGGTATCTGCCGGAGGAGCCGGGCGAGCGGGCGTGGCCGACGGACGGGCGGCCGCTGACGATCGCGCTGGTGGGTCCAACGGGCGTGGGCAAGACGACGACGGTGGCGAAGCTCGCGGCCGGGTTCAAGCTCAACGAGGGCAAGCGGGTCGGGCTGATCACCATCGACACGTACCGCATCGCGGCGGTGCACCAGCTGCGAACCTACGCGGAGATCATCGATGTTCCGTTAGAGGTCGTTAAATCGTCGGCAGAAATGCGCGAGGCGGTGGCGAAGCTGCGCGACTGCGACGTGATTCTGATCGATACGGCGGGGCGAGCGCCGAAGGACCGCGGCAAGCTCGAGGGATTGAACGAACTGCTTGCGCCAGCGCGGGCTCACGAGACTCACCTGGTGTTATCATCGGCCGCGAGTCGGTCGTCGATGGACGACGCGATGCGCCGGTTTGAGATGCTGGGTTACGACCGCATGATTTTCACGAAGCTGGACGAAGCTGTGACGGTTGGGGTGGTGCTTGACGTGATGCGTGAGGCGAATCATCGGCTGAGCTATGTGACGACGGGTCAGGAGGTGCCGCACCGGATCGAGCCTGCGACGCCTCGGCGGTTGGCGGAGCTCGCGATCGGGGGTGAGCTGGGTTGACGGTGACGACGGATCAAGCTGAAGCGCTGCGTGCGATGGTGGAGGCTTCGTCGGCGGCTGAGGTTCCCTCGGCCCTGCAGGAGTTGCTTGCCGAAGAAGCCGCGATGAAGCTCGCGGCGGAGGAGCCGGCCCCGCCTCGGGCGTGGACGGTGGCGGTGTCCAGCGGCAAGGGCGGCGTGGGGAAGTCGATGGTGGCGGTGAATCTGTCGATCGCGCTGGCTGCGCGGGGGCATCGGGTGGTTTTGTTGGACGCCGATCTGGGGACGGCCAACGCGGATGTGCTGTGCGACCTGCCGCCGAGCAACGCTTTGGCCGAGGTGGTGGCGGGGCGACGGTCGATGCGGGATGCCTGGGTGGAGGCACCGGGCGGGTTTTGGCTGGTGCCTGGGGCGAGCGGGCTGGCGTCGATCGCGGCGATGGATGACGGGGCGCAGCGGCGGCTGATCGGGGCGATGGGCGTGCTGGACGAGTCGTTCGATGTGGTGGTGATCGATACGGGTGCGGGCGTGGGGCCGGGGGTGCTGAGCTTTGCGGGCACGGCGGACGATCTGCTGGTGGTGACGACGCCGGACCCGACGGCGATGACCGACGCTTATGCGCTGGTGAAGACGCTGGCGCGGCGATCGACGGCCCGTGGTGAGGCGTTGCCGACGCTTCGGCTGGTGGTGAATCAGGTGCGTGATCCGCGGGAGGGTCAGGCGGTGGTGGAGCGGCTGACTCGGGTTTGCCGAGAGTTTTTGGGGGTCACGGTGCGGCACGTGGGGTCGCTGCGTTGGGACACGGCGGTGGTGGATGCGGTGCGGTCGCGCCGGCCGCTGCGGCTGGCTTCGCCGACGAGCGTGGCGTCGCGTGGGTTGGATGAGCTGGCCGAGCGGCTGGATCCGTCGGCGTCGGTGCCCATGGCGCGGCGGGCGGGTTGGGTGAGCCGACTGGTGAGCTGGTGCGGGCGCTCGCCTCGGCGTGCTTAAGACAGCCACGCATCTGCGACGAGGGTTTTTCGCGGCGGCGTAGGGGTTGTTCCGATCTATTAAGAAGGACGTGACGGGCGTTTGTTCGGGCGCGTTTGTCGGCGCTGTGTGGAGAGTCGGTTGACTGCCACTTATTTCCGGCCGACGGCTTGGCGAGGCAGGAATACCTGCTATAACGCGGTATCGCGAAACGCGTATCGAAGGATCGATCGCGGCGTGGTGAGTAAAGGAGTGCTCGACATCCCTTCCCGAGTCATTGCAGCTTGCTTTGGTTTGGCCGGCTTCGCGGCGTGTTGCGTGATGAACGCGACGGCGGGCAATGCGGTGGTCTCGACGCTCTGGCGCTCGACCCTTGTGATGGCGGTGTGCTGGCTGGTCGGCAGGCTGGTTGGCGCGGTGATGTATCGCGTGGTTCTCGACTTCGTGGAGCGTCACGAAGCCGAGAACCCGATCCCGGATGAGAACGCGCCGGTGCCTTAAGGGCGCGGCGTTTGGCTCGGATGGCACGTGGCCTGCGGCTTGGTTGCCTAGGCTTTGGATAGAGGGCGGGGCGAGGCGGACGCGTTGCAGCCGTCTGCATGGATGCGTTGAACAGGTCAAGGAGACGACGATGGCGCGAGCAGGGCAGGCAAGGCGTCTTGGCAGCACGAAGTCGGACGTCAGCGACGACACGGTCCGCGAGTGGTGGGAGTCGTATCGGCAGGAGCCGACGCAGGACCTTCGCAACAAGCTGATGGAGCACTTCCTGCCTTTGGTGAAGTACAACGCCGAGCGGGTGCACAACAAGCTGCCCGATGAGGTGGATGTCGAGGACCTGATGTCGGCCGGGGTGTTCGGGTTGATGGACGCGATCGATGCGTTCGACCTGGACCGTGGCGTGAAGTTTGAGACGTTCAGTGCGCAGCGGATTCGCGGGGCGATCCTTGATGAGCTGCGGTCGATGGACTGGGTGCCGCGGTTGGTGCGGTCGCGCACGAGCCAGGTGGAGTCAGCGAAGCGGAACATCGAGATGACGACCGGTCGCAAGGCGACGGACGACGAGGTCGCAAAGAAGCTGGGCGTGAATCAGGAGGAGTTCAGCAAGATCCGTCGGGACGCGGGCGCGAAGACGACGGTGTCGCTGAACCGCAAGTGGTTCGAGACGGACTCGAGCAAGGACGTGCGTGAGATCGACGTGCTGTCGGACCCGCGGCAGGTGAACCCGCTGACGGTCGTGCAGAAGCGCGACCTCAAGGGGCTGGTGACCAAGGGGCTGAGCCGGGCCGAGCGGCTGATCGTGATCCTCTACTACTACGAGGAGATGACGATGAAGGAGATCGGCACGACGCTGGACCTGTCGGAGTCGCGCGTGAGTCAGATGCACTCGTCGATCCTCGCGCGGCTGAAGGCTCAATTGCAGCACAAGACGACGGAGCTGCAGAGCGAGGCGGTGTCGGGGTAGGCCGATCGGTCGCGGCTGCGTCGTTGTGCGTGGCGGGTCCGGGGTGAGTTGTGGTTGAGGCTTGGAGGTGCGGGCGTGCGGCCCGAGGCGTTACGATGCCCGGCTTGATTGAGGAGCCGAGCGTTGGTTGATTTGCGTAGTGAAATCGAGGCGGTGGTGTCGGCGGCGGCGGTTGCGGCGATTGGCGAGGAGGCGCGGGGTGCGGACCCGCTGGTGATGCCGGCCCGAGACGCGAAGTTCGGCGATTATCAAGTCAACCTGGCGATGGGTCTTGGCAAGCGGCTGGGGCGGAAGCCGCGGGAGCTGGGCGAGGCGATCGCTGCACAGCTGTTGGAAGGCGACACGGGCGGCGGGCTGATGGTCTCAGCCGATGTGGCGGGGCCGGGGTTTGTGAATCTGAAGCTGCGCGAGGACGTGCTGTCGTCTCGGGCGGCGGGGCTGCGGGCGGACGATCGGTTGGGGGTGGGGCTTGGTGAGAGTGGGTCGGCGGAGACGGTGGTGGTGGATTACTCGTCGCCGAATGTGGCGAAGGAGATGCACGTCGGGCACCTGCGGTCGACGGTGATCGGGGATGCGATCGTGCGGGTGCTGGAGGCGTCGGGGCATCGGGTGATCCGGCAGAACCACCTGGGCGACTGGGGCACGCAGTTCGGCATGCTGATCGAGCACCTGTCGGAGGCGGGCGGGGCGGGCGATGGAGCGTCGATCGCGATTGGCGATCTGAATGCGTTCTATCGGGAGGCGAAGCAGCGGTTCGATGCCGATACGGAGTTCGCCGAGCGGGCGCGCAAGCGGGTCGTGGCGTTGCAGTCCGGCGACGAGGCGACGCTTGCGATGTGGCGGACGCTGGTCGGCGAGTCGCTCAAGCACTTCGACGCGACGTACGCCCAGCTCCAAGTCAGCCTCACGCGCGAGGATGTGCGTGGCGAGTCAAGCTACAACGATCAACTGGGCGCGACGGTCGAGGCGCTCGAGACTGCGGGCCAGCTCAAGGAGAGCCAAGGCGCGCAGGTTGTGTATCCGGAGGGGTTCGCGGATCGCGAGGGCGAGCCGATGCCGATGATCGTGCGCAAGTCGGACGGCGGGTATCTGTACGCGACGACGGACCTGGCGGCCGTTCGCTATCGCGTTGGTGAACTGCGCGCTCGGCGGGTGATCTACGTGACGGGTGCGGAGCAGAATCAGCACTTCGCGATGCTGTTTGCTGCGGCGCGGCAGGCGGGGTGGGTGGGCGATGACACTCGGCTTGAGCACGTCGGCTTTGGCATGGTGCTGGGCAGCGATCGCAAGCGGTTCAAGACGCGGTCCGGCGAGTCGGTCCGGCTTGCCGATCTGATGTCTGAGGCGGTGGCCCGCGCCCGGGCGACGGTGACCGAGAAGAACCCCGAACTCGATGACGCGACGGCCGACGACGTGGCCGAGGCGGTGGGCATCGGCGCGATTAAGTACGCCGACCTGTCGAGCGACCGGGTGAAAGACTACGTGTTTGATTGGGACCGGATGCTGGCGCTCGAGGGGAACACGGCGCCGTATCTGCTTTATGCGTACGTGCGGGTGCGGTCGATCTTCCGCAAGGGCGCGGTGGATCCTGCGGCGGTGGCGGCCGAGCCTGCGTGCACGGAGCCTGCCGAGCGGGCGCTCTTGCTGCTGTTGCTGGAGTACCCGCGGGTGGTGGCGTCGGTCGCCGAGTCGCTGGAGCCGCACCGGTTGTGCAATCACTTGTACGACGTGGCGACGAGTTTCCACCGGTTCTTCGAGCAGTGCCCGGTGTTGAAGGAGGGCGTGCCGGCGGAGGTGCGTGAGTCGCGGCTGGCGCTTTGCGATCTGACGGCGAAGGTGCTGCAGGGCGGGCTGGGGCTGCTCGGGATTCGCACGGTTGAGCGGATGTAGGGTGGAAGTGACCAGTGACCAGTGACCAGTGACCAGTGACCAGTGACCAGTGACCAGTGACCAGTGACTTGGGCCAAACTGTTGAAGTTGCTCATGCTTGATGTGGCGTTGAAGGATTGGGGGGTGGTTTGGGAGGCGGTGTTGTCGGGGGCGCACGCGGTGTTGTTGCGGAAGGGCGGGGTGCATGAGGAGGAGGGGCCGGGGCGGTTTCGGCTGGCGCATCGTCGGTTTGCGATGTTCCCGGCGTGGGAGCATCAGCGGGGGGACTGGCTGGTGGAGCCTTGGTCGGGGCGGGCGGCGGCGGAGCAGGCGCGGCTGGCGGGGGAGGGGGTGAGGGGTGAGCCGAGCGAGGTGGTGATCGAGGGGTGGGCGGAGGCGGCGGGGGTGTGGGTGGTGCCTTCGCGGGATGCGTTTGAGCGGTTGGGGGCGTTGCATGTGTGGCGTGAGCCATACGTGGACATGCGATTTGGTTACAAGCCGGACCGGCCGCTGTATCTGGTGCTGCTGCGGGCGTGGCGGCTGGCGGAGCCGAGGCGGGTGGCGATGAACGACCGGTACCTGGGGTGTCGGAGCTGGGTGGAGCTTGAGGCGGGTGATGCGATCGACACGGCGGGGAGCGCGGCGGTGGTGGGCGACGAGGTGATCGAGGGGTGGCGGGTGCGGATTGAAGAGGCGATGGGCGCGGGTGCGGGCGCGTAAGGTTGAGGATTGGCGGAGCGCGGGGTGCGAGATCGCCGATACGCTTTGGCGATGGCATCGGGCGAGACGAGTGTGGTGATCCGGGCGGCGACCATGGGGGACGTGCCGGCGGTGGTGGCGTTGATGAACGGGGCGGCGCAGTACGGGCTGATGCTGCCGCGGACGTTGGGGCAGGTGTATGAGGGGGTGCGTGAGTTTGTGGTGGCGGAAGAGGGCGGGAAGGCCGAAGGACGAAGTGCGAAGGACGAAGTTGAGGGGGCGCAGATTGTTGGGTGTTGTGGGTTGAGTGTGGTGGGCCCGGGGGTGGGTGAGCTGGTGGGGTTGGTGGTGGACGGCGGAGCGCGGGGGCGGGGGCTGGGGGCGGCGTTGGTGGGGGCGTGCGTGGACGACGCGCGGCGGCTGAGGGTGCGGCGGCTGGTGGCGCTGACGTTTGAGCGGGGGTTTTTCGAGCGGCAAGGGTTTGCGGTGATTGGCGCGGAGCGGCTGCCGCCGAAGGCTTGGGCGGACAGCGTGCGGTGCGCGAAGCTAGGGTCGGCGCACGGGCGGGAAGAGGTGGCGATGGAGCGGGTGCTCGAGGACGTGGGGGAGGTGGCGGGGCCGGGCGAGGTGGCGGCGGCGGCGCTGGAGTATCGAGTGCCGTTTGTGGCGCGGCGGCTGGGGCGGGGGGTGGAGGGGGAGACGCGGTAAACCGCGTCGCTAAATGTGCGCGATGTGAGAGGTGTTATGGGGTGGTGCGTTCGCAGCGTTGGGGGCCGTGGAGTCGGTAGGTGATTCCGCGCCAGGTCATGACGTTGGAGAAGAGGGGGCGTGTGGCGAGGTAGGCGTGGAGGGTCATCCAGACGAGGGTTGCCGATCGATCCGTCTTTTGGACGGGTTTCATGCGTTCGCCGACCTCGGCGGCGAGTGCATGGGACATCGCGATGAGGCGGTGTCGGTGGCGTATTTCGTCGAAGCACCACACGGCGACCAGCGACACGCCCGCGAGGATGCCGGGTAAGCCGCCGATGGCATCGACGTAGATGAGCAGCGGTGATGCGAGCACGATGGCATAGCCCACTGGGTACGCCCAGAGCATGGCGAGGGCGAGGAGGTAGAGGCCGGGGAAGTATTTGCGGGTGAGCATGTACTGGCGGTAGGCGAAGTCGCGGAGGCCGGGGTAGGACCAGGCGTCGGGTGAGGCGACGATGCAGCGGTGGACGAAGTAGACGCGTTTGTTGATCTTGCGGGCCATGCGTGTGACCTGGTAGTCGTCGCAGAGGGCTCCGTCGAACATGCCGAGGAGGTCGCCTTCGACGGCGGTGCGGGCGAGCATGGCCATAGAGCCGCCCCAGGCGAAGTTGAACTTGCCGGTGCCGGCGAAGGAGAGGACCGAGGAGTTCATCACCGAGGCGATGGCGGTGATTTTGGGGTGGGGGTCGTGGGGCGGGCGGGCGTGGGGTTGAGCGATACCCGCGGCTTCGCCCCCCGGAAGGGGCTCAGCCGCGGCGTGGGGGGGTGGGGGGACGAGCCAGCGGTAGCCGGTGGTGACGGCGGTTTTGTCTTGTTGTTTGAGGGGGCCGATGAGGTTGGCGAGCCAGTCGGGGCCGGGGACGGCGTCGGAGTCGGCGAAGACGAGGGCGGTGTCGGGAGTGAGCGGGGCGTTGTTGGTGGTTGGGGTATCCGAGGCGGCGCTTTGCTTTGCCTCGACTTGGGTTTCTGGTTTGGCGAGTTGGTCGAGGCCTAAGTGACGCAGGGCGATGAGTTGGTTGTGGACTTTTTGGCCTTGGTTGGGCGGGGCGTCGCCGGAGATGAGCAACTCGGCGGGCGCGGCGGCGGGGTCGTTGGCGGCGGCGGCGATGGCGGATTCGATGATCGGCACGGCCGGGTCGTCGGGCGACTGGGCGACGAGGACAAGGCGGTAGGGCGCGGGGTAGTTCTGCCGGAGGATGGCGGCGAGGTTGTCGGCGAGCTGGGGGTCGGCGCCCTTGCAGGGAACGATGATGGCGGCGGGCGGTCGGAACTCGGCGAAGGCCTGGCGGGGCTCGCGCTCGAAGAGCTTGGCGAACTTGCGGGCCTGCATGGCCGAGCCGAACGCGAGCAGGACCCACCAGAAGAGGATTGGGCCGGCGACGCACCACCAGATGAGTTCGAGCGTGGTCACTTGAGCAGCGACGCCCCGGTCATGGCCTCGGGCTTGTCGAGGCCGAGCAGGTGTAGGGCGGTGGGGAAGACGTCGGCGAGTCGGCCGTTGTCGCGGAGGGGCGTTGTTTTGTCGAGCGATTCGTCGACGACGATGCACTCGACCTTGTAGAGGGTGTGGGCGGTGTGGGGAGCGTTGGTGGTGGGATCGAACATCTGCTCGGCGTTGCCGTGGTCGGCGGTGACGATGAGCTTGCCTTGCTTGGCGAGGGTGGCGTCGATGATTTCACCGACGCATCGGTCGACGGTTTCGACGGCTTTGATGGCGGCGTCGAGCTTGCCGGTGTGGCCGACCATGTCGCCGTTGGCGAAGTTGACGAGGATGAAGTCAGGGCCTTGTGGGTCGTTGATGCGGTCGAGGACGAGCTGGGTGATCTTCTCGGCGGACATCTTGGGTTGGATGTCGTAGGTGGCGACTTGGGGCGACTGGGCCATCTCTCGGGTTTCGCCGGGGAGGGGGTCTTCGCGGTAGTCGTTGAAGAAGAAGGTGACGTGCGGGAACTTCTCGGTCTCGGCGCAACGGAACTGGGTGAGGCCGGCGTCGGCGATGACCTGGCCGCCGATGTTTTCCATCTTGGCGGGCTTACGGAAGGCGATGTCGAGGTTGGGGAAGGCGTCGAAGGAGGTGTCGTACTGGGTCATGCAGACGTATTTGATGTCGAGCTGCGTGCCTCGGTCGAAGCCTTTTTCGCCGGAGTCGGGCGAGGGGGGGACGTTGCCTTGGAAGTCGGGCTGCATGAAGGCGCGGGTGATCTCGCGGGGGCGGTCGCCTCGATAGTTGAAGAAGATGACGGTGTCGCCGTTGGCGATGCGTGATTCGGAAGCGTCACCGATTACGCGGGGGGTGACGAACTCGTCGCCTTGCTGAGAGTCGTTGGTGGGGTTGTCGTAGTAGTCCTGGATGGCGGCGTCGGCGGTGGGGAAGGTGGGGGTACCCGCGGCTTCGCTTTGCTCAGCCACGGCGTGACCTGTCAGACAGTGGTAGGCCTTGGCGACGCGCTCCCAGCGGTTGTCGCGGTCCATGGCGTAGTAGCGGCCGATGAGCGAGGCGATTTTGCCGACGCCGATGGCTTGGCACTTGGCTTCGATCTGTTCGATGAAGCCTTTGCCGGTGAAGGGGCCGGTGTCGCGGCCGTCGGTAAAGAGGTGCAGGCAGACTTTCTCGGGGGCGTCGGCGAAGCCGCGGCGTTTGCAGAGTTCGAGGCAGGCGTAGAGGTGTTCGAGGAGGCCGTGGACGCCGGCGTCGGAGGCGATGCCCATGAGGTGGACGTTGCGGCCGTGCTTGTTGGCGTTTTCGACGGCGTCGGCGAGGGCGTGGATGTCGTAGAAGGAGCCGTCTTCGATGGCGACGGTGATGCGGACGGACTCCTGGTTGACGATGCGGCCGGCGCCGAGGTTCTGGTGGCCGACCTCGGAGTTGCCCATGGTGCCGTCGGGCAGGCCGACGTCGCGGCAGCAGGTGGCGATGAGGGTCGCGGGGTAGCGTTCGGCCAATTCGTCAGCGACGGGGGTCTTGGCGAGCTTGATGGCGTTGAAGGCGTCGTACTCGGCGTGGGGGTTGTGCCCCCAGCCGTCGCGGACGACGAGGACGACGGGCTTGGCGCGGTCGGTG
>JBCCQE010000007.1:0-108982 GCA_039024495.1 Planctomycetota bacterium | reverse complement strand
GGCGGGTCCTTGAGCGGGGGCGTGGTGGGGTGGGACTACCGGTCGAGAATCGGGCATCGGGGCGGTGGGGCCGCGATGCGGGGCCGAAGAGGATACGGGATCGGTCGGGGGGGTGTCGGGGGTTGGGTGGCTGACTTAGCCCCGGGTCAATGACTCGGGGCCGCCCCCGGCGACTCGCCGGGGGCTAAATGCACGGACGGTTCAACAAAGTGGAATACGACCCGGGGTGGGTGTTGAGCTGATGAGGCGGGGTTCACTCGGCGACGGCGGCGGCATCGAGGTACCAGCGGGGGTCGGCGCGGGCGAGGGTGGGCAGGGGGCCCAGGCCCTGCTCGGCGGCGCGGACGGCGGGTCGGGCGTCGGGGCCGATGGCGAGCAGGAAGGCAGCGCGGGTGGGCAGCGGTCGACCGTCGGGGCGGGCGGCGGCGGCGTCGATGAGCCAGGCGTCGTGGCGGTCGGGGACGGGGGTGAGGGCGGCGTCTTCGGTGAGCGCGGCCCGGCCGGCGGGGCTGCCGGGGGCGACGACGTGGAACCGCTGCGGCTCGACGGGGACGTGCTCGATCAGCCCCTCGCGGACGTCGGCGACCACGGGGTCGGCCGGGTCGGCGTCGTGGAGCCAGACGGAGGCCTGCTCCCACGGGATCGCGCGGAAGCGGGGGTCGATGCAAAGCAGCGTGCAGAGGCGGTCGAGCGCCGGGCCGAAGGCCAGGGCGACGCTGAACGACGGGCCGCGCTCGAGGGCGCCTTGCGCGGCGGCGAGCAGCGCGAGGGCGAGGGCGTCGAGGGCCTGGTGGTCGTGATCGAACACGCGGACCTCGCCGGGCAGGGCCGGGGTGCGGTGCTCGACGAGGTTGAGGTCGTAGGTTTCGGACACGGGGTCGGGTTCGACGAGGGAGGATGCCTTGGGTGAGGCGGCGGGGGGGCAGCCCCGCCCTGCGGGCGTTGGGCTAAACGCGGTTAGTCCTTGCGCCAGTAGCGGCCGTCGCGTTGCATCATCAGGTCGGCGGCGGGCGGGCCCCAGGTGCCGGCGGCGTAGTTGGGCAGGTCGTCCTGGGGGTTGTTCTTCCAGTAGTCGAGGACCGGCTGGACGGCGTCCCAGGACGACTCGATCTCGTCGCGGTGCTTGAAGAGCGTCTGGTCGCCGCGGAGCGCGTCGCCGAGCAGCGTGGCGTAGCCGTCGCCGGGCGGGGTCTTCCACTGGTCGACGTAGTCGAAGTCCATGGCGACCTCGCCCATCTTCAGGCCGATGCCCGGGACCTTGCCCTCGAAGCGGATGCGCACGCCCTCGTTCGGCTGGACGTTGATCAACACCTGGTTGGGCTTTTGCTTGCGGGCCTGCTCTTTGAACAGGATGTGCGGCGTCGGCTTGAAGTAGACGACGATGTCGGTGCGCTTCTGGGCCATCGCCTTGCCCGAGCGGAGGTAGAACGGCACGCCGCCCCACCGCCAGGTGTCGATGTGGAACTGCATCGCGGCGTAGGTGTCGGTCTGGCTTTGCGGGTCGACGCCCTCGGCCGAGCGATAGGCGGCGACGGGCTTGCCATTGATCGCGCCGGCGTCGTATTGGCCGCGCACGGCGATGTCGGGCACGTCGCGCTCTTCGGAGACGCGCAGGGCCTTGAACACCTTGATCTTCTCGGTGCGGATGTCGTCGGCGGCCATCGTGTTCGGCGGCTCCATCGCGACCACGGAGAGCACCTGCAAGAGGTGGCTCTGCACCATGTCGCGCATCGCCCCGCCGGAGTCGGAGTCGTAGTAGTCACCGCGGCCCTCGATGCCGACGCACTCGGCCGCGGTGATCTGCACGTGGTCGACGTATTGCCGATTCCAGATGGGCTCGAAGATCGTGTTGGCAAAGCGGAGCACGAGCATGTTCTGCACGAGCTCTTTGCCTAGATAGTGGTCGATGCGATAGATCTGGTTTTCATGGAAGACCTCGGCGAGCACGCTGTTGAGCTCGCGTGCCGAGGCGGGGTCGTGGCCGAAGGGCTTCTCGACGACGATGCGCTGCCAGCTCTGCTCGTCGCGGTCGACGGAGACCATCTTGCGGCCGGTGACGACCAGCAGCGTGTTGCCGAGGTTGCGGACGACGGGCACGAAGATCGACGGCGAGAGCGAGAGGTAGAACAGCAGGTTCTTGCCGGTGCCGTGCTGCTCGGCGAGTTGGTTGAGCCCGGCTTCGAGGTCGGGCCAGGCGTCGGCCTTGGTGGCGTCGCCGGGCAGGTAGTGGATGTGCTTGGAGAACTCGGCCCACTTGTCGGCGTCGTATTGATCGGGCTTGAAGCTCAGCAGTTTTTCGCGGTAGTCGTCGTCGGAGAATTTGGTGCGCGAGATGCCGACGACGCCGAAGTTGTCGGGCATGCGGCCCTCTTCCCAGAGGTGGTAGAGGGCGGGGATGAGCTTGCGTTTGGTGAGGTCGCCCGAGGCGCCGAAGATGACGACGAGGCAGGGCTGGTTGGCGTCGATGGGGGGCATAAGGATTTGGTGATTGGGTGATTTGGCGGTTTGGCGATTGATGGGCAGGGGGCATGCAAGGCGTGCGATCGATGCCGCCTTACCTCGCGGTGCGTGCGATCATACGGCGGGATTTGTGGGGGTGCGGACGCGTCAGCCCGTCGTGCTCGGCTGGGCCTTGTGCAGGGCGACGGAGACGACCATGAGGTCGGCGGGGGTGACGCCGGCGAGTCGGGCGGCCTGGCCGAGGGTGGCGGGGCGGAACTTGCCGAGGGTGTGGGCGGCCTCGGCGCGGAGACCAGGGATGGCGGCGTAGTCGAGGGCGGGGGGCAGCTCGGCGTGCTCGCGCTCGGCGAAGCGGTCGGCCTCGCGGCGGTGGCGGGCGATGTAGCCGGCGTATTGCAGGTCGGCGAGAACACGCTCGGCGGCGCGGGGGAGGTCGGCTTGGTGGGGTTGATCGGTTGGCGAGGGAGGTACCCACGGCGGCGCTCCCTGGGGTCGCTCTGCCGTGGCTTGAGGGGGGTGGGTGGGGTGGGTGGGGTGATCGAGCGCGGTGAGCAGGTCGCGCGGAGTGCGGCCGGGCTGGCGGGCCCAGCGGTCGAGGCCGGCGGCGGCGATCGCATCGGCGAGGCGTTGCTTGAGCGCGGCGCGGCGGTTGTGGACGGCGAATCGTGCGTCGTCGACGAGGCCGAGTGCGCGGCCCAGCGGCGTAAGGCGGTCGGGCGCGTTGTCCGAGCGGAGGGTGAGGCGGTGCTCGGCCCGGCTGGTGAACATGCGGTACGGCTCGCGCGGGGTCTTGGTGACGAGGTCGTCCATGAGCACGCCGATGTACGCCTGATCGCGGCCGAGGCGGAACGGCTCGTAGTGGTCGCGGACGTCGCCGGTGCCGCGGCGGGTGCGCTCGGCGGCGGCGCGGTGCCAGCGGACGGCGTTGACGCCGGCGACGACGCCCTGGGCGGCGGCCTCTTCGTAGCCGGACGTGCCGTTGATCTGCCCGGCGAGCAGCAGGCCGGGCACGGCCTTGGTCATGCCGGTCGCGTCGATCTGGTGCGGCCAGACCATGTCGTACTCGACGGCGTAGCCGTGGCGGAGGATGGTGGCGTGCTCGCAGCCGGGCAGGTCGGCGACGAGCGCGTCCTGGATGTCGGCGGGCAGCGAGGTGGAGATGCCGTTGCAGTAGACCTCGTCGGTGGTGAGCGACTCGGGCTCGAGGAAGACGTGGTGCGACGCGCGGTCGGCGAAGCGGACGACCTTGTCTTCGATGCTCGGGCAGTAGCGCGGGCCGGCGGAGGAGTCGAACGAGCCGTTGTACATCGGGGCGCGGTCGAGGTTGTCGCGGATGAGGTCGTGGGCGGCGGCGGTGGTGTGGGTGATGTGGCAGGGGCGTTGTTCGAGGGCGGGAAACGCTTGGCCGTCGATCGCGCTCATCTCGCTGAAGGGGATGGGCGTGTCGTCGCCGGGCTGAAGTTCGAGGGCGGCAAAGTCGATGGTGCGGGCGTCGAGGCGGGGAGGCGTGCCGGTCTTGAGGCGGCCGAGGTCGAAGCCGAGGCGTTGGAGCTCGGCGGAGATGGAGGAGGCGGGTGCTTCGCTGACGCGGCCGCCGGGCGTGCGGGTGTCGCCGGTGTGCATGAGGCCGCGCATGAAGGTGCCGGTGGTGAGGACGACGGCGTCGGCTTCGAGGGTGATGGCCTTGCCGTAGCAATCGATGGAGCCGAACTCGCCGCAGCAGGCGTCGGTCGGTTCGGCGGGGCCGTCGATCTCGTTGAGGCGGACGCGGACGCCGCGGCATTGGCCGTCGCTCACAACGAGTGACTCGACGGTGCCGCCGAGGATGTCGAGGTTAGGTCGGGTGAGGATGAGGCGTTGGACCTCGGCGGCGTAGGCGTATTTGTCGGACTGGCAGCGCGGGCCGCGCACGGCCGGGCCCTTGGAGGCGTTGAGCACGCGGAACTGGATGCCGGTGACGTCGGCGGCCAGCCCCATGATCCCGCCGAGGGCGTCGACCTCGCGGACGATCTGGCCCTTGGCGAGGCCGCCGATCGCGGGGTTGCAGGACATCGCGCCGATGCGGTCGGGCCGGAGGGTGATGAGGGCGACGTGGCCGCGACCGCCGCGGGCGTCGTCGAAGTCGGGGCGGAGCATATTCGCCGCCGCCCAGGCCGCTTCGCAGCCCGCGTGGCCCCCGCCGATCACGATGACGTCATACCGCTTACGCATCGGGGACAGTTTAGGTGGCAGCCGGCGGGGTTCGAGGGGCGATACCCTCCACGCCGTGACGCGGCTGCCTTTTGAGTCCGTGCGATCGGAACCGGGCGCGGTGGGTGCGGAGGCCGCGCGGCGGGCGTGGCTGGCGCTGGTGCTGACGCCGGGGATCGGCGCGACGCTGGCGGGCCGGCTGGCCGAGCGGTTCGGCTCGGCGGCGGCGGCGCTGGACGCCCCGGCGACGGCTCTGTCGGAGGTGCGGGGGATCTCGAGAAATCGAGCCGGCGAGCTGCACCGGGCGATGCGGGCGGCCTATGACGAGAAGGTCCCGCGGGAGCTGGAGGCCGTCGCGGCCGAGGCGGACGTCGCCCTGCTGTCGCTGGATGACGCCGACTATCCGCGGCCGCTGCGGCTGATCCCCGACCCGCCGCCGCTGCTCTGGGTGCGCGGGGCGCTGCGAGCGGGCGACACGGTGGCGATGGCGATCGTGGGGTCGCGCAAGGCGTCGCAGTACGGCCGGGAGCAGGCGGGGCGGTTCGCGGCGCACCTGGCCGACGCGGGGCTGGCGGTGGCGTCGGGCGGGGCGCTGGGGATCGACACGGCCGCGCACCGGGCGGTCATGCAGGCGAAGGGGCGCACGCTGGCGGTCATCGGCTCGGGGCTGCACCACCCGTACCCGAACGCGAATCGGCGGCTGTTCGACGAGCTGGTCGCGTCGGGCGCGGGCGTCTTAATGAGCGAGCTGCCGATGGGGACCCCGCCGGCGGCCGAGCACTTCCCGAGGCGGAACCGCATCATCTCGGGGCTGTCGATCGGCACGCTGGTGATCGAGGCGGCCGCGCGGTCGGGGGCGCTCATCACCGCCCGGGTCGCGGTCGAGGAGCACGGGCGCGAGTGCTTTGCGTTGCCGGGGCGCGTCGACGCCCCGGGGTCGGCGGGGTGCCACGTGCTGATCCGCAAGGGCGCGGCCGAGCTGGTGACGACGCCCAACGACATCCTCGATCGCCTGCACGAGGCCGGCCACACGCTCACCGCCGCCGCCGAGCACGCCCCCGACGCCGCGGCTGAGCAAAGCGAAGCCGCGGGTCAAACCACCGACACCCAGCAACGCCTGCTCGACGCGCTGGAAGGCCCGACCTCGCTCGATCAGCTCACCGCCCGCACCGGCCTGCCGACGCACACCGCGCAGGCAGAGCTGACGATGCTGGAGATCCAAGGGCGCGTGACCCGGCAAGACGGGCTGTACCACCCGCGGCGCGGTTAAAGTCGCTTCCTCTCATGGCAGAAATCACGTACATCTCCGTCGACCTTGAGATCGAGAGCAGAAGTGATCTCACCCCGCTGCTCGATGAGCTAAGCGACGAGATCACCGTGATGTATCGAGGGGACGGTCCTCGCGGTGGCGTCGCGTCGTTCCAGCTTCCGGTCGATGCCGAGGACCCTGAAACCGACCTTAGCCGTCTCTGCTCGCTCATCGAGAACTTGACCGAGGACTCGCGACGGCTTTGGGACGAGGCGATGTCGCGAACGTTCGATCTTGGGTATCTCAGCGGCACCACGCCTCGGAATCTGCGCACGCTCGTGCAAGCCAGCACGATGGAAAGGATCGCACACTTGGGCGGCACGTTTGCGATCACGATCTATCCCCCCAGCGACGATCCGTTGGAGGATTTGGAGGATGCGACGAAGCCGCACGGGCCGGGCATTGGCTAGGCTCTCGACGTGGCTAAATTGCTTGCAACCTACGACCTCAGCACGCCCGACGGCGGCGCACTCTTCGAGCAGCGCCTCGCGCGGTTGGCGTCTTCGGCGGGGGTGTCGGGGGAGTTTCATCGGATCGCGGCGGAGCTCATCGCGGACACGCGCGAACGCGGGGATGCGGCGATCGTGGAGCACATGCGGCGGTTCACCGATCCGGGGTACGCGGCCGAGCGGATGGTCGTGGCGCAAGAGGCGATGGCCGAGGCGGACGGGTGGCTGAGCCGCGAGCGGCCAGAGTTGTCGGCGGCGATCGATCGGGCGATCGGGCACGTCACCGAGTATCAGCGGCACCTGGTGCCCGAGGATGACGCGGGGGTCGAGATCGGCGGGGCGCGGCTGGGGTTGCGGTGGACGCCGATCGCGCCGGCGGGGCTGCTGGTGCCGGGCGGGTCGGCGACGCTGTTCTCGTCGCTGGTCATGCTGGCGGTACCCGCGCTGGCGGCGGGGTTGAAGCCGGATGAGATCTCGGTCGTCACGCCGCCGCCGACGATCAAGGGCGACGCGCCGGCTGCGGACGCGAAGCGGCCGGACATCTCGCCGATCACGCTGGCGGTCGCGCATCGGCTGGGGCTGACGAAGGTGTACCGCGTGGGCGGGCCGCCGGCGGTGGCGGCGCTGGCGTACGGGACGGAGACGATCGCGCCGGTGAACCTGATCGCCGGGCCCGGCCACCCGGTGGTGCAGGCGGCCAAGCTGCAGGTCGGCGGGACGGTCGGGATCGATGGGTACTACGGCGCGTCGGAGATCGTGACCGTCGCCGACGCCACGGCCGACCCTTCGCGGATCGCGGCGGACCTGCTGGCCCAGGCGGAGCACGACCCGGGCAAGTGCTTTTTGATCGCGTGGGAGCCTGGCGTGATCGACGCGGTGCAGGCGGAGGTGGCTCGGCAGTTTGGCGGGCTAAGCCGGCAAGCGGCTGTGGCGGCGGCGCTGGCGGACGAGTCGTGCGCGGTGCTGTGCGACGGGCCGGGCGCGGCGGCGGAACTGGTCGATCGGCTGGCGGCCGAGCACGTGAACCTGGCGGTCGCCGACCCCGAGGCGTTCCTCGCGACGGTCAGGCACGGCGGCGAGTTTTTCCTGGGCGACACGACCCCGGTCGCGGCCGGCGACTACTACGCCGGGCCGTCGCACGCCCTGCCGACGGGCACCACGGCCCGGTTCACGTCGGGCGTGTCGGTCTACACATTTTTGAAGCGCTCAGGCGTGGTGGGCTACCCGGACGGGATGCCCCGGCAGGCGATCGACGACATCGCGGCGATGGCCGAGGCCGAGGGGCTGGACGGGCACGCGGCGTCCGTGCGGGCGCGGGGTGGGTGACGCGTGACGCGTCGATGATTCGCGTTGAGCCGCGCCCTTCGGGCGCTGGGCTAAACGGTTTGTTGAGGGCGGCGGGTTATTCGCAGCCGGACATGTCGTAGAACCACTCGATCTGCGTGATCTTGCCGTCCTTGACGGTGTAGAGGCCGACCTCTTCGCCCTGCATGCGTTGGCCGGCCATCGGGCCTTCCTTGGGGGTCATGTCGTTGGCGAAGAGCACGGCGAAGCGGTCGCCGTGGGGGAACGGGCCGGACACGCTGCCGCCGTGGATCTCGTGCATGGCCAGCCACCGGTCGATCTCGGCCTGAATCTTGGCCTTGCCCTCGAGGCGTTGCGTGAAGCCGGGCATCGACGCGGCCTCGACGTTGAGCGCGTCGTCGGCGTAGAGCTCTTCGACGGCCTGGGCGTGCTGGTTCTGCTGGCAGAGTTCGACGAGACGCTTGCCGACGGCGAGGGTGTCCATGACGGGGCTCCGAGGGGGTGAGAGAGTGCGAGGCGGGCAGGATGCCAGCGCGGGATCGCGGCGTCTACCGGGGAGGTGTCACCGGCGGTTGTCGGGTCGAAAATAGCGCCGCCCCGCCCTACGGGCGTTGGGCTTCACGGGTCAGACGCCGCCGCGGCCGCCGTAGCGGCGCACGGCGCGGACGACTTCTTGCTGGACTTCGACCGGGCGGTTGATCATCTCCCATGCGGCGTCGATCGCGCCGGTGCCGGCGGTGGTGAAGGCGAGGGTGCCCAGGCCGAAGAGCTGCTCGCGGAGGATGCGGACGAGCTCGGTGTGCTGGATGCGGGGCAGCGGGCACTCGAAGACCTGCACGGTGAGGACGCCGCGGACGCGGATTAGCCGGCGGTCGGTCAGGACATAGGCCCGGCTGAGCCACTCGAGGAACTGCCAGAACAGCCGCAGGCCGATCACGGCCAGGCCGACGAGCAGGATCTCGTCGCGGTAGGCCGAGCCGGTGAGGTAGGCGTCGGCGGTGGCGAGCAGGACGGTGAAGACCAGCAGCGCGGCGAGCGTGCGCAGCGGCGCGAGGACGACGAACAGCAGGCTGGGCTTGAGAAGCAAAAGGACGGTCTCGCCGCCGTCGATGAGGTGGTTGGGCAGGACGGCGGCGAGCTGCTCGGGGGTCGGCCGGGCGATGGCGTCGCCGTCGGGGCCGAGCGCGCCCTCGGGGGCGACCTCGGAGGTGCTGGGCGCTTGGGTCGGGCGGGCGGCGGCCGCGGGTCGATCGCCGGGCGAGGGGTCGAAGGGCGGGCCCGGCCGATCGAGGCGGGGGGCGATCACGCCGGGGCTCCGTCGGCCTGGGGCGAGGCTTTGGTCGAAGCCGAGGCGACGACATCGGGCTTGAGCGTGCAGACCTCGGGGAGGTTTCGGTATTCGTCGTCGTAGTCCAGGCCGTAGCCGACGACGAAGGCGTCGGGGATGTCGAAGGCGACGTAATCGACCGGCGTGGCCATCGCGACGTCGCGCTGCTTGCGGAGCAGGACGCACGAGCGGAACGACTCGGGCCCGCGGGCGGTGATGGCGTCGCGGACGAAGCGCAGGGTGTGGCCGGAATCGAGGATGTCGTCGATGACCAGCACGTGGTGGCCGGCGAGGTCTTCGGGCAGGGCCGACAGGGTGGCGGTGAGGCGGTCGGGGCCGACCGAGGCGGTGGCCTGGCCGGGGTAGCTGGAGACGCTGATCAGCTTGATCCGCATCCGCAGGGGGATGCACCGGATGAGGTCGGCAACGAAGATCACGCTGCCGGTGAGGACGGGCACGATGGTGAGCGTAGGCTCGACGCCGGGCTGGGCGTCCGCGGTGTCGGCGGAGATCTGCTGGCCGAGCTCGGCCACCCGCGCGGCAATCCGGCCCCGGTCCACCAACACGCGCTCGATATCGGCCCACATCGCCGCAGTCTAAGCCCGCACCGCCCTCGGCGCAGCCCCACGCTCGCCGGCCCGCCCGGCCGCGGAGCCCGCCCCCGCCACGCCCGAGGCCGCCCGACGCCCACCATTTCCCCAAACGGCCAATCCTTGACCCCACCCCGCTCACAGCCGACACTGCACCAGCTTTCAACCGACTCCACCGATGCAACACGCTTCCGCGAAGACACATGTGACGTTCGCCGCTCTGTCGCTCAGCCTCCTCTGCGGCGTCGCGATCGCCCTGACCGGCTGCGGGCCCAAGAAGGTCGAGCGCGCCCCCGCCGCCGCCCCGGCCCCGACGTTCAGCGGCCCGCCGTTCCTGCGCAACACCATCGGCTCGCTGTGCACCCTCTCGGGCTTCACGCCCCAGTACGTCGAGGGCGTCGGCATCGTCGTCAACCTCAACGGCACCGGCTCGCCGCAGGTCCCCGCCCCCCTGCGGGCCCAGCTCGAAAACGAGCTCCGCAAGCGCGGCGTCGGCAACATCCACAGCACCGACAGCGGCTTCCCCCGCGTCAGCCCCGGCCAGCTCCTCGATGACGACAACACCGCCATCGTCTCCGTCCAAGGCCTCATCCCCCCCGGCGCCACCCGCAACACCCGCTTCGACATCCTCGTCTCCGCCTGGGATCAGACGCAGACCACCAGCCTCCAGGGCGGCACGCTCATGCCCTGCGACCTCAGCCCGCTCGGCGCCGTCTCGCCCGGCACCTACCTACCCACCCAGGCCGAGGCCGGCGGCGACATCTACCAAAACCCCTTCGACGACCAGAACGTCGACGTCGAAGACCTCGCCTTCATGCGGCAGGGCATCGTCCTCAGAGGCGGCCGCGTCACCGAAGACCAGCGCCTCGAGCTGCGGCTCAATCAGCCCAGTTGGGCCCGCTCGCGCACCATCGCCAACCGCATCAACGAGCGCTTCGGCCGCACGCAGGACCGCCGCGCGATCGCCGAGCCCCGCTCCGACCGCGTCATCGCCATCAACGTCCCGCCACGCTTCGCCGACAACCCCTCGCTGCTGATCGACCTCATCAGCTACGTCTACCTCGGTGGCGGGCCGGGCTTCGAAACCGCCATGGCCCAGCGACTCGTCGAGGTCGCCCGCAACCGCCCCGACGACCGCACCGACGTCTCCATGGCCCTCAAAGCCCTGGGCAAAACCGTCATCCCCACGATCCGCCCGCTCTACGAAGCCGAGGACCTGGGCATCGCCTTCACCGCCCTCACCGCCGGGGCCTTCCTCGGCGACCAGCTGGCCACCGTCCGGCTCTCGAGCCTGTCCACCGACCCCGACCCGCGCATCCGCGTTCAGGTGGCCCTGATCCTTTCCGACCTGCCCAGAAGCGACAAGGGCTCGTCGGCGTTGTTCCGCCTGGCCGACGACCCCGTCGAGGAAGTCCGCATCACCGCGTACGAGGCGCTCATCGCCACCGGCGACCCGCTCGTGAGTCGCCTGCCGATCCTCGATGAGAACGGCCGGATCAAGTACGTCGTCGATCGCGTCTACACCGAAGAGCCCTTCGTCTACGCCCGCATCAGCCAGACGCCCACCGTCGCCGTGTTCGGCCGCGAAATTCCCTTGGGCCACTCCGAGGTCGCCCGCGCCTGGGGCAACCGCCTGATGGTCCGCACGAGCCAGCCGCCCTCGCCTTGGGAGGTTTTCTACGCCCCGCGCGAAGCCGCCGAACCCAAGACGTTCTACATCGAACCCGACTACGCCACCCTCGCCTACTTCCTCGGCCACCACCCCAGCGTCTCGGACCTCCAGCCGGGCCTGGACCTGACCTACTCCCGCGTCGTCGACATCCTCTACGAATTCAGCAACCGCGATTACTTCGACACGCCGATGCGCTTCGAGGTGTCCGGCCTCGCCGCGGCCATCGGCGTCTACGAAGAAGAAGCCGAGCAGGCCAACACCCCCCGCCGCGAGGCCTCCGACCCCGAAGCCGACGACGCCGACAACCCCACCGACCAGGACGCCCCCGCCCCCTCCGACGCATCGGACCTGACCCTCGCCGAACGAGCCTTCGGCACCTCCGCCGACGACGCCCCGGCCCCCAATCAGCTCAACAACGACGCCTTCCCCCGCGCCCCCGCACGCGGCCGCGCCGAGTCCAGCAACTGACCCGGCCCGGCACCCATCCACTCGACCGAACACGCTTCGCCCCGCCCGCCCCAGGCAGCCCCAAATCGAAAGCCACCCCGCCCTAAAGTCCGATAGTGTCGAGTCCGGGCGGCCCCACACACGGTTCCGCCCGCCGTCCCGACCGACCCGCCGGTGACACGACGTCCCGCGGAACCATCGCACGGAGGTCCGCCCCGAATGCCCACCCAAGCCCCGGAACGAGTCCGCCTCGCCCGACTCACGCTCGCCGGGTTCAAGTCGTTCGCCGACAAGACCGTCGTCCGCTTCGACGCCCCCATCATCGGCGTCGTCGGACCCAACGGCTGCGGCAAGTCCAACATCGTCGACGCCGTCAAGTGGGTCCTCGGCGACCAGTCCCCCAAAAGCCTCCGAGGCTCGGCCATGGCCGACGTCATCTTCAACGGGTCCGTCGCCCGCAAACCCGCCAGCCGAGCCTCCGTCACCCTCACTTTCACCAACCCGATCGACACGGAGCATGGATCATCAGCCACGGATCCATCTGATCCATCCTCCATGCCCCATGATCCATCCGCCCGAAGGGCCCTGCCCCTCGACGCCGACGAAGTCTCGATCACCCGAAACCTCTACCGCGACGGCGCCTCCGAATACCTCATCAACGACCGCCGCGCCCGCCTGCGCGACGTCCGCGAGCTGTTCATGGACACCGGCATCGGCACCGACGCCTACTCCATCATGGAGCAGGGCAAGGTCGCCCGTCTGCTCGACGCCAACCCCGCCGAGCGCCGCGCCATCTTCGAAGAGGCCGCCGGCGTCTCCCGCTTCAAGGCCCGCCGCAAGGAAGCCCTCCGCAAGCTCGAACGCGCCCAGCAGAACCTCGACGTCTGCCAGGCCCGCCTCGAAGAGACCGCCCGCCGCCTCCGCTCGGTGAAGATGCAGGCCGCCCGCGCCCGCACCTACCGCCAGATCACCGCCGAGCTCCGCACCGCTCAGGTCCGCCTCGCGCTCTCCGAGTTCGCCGACCTCGAAACCGAACTCACCCAGGCGACCCAGGCCCTGCACACCGCCGAACAGCAGGCCGAAGCCGCCCGCGCCGAGCTCGACACCGCCCGCCAGGCCGCCGAAGCCGCCGAGGCCCGCCGCCGCGCCGCCGACGCCGCGATCGCCGAGGCCCAGCAAGCCGCCCAGACCCGCCGCGCCGCCGTCGAGCAGCACGCCCAACGCCAGCGCTTCGTCGGCCAGAGCCTCGACGACCTCGACGCCCAGCTCGAACAGGACCGCGCCCGCCTCGCCGAGCTCGACGAACGCCGCGCCCAGGCCATCGCCGCCCTCCAGGCCGTCGCGACCCAACTCGAAGGCCTCGCCGACGAGCTCGCCGCCGCCGAAGAGACCGAGGCCGAGCTCGAGCTCGCTCAAAAGCAGGCCCAGGCCCACCTCGCCGAGCTCCGTCAGACCCTCGACGCCCACCGCCGCGCCGGCACCGAGGCCGCCCGCGAGGCCGCCGACTTCGCCAACAAGCTGCACGCCATCGACAAGATGGACGCCACGCTCCAGGCCAACCGCCAGCGCATCGCCGACCGCCGCACCACCATCCAATCCCGCGCCGAGTCCCTCGACGCCGACGCCCAATCGCTCACCGCCCGCCAGGCCGAGCTCACCGCCGCCGCCGATCAAGCCCAAGCCCAGGTCGACGCCGCCACCGCCGAAGCCCAAGACCTCGAAGGCCGTCAGCAGCGCGTCGCCCAGCGCCTCGCCGAGCTCGGCCAGGAGCGGTCCGCCGTCGCCTCCCGCGTCGCCGTGCTCGAAGAGATGCGCGACACCCACGCCGGCGTCTCCGAGGCCGCCCGCGACCTGCTCGAACGCCACCGCCCCCAGCCCGGCCGCCCCGCCGACGCCCAGCACCCCGTCGTCGGCCTGCTCGGCGAGCTGATCTCCGCCTCCTCCGAACACGCGGGCGCCCTCGAGGCCGCGCTCGGCGATCTCCAGCAGGCCGTCGTCGTCACCTCCATCGACGACCTCGACGCCCTGCCCGACAGCCCCCTCGCCCAGCTCGCCGGCCGCGTCACCCTCGTCCCCCTCGACGCACCGGTCGAGCCCCAAGCCCAGGAAGCGACCTACGGCTACACCGTCGCCGCCGAGCTCGCCCGATGCCCGCGCTTCCTCCACGACACCGCCTGGCGACTGCTCGGCCGAACCGTCGTCGTCCGCGATCGCGACGCCGCCAGCCTCCTCCGCGCCGCCATGCCCGCGCAGTGCCGCTTCGTCACCCACGCCGGCGAAGTCGTCGAGCCCGACGGCCGGCTCACCGTCGGCCCCACCGGCGCCGCCGGCACCGGGCTCATCTCCCGCAACGCCGAGATCGCCCGCCTCTCCGATTCCCTCCGCACGCTCGACGCCGAACTCGCCCGCCAGACCAGCGAAGCCGATCACCTCGGCACCGCCACACGCGACGTCGCCGCCCGCATCGACACCGCCCGCCAGGCCCTCCACGCCGCCCAGGCCGACCGCCGCGCCACCGCCTCCCAGCTCGACGCCGCCAAGGCCGAGCTCGCCCGCCTCACCGACGAAATCGCCGTCCTCGGCGACGAGGCCAAGACCCTCCAAGGCCGGCTCGAGATCAACGCCACCCAACGCAACGAACACGACGCCGCCCAGCAGGCCGCCCAGGCCCGCGCCGCCCAGGCCGAAGCCGACGCCGCCACCGCCCAGGCCCAGCTCACCGAGGCCAACGAAGCGCTCGACGCCGACCGCGACCGCCTCGCCGCCGCCCGCGTCACCCTCGGCCGACTCGCCGAGCAACGCACCGCCGCCCAGCGCGAGCAGCGCGACCTCGACGCCCGCGCCGCCCAGGCGGCCAGCCAGCACGAATCGACCCAAACCCAGCTCGCCGAGGCCGAGGCCAAACGCACCCGCCTCGCCGCCGAGCGCGACGAAGCAGAAGCCGCCCGCGCAACACTCGAAGCCGAGCAGGCCGCCGCCGAGCAACGCCTCGCCGACGCCCAGGCCGGCCGCGACGCCGTCGACCTCGCCGCCCAGTCCGCCCAGAAGCAGGTCGCCGCCGTCACCCAGGCCGCCGACCGCGCCCAAGCCGACCGCCACGAACGCGACAAGGCCCGAACCGCCCTCTCCACCCGCCACGACGGCCTCATCGAACGCTCCCACGACCAGCTCGGCCTCGACCTCGCCACCGCTCTCGCCGCCGTCCGCCAAGGCGACCTCACGCCGCTGGGCCTCTTCCTCCAACCCGCCGAAACCGCGACCGAAGAAGAAGCCACCGACCAAGACACCGCCCAAGCCGGGGCAGAGCAAAGCGCCGCCCCGGGTATCCCCGCGGCACAAGACAAATCTACCGAAGCACCCGAACCCTTCGACCCCCAAGCCTTCCTCGCCATCGACCGCGCCGAGACCGCCGCAACCATCGACGAACTCAAAGGCCGCGTCGCCCGCCTCGGCAACGTCAACCTCGACGCCATCGACGAACAAGAACGCCTTGAAGACCAGCACGGCGACCTCGAAACCCAGCTCGAAGACATCACCCACGCCAAGCGCGAGCTCACCACCCTCATCGACGAGCTCGAAGCCCGCTGCAAGGACCGCTTCCTCGACACCTTCGAGACCGTCCGCGGCGCGTTCGCCGGCCAGCAGGGCATGTTCCGCCGGCTCTTCGGCGGCGGCAAGGCCGAGGTCATCCTCCACCCCGTCGACGACGAGGGCACCATCGACCCGCTCGAATCCGGCATCGAGATCATGGCCAAGCCCCCCGGCAAAGAGCCCCGCGCCCTCAGCCAGCTCTCCGGCGGCGAGAAGACCATGACCGCGATCGCCCTGCTGCTCGCGATCTTCGAGACCCGCCCCTCGCCCTACGCCATCCTCGACGAAGTCGACGCCGCGCTCGACGAGGCCAACGTCGAACGCTTCACCCGCATCGTCCAGTCGTTCCTCGACGTCTCGCACTTCATCGTCATCACCCACCACAAGCGCACCATGCAGGTCTGCGACAAGCTCTACGGCGTCACCATGCAGGAGCGCGGCGTCTCCAAACGCGTCCCCGTCTCCTTCGAGCAGGTCGGCCACGACGGCGCGATCGACGCCTCGGCCGTCCAAGCCGCCGAGCAAGAACCCGCCGTCGCCGAAGAGCTCGAACCCGTCCCCGCGACCGAGCCGGACCACGCCGCCCAACGCGCCAAAGACGAAGCCCAAGCCGCCGCCGAATACGCCGAGGCCGACCAGACCCAAGAGCCCAAGGCAAACGCCAAGGCCGACGCCGATTCGCCCGCCGAAGAATCAGACACCGCCGACACTCCAGGCCAACGCCTCGCCGCCTCGTGGGAAGAAGCCGCCTGACCCTAACTCAGGCCGCACTCAACAAACCATCGCCGGGTGCCACACCTCGCCGCCAGGCGATGTGTGCCGAACACCCACACAATCCACAACACCCCCAAAGCTGCATGGCAACGCAATGCAGTGCTTTGCCCGACGCATCCTGCATTGCGTTGCAATGCAGCTTCACTCGGCGCGCATCAGACCGCTCGCCCCCTCACCGCGAAGCCGGCCGATACCGCACCAGCTCCGCCCACACCTTCCCGCGCAGGTCGCGCGACGGCGCCGAGCTGCCGACGTAACCGTTCGTCAAAAAGCTGAACGCCAGCCGCCGCCCATCGAGCGTGTCGACGTACCCCGAGATCGTGTTCACGCCCGACATCCCGCCCGGCTTGGCGAACACCCGCTCGGCGTCAAACTCCGCCAAAGGCTTGCCGCCCCAGTCGCCGCCCTGAGGCAGCGCGACCGCGTAAACCGGCAGCGAATCGATAAACGCATCGCGCGCCTCGTGCCGCAGCATGAACGTCAGCAGCCGGATCGACGAGTCGGCCGTGATCAGGTTGTAGCGCGACAGCCCCGACCCATCGACCAACCGGAACGACCCTTCCTCAAGACCCGCCGTGTTGATCAGCCAGTCGCCGATCACCGCCGCGCCCTTCGGCCACGACGCGTCGGGCCCAAACCGCTCGTGGTCGCCGTGCTCCTGCCCAAGCCGCAGCAACAGCATCTCGCCCACCGCGTTCTCGCTGACCTTGTTGAAGTGCTTGACCGCCTCGCGCAGCGGATCGCTCGCAAACGTCATCGCGCTGGGTGCAGCTTCGGCGTGGACCGCGGTGCTGATCTCCCCGACCGGCACGCCACGCTCACGCAACATCTCGGCAAACACCCCGGCCACCCAGAGGTCCGGATCGTGCATCGTGATCACGCCCTCGATCGGCTTCGCACCGCGGGTGAGCCTGCCCGACACAAGAACCGTGTCGGTGAACGGGTCGCGATCGACCCGCACGCTGCGCACCGGGTTTCCGCCGCCCGGGGCCAAGGCCTCGACCGTGTCCACGATCTCGGGATACGCCGATGCCGGCACCAGCGTCGCCGTCGTGCCGGCGTCTCCCGCAGCAACCGTCACCTTCAGCGTGTTGAAGTCCACCGCCAGCGGCGTGATGGTCATGTTGTAATAGTCCGGCTCGTCGTCCCACATCCACCCCGGCCCCTTGTCCGGCAGGCCCGCCCACTCCTCGGGCACCGCCGTCACGACCCGCCACGACGCACCGCCCGGCAGCACAGGCAGCCAGTCGGCGGCTTGCCTGGCCCAACCACGCAAGTCATCCGAAGAAATCATCGGCGCCCCGCCACCGACCAAGCGAAGCGTCCGCTCGTCGCGATCGATCTCGATTGACGTGGTGGCACCCGTGTCATCCGGCCCGAGCAGGTCCAGTGCCGCCGCGGACGTGTAGATCTTCAGGTTCGACGCCGGCGTGAGCAAGCGATCGCCGTGCCGGTCGTAAAGCACCTCGCCGGTCGCCGGATCAACCACCTTGAGCGCCACGGTCGTGCGACGAGCGGTCGGGTGGTTGTCGATCAACGCATCCAGCGTCGCCGCCAGCGACCGGTCGTCGAGCGGCTCGAGCGCCGCCACCGGCAGGGCATTCGCCGCAAGCAGCAGCGCGATGGACATCAAAAAAACGACGGCAGATCGATAAGAGGGTGTCGGCATGGCCAACATTCAACAGCGCTCGCCCGCCGCTGTCACATCGAGCCCCTCTGATCTGAGCCTCAGGCGAGTGTGAGCGGCTCGCAGGGCTTCACGTTTCGACGAGCCAGAAAGCGAATTAGCGAGCTGACTCAAAGCCGACATCAAGATCGACACGCCCCGACGCGGGTGCCTCAACCTCCAGCACAAGAAGCGTCAGCCCCGGATTGGGCGCGTCGTACGCAGCCATCAGCGTTTGAGGATCGATCGTGGCGAAGTCGGCGCGAGGCGATGTCGTCGACTCGACGATGAGCCTGCGCGAGTCAAGTTCCAGCACGCACGAGGAGCCGTCGAGCTCGACCGCCGCCGGGGTCAGCATCGCCCAACGAACACGCGCGCCCGGCCGCACGCCCGTGAGCGTGTCGACAATACGAACTCGCTCCCTATCCCGACCGAATCTGAACGTGCGAATCGCCCGGCCAACCCCATCTCCAAGCACCTTAGTGAGGTCGTAGGTTGCCGATGCAACTTGCGACTCCGCGTTGAATTCAATCAACGGAGCGTGGCCATTGATGCGATGCGGTTCGCCGTTGATGGTGAGCGTGTTGTGGCTGAGTTGGTTGTTGCTAAAGACTTTCCAGCGATCGCCGTCCTGACCGCCCTCAAACAGTTTGAGCCCGTGCGATTCAAGCGTGTGATACGTCTGCATGCCCAGATCAACCGCCCACCGCTGCCCCATGGCTTCCAGCACAAACGAACCGGCGTCCATATGCCCGTGGCTGATCGAGGCGGACCCGCCCTTGGTCGCCAGGAACCACTGCTGCGAGTCCGGCGCACCGCGGAAGATCGCCAACGGTTGCTTGCCTCTTCCACGCCAAGCCATCGGAGGCATCGACTTCGATGCGTCTTGACCACCGATCCGCGACCACCACACCGCACCGAGAGGAACCTGCCTGACAAACACTTCGCTGTAGTCGTGCCAAGGAAAGTCGATCTGCGTTTCGATCAGCGACGCATCGCCCGTCTTCTCCGCAAACCAGAGCAACGCCGGCTGCGGCTGACTGAACGGACGCGCGTCACTGAAGTTGAACGGCTTGCCGCTCGGGCCCGTGATGTAACCCAGGAATTTGCCGGTTTGCATGAACCCCGAAGCACCCTCGATGTCAAAGCTATGGCCGATCGCGGTCTGCAGCGCATCGATCAGCAACACCTGGAAGGTCGTGCCGTAGTTCCAGTACGACGACCCCTCGGCATACACGCCGTCGGGCGCGTAAACCTTCATCGCTCTGGGGTTGAGCCGACGCACGATCTCGATGGCCTCCGTCGCCAGCTCGGGCTCGTGATCGGCAACCACCAAGGCCGATAGCGTGACCGCGGCAAAGCAAACGGAGTTCCAGTTGATCGGCGACTGCATCCACCACAGATGCCCGGGCGGAGTCTCCGACGTCACGTCGCGGAGTACGCGCTCAATCAACACGTCACGGATCCGATCCCTCAGCTTTGGCGGCAATTCATCGTGCAGCCAGTCGTACGCCAACGCCACGCCCACGGCTATCTCGGCCGTATCGAGATAGTGACCCGGGTTCCAGTCTTTAAAAGAAAGCACCGCGTCGAGCTCAGCCTTTGCACGCTCCAAAAGCCGCGCATCGCCGCTGGTCCGATACGCAAGCGAAAGCGTGCTCAACCGATACATCGCTCGCCGCGAAGTCGTGAGCAGCCGAATCCCCTGCATCTCTCGCTGCAGAGGCTCTTCTTCGAGCATCGCGACGGCCTCAGACTCAAGCCAAGCGACCAGCCGTCCCAGCTCATCGCCCCGCTCGCGGTGCGCGCGGAGTGTGGCCCAAGTCGACTCATCGGCCACCAAACGAGGATGGCCCTGACGGACCGTGATGGCCTGACCCTCTTGTCCGACTACGAGACCGCTCGCTATCAACGAGAGAATGAAGACGATACATGCTAAAGCTTTTTTTCTAGTCATCATGTTTGTCTAAATACAGCAGAATTGAGATTAAAATTTAGTCGCAATGTGATCTATAGGTGGTGTTGCGCTGGAAGCCGGCATGAGTTAAGTCTCAGTTCCTGAACTTCATCGGCGATCTATTCATCTTTTTTATTCGGAGCAGGGTAACGCCAAGTCCCGTAACAACCCGTCCCGAACCACGCATCGCGATTCACCGGATGGACACGCACGATGAACGACTCGCGGCCGCCATCGAGATCTGTCTCACCCAACGGCTCGTTTCGTGTCAACACTTCCCACGTGTCGCCACCGTCCATCGACCGCATGGCTGACGCATCGACGGCATAGATATCCTTGTTCTGCGCCGCGTAGACAATCTCGGGGTGGATCGGGTCCAACGCCACCGATCGCATTCTTCGATTCCCGAACTGATCGCGTGGCGGATCGAGGCGTTGAGCTTCGCTCGTCGTTCCCGGCTCTGCTCGATAAAGATTGCCATCAGCCGTAACCATGTACGCGACGCCGCTGTCGGCGTTGTAAGCGGCGTCAATGGGACGCCCCTGCACCGTCAGCACACGCCGCCACGAAGCCCCGTGATCGTTCGACAGCACCACGTGCGCCATGCCCGTGGCCTGGTCGTAATCGGAACCCACGAGCGTGACATTCTTGCCCGTCCCATCAACGGCCAGATTGTGAACGCCATCGCAGTGCGGCATGAGCGACCACGTCACCCCGGAGTCCGTTGATCGATAGGGACCAAAGAACCAGACATTGCTGTGATCCGGGCAGGCAAACGCGGACTGAAAGCCATAAGGCACCTCGGCCTCGGGCTTGTCCCAGTTGCCGCGATCGAAGGCGATGTCGTCGCGCCGTTCCCAGGTCTCTCCACCGTCGCGTGAGATGTTCAGCCGACGCGACCCAGCCCACTTGCCCGAGTCGCCCGCGATCAGCACGTCCGGCGTCACTGCGTGAGCGCCGTAAGTAAACCCGCCCCAGCTCTTGCCGCTGACGTTGACGTAACGCCAGGTCTTCCCGCCGTCCTGCGTGATCGCGGCCGAATAGTCTTGGGACCCAAGGAAGAGCAGGTCGGGCTGCTTCGGGTTGAAGTGGAACTGGGAGCTGACCAGATTCCCCACAAAACCCCGAGCCGACCACGCAAACGTTCGGCCGCCATCTGCGCTGCGCGTCGGCCAATCCCCGCCGGTAGCGATCACAACGTCGGCGTCCCGAGGGTGCCACGTGAATACGCCTTGCCGGCTGTTTTGAGGCAGGAAAGCCTTGGCGTTGTCGTGCCGGGTGCGCTGCCATGTTGCGCCGGCGTCGTGGCTCACGTGCCACGACCAGTCCCAGCCATCGTCTTGCTGACGCCAAAGCAACAGCCGATCGGCGTCAGCCGGGCTGGCTTCAACGCCCCGCAGGGTGTAGCCCTCTCGAGCGAGCGCCGACCGAGCGGACGAGATAGCCTCGAAGCTCTTGCCGCCGTCGATCGAGCAATAGAGATTCGACGCATCGGTCAGCCAGATCAGCCCAGGCCGCGAGGGGCAGATATCGAGGCCGGTGAACGCGCCGTCTTTGATCTTCCGCCAGTCTTCGCCGCGGTTTTCGGTGACGTAGAGCCCGTCGCCTCCGTAAGTCAGCAGGCGACCGGACTGATGAGGGTCGGCACGCAAGATGCCGCCGGCCACATGGGCGGTCTCCGCAAGCCGTTCCCAGCTTCTCCCGCCGTCGCCCGATCGGTAGATCGCGGGGTCGGGCTCGACCTGCCCGAAGAACGGCGTCTCGACCGCCGGCCGCGACCAGTACACGTCGCGCGTCAGCTCCAACTCCTCTTCGGCCGTGTTCGGGTCGAAGGCGATTTGGTCGCGGATATCGCGGATGCCGCACATCATGATCGGCAAGACGTGTTCCCACGACGCCGCGCGGTCTTCGCTCAGGTAAACGCCGTGACGCCCGCTCGGCAGCGAGTTCATGCCGATCAAGACCACGCGATCGGGGAAGTTGGGATCGATCGCCGCCCCCGAACCTCCCCGGGCGTGAAGCCCCACGTTGGTTGGCTCCCACGTGGCGCCGCCGTCGAGGCTGCGCAACACGCCAGCCACATCGGTGCCGTAGATCACCAAGTCGCCGCTGTGCTGATCGATCGCGATCGTCTGCACCCATTGGCCGCCCTCGCCACCGTACGGCTCGCCGGCCTCGCGGATGGCCTCACTGATCAGCGGCACGGGCTGCCAGCCGCACGGCTCGGCCTTGGGGTGAGAAGCGACGGGAGCAACTCGCCGTTCGTGTTCGTCAGCCGGCTCAGCCATCGCGTCTAAGCCCAGCGACAAAGCAAGAAAGAACGCGACCGAAGCCAGAGCCCACGCTCTGGAAGCAAGCCTTCGAACAGCCAGTCGACACATCGGAGTCGTCATCATCGATCAAACACCCTGGAGAACACAGACCCTCGATCCGCAACCACTCGCCGCGATCGCACTCTCTTGCAAACTTGCTTCGCCGACATCTTTCACGGGCAAGCGATGCCAGCTTTCCCCGGTTCAGGGCTCGGCTCGGAGCATGACGTTGCGGACCAGGAAGTCTTCCTGCTTCACGGTCGAAGCGTGACCATCGAGGAACACGAAGTTGCTCGCGGTGTCCGAGGCGTGCCGAAAACGAGTGCCCCAGCCATCGACGTCGGAGTTGGTCGTTGGCGCGGTGTCGTCCCACGCCCACGGCTCCCAATCTCTGTAGACCAGGCCGTGCCACCCCCAAGTGATGCGCCAGCCGAAGAGCGATTCCATGATCGCTTGCGACCGCCCGTTGGCGGGGTTGATCTCGCCGTCGCCGACCAGGAAAAGCTCGGTCGGGTTCTCGATCATCTCGCTGGCGATCAGGTCGTAATCCGCGGTGTGCGGCATGAGCCGGGGGTGTGCGCTGTAGTTGTTGGGGCCGTCCCATTCGTCGGCCGACGGGCAGCGGAAAGCGTCGGCCTGATCGCGATCGGGCATGTAGTCGTCATCGAGGATGAGCGACCAATAATCAGGGGGCGAGTAGTTCACAAGCCCGGGGGGCAGCGTGCGCTGGTCCGCTTCATAAGCCTTGATCGCGACCCCAATCTGGCGAAGGCTGGAGGCGCAGGCGATGGTCCGAGCGGTTTCCCGCGCGGCTTGCAGGGCCGGGAGCAGGATGGCGATCAGCAGCGCGATGATCGATATGACGACCAGCAACTCGATGAGCGTAAAAGCTTGCTTGGTGGTGCCGGTCGATTTCATGCTGAAGTCTTTCTCTGAAACAGAATCTGATCCGCGCCGTGCGTGGTGCGCCCGGCCTACCGTTCGAGGGTTGAGTCCACGCGGATCGTGAAGCTGTCGAGCTCGGCGTAACCGGTGTGGTGTCCGAATACCTCGATCGCGTCGATGGGCCCGCCGGGCAGCTCGTCGTGGCTGGCCTCGTCTTCAACTTCAAGGTTCCTCGGATCGAGGCGATGCCAGCCCTGTTCGGCAAGGGCGAGCGTGACGGTCTGGAAACCGATGTGATTATCGCGGGTGACCCACCAGTCGCCCCCGACCTTCACGGCCAGGCGGAAGCCTCCGGTCGACCCCTGATTGTTCTGAAACCAACTCACCGAGGTGATGTGGCTGGCGTCGTTGATGATGGGCTCTTGCGTGAAGTAGAGCGTGGGGTTGGGCCAAATCGTGCCGCGGTTCCAGTTGATCAGCATGCCGGTCGCGATCGGCGCGTCTTCGGGGGTGTCGGCGTTGATCGGCTCGGCATCGGCGGGTTGGCTGGCTTTGCCCCGGACGAGGTCGGTGTAACCGGCCGCGCCTTGGTGGAGCTTTAAGCTGTCGATGTCGTACAGCCAGGCCTCCCAACCCATGTCGGTGAGCTTGGCCGCCTCGCCATCAGCGACGGGGAAGGTCTCGCGATAAACGACTTCGTCGTCGGCGTGCGTCGTGGCCCCGGCCAACACAGCCACGGCGAGCATCGCGGCCGCGACCGATCGGCGAGCACACCCTGCCACCTCGCACCGACGCCGCCTGCGTACAAGATGGAGATCGAGGTCAAACATAAGAGTCTTGCTCGTGCGTCATGAAAGCGTCGCAACGGCGGTCAAGCCGCCACGACCTTGAATATCGTGCTTTAGCGATGCCTGCGTGAGCGGCCGGCCAGCATCACGGCGGAGAGCCCAAGCAGAGCCAGCGAGCCGGGCTCGGGAACCACCACGGCGAAGGCTTCGGTCACGTCGATGCCCGCGGCGCCGGCGGCGCCGGGGTTTTCGATGGTGAACGACGTCACGACCGTGCCATCGACGCCGCCGAGGATGTCGGCGAGGTCGATCGCCACGAGGCCGATGTTCGAGTTGGCGTCGTTGGCGGCCTGAGACAGCGTGGCGCCGTTCAGATCGGCCACGCTGGCCACGGCACCGCCGGTGAAGAGGTCGAACGGCACGTTGGTGCCCACGGTCGCCGCGGCGGTCGCGTCGGTGGCGGACACGCTGAGCGTTGTGGCGACGTCGCCGTTGACGAAGATGTCGAAGGCGTCGAACGCGGCGAGATTGGCGTCAGCGCTCGATCGGCCGATGTCGGTGAACAGCAGCACCACGCTGCCGTCGTTGACCACGGGCGTGTCGAGCGTGAAGGTCACGGAATCGAAATTGGCGATGCCGGTGATGATGTCGCCGTCGACGATGTCGGCGGTGTTCGGCGACGGCAGGGTGCCGGCGGCGCTGGTCACGACCGATGCGTTGTCGTCGACGATGGCGGTGAGCGAGCCATTGACGAACTCGCTGGAGTCGAAGGCCTGGCCGTCGAGCTCGACGCTGGTGAGGGTTCGCCCATCGGGGCCGCCGAGGGTGGTGCCCGTCACGATCGCGGCGGACACGGGCAACGCGGTGGTGCCGGCGGCGGCGGCGAGAGCCGCGGGGATGAGAATCGATGACATGGTTCTGAGCGACATGGGGACCTCCTGGGGGACTAATGAAGACGTCGAGATGACGGTGAGACTGCTCAGTCCAAGGCTACGTTCGGAACTGCGGCGGACAAGCCGTATTTGCGTTGACTTTCATCAAACTTGCGTCGACACTGAGGGCTTGAAACACGCCGCTCCACCCCGACAACGGGCCCCCGTGATCCGCCTGCTGATCGACACGACCTCGGCCGATGGTCGTCAGGAGGTCCGCGGCATCTCGAGATACGCCCGAGAGTACGGGCCGTGGGACCTCCACCTAGAGTCGCGCAAACTATTGCTGGAACAATCTTTAGACGATACCGGGCCGACGCCCGATGGCGTCATCGCGCGAATCACCTATCAGAGCCTGGCCGACCGCTGCCACCGCTTCGGCTCGGTGCCGATCGTGAATCTGGCCGAGGTCATCCCGGACCTGCCGTGGCCGATCGTGGCGACGGACGCGGACGCGATCGCCGAGATCGCGGTCGATCACCTCTTGACCCGCGGCTACCGCCAGGTGGCGTTCTGCGGCTACAACCAGCTCAACTTCTCGCAGGACCGCAGGCGGGGGGTGGTGAAGTCGCTGGATCGACGCGGGATGTCGGCGACGATTTTCGACGAGAAGCCGGCCGCGTGGCCGCGGGTCGATGCGCACGAGCAGGCGCGGCTGACGGACTGGCTGCGCTCGCTGCCGCCGGCGACCGGGGTGGTGTGCTGCAACGACTGGCGAGGCTTGGACGTGCTTCAGGCCTGCGCCCGCGAGCGCATCGATGTGCCCGGGCGCCTCGGGGTGGTGGGGATCGATGACGACGAGGTCGTCGCCGACGCCGCCCACGTCGCGCTCACGAGCGTGGACATCGGCAGCTTTGCCGCGGGTTACGAGGCGGCGTCGCTGCTGGACGCGTGGATGCGCGGCCGGCCGCCGAGCGAGCCGATCAAGCGAATCAGCCAAGGCCGACTCAACGAAAGAGACTCGACTTCCGCCCTGCCGATCGACGACCCCATCGTGCACGAAGCCCTGCTCGCGATGCGAAACGCCGCGTCGATGCCCGCGAGCATCGAAGAGCTGGTCGATGGGCTGCCCATCTCGCGTCGGCCGTTCGAGAAGCGCTTCCGGGCCGCGACCGGCCGCTCGCCTTACGAAGAACTGCTCGCCTGCCGGCTCAGAGAGGTCGAACGGCTTCTCATCGAGACCGACCTGCCCATCGCCGAAATCGCCGAACGCACGCGCTACGCCTACCCGCACCACCTCGCGGTGACCTTTAAACGAACTCACGGCTGCACCCCGACCCGCTACCGAAGAGACCGGCAGGCCTCACGCACCGCTCGAGGGCTGGAGCATCGCGGCTAGCCACGCGACGAGATAAGCTGAAACTATTCAGCACCAACATGGCACCAAAGGCGAGACCGAGTCACGAGAAAAAGCAGCGAACCTGCATTGACATATTGAAACTGAGAGGTAGATATGGCAAACCGCAGCCAAGCCAAGAAGATAAAAGTCGCTCGGCAAGTGTTCGAATTCCCTCTTAGTTAAGCGCAAGCTTTTGCTTAAACCATAGAAAGCCCATCGACCCACTGATGCAGGAGCCAGATGAGAACAGAAGCGGTGTATTCCATAAGTGTGTCGATAAATCTCTCCGTCGCTCAGACGGGCTAAAAAGTGCCCGGTTTGTCAGGTCCAAAGAGCGACCATTTCTCTCAACCCTGTTCTTCTTCGGAACTTGTAGTTCCTAGGCCTGCTGACCCCTGACATGTGGTTCCTTGGCCAGCACGACAAAGAGTTTGCCCTGCTTCAAGCGAGTACAAGGTGGTGCATTCCACAAGATATGTCGACAAGTCCGGTGTGGATCACTCGTCGGCATTCACCTGCAGCCAGAGCTGGGTCAGGCTTCGGCGGGTCGGGTCGTCGGATCGACCCATGAGCACGAGACCTTGGCGGTTCGGATCGGCGAGGAGCGGGGCCCACTGGCCATCGAAGAGACGAACGCCCTGCAGGCGGCCGGCGTCGGGCACGTCGAGCGGGTCGGGCAGGTGCAGCATGCGCACGTCCTGGGGGCCGGCGGCGACGAACCATTCGGGGCCGTACCACGCGCCGGCGACGCTGCGCGGGAGGGTCGGCAAGCGTTGGCCGGTGGCGAGCTCGACGAGCGTAACCTGCCCCATGGCCGGCTCGAACAGGGCAAAGGCCCCGCCCCCCGGACGCAGCGGACGCTGCACGCCGGCCAGCAGGAGCTGAGCGTCGAAGATGTTGTCCGGCGCGACCAGCTCGGCGAGCTCGACGGACGCCCCGCCGCCCCGCCGCCACGCACGCAGGGTTGCGCGGTCTTCTTCACCGGCGTCGGGAGCGCCGGCGAGTTCGACGAACACGAGCGCCTCGTCACTGACCCAACGGGGCAGGAGCTGGGCCCCGCCGACGCTGGTCGGCCCAGGCGTGGCTTGTCTGGTGGCGAGGTCGACGACGAAGAGCTGCGCCTGGTCGGGAACGAGGTTGTAGGCGATCACCGCGACGGTCTGGCCGTCGGGTGAGAGGCGGGGCATCATCATCCGTCGCAGGCCGACCGCCGCAAGTTGGGTCATGCCCTCATCGGGGTCGTGCAGGCCGATATACGCCACGCCCTGCGCGTCGTAATTCACGAAGAGCAGCGCCGACCCGTCGTCGGACCAGCTTGGCCAAGCCACACCGGTGGCGATGACCTCGCCGGCCCCCTCGGCTTCGAGTGAGCGGAGGCGAAGGCGGACGTGCTCGATCCCGTTGCCGGTGATCGCCGACTCGGGAGTCGCGGGCGGCTGGTCGGGGTCGTCTTCGAGGAAAGCGATCCATCTGCCGTCGGGCGAGACCGCCGGAAGCTGCAGCGTGGTGGCGGGCAGGTCGGGGAGGGCCCGCCCCACGGCGGAGACGCGGCCTTGCCACGTCGTCGACTCCCCGCTCCCCGAAGCATTGGCAAACGTGTTGGACGCGGGGAGGACGCGGATATTGACCGGGTCGACGTCGATCCCGCGCCACGGGACATGGACGCAGCCGAGTGGCAGCATCACCATCGTCAACGCGAGCCAACTGAGGCGGTCCATCACTGGGCGTCCGGAGCCGTGGCTGGCTCAACCTGCGCCTCTTGCTCGGCTTGACGGATCGTGCCGCGAATCTCGTTGAGCCAGGCCTCGTTCTCGACGGCTTGTTCGTCGGCCTCGGGCGTGCCGGTGCGGATCACGTGCGGGGTGATGAAGGCGATGACCTCGCGGTTGCCGACGTTGGTATCGGTGCTGCGGAAGAGCATGCCCAGCAGCGGGATGTCGCCGAGCAGCGGGAGCTTGCGGACCTCTTCGATGTCTTCCTGGTTGAGGATGCCGCTGATCATCATCGTCTGGCCGTCCTCGACGACGACATGCGTGGTGGTCTCGCGCCGATCGAAGATGAAGTTGCCGAAGACGTTGGTACCCGTGACGATGCGCGACAGCTCGAGGTTGACGGCGAGCGCCACCTCGCCTTCCTGTGTGATGTGCGGGCGGACGTGCAGTCGGGTGCCGACGGGCCGGTACTCAAAGCTTCGGTTGAGGGTGTCGGCGCTGTCACGGCCGGTCTGGTCGGAGATGATGGTGGGGACGTCTTGGCCGTCGAAGAAGTGGGCTTCCATGTTGTCGGCGGTGTAGACGCGAGGCTCGTTGAGCACGCGGAGGTTAAGGTTTTTGATGAGCAGTTGGATGAGGGCGTTAAAGTCAAAGCCGACGTCGAAGACACCGTTGCCCTCGAAGAAGGTGTCGCTGATGTTCAAGTTGAACGCAGAGCCGATGGCTTGATCGCCGAGTCGGGAGTCGCTGAGAATTGAGGGGTCGGCGGCGAGTCGCAGGCCCAAAGTGGTTTCGTCGTCGTGCTGCACCTCGGTGAGCACGGCGTGGATGACGACCTGCAGGCCGGGCAGGTCGAGCTCGGCGATGAGGTCGCGGATGGGCTCCTGGTGAGCCGCTGGGGCGAGGACCATCAGCGCGTTGCGTCGGATGACCGGGACGAAACGCGGCTTGCCGATGAGCGTGCTGATGGGCTGCTCTGTGGTCGACGGGCGGGACTGCGACCACCAGAAGGACATGGCGTCGGGGTTGTACTGCTCGTTGTTCTGGTTGTTGTTCTGGTTGTTGTTGTTTTGGTTGTTGCTGGCGACGGTGGAGCCGCGGGCGATGTCGCTGAGGCCGCGCTGGGTGCGGCTGATCTGCGAGGGGGTGCCGGGCTCGGAGAAGATGGCGTTGAGCTGCTCGGCGAGGTCCTCGGCGTTGGCGTGCTTGAGTTCGTAAACGGCGGGCAGGCCGGCGACCTGCGGGGTGTCGAGCTCCGCGATGAGTTCGTCGATCACGACGTAGTTGGCAGCGGACTTTGTGCTGACGATCAGCTTGTTGGAATCCTTGAGGGCCTGGAAGCTGAACTGACCGAACAGCCGGCCGACAGGGGTGGAGGTTTCGGTCGTCTGTTGATCCCACCACGCGCCGCTGGTGCGGGTGGTCTGAGTGTTGAACATGTCTTCGAGGAGTTCCTGCACCAACGCGGGGTCGGCGTAGCTGAGCGTGTAGACCTTGGGGGCGGCCTCGCTGTAGTCGATCGGCTGGTCCCACTGCTCGGCGATGAGCGTCTCGATGCGTCGCATGCGAGCGGGGTCCGTCATGACAGTGATCGTGTTGCGCTGGGCGTCGGCGGTGACCTTGACGTCCTCGTCGTCGTTGTTGCGACGCGACGAGCGAAACCAGAAGAACGAGCCGCCTTGGCTCTGATCGGAGAAGAGGTCTTCGATCTTGGACTTCACGTTCTCGGCGGTGTCGTGCTTGAGGACGATCTCGCGGATCAGCTGGAACTGCGACGACTCGATGTCGAGCTGTTCGAGGAGCGTGCGGACCATCGCGCGGCCGTTGATCGAGCCGGAGACGAGCAGCTGGCGGCTCTTAGGGAAGGCCACGACGCGGACGCTGTTGCGCAGCTCGGCGTCCGCCATGTTGGCGATCGCCTCGGTGACCTGCTCGCCGACCTCTTCGATATCGGCGTGTTGCACATCGATGAGATCGAATGGGGTTGTCTCGTCTTCGGGGCGGTCGAGCTCATTGATCCATCGCTCGATCTGCGTCATGACCCCGGGCGGGGCGACGGCGAAGACCCAGTTGCGGTTGACCTCGGCGTGGAGCACGACGGGGGCTTCGTTCGGCCGGAGCACGACGGTCTGGGAGTTGGCGGCGTCGGCGTTGTTGTTGCGCGAGCGATTGGAGCCGCCGCGGTTGTTGCGCGCGTCGCCTGCGTTGCCGAGGAACGCCTCGGCGCCGTCGCCCATGCCGCCGGAGATGATGAGCCGGAGCATGGCGACGATCTCGGTGGCGTCGCCGTGGGTGAGCGGGAAGATTCGTTCGATGGTTTGGTTGGCCTCGGGGACGTCCAAGCGGGCAACGAGCCGCTCGATGCGGACGAGGTCATTGACCGCTGCGGTGACGATGAGGCGACGGACGCTGGGCTCGGCGATCACGAAGGCGTAGTCGGGAAGCAGGGGGAGGACGACGTCCTTGAGCTCGATGACGTCGTAGTGCTCGACGGCGAAGACCTTGTCGACGATTTCGGACGGGTCGTCGGCGTCTTCAACGGACTCAAGGGGGCCAATCACGGTGCGCGCGAACCGGCGGAGCTGATCGATCGGCAAGAACTCGACGTGGCGTGGGGTCTCGCGAACGATGACGCCTTGGCTGCGCAGGGCCGTGCCGATGAGTGCGAGAGCTTCGTTGAACGGGAGCTTTTTGTCGTTGATGATCGTGACGCGGACACTGCCGAGGGAGTTGTGGGGGAGGATCGGCTTCTCGAGGTGACGCTGATAGAACCGATAGATCTCACGCATCTCGACGTCTTGGAAGGACACGGAGATATCGGGTTCTTTGGGTTCCGCTTCGTCGACTGATTCGCCGGACTTCCCCGTCGACTCGGGTGCATCGGCGGCGTCCGGAGTCTCCGTGGCGTGTTCTGCCTCCGAGGGCGCGGGTTGGTCAGCCGCTTGCGTTACGCTGGCCGTGAGCAGCACGAGCAGGATTCCCAGCAGCGGCCTTGCGAGGCCGGGGACGCAGCGGGGGAGGCCAATGCGGGGGGAGTAGTGTTGATTCATGGTGTTGATCGCGGTTGAATGCGCCGGTCCGGTCATGGCGTCGGACGGCTCCCGGTGCCGCCGAACACGCCGATGGTGATGGTCTTTCCGTTGAGGTCGAACTCGACCCAATCGCTGCCGATCGCGGTGATCTTGGCCTCGCCGATCTGCCCACCGACGCCGGCGGATTGACCGTCGCGGAAGAGGGCCCGGTCGCCGAGCACGCCTTTGATGTGGCGGAACGGCTCGACCAGCGGGACGAACTTGTAGGACTTGACGATGCGCTCGCTGGCGGCGGCGTGGATCGAGGCTTCGGACGGCTCGCCGCCTTGGGGGCCGCGCGGTGGAGAACGACGCTCATCGGACGACGCCGCCTCTTGCTCGAGAGATTGCTGCTCGGCGGCCGGGTCCTCGTTGAGCCTCGCAACGGTGCTGTCGATGCGGTCGGCGAAGTCGGCGGCGGTGGAGCGGGTGGACAGCGCCTGCATGCACAGCAGCACAGCGACCACTGCCAACACGGCGAAGACCGCGGTGGGCAGGTGTTCGCGATAGCGTTGGAACAGCTCGATCACGCGACCTCCTTGGCGGGGGTCACGAGGACGAGCGTGATCGACCAGTTGGTGCCACGCTGCTGGGTCATCTGCAAGCTGTTAACGAGGATCACGCGATCGGCCTCGGCGGACTTGGCGAGCAGGTTGGCGATGGCGTTGGGGTTGGTGGTCGCCGCGATGCGTACGCTCACCAACGCGATGCCCGGGGTGTCTCGGACGCGCTGCTCGGGTTGGAGCTCGATCGTCTCGTACTCGATGCCGGACTTCTGAAGCAGGTCGCGGACCTCCTCCGGAAAAGCGTTGCGGATAGCGTCGATGCTAGCTGTGGGCTCGTGGACGGCGTTGCCATACTTGGCTTCGAGGCGTTGGGCGATCGCGTCGCGGCGATCGAGCTTGCGGTCGAGATCGGACAGTACGGACTCGTGCTGGGCCACCTGCTCGCGCGCTGCCTGCCACCGGTCGATGCCGGGGAGGACGACGTACCAGGCGAATAGAGCGATGGCCAGCGTGCCACCGCCTAGTAGGATCGCGCGACGGTCGCGTGAGGTCATCTTCATGGTCTGCGGCTCCCGGGTCGGTGGGCGAGGGCTGGGCCGGGGGTGGGCTGCGTGCCGGCGTCGGCCGATTGATCGGCGACGGCAAACGCGCCGGTGAAGCGATCGGAGGTGGATGCGACGATTTCGAACGAGATCCGGCGGTTGGACTGCTTCTGCGATTTTAGCTCGACGTTGTCGAGGGTCTTCGCTTTGTTGAGTGCTTCAATAAGACCGGCGAGCTCGCGCGCGTCGTCGACCTCCCCGGAGATGTTGACCCGCCCATCGGCGGCGTAGCTGATGCCCTTGAATGGCATGCCGCGCGGTGTGAGGTGGACCAGCTCATCGAGGATGGCCAGCGGCAGCGGGCCGCGCTGCTCGAGGAAACGCATGAGTTGGAGGCGATCATTGAGTGCGGTGACAGCGGTGCCTTGGATCTCGGCGTCGTTGATGGCGGCGGCCTGGCGATCAGCGCGGCTGAGGTCCGCAAGGACGGTGGCGGTCGCGGTGATGAAGATGCAGACGAGCATCGCAACGGCGGGCCACCACGGGCGGGGGATGACGGACTGGTGCTGCGTTCTCGGGGCGGCGAGGCGAATAACTGGCCAGTCGGGCTGCGCGGCAGCGATCGCTGCCCCCGCGGCGAGTTGAGCTGCAAGGCCTTCGGGGAGGCTCGCGTCGACGTCGGTCAGCGCTGTGGGTTCATCGGCCAGGATGCGGGCGAGCGATGTCGTGGCGTGCTCAGGGGCTTTGCCGACCATGACGGTGCGCGAGTGCGTGGCGACCTCGCCGGTCTCGCGGACCCATCGTTGGCAGGCGTCGGCGTCGGTGAGATCGTCGCTGCCGAGGTCGACGACTTGGATTGTTGCGAGGCCGTGCGGGGTGATGGTCGCGATGGTGGTTGCGATCGGCTCGACACACACGACGGTCATCGGTTCTTCGCTCAAGACCACGTCTGACACGAGGGCTGCCGCAGCGATGCCCGCAGGCACGAGGAAGGTGACTTCGTCGATGGCCTGCGTGGACGCCGCCGCGACCGAGTCTTTGATGCCAACCGCGTGGACGCCGCTGTTAGCGCGGGCCCAGCCAGCACGGAGCCGGCCCTGACCTTCGGGGAACTGACTTTGCAGCTGCGACTCGACCATCTGCAGCGTTGCGTCCTGGTCTGCGGCGGGTAGGTCGAGCTTGCGATAAAGGACGACGTCCGCGGGCACGGCCAGGGCGACGCTGGCCGATGCCGCCTCGGGGCGTTTGTGGGCGGTTTGCCAGGCGTTCGAGCCGGCGGCTGTTGATCGGCACGCAAACACAACATCACCGCGCGACGCGCGAGCTGCGCCCCATGTTGCGACTTGTGCCGCCTCACTGGATCGGGGCTTGAGCGAGATCACAGGCCGTCCTCCCGCCAGTAGCGCACGGCCAGCCCCGCGCCGCGGTCAAGCACCGCTTCGATGCGTACCACCGCCAGGCCGGACCGCCCTTCGCTGAGCACCCGGAACACGTTCGAGCGCACTGTGACGTACGGGGCAACGCGGCGGAACTGGCGCTCATCGAGCATGCCACCAGTGAAGAGCTGGCCGACCGATGTCATTGGCGTGCCCGAAGATCGTTGAGCGATCAGCTGGTCGGCGACGGCGTCTTCCATGTCCGGGATGGTCATGAGCACCTCGCGCGACGCGGTGTTGATATTGATCTTGCCGGGGAGTCGCGGGTCCTCGGCGAGGGTGAGCTGCTCCCAGTGATTCGCGAGCCATTCAATGTCGATTCGGCTGATCACCTCGTCAACGCCGTTGCTGTCAGCCCGCCCGGTGCCGCCGCTCAGGCCGTTGAACTCGAAGAGGTTGTCGGGGTTTTGCCGGCCGCGATCACGGACCTCCTCGGCGAGCTCGGGTGTGAAGTTGAAGCGTTGGATGAGCTCGGCATTGTTGGTGTCGGTGAGGTTAACGGGCGCGAGGGCGCCGATGCCTGCGTTATTGACGTAGCTGTAGACGGTGGTGTAGCGGTGCAGTCCCGGGTCGAGCGTGTCGTCGGCGTTGTCGTCGGGCGGGAGGTCGGGACCGTCGTTCTCGCCGATGGAGAGCAGGCCGTCGGCGTTGAGGTCTTCGCCGTAGAACTCGGCGGGACCGATACCGTCGATGAGGAGCATCTCGCGGTGCGTGTGCATGAGCCCATTGCGGATGTCGTAGGGGAAGTCGAGGCCGGTGTAGAACCCTCGCTCGGCGCCACCGGGGCGGACGGCCTCGTTGTCGTCGCGCCAGTCGAGGATGGCGTCAACGCCGGTGACATCGATGTCCGGCAGCTCGGCGAGCTGGCTTTGATTGGCGTGGTTGACGTTGAGCCGGGACGAGGCGTCGTCGAGGCCGTAACGAAGCGTGTTATTGTCGTCGCCCGCGACGACGCGGAAGGTCGAGCCGTGGGCGAGCTCGACGTTCTGAAAGTCGAGGGCGCTCTCATACCAGTCGTCGTAGGTGTCGTCCGACAGGCGGCTGTCGAGGCTGAGGACGTGCTTGGCCTGCTCGACGCCGGCCCGGGCAGCCCATCGAGCACGTGTCGTCTCCAGCACGCCCGCCGCGGTGGCCGAGTCGACCTGCACGGCTCGGTTGAACCCGACGAGCATGACGGTGGCGATCAGGATCAACCACATCACCATGATGAGTACAGAGCCTCGGCGCGTGCGCTCTTTCAGAGTCATGCGGCACCCCCGATGTTGGACACCGCGGCCGCGCTGCCGTCGCCGGTTGAGGGCTCGTCGGGCAGCGGAGCGATCGGCACGAGGCGACGCAGGCGGACGACGGCTCGGTCGCCTCGCTTGGGGAGGCCACGCTCGTCGACTTCGGCAACGACTAGCTCGATCCGCACGACGCGCGGGTAGCGTTCGAACTCGACCGGCCACCGCGACGACCAGGTAAGCCCGTCGTAGTACAGCATGTCGAACGACACAACCTGCTCGGCGATGGGCTCAACGACGCCGCCCCCGTCACCGCCGGGATCGAGGTTGCGTGTGGGGTCGAGCCGACGCACGAGCACGGCTAGCGGTTGCCCATCAACGACCCGAAGGCTGTAGGCGACCTCGCGGACGTCGCTTTCCTTCTGGCCGTCGCGGACGGGGATGACGCCTGTGGCGAGCAGGCGGAACTCGTCAGCAGATCGGTTGTCGATGGCGTCGTCGATGCCTTCGAAGAGGATGCGGTCGTCTTCGCCCGGGCGGTAGGCGTTGTTAAGGGCGATGGCGATCTGATCGATGGCCCAGGCGGCCTGGCGGGTGGCGGTGGCGGAGCGTTCGGCCCGGCCGCGCATGTCAGCGAGCTGGCCGAGCAGGACGACGCCGGCGCCGGCGACGAGGGCAACGATGCTGATCACGGCCATCAACTCGATGAGCGTGAAGCCGGGCGTGCGTCGGGCTGTGCGGTGGCGCGGGATCATTGCGGGTCGAGCTCGGCCCAAGTGGGTTTGATCGCGGTCGTGAGCGGGTCGTGGAAGACGGTGGCGACCGACGCCGAGCGTTCTCGGGCACGGCGTTGCCACGTGATGGTCGCGGTGACGTCGTAAAGGTCGCTGAGCGGTTGCTGCTCGATCTGGAGAGACCACTCAAGGTCGTCGCCGAGGACGCCCTGGGTTGGCCCGCCGATCGCGAGGTTGGACGGGCCGACGATGGACACGCGGTGGAGGACTTCGTCGAGGGCCTGCGTGGCGCGGACCAAGTCGCGGTCGTGCTGGACCTGACGAGCGCCTTGTGCGACCGCCATGACGATGGCAGTGCCGAAGATGGCGAGCATCATACCGGCGATGAGCGTTTCGATCAGCGTGAAGCCGCGCGGGCGGCGGGCGCGCGGGTCGCGTGGCGGTGTCGCTTGATTCGTGGCGCGGGCCGCGTCAGGCATCGAGGTCCTCGCGCTGGCTGATTGGCGGGGTGTTCCAGCTGTCGACGGTCGCGACAGCGCCGGTGTATGGGTCGATGGACACGGCTTGCCGCAGCGAGCCGGCGTAGAGCTGGATCGAGGCGGCCTGCGACAGGCCGGTGGGGAAGAAGAGCATCGATTTGGCGTCAGGATCGCCGGCGACGGCGAAACGATGGAGCATGACGGAGTGTGCGAGCGCGTGCGGTTTGACGGCTCCGTGGTTCAGCGCGACGAACGCCTCGGTCGCCAGCGGATCGGTTTGCTGGATCTCCAGCCGATAGCCGGGCTGATCGCCGGGCCGCTGGTCGTGCACGTCGTCGAGCCACGCGAGGCGGATCACGCGGCGTTGAATGATCGCCTGGCTGCGTGCGTAACGCATGGCATCTGCAAGCGACTGCGCCTCAGAACGCAACGCCGCCCGCTCGAACGACCCCGAAAAGCGCGGGACGGTGATCGCTGCGAGCACACCGATCACCACGATCACGACCATCAGCTCGATGAGCGTGAAGGCCGATCGTTGCGCACTTCCGCGGCGTTCACCAGTTGACGATGTCGGCGTTTTCATCCGCGCCTCCTTCTTGGCCATCGGCGCCGAGGCTCATCAGATCAAACGCCCAGTTTTGCCCGGGGTAGCGGTACACAAACGCGTTACCCCACGGGTCTGTCAGGTCGCCGGACTTGATCGACGGGGGTGTCCACTGGTCGTCGTCGACGTCGGAGGGGCGGGTGGTGAGTTCTTCGAGCGTCTGCGGGAAGCGGCCGTAGTCCTGCTCGAACAGGTTGATCGCCGTTTCGAGCGTGCCGATCTGCTGTTTGGCGACGGCGGCCCGCGCTTTACCCGCCCGACCGAAGAAGCTCGGCACGATCAGCGCCGCGAGGATGCCGATGACGATCACGACGACCATGATCTCGATCAGCGTGAAGCCGTGTGCGTGCCTGGTGGGTCTACGTTTCATCTCGAAGTTCCTGGGTTGAATGGATCGATCGCCCCGGTTACGCCCCCGCCGCAAAGTCCATGGTCATCACCGGAAGCAGTGCGGCCGCGAGGATGAACGCCACCACGATCGCAAGCACCAGAATAAACAGCACGGGGACCACGGTCATGACCCGTTGCAGCGACGCGGCGGTCTCGCGGTCATAGGCGTCCGCGGCGTTGAGCAGCAGCTCGTCGAGCTTGCCGGTTTTTTCACCCATCGCGATCACCTGAATCAGAAGCGGAGGGAACCACCCCGTCTCGCGCAGCGGCTCGGCAATGCTGCGCCCCTGCACCAGCCCGGCGGCCACGCCATCGACCTGCTGGGCCAGCACCTCGTTGCCCAACGTGTTGCGGATGATCCGCATCGACTCGACGATCGGCACGCCCGCGCGGCTGAGCGTGCCCAGCGTGCGTGCAAATCGCGCCATCGCCACGCGCCGCACTGCTTCGCCCAGCACCGGCAGCCGCAGTACCACCCCGTCACGCGCCAGCCGACCGGCCGGCTTACCCGTCCACCACCACAGCCAGCCGACGCCGCCGATCAGCAGCAGCGCCCCGATGACCCCTGCCGGAGAACGCAACGCGTCGCTGATCGCCATGAGGATCTGCGTCGGTAGCGGCAGCGTCTGGCCGGACTCGCCGATCACCGCCGTGATCCGTGGCAGGATGAACGTCAGCACCACGATGATCGACACGACGCCCAAGCCCATGACCATCAGCGGGTAGATCGCGGCGCCGCGCAGCTTCTCCCGCACCTCGAGGTCGCGCTCGGCAAACTCGGTCAGCGACGCCATGACTTGGTCCAGCACGCCCGCCGCCTCGCCGACGCGCACCATCGCCACCTCCAGTGGCGTAAACGTCCGCGTGTGCGCGGCCATTGCGTCCGACAGCGACTCGCCCGACTCGACTTCGCCGGCGATGCCTTCGATCAGCTCGCTCGCCGATGGCGACTCGGCCTGCTCGCCCACGACCTTCAGCGTCGCTAGCAGGTCGAGCCCTGCCTGCAGTGCGACCGACAGCTGGCGGAACAGCGTCGCCTTGGCTCGGCCGGACATCCCCGCGCCCCACGGCAGCGCGGGCTTCACCGTCGAGCCCTCGGTGCCTACGCCGCCGGCGTTGCCGTCAGCCTGCGACATCGTGGTGACGAAACGGCCGGCCTCGGCAAGCAGAGCGATCGCGTGCGTGCGGTCGGCTGCGGTAAGCGAGCCGGAGATGGGCTTGCTTTCCTGCGTCAAGGCTTGATAAGTGAATCGAGGCACGCGATCTCTCTTGCTGGGCAGTTCTCGCGGCGCGGCGTGGTGTTGCCGCGCGTGTCATCGAGCCGTCGAACCGTGGACCAAATCATGTCTCGCGACTGACCCGCACGACTTCGCTGAGCGTCGTCACGCCCGCGGCGGCCTTAGCGCAGCCATCGGCGATCATCGGCCGCCACGGCTCGCTCATGGCGTTGATCAGGCCGTGCGTCGTCACGCCCGGCACGAGCGCATCGCGCACGGAAGCGTCGATGTGCAGGACTTCGAAGATCGCCAGCCGACCGGCGTAGCCCGTCTGCCGACACTCGCGGCAGCCGCGGCCTTCGTACAGCGTCGCGCCCGGGTCGAGCCATTGCTCCAGCCGCTGCCGCATCGCCGGATCGACGTGCGCCTCGGCGCGGCAGTGCGGGCAGATGCGACGCACCAGCCGCTGAGCCAGCACGGCCCGCAGGCTCGACGCGAGCAGGTATGGCTCGACGCCCATGTCGACTAGCCGAGTCACGGCGCCGGGCGCGTCGTTGGTGTGCAGCGTGGAGAAGACCAGGTGGCCGGTGAGGGCCGAGCGGATGGCGATGTCGGCGGTCTCACGATCGCGGATCTCGCCGACCATGATCACGTCGGGGTCTTGGCGGAGGATGGCCCGCAGGCCCTCTGCGAAGCCGACGCCGCGCTTGGGGTTGACGGGGATCTGGTTGACGCCGTCGATCTGGTACTCGACGGGGTCTTCGATAGTGAGAATTTTCTTCTCGTCACCGCGGATGTAGTTGAGCGCGGCGTAGAGAGTGGTGGTTTTGCCCGAGCCGGTTGGGCCGGTCACGAGGACGATGCCGTGAGGCTCTTCGATGGTGGCTTCGAGCCGATCAAGGCGTTGGCGGTCGAGCCCGAGCTGTTCCATCGAGAGCAGCGCCGCCGTGCGATCGAGCAGGCGCATGACAACGCTCTCGCCGTAGATCGTAGGGACGGTCGAGACGCGGACATCGATGGTGCCGCGCGGCGACTGGAACGTGAGGTGGCCGTCCTGGGGGACGAAGCGCTCGGCGATGTTGAGCCCGGCCATGATCTTGATTCGGCTGGTGACGGCCGACTGGAGGTGCTTGGGCGGCGGACTGGTTTCATGGAGCACGCCGTCGATGCGGTACTTGACCTTGAGCGCCTTCTCAAAAGGCTCGATGTGGATGTCGCTGGCTCGGCTGCTTAGGCCCTCGCGGAGGATGAGGTCGACGAGGTTGACGACCGTGGGCTCGGCTGCGAGCGACTCGAGCTGCGCGGCGTTGTCGCCGTCGGGGTCGGAGGGGGTGTCGTCGTCGGGCGATTCGAGGTTCGCGATCATGCGCGAGACGTTCGAGCCATAGTGACGTTGGAGGTGGTCGGCGAGGTCTTTCTCATCGGCCCAGAGCGGGTCGATACGGCATCCGCTGATAACACGCAATACCTCGCGGGCGTCGCGGTCGGTCGGGTCGGCCATCGCGACCCGCAGGCGGTTGCCGACGAGCGCGAGCGGCAGGGCCTTGTGTTGGAGCGCGGCGTCCCAGGGGATGGCGGCGAGCGCCTCGGGCGCGGGGTCGATGTCGAGATCGGCCGACGCAAAGCCGCGCTGCTGAGCCAACGCCCGCCGGACCAAGCCCTCCTCTACGACCCCCCGGCTCACGAGCAACTCGCCCAGCCGAGCCGACGTGCCGTCCGACGACGACACCACCTCGTCGATCGTTGCGGCGTCGGCTGCCGCCATATCGACAAGCACCTCGCCGAGCTTGGGGAATAGCCGAGTTTCGTGCTTGTCCGCGCCGATCATGCCACCTCGTACAGCGTGTTGAACTGACCTACCGGTCACTAAGACGTACAAGACCGGCGATCGTTTCCCCGTAAACAGAAAAATCACACAGAGCGTGGCGTCGAGCTCAACCACGATCATGGAATTTCAGTCTATCAGTTCACGCAGGCCATCTTGACCCAAAATTTGAACGAATTGGCTGAATTCAACCTTTCCCTCCGAATCCAATCCAGCCGTGACAGAAGGCTGCGGACGGCTTGGTCTTCATCCCGTTTCCTGGTCCACTTAGGGTGCGATTTTTTGGATAATGTTTGGTCCGCCCTTGAAGGAGCACTTTGACGAAGAAGCGTTACACGTAACAGCAGTTCGCCTTTGCGTTGCGTCGGGCTATGTCGGTGGTGAGATCCGTCACGCAGCCCTCGATCTGCGGTGTCCCTTGGCGAAAGGCAGCATTGCGGTCGGGTGTGCCGATGTGAAACGTTGGGTCAAACGCAGACACCTTGGTCTGGAACGACTGCCCAGTCATCGAACCCGGCGACGGCAACGTTGGTGCCGTCGGGCTGAATGCCGTGGCCGAGGCGCCACTTGCCGAAGACAGCCATGCGGTAGCCGGCGTCCTTAAGGAGTTTCTGGATCTGCGGGCTGTGTTGGTTGTCGAGCGTCTAGGCAATGCGGTCAAGATTTGAGGGCTGGTTGATCCGGCTGCCGTAGGCAGAGATCGCGTGTGCCGCGTGGTCGTTGGAAAGAATGAAGACGATGTTGGGGGCAGACGTGGCTCACTTCAGGGTCAGAAACAGCAGACGTAAGTCGAGCACACAAGCGGCCGTCTGCCTCGCACTAAGCACCTTTACTGGTCGCAATCCGCATCACACCATACCTGCTAAACGACGTGCACGTTCGTCCAGTTGGTGGTGAATCGCTTGGGCTGTTTCGATGTTTGGACGGTCTAGCGCCTCTGCGGCCGGATCGCCCTGCTGCTGCATCCAATCAAGCAGCCGAGCGCGCAGGCGTGAGGCGACGGGTTCGAACTCGCTGTCGTCGATCAGGTTGATCTGACAATCGGGGTCGGCCAAGGTGTCGTAGAGCTCGAACGGCGTGCGATTCATCAGGAAGTGGCGGCGAGCCAACGCCTCGCTGTTGCCCTTTTGTGCGGCGGCGCATCCGTAGCGGGTCATTTATTGAATGCACTCAGGGCTGGCCAAAGGCCTGCGTTCGGGCGGCGTTAATCTCTAACGATCCGCCATTGCTGCGGACCGTTCGGCGAGTTCAAGCGCCGACCGTGGCACCGCCGTATTGACACCATGGCCGAATCACGGGATTCGTACCGACGTCCGGAACCCCCGCGACGACCAGCGCGGCAGCGCTATCTTCATCGTTGCCTCGCCGTCAACCACGGTGAACGCCAGCTCTTCGCCCGAGATCACGTCCCGAGCGGTGTGTTGCCCATCGGGCAGGCCGGTTAGCACCACCTCGGCCTCGATGTCCTCGCTGTTGATCACGTGATCGCGCGTGACGTAGATGACCAGCCGATCCTCTTCGTCGGCAAACGCGAACCCGGTGGCGTCGCCACGGAACCGCACGGGCATGGCCGAAGCGGGCAGGCCCGCGGGGTCGTCGAGCGCGTAGACCGGCGCGATCGCTTCGAGACGGCTGCGTTCTTCTGCGCTGATCGTGTCGAGGTGATCGACGACCCAGGCGGTGGGGTACGAAGACGGCTTGAGCGATTCGAGCGTGCGATCGCTGACGAAGTACGCCAGCATCGCGTGGCCGTCTTCGCCACGCTTGGCAAACCCGGGCAGCTTCTCGAGGGGGTTCCACAGCTCGCCGCGGCGCTCGAAGGCGCGCTCGGTCGAGGTGGAGTAGTAGAAGGCGGGCCCGACCGGCCGCTTCGGGCTGATCGGACGGATCGCAGACTCGAACGCCTCGTAGGGGTTCTCGAACCGGTTGCGGTGGGTGAAGAAGTACATCGCCGCCCGCTCGACGCGCCCGTCGTGCGTGGCCAGGTGCGCCCAACCCAGCGCGAGCCACGCGCCGAGCTGGATCTTCTTCTGCATCTCTGTCTTCTCGTCGTCGGTCACGTCGAGCGAGAGCTGCCGCTCGGCGGCGTCGATCGCCCAGTAGTGGTCGATGCCGGTCGCCTTGCCGAGCCCGGGGTACTCGGCGAACTCGGTGACGGGGACGAAGACGCCGCGGGTGATGTCCGGTTCGCGGCTGAGGTGCGCGCCGACCTGGCCGACGTAGCCGCTGATCTCGCCGTTGCCGATGGCGCCGCCCCGCGGCGAGGGCATGCTCCAGGACTCGACGTGATAGGCGATCTGCTCGGCGGCGTCGGCGTTCTTGCGCATCCAGATCGCGTCGGCCGCGCTGATGCGGGACCAGTGCGGGTAGGCGTGCTTCTGCATCAGGATCATGGCGTCGGCGTCGCCGGTCTCTTGGTTGATGCGGCGGACCATGTCGAGCCACCACGCGCCATAAACATCGCTGAGATAATCCGTCCACAGGGGCGCGTGCTCGGCCAGGATCTCGTCGGCTCGCTCGGTGGTGCTCGCCCCGATGAGGTCGATCTCGCTCCACCTCTGAAAGTCGGCGACGATCTCGTCGGAGAAGTCCTGGTCGAACGCGTTCCCGTGGGCGATCTGATCGGCGTGGTCGGCGAGGAGGACGCCGCGGACACCGATGGCGGCGGCGCGCTCGGCGATGCGCTGGGCGTACCAGTCGCCGTAAGTCGCGACGTCGGACGTCTGGTCTCTGGGGTCCAGCGGTCGCGAGGGCGTGATCCAAGCGTCCTTGGGTTCGCCGGTCTCGGTGTAGCGACGGCTCCACACGCGGCCATTGGGGCGGCGCGCGAAGTAGTGCTGACGCTCGTGGTTCCATCGCCAGTACGCGTTGTAAGCCGCATCGTCGCTGAAGTCGCGCCCCGCGCCGGGCTCGGCGGTGTGGTACGCGTCGCTCCACATCATCAGCCCCATGGTGGGCGTGAGGCCTTGTTCCCGGCTGGCGTCGTTGGCGGCCCGCGCCTCGTCCACGAGGTTGGCTAAGAACGAGTGTTCCCAGAAAAGCTGTCGCGGGATGCGGCCGCCGTCGCCGCGGTTGCGCACGAAGAACTGCGTGTGGATGACCGGGCGATCCGCCGAGGGCCGGGCCGGCTCGGTAGGTGGGCCGGAGCTGGCTTGGGTGGCGAGGCACATTGCAATCAGGGCTGAACAGAGGGCTCGGACCATGAGCGGGTTCCGTATCGAGGGGTTGGCGTTAGACGGTTTGGCAGGTCGGGCGGAGCCGCAGAGCCGCGAACTGGTTAGCCAGTTGGTCTCGGTGTTCGATCATCCAGTCGTGCAGGCGATCGCGTAGCCGCGGAAGCTCGGGGTGCGCCTCGTTCTCGGCGGCTAGGTTGATCAGCTCGTGGGGGTCTTCTTCGAGGTCGTAGAGCTCGTCCATATCGCCGGCGTTGAAGACGTACTTCCACTGGCCACATCGGAGCATGCGCTGCGACATCAGGCAGTGCGACAACCCCGAGCCCTCGACAACGACGGCGTCGGGCCAGTCGACGGGCGGCTCACCGCGGACCCAGCCGACGAGCGAACGGCCGTGGCGAGGGGTGGTTGGCGGGGCGGCGCCGGCGATGTCGGTGACGGTTGCGTAGAGGTCGGTGAGATTCACCAATGCTTCGATGTCCCGGCGTGCTTCAAGACCACCGGGCGGGCGGATGAGCAAGGGAACCCCGGCCGCCGACTCGAAGAAGTGGAACGACTTATTCGCGAGACCTGCCTGAACGCCCTGCGAGTCGCCGTGGTCGGCGGCGAAGATGATCCAGGTGTTCTCCAGCTCACCGATGTTGCGGAGGTGGTGCAGCACGCGACCGATCTGATGGTCGATAAACGCGCTGTAGGCGTAGGCGTAGCGGAGCTGCTCTTCGAAGTCGGCCCAGTCTCGGGCGTTACGGGTGACGTTGTGGATGCGCGGCCTCTGGTCCAGGTCGATGTCCCAGCTCGGCGGCGGGTCGATCGTGACCCCTCGGAAGGGCTCGAGAAACTCGGTCGGGACGTACGCAGGGTGGTGCGGGCCCCAGAAGTTCAGCATGCAAAAGAACGGGTCGTCCGAAGCGGCGGGCGTTCCGATGAGGTCGATCGCTCGATCGGCTAGGAAGTGATCGATAGTGGACTCGATGGGCGAGACGACTTCGGCGCACCCCGAGACCTCGCTCGGGCGCAGGTCGTGCGTGAGCCCTCGATCGCGCAGGTAGCGTTTGTATTGCGGGTAAGCGTGGCCGCCGCCGCCGTGGCCGGGGAAGTCGTCGGCAAGGTACCCCACGTCGGTCGGCAGGCCGGACGCTTGGTGGTATTGCTCGGGCAAGGGGACGTCGTAGAGGTGGTGATCGATGTCGCGGTAGTGGGCTTGGTAGTACGGGTCGTTGCGGGCGGCCGGGCCGTAGCCGAGGTGCCACTTGCCGGTCAGCAGCGGCCGATACCCCGCGCCCAGAAGGCGACGGGACAGCAGGTCGGGGTGATCGACGAGTTCGTGGAGCATGCACCCCTTCATGAAGAGGTTGGTCTGCATGCCGTGGGCGAAGGGGTAGAGACCGGTTTGAAGCGAGGCGCGAGCCGGCGTGCAGCAAGGGCATGTGGTGTAGCAGTGACGGAACACGGCGCCGTCGTTCGCGAGCCCGTCGAGATGCGGCGTGCGAGCAAGATCGTCGCCGCTGAACCCGACCGTCCGCTTGGACTGCTGGTCGTTGAGGACAAACAGGATGTTCGGGCGTCTGTTCCCGTTCGCAGGGGGTTCGACGCGTCGGCTGGGCTGCATCAGGTGAGAACTCCGGCTGATGAAGGCATGGCAGGCTGGTTTAAGCGTCTCATGGCAGAGGCGTGAGTTCGACGAGGACGGGCTTGCCCGTGATTGAAAGGTCGAGTCGCTTGCCGGTGAGCTCGCGGCGGTGTATTCCACAAAATATGACGATCAGTCTCTCCGTCACGGCGACGGGCTAAAAATGTCCGTTTTGTCAGGTCTAAAGAGCGGCTGCTTCTTGCAACTCTATGCTCTCGTACGACTTGTAGCTCTTAGACCCTTCGACCCCTGACATTCGGTTTTTCGGCCGGCTAGACCAGGGGTTTGCCCTGATCTGAGCCACTTCAAGCCCCGTAACTTCTGCAGCCAGATGGCCCCAGAGGGCCGCGATTTTCGCGCCCCTCTGTGGCCGTTCCAGAATGTCGGCGCGTTTGCGGGCAAGGGGTTACGCTCGATCGATGGTCTCGCTCTTCTGTCCGTATTTGCACCTCTTGTTGGCACTCTTTTCGGGCAAACAACGTGCTCAGCTCCGCTTTGTCACAGAGGAGAACCGCATTCTACGAGCCAGGCTGAAGCAGACCCGGCTCATCCTCACGCCCGAGGAGCGTGAGCGGCTGATGGCCATCGGTGCCGAGATGGATCATCGCGTGCATGGGCTGATCTCCGTAGCGACCTACGCCACCTACCAGCGGTGGCTCCGCGAGAAGCGAGACCAATGGACCCCACGACAGGTGGGCCGCCCCCGGAAGGTTACCCGCGACCTTCGCGAGCTCATTGTCCGGATCGCCAAGGAGAACCCGACCTGGGGGTACCTCCGAATCGTGGGTGAGCTGCTCAAGCTCCGGGTACGCCTCGGCAAATCAACCGTACGGCGGGTACTCATGGAGGAACAAGTCGCTCCCACGCCCCCAACTGATGGCTCACTGCGGCCCGACTTCCAGCCTTGGGACCAGTTCATCAAACTGCACATGAGCACCCTCATGGCTTGCGACTTCCTGTGTCAGAAGGTCTGGACGCCCCTTGGCCGGCGTGACGCGTTCTTGCTTGCCTTCATACATGTCGGAACACGCCGCGCGTGGGTGTCGCCTGCGACATTCCACCCCGATGAAAACTGGGTGAAGCAACAAGCCCGCAACTGGGTGATGTGGCTCGAAGATCAACATCTGATAGCAACCCATCTGATCCACGACAGGGACACATAGTTCACGCGCGGCTTCGATGGACTGCTGCGTTCAGCCGGTATCCGCGCCGTCAAGACGCCCTTTATGGCACCCAACGCCAACGCCAACGCCTTCGCGGAGTCCTTCATCGCTACGCTTGGGCGTGAGTGCCTCAGTCATTTCTACTGCTTTGGCCTTGGGCATGCGGATTACATCGTGCAGACGTTCGTCGACTTCTACAACACGCATCGGCCCCATCAAGGGCTCAACAACCGTGTGCCTGACGACACGATCAGGAGCCCGCTTCGCTTGGCTCAGGAAGAGTCCTCCACGATCGGGAGTATTGGCTGCGAGACGCAGTTGGGCGGGCTACTCAAGCATTACTACCGCAAGGCTGTCTGAGGCTCAGGTCTCACTGATCTGCTCTTTGGTTGTCAAAGATCCTGAATCGCAATACGACGCGCGATGGGTCCATCTTCATCAGTACAAGGGATCCGTCACCATTCTCGAACTGCCATCTTCTCAGAGCATTAAACGCAAGGCGGCCTAGATTGTCGTGCGTCAACACTCTGGAACAGGCCGCGCAGAGCGAACGTCATCTGCTCGTCCGTAAATCTCATCTTCTTCATCGGTCGGTCTCCCAAACGAAGACTGGATTCTCGCTCAAAGCTCTTGCCCCGCCTGGACTCAGATTCGGGTTTACGCGCAGAATTGCACTCCGCAATCCATCTGGGTAGTATCCAGCCGGATAACTTGGCACGAGCCACAGATTGATGGGACTTCGCGCTTGCATGGATCTGTTGAGCTATGGGAACTTGCTCGGAAAATTCTGCTGGTGGGCGCATGAGCAGGACAGGCTCCACGTACATCCGCGTCCTTGCAGCGACGTCGCTCTGTTTGAGCCTTCAGGGCTGCATGGTTGGTCCTGATTACCAGCGGCCGACGGCTGCGCTCAACCCCGACTGGCTCGAGCAAGAGACGCTGACGTTTCCGCGCGACCGGGCCGCGGTGACGGACTGGTGGACGGTCTTTAACGACCCCGTTCTGGATCGCCTAGTCGAGATCGCCTATCGACAGAACCTCGATCTGGAGGCCGCTGGTTTGCGCGTTGTGCAGGCACGCGCCAGCCGCGGGATCGCGGTGGGCGACTTCTTCCCGCAAGAGCAGGCGATCAACGGCAACCTGGATAACAACTCGATCAGCCGCAACGAGACCTCGGCTGGCGATGATCGGTATTTCGCGACGGCGGGCCTTAGCCTGGATGTGGCCTGGGAACTGGACTTCTGGGGCAAATTCAGACGAGGCATCGAGACCGAAGACGCCGTGTTGCTCGCTTCGATCGCGGAGTACGACGACGTCCTCGTGTCGCTTCTCGCCGAGGTGGCGTTGACCTACGTTGACATCCGCACCACCGAGGTTCGGCTCGAACTGGCGCGGGCGAACGTGACGTCGCAGGAGAGCTCGCTGGAGATCGCCGACGTGCGATTCCGCAACGGCGCCACCACAGAGCTGGACGTCACCGAGGCTCGCTCGACGCTGGCTAACACACAGTCGACGATCCCCAGCCTTGAGGCAGACCTCCGGTCCGCCAAGCTGGCGATGTGCGTGCTGCTGGGCCGCCCGCCAGAGCTTCTTGAGTCCGAGCTGGCCGGTTCGACCGGCATCCCGATCGCACCGCCGGAAATCGCGGTCGGAGCACCGGCCGAGCTGCTCAGGCGGAGGCCGGACGTGCGGTTGGCCGAGCGCCTCGCCGCGGCGCAGAGCGCTCAGATCGGTGTTGCGACGGCCGACCTGCTGCCCTCCATCTCCATCACCGGCTCGACCGGGCTTGACACGTCCACCGCCGACCCGCCTCGCGCGATCGGCGCCGACCTGATCGACGTCGTCAACGCCCAGTCCTTCTCAGGCTTCATCGGCCTAGTTGTCGACTGGCCGATCCTCAACTACGGCCGGATCACCAACAACATCCGCGTGCAGGACGCGGCGTATCAGGAAGCCGTCGCCGACTATCGCGCGACGGTGCTCGACGCCGCCGCCGAGGTCGAGGACGCGCTCTACTCTTTCTTGCGCACGCGCGAGCAGTACGACTTCCTCGCCGAGAGCGCCGAGGCCGCCGCCCGATCGCTCGAGCTCGCGACCACCCAGTACACCGAGGGCAGCGTCAACTTTGTGCGTGTCAACGACGCCAACACGCTGCTCACCGAGCAGCAGGACGACGCCGCTCAGAGCCTGGGCGCGATCGCCGAGCAGTTGATCCTGGCCTATAAGGCGCTGGGCGGGGGGTGGGAGAGCCGCGTCGGCAACGAGTTCATCCCCGCCGAGACCGCCAAGCAGATGCGGGCCCGCACCGACTACGGCGGCATCCTCGACCCCGACGACGCGGAAGGCGGTGCCCGGCTTTTCGTGCCCCCTTCGGCTATCGATGAAACCTACCTCAACGAACCCGATCAGGAGAACTGAGCGATGTCTCCGCCCTCACGATGTGTCCATCGGACCCCTGGGATCTTTTGCAAATTGGCGGCGACGGCGTTGGGCATCGTCTCCGTCGCCGGGTGCGAGCGGGAGTCGCCCGAGCCGGTTGAGATCATCCGCCCGGTGCGCGCCATCCGCGTTGGCGACGCGAAACCGCTGGCGTCACGCAGCTTCCCCGGACGGGCCGAGGCAGATCGCGAAGTTAACTTGGCGTTCCGCGTTTCCGGCCCGTTGATCGCCTTCCCCGCCAGCGTCGGCGACGAGTTGGAGGCGGGTGCCTTGGTGGCTCGCATCGACCCGCGTGACTTCGAGTCCGACGTGCGCAACGCCGAGGGCAGCCTGCGGCGCGCGAAGGCACAGCTCGTACAGGCCAACGCCGACCTGCAGCGCAACCTGAACATCCAGCGTGAGAACGCCGGCGCGATCGCTCAGGCCACGATCGATGAGTCGCGCGAGGCCGTCGGCGTGGCTGAGGCCGACATCGTGGCGCTCGAGGCGACGCTCAAGACCGCGAAGGATGCGCTCGTGGATACGCGCCTGCTCGCGCCGTTCGCCGGCACAGTCGTCGCAACCTACGCCGACAACTTCGAGCCCGTCGACGCCGGCTCGTCGATCATCCGCCTGCTGGACACCGAGCGGATCGAGTTCGTGATCAACCTGCCCGAGTCGCTGATCGCGGTCGCGACCGACGTCACCAACGTCCGCGTGGAGTTCGACGCCTACCCGGGCATCGAGATCCCCGCAGAGATCGCCGAGATTGGCACCGAAGCGTCCGACACTACACGCACCTACCCCGTCAAGCTGATCATGGACCAGCCCGAGGGTATCACGGTCCTCCCGGGGATGGCGGGACGTGCCTCGGCCGATCCGGTGCTCGATGGCACTTCGCTCGGCTCTGAGCTCGTTGTCCCCGCGACCGCACTCGCTTCGTCCGCCGAGGGCGGGCAGGTATCGGTGTGGATCGTCGACCCCGACAGGAACACCGTCACCCTCAGGCCGGTCACGGTTCGCGGGCTGGGCAGCACGGGCTACATCATCAGCGACGGAATCGAGCGCGGTGAGATCGTCGTAACGGCGGGCGTCAGCTTCCTGCGTGACGGGCTACCTGTCACGCCCCAGTTGCAGTAGAGGAGTTCGGCGATGTCGCTTACCGAATTCGCAGTCAAGAACAAGGCGGTGACCTACTTCCTCACCGCCGTGGTCGCGATCGCGGGAGTCGCCGGCTATTTTTCACTCGGCCAACTCGAAGACCCCGAGTTCTCCATCAAACAAGCGACGATCACGACGCTCTATCCCGGCGCGAGCCCCGAAGAGGTCGAGCTCGAGGTGACCGATGTCCTCGAGATCGCGCTTCAGGAGATGTCGCAGCTCAAGCTCGTCGAGTCGATCTCACGCGCCGGCGAGTCGAGCATCACCGCCGAGATCAAGCCCGAGTACTGGTCGGACGTGCTGCCGCAGGTCTGGGACGAGTTGCGCAGCAAGGTCCGCGACACGCAGTCTTCGCTGCCCGAGGGCGCCGAGCCGTCGATGGTCAACGATCAAATCGGCAGTGTTTACGGGATGCAGCTCGCGGTCATCGGGGAGGGCTTTACGCCCGCGGAACTTGAGGGCTTTGCCAAGTTCCTCCGCAAGGAGTTGAGCGTCGTGCCCGGTGTTTCTCGCGTCGATCTGTGGGGCGAGCAGCAGCGCGTCGTCTACTTCGACGTCTCCGAGACGCAGCTCTCGGCCCTCGGGCTCACCAGCGAGAGCATCCAGGCCACGCTCGAAGACCAGAACCTAGTCATCGATGCCGGCAGTCTCGATGTGCAGCGTCGAAGGCTGCGGATCAGTCCCACGGGCGCCTTCACGTCACCCACCGACATCGGCGAGCTCACAATCCGTGAAGCGGCGAGTGACGGCGACAGGCAGGGCAATGAGCTGATCCGGCTGCGCGATATCGGGACCATCCGCGAGGGCTATGAAGACCCACCCTTCAAGCTCATGCGCTACAACGGGCGGCCCGCAATCGGGATCTCGATCGCGAACGCCCCGGGTGCCAACGTCGTGACGGTCGGCCAGGCCATCGATAACCGGCTCGACGAGCTGATCCCGACGCTGCCGATCGGAGTTGAGGTCAGCCGAGTGCACTGGATGTCCGACGTAGTCGATGAGGCCGTGTCAGGGTTCCTCGTCAACTTCATGCAGGCCGTGATCATCGTGATCGTCGTGATCACGATAGGCATGGGGCTGCGAATGAGCTTCATCATCGGCTCGGCGCTGATCCTGACCATCTTAGGGTCGTTCCTGGTCATGTCGGTCGTGGGCATCGATCTGCAGCGGATGTCGCTCGGGGCGTTGATCATCGCGCTGGGCATGATGGTTGACAACGCGGTCGTCGTCGCCGACGGCATGGACGCTCGGCTGAAGCGCGGGATGAACCGCCGTGACGCGGCGATCGCCGCGGGACGCGACCCGGCGTGGTCACTCCTGGGCGCGACGATTATCGGCGCGATCGCCTTCTACCCCATCTTCGCCTCAACCGAGGGTGCCGGCGAGTATTGCCGGACGCTCTTCACCGTGATCGCCACGGCGCTGCTCGTAAGCTGGCTGGTGTCCGTGACGCTAACCCCGGTGCAGTGCATCGACTTCGTCAAGGACCCCAAGTCGACGACCGACGATCCTTACAAGACGCCCTTGATGTCGGCGTTTCGCGGCCTGCTCGCCTTTATGATCAAGCTGAGGCTGACCGTCGTGGTGGGGATGATCGTGCTGCTCGTTGCCTCGGTGACAGGTTTTGGCCAGGTGCGGCAACTCTTCTTCCCTGACTCGTCCATGACGAAGTTCATGATCGACGTCTACGGGCACGAAGGCACTCGGATTCAGTCGATCTCCACAGACCTGACGCTCGCCGAGGCGCACCTGCTTGACGATGAGCGGGTGTCGGCGGTAACCAGCTACATCGGCGCGGGTCCGCCACGCTTCTACCTTCCCGTCGAGCCGGAACCGCCGTTGGGCTCGTACGCCCAGCTGATCGTAAACGTGGATGCCGTTGCCGACATCGACGACCTGCTCGTCGAGCTCGAGCCGTGGTTCGCTGAGCAGATGCCCGACAGCCTCGTGTCGCTGCGGAAGTACGGCGTGGGTCCGTCGAACACGTGGTCGTTTGAACTGAGAGTCAGCGGACCTGCGGTCGCGGATCGGGCCGAGCTCCGCTCGGTCGCCGACGAGGCCGTCGCCGTCGTCAAAGCCAGCTCGCTCGCCGGGCCGGTGCGGACGGACTGGCTGGAGCGGGTGCCGAGGTTCGAGCCCCGGTTCAATCAGGAGCGAGCCCGTTGGTCGGCCGTGGCCCGCGACGACGTCGCGAACGCGTTGTTGCTCTCCTTCGACGGCCAGCAAGTCGGCACGTATCGCGAAGGCGATGACCTGCTGCCGATCATCATGCGGCGAACCGAGGCCGAGCGTGAAGGCTTCGACACGCTTGAGTCGCTCCAGGTCAACCCATCGGGATCGACCGACACCGTGCCGCTCGCTCAGGTGACTGACGGCATCGCGATCGAGTTCGAGGACCCCGCGATCGGCCGCTACAACCGGCGACACACTATCACCGTTCAGGCAAACCCGATCCACGGCGCCAGCCTCGGTGAACTCCGCAGCGACGTGCTCGCCCGGCTCGACGCGATCCACCTCCCGCCCGGCTACACCATGGAATGGGGTGGCGAGCAGGAAGACACCGTCGACTCGCAACTCAGCCTCATCCCCGGCCTGGGGCCCACCGTCGTCATCATCCTCTCGATCTTGGTGGCCCTGTTCAACGCCTATCGACCGCTGATCGTGATGCTGCTCACGATCCCGTTCGTGTTCATCGGCGTGACGGCCGGGTTCCTGATCTTCGACGCCGCATTTGGCTTCGTTGCGCTTCTGGCGCTCATGAGCCTGGTCGGCATGATGCTTAAGAACGCGATCGTCCTGATCGACGAAATCGAGGTGCAGGTCGCGGCCGAGCATCCGAGAAACGAGTCGCTGATCCGCGCCGCTCAGTCACGCCTCAGCCCCGTCGTGCTCGCCTCGGCGACGACCGTTTTCGGCGTGATCCCGCTGCTCAGCGACGTGTTCTGGGTCGGCCTATCGGTCACGATTATGGTCGGTCTCAGCTTCGGAACCTTGCTGACGATGGTGCTTTTGCCAGTTCTGTACTCGGTCTTCTACGGGTTGAAGACGCCCCCGCTCATGCCCCCAGAAACCGTCGACGCCGCCAGCGCAGACGGGCAAGTGGCTGATACGGAAACTTGATCAGTGAGTTCGCATCACGCTAATGGCTTTCGCTCTAGATCGGTGGGGCCACACTGGATTCTGGCATTGCTATTGATCGATTCTTTTTTGATGCCCGTGTTTTTAACTGGCAGCCCGCCGACTTGGGTGCTTCTCATCCATTCGTCGTATCACTTGCTACTTTTCATGCTGATTGCGGGCTTTACAACTCAACGGCATCTTGCAATCAGCTGCGGATTGATCATCGGACTGGGAAACGTGCCAAGGCTGATCTACGGCACCGAAAACCCTTATCTCGAGTCAGTAGCAAGTGGCTCGGCAGCGACATCCGCCATGATCGTGTTAGTACTTTCAGTACGTCGTTTTCTATCTGTCAGTGACGTGTCCACAGCGACTATCAGTAAGGCTATGTGTATGTATATCTTGCTTGGCATCACGTTTGCCCTACTCTACTACACGGTCGATATCGGCCTCCCGGACTCATTTCAAGCCTCATCGGGGGCGGCGACTCGTGGCGATCTCTACTACTTCAGCTTTGTAACAATGACCACCTTGGGTTATGGAGATATCATTCCCATCTCCTCAATCTCACGATCACTTGCTCTGGCGCAGGCGTTGCTAGGTCAGGTATTCATCGCCGTGGTGATCGGTCGACTGGTATCGATCCACGTTGGAAAGAGCTGACGCGATGCAAGAGCGCGAACGCAATGCGGCCTCGCTGCGGAGAGCCAGTAACGCTCCGATCCACAACCAAGATCGATTCGTTTCGCATCCCGTCGGCGAGCACCTGTTGGCCTCGAACTCGGTAGAAGAAGGTCGCAACTGGATACTGGATCAGCAGCTTGTTGAGGTCGAGCGGCTCTAGTGGGGGCCACATATAAGGACTTCAATTCATGATGCAGTGTTCGATCATGAGTGTGATCTTGGCACATCACACTCATGATCAAATAGTTCTTGCATCACGTGCCGTTGCCTGTGCCTTCGAACTCGTGGTACTTCTATGGTCCCGCTGAGACAGGTAGAACTTCCGCCGGGCGTTCAATCACAGCTCAAGCCGGACGATCAGATAGCCGGCAACGGCTAATACGACGTTAGCCAATGCGTATGCGCCAGCGTATCCAAGTGCCGCGGCGTTGCTCTTGGACTCCGAACAGACCACTCGCATCGCGGCGGTACTCGTCATTGCGCCTGTGAGCCCGCCCAGCAGCAAAACCGGGTTCATCCGCATCAACATGCCACCGACGACTAGACCAGCGGCCGTAGGGACAAGCATAACGGCAAAACCCGTGATCACGAGAGATAGGCCAGACTCACGAAGCACCGACAGGATCGTGCTCCCCGCGTTCAGCCCAACGCCGCTCATGAACACGAGAAGTCCCAACTCCATGATTAGCCAGCTCGCCCCCGCGGGTATCCGTCCAAAAAGCGGGGCCACGCTTCGGAGAGCGCCGAGGAACACGCCGCATAGCAAGACCCCGCCCGCGACCCCGAGCCCGATCGGTACACCAAGAATCGTTATCGTGACGGCACCGATCGCGACACCTGCGGCGACGCCCAACATAATAGTGAACAGGTCTGTTTCGGCGATGTCCCGCTCCACATGCCCGACAACGTCGCCGAGGCGCTCCAGATATGGCTTGGGTGCCGTTACCGTCAGCACGTCGCCGAGTTGCAGTTCCAGGTCCGGCGTCGGGTCCAGCTCTGCTCCAGCCCGTCGGACGTGGCTGACAATGCCCCCATAAATTGATGTGATTCCGAGCTGGTTGAGCGATTGATTAGCAACGCTTCTGCGCATTACTACAAGCTCCGCGGACTCCGGATCTAAGTCCAAGAGTTCCGAATCGTCAAGCTCGGGACCGATGTCATGGGTCGCCTCTTTGAGCTGCCCCAATAAGCCCACTACCGCCAGTTCGTCTCTCGCCTCGATCCGCACCTCCTGCTTGTCCAGATCGAGCATCTCCCCGGCGCGACGAATCGTAAAGCACCGAGCCTTGCCCGGGACGAGCGACTCGACATCGCGAACCGACTTGCCAATGAGAATCGAGTCATTGCGGACGCGATAGGCTCGCGCCACAACGCGTTGCGGGCGTGACGTGACTTGAGTCACTGAGTTCGACTCGGCCTCGGTCGCGGCTGCAGTCAGGTCTATCCGAAAAGCCCTCGGAATGATCTTGATGATCACGATCAGTCCGATTAGGCCAACTAGGTAAGTGATCGCGTATCCGCTGTTGATATTGGCTACGATCGCATCTGCCGTGATGCCGGTGGGAAGCTCCGCTTCAGCGGTGGCAACGGCGCTCTGAGCAGCGGCGAGGGTAGGTGTCGTCGTCAGTCCGCCCGCAAGCGCGCCTGCGATCGCACCCGGCGGCAACGCAAGCAGCTTGCCTACGAAGTACGCCGTTGCAAACCCCGCACCCGCGATCACTAAAACGAGCGTTGCGTATTTAGGACCGTCTTGGCGGATGACTGCGAACATTCGGGGGCCGGCTTCAAACCCGACTACGTACATGAAGAACGCGAAGCCCACCGATTCCAGCACCGGGTTGCCAACAAATCCGAAGTGTCCAAATACCATCCCAGCGAACAACACTCCAGTCACGGAACCCAGGCCCATGCCCCGGATCCGGAGGCGGCCAACAAAGTAGCCGGCTGCGAGCACGAGGCACAGAACGATGACTGGCTGACCAAGCAGGAAATTATGTGTATGTTCGAGCAATGAGGCGTGTCCATAACAGCTGAGGAAGGGAACGTTTCAGTTCGAAGCGGCGATCAAAAAACTCTACCTAAGTTTGGGTGTAGGAACCAAGAACAGTACTAGAAGTTGGCCGTAGTCAACGAATCTCTCTTCTATCGTTTGGTTTTGTAGCTTGAATGTCAAGGCAATCGGTGTACCTCGCGTAGCCTGTGCGGTTGGCGCTATCAGCGGGGGCCATATATAAGGATCTAGAGCGTCTTGGGCCATCACGTCCCGTTGTAGATACTGAGGCTATTCCGGTATGCAGGCCTTGGATGAGCGTGTACGGCATAACGCTTCGACGACGTGTGGTGGCGGCATTGGATGAAGGGCTGGCCGTGGCGGCGACGGAGCAGCGGTTCGGCATCGACGAGAAGACGGCTCGTTCGTAATCTGAGGTTGACACCGGCAATGCCCGACATTTTGAAACAGCTCTCGGGGGCTGCGGCATTGTTCGCTCTCGCTCGTGGACCGCGTCACTGTGCTCTCTGTCCTTGTTTGGCGGGGCATCAATGCTGGGGCGGCTTGGCCGAATCCAGGTCTCAACATTCGAATCGTACAGCCGATTGAGCTCTGTGATCTGCCTGACGAGACCCACGAATCGTTCGTTGTAGATGTCGCCATGGTCTTTGCAGATGTCTTGTGATGCCTGCACGATCCAGAAGGGCGTGTCGTTGTATGCGCCCTCTACAGGCTCCAGGATCACTTCGCCGTTGTCTACTCGCGCCCTGTGGCTGATCAGAAATTTGAGGTGCCCGTGAGCATGATTCGATAGCGTGCTCTGTGAGGGAACCCCGTCGTCGATATCGTCGCGAAATGCGCGAGACATGTTTTCGTACATCTGCCCAGCGGGGTAGGCCACGCGGGTCACCCAGTCAGCTTCGGATGTGACCGAGGCGATGATCGGTCCGGCGGCAGGTTCGACACGGCCGTCCGCATGCCGCAGCTCCACCCTCGCGTTGTTTCGTTTTAAGTACTCTATGAACTGATACGCGGCGAGTCCGTCGAGTGCCGGATTCTGTAGCAAAACCATGTCGGAGGGCGCGAAGACGCCGTCCGGTCCGGATGCGAGAAGCAGTGTTGAGAGGGTTGGTGCGAGTGTACGCGCCAGGATCATCCCTCCCATCGAGTGACCAGAGAGGAGCACCTTGGAGTCAGGCCGTGCCTTGGCGGTGGCTGTCAGTCGAAACAGCGTCTCTCGCATCTGATGCGAGGCGATCCGTTCCGCAGCATCTTTCCTATCCCAGAAACTCAGATTCTTCCAAAGTGGGAGACGGTTCGTTGCTCCGCGCCATCCAAGGTACACACCGACAACATGGTCGGGGGCTCGGCCTCCCTGCGCATGGAGCTCCCGTCCGAGTTCGGCCATGCCAACACGGAATCGGGCAAGGTCGTTCTTGACACGGCCAGAATCTGCATTGTTCTGCCAGCCGTGCGTGTAGGTAACGACGATGATCCCTCGGTCAGAAGCGTTGTTCCTGCGATCAATGAGATCGATGGCTGCTTCGAGTTGCTCAGGAAGCCAGAGCATGCCGAACTCGTCGAACTCGATGACGGCGAGGTCTACTCCAACGCTCATGTCATTGCCAGCTACAACACTGGTCAGGTAGAGGCTTGGCGCATCGTTGTACAACCGATTCGACGCGCATCCAGCACCAGACAGGACGCTCATCAAGAGAACGATCGCACACCGCCACGGCCTGCTTCGGTGGGCTTTCATGGCAAATCCCCTTGCGACGCCCCGCCAGCTTTCCTGATGACCACAGCGGTAAGGTCGTCTGGCTGCGGCGTGCCCTGAGCGAAGTCCTCCAACTCTCCAAGCAGACCGTGGATAAGCTCGTCGGCAGACCGTCGCCCAAACTTGGACAAGGCCGCCTCAAGACGCTTGGTGCCAAACTGCTCGCCCTCTGGATTCGCCCATTCGAAGAAGCCGTCAGTGATGAGCAAGAACACATCGCCATCCTCGAGCGTGTGTGCAACCGCATCAACTTCCTCATCCAAGCCGTAGACACCAAGTGGAAGGACATCCGCACCGAAGCTCTCGATCGCGCCGTCGGCGTGACGATGGATCAGCAACGGGCCATGTCCGGCGGAGGCCGACAGCACTTCAGCCTCGTCTGGCGTGAGCACGAGTGCGGCGAACGTGACGAAGCGCCCGTCTCCGAGATCGTTCACCAACTCGGTGTTGAGGCGTTCTATGGCGGATGCCACGCGGCTCTCTACCCGCAAGGCAGTCCTCGCGTAGGCACGACAGAAACACGTGATCATTGCTGGTCCGAGACCGTGCCCGGTCACGTCGGCGATGCAGATCGCGAAACGACCGTCATCTAGGGGAACCCAGTCGTAGTAATCTCCCCCGGTCTCGTCGGCTGGACGGTTCCAGCCCACGACTTCAAATCCCGCAATCTTCGGTGGGTCGCTTGACATGAGACTCTGCTGGATGACAGCTGCGGCTTGGAGGTCCCTCTCGGCACGCATCCGACGTTCGGTTTCCGACGTGGCCGTTTCGAGATATCTGCGCATTCTCAGAGAGACTAAGCCGGCGGCAACACCGGTCATGAACACAAAGGCAGCGGAAAGGCCTTCAAGAGACCGAGGCAGTCCCATCGCGAGGGTGACAGCTGCGTCCTCAGTCAAGCTCGACACAACGACGAGTGACGCCAGTCCCGCTCCCGCAACCGTACCCGCAACAAGTGACAGCATAAGGCGTACATGCAGCACACTGAGCACGATGAACAAGGCATATATGTGACTAGGTGGGCCAAGCGCGGCCCCTTGCAGAGAGCTATCGCTCCCAAAGCCAATGGAGTACGCCAGCGCGGTCGGGATGCTCGCCTCGAAAACGGCGTTCCCGTAACACCACCACATCGGCAGTGGCCGCCTGGCACTTCGACGCCGGTGCAACCACGCGAGAGCGAGGCCCTCGTAGACGATGAGTGAGCCCATGATAACGTGAACGCCGACTGGCACGTCGTCGAATGACTGGTCGCCGGCGGTCAAAAAGCGGATCGCATTGATGACTCCCATGCCGACGAGAATCAAGAGTACGGCGAGCGTGCGAAATCGCACTGCCGCGTTCATCGCGTCGACGAGGTTCGCTTCCTGAGCCTGATTCGCTGATGACATGTGTGGCCTACTTGGTGGCGTCCTTGAGGATGGAGATCAGCCGTGACATTGATTCGCCATCCGCAGCTCCCGCCGGAATGTCGATCCGTTTGCCGTTGACCAGCATTGAGCCAGACGGCTGGCTCCAATCAGACTCAAGGACGGCGGCGAGTCGTTCCGCACCACGCGATGGTGCTGGGAGCCACCGCGACATGAGCCTGACCGGAAGCGGGGCCCCGCCGCCGGCCTTGGTCATGCGGCTGCGGGTTGTCCCCGGGTCAATGGCGTAAAACTCGATATTGCCAGTCTCACTCTGCCTCGCCAAGTGAGTATTCAGCACCGCCCACGCGAGCTTCGACTGCGCATACGCACCGAACACCCCCCCTCGAACACCAGTGCGTAGCTTGTCGGGCAAGAATCTCTTCGCCGATTTGACGACCGCGCTCGACGCCGTAACTACCACTGACCGTCCGCGTTGTTCCGCTGCTGCACTCAATACAGGCATCAGAGCGATCGTCAGAAGATACGGAGCAACCGTATTCACCTCGAAGTGCATCTCATTACCATGCCTCGATTGCACTAGGTCTTTGTGAAGTACCCCCGCATTGTTGAACAATGCATCGACACGTCTGTATTGAGTCTTCACCATGCTCGCGCTGCTGGCGATAGAGGTGTGATCCGAAAGGTCGGTCTCGATCACTTCGCAATGCAAGCCGGGCGTCAGAGCCAGCATCCTTTCCCTGAGCGGACGCGTTCTGTCAACGCTGCGATTGAGCAGTACCAGACGCCATCCCCTTTGGGCCAGCAGCTCTGCGAGAGCGGCACCAATGCCATCTACAGCCCCGGTAATAACGGCAAGAGGTGCATCGTCGGAATCAGTGTTCACTCCAAGTCACTCCTTCTAGGGCTTTGGCTATCTGATCAGTTGATTCACGCACTGGGCTGGCTCGAATCAGGCCTCGCCGAGGGGATGCGGCTATCTGGAGTGACACCAGGTGCCCGAGCAGTGCTGCGACAACAATCTGCCCGAAGCTGGACTCGAGTACCGCAAGCGAAGGCGCGATCGATATCGCGGGACTGACATCGTCGTAGCCGAGCGTGGTCAGCGGTACGAACCTGAAGCAGTAGAGGTCGGCCGCAGCAACAGCCTCAGCGTCGGCCGCGAGTTGGAGTCGCACGTCGTTGAGGTCTTCTATCGTTGCGGCAAGGTCGGCGTCGGTCGCTTCGACGACTCGGCGGACACCGCCCCAGGCGTCGAACTCCCAACCAAACTCGAGGCTCAACGCCAAAGACTCGAACTCCTTTGGCGGGGTGAGAGCCGGGAGGCCGTTCTGGCCCTGTCGCTCAGGGCTGTAGGAGCCGGCACCGTCGAGATCTGGGAAGCGTTCGCCCGCGGCGATGCCTCGGAGCGCCGCGGCCTGAAGCCCGCGCTGGACAGCCGTAGCGAGATCGAGGTTCGAGGCAAAGGAGCGTTCGATGAGGCTGTTCAGGATTGGGGCCGAGCGCCGGTACGGCTCCACAACACCCGCGACGAGAGTTTCCGTTCGCGGGGTGCTCGACTCAAGCGTCATCATGGAGGCGGCCTTGGCCGGAGCGGCCGTGCCGGAGACTTCGTCGCGACCGCACCCGGCGATCAAGAACAGGAACAGCAACCCACCGACCAACGCAGCTCGCGGCTGACCGAAGCGATGAGACGGCGCTCGGCCTAGCGATGCGGCGATAGAAGAACGCCATGGCACGGCAATGATTCCTTCACGGTCATGCCGGCTGGTGATCACAGGATCTGTGCGCGGCAGATGGGGGTCAGGACAAGCTATCCGACCGGATAGTATCCTGGTGGATAGCTCGCCGCAAACGATGCCACTCTGTTCACTGTTTGAAGGCCCGAAGCCCCCCGAGTGTCATCTCGGTGATCGATTCTGCGATCTGTGCGACATCCGCCTTGGACAGGCGACGAGATCCAAGTCGTTTTTTGATGATCGGCTGGCCGATCCGGATCATCACGCACTGGAAGATGAGGTTGAACGCGAGGATCTCGAGCGTCTTGTCGTCATGGATGTCAGGCCGGATGATCTTGATGATTCCCTTGACATGATCATGCCCGGGTTTGATGACAGCCTTATAGAAGGCGGGATCAGGGCCTTTGCCTTGTCCGAACTCGGCTTGGAGCATGGCAGCCGATCCTGCCTTGTCTTCGCCGAGACGTGCCTGGTCTAACACGAAGCGGTGCACTAAGTCCCGCAACAACCGTTCTCCCTCGTCGTGCCCCGACGTCTCGGTCTCGTCGGACTCAAGCCATTGGCCAATCATGTCGTCCGCTGAGCCGATCCGCTTCATGGCCTCAACGTAAAGCTTGTCCTTCGTGCCGAAGTGATAGCGAATGCTGCCATGTGTGACGCCAGCCTCAGAAGCGATTGCCCGCAGCGAGACACCATCACGCCCATAGTTGGCAAACAGCCGCATCGCCGTAGTGATAAGCTGCTGTTTAGCATCCGGGTCTTCGGTTCGCATGGCACTCAACGGTGGGAATTAACCCGCCTATCTCCCAGCAGCCGGCCGAACGGACTCCGCGGCCGATCGCTAGACTGCCTCTGACCGACACGCCACAAAGGAATTGTAGCGTGTTGCCGCACGCACATGTCCCAATCCCAGCATCCCAGAACCGGTCTGATGTGGCCTCATGGTGAACCACCACCCGTAGTCCGCTCAAAACCGCCTCCCTGAGGGTCGTGGATTGTGAGACGCGAGTCCCCGGTAATCAGCCTCGCATCATGGCTATCGAGCAGCCAGGACCATGCCCAACTCGACAACACGCGCAGTCGGTTGCGAAAGCCAACAAGAAATGCGATGTGAACGCCAGCCCAGAGAAGCCAAGCTGGAAAGCCGGCAATCTGGTATCGCCCGACCGATGCGATGGCTTTGTTCTTCCCGATGATCGCCATGGATCCCTTATCGAGGTACGAGAATGACTTTTTGCGTTGTCGCGACGACCCCGAGGTGATCTCCTCGCGGATGACACCGGTGTATTCCACAAGATATGTCGACCAGTCTCTCCGTCACGCCGACGGGCTCAAAAATGTCCGTTTTGTCAGGTCTAAAGAGCGACCGTTTCTTGCAAATCCTGTCTCATGAGCGACTTGTATTCTCTAGGCCCGTTGACCCCTGACATTCAGTTTCTCCGCCGGCGGGACCGAGGGTTTGTCCTGATCTCAGGCACTCCAAAGCCACCGTGGCTTCTCCAGCCAGATGGCTCCGAGTAGTGGCGGATGTCCGCGTTTTTCGCCGCTCTCTGGGGCTGTTCCAGAATGTCGGCGCGTTTGCTGGCAAGGGGTTACGCTCGATCGATGGTCTCGCTTCTTTACCCCTATTTGCACCTCTTGTTGGCATTCTTTTCGGGCAAGCAACGTGCTCAGCTCCGATTTATCCGAGAGGAAAACCGCATCTTACGAGCCAGGCTTAAGCAGACGCGGCTGATCCTGACGCCCGAGGAGCGTGAGCGGCTGATGACCATCGGTGCCGAGATGGATCATCGCGTGAATGGCCTGATCTCAGTGGCAACGTATGCCACATATCAGCGATGGTTGAGAGAGAAACAGTACAAACGGGTGCCTCGACGGGTGGGCCGCCGTCGGAAGGTCACGGACGACCTCCGCCAGCTCATACTCCGGCTCGCCAAGGAGAACCCGGCGTGGGGGTACCTACGCATTGTCGGGGAACTGCTCAAGCTCCGAGTACGCCTGGGCAAATCGACCGTGCGGCGGATACTCATGGAGGAACAAGTCACTCCCACGCCTGCAACTGATCGCTCGCAGCGGCCGGACTTCCAGCCGTGGGATCAGTTCATCAAGCTGCACATGAGCACGCTCACGGCATGCGACTTCCTATGCCAGAAGGTCTGGACGCCCTTTGGGCGGCGTGACGCGTACCTAATGGCGTTCATCCACGTCGGCACACGCCGAGCTTGGGTGTCCCCTGCGACGTTCCACCCCGATGAAACCTGGGTGAAGCAACAAGCCCGTAACTGGGTGATGTGGCTCGACGATCGGGGGTTAATGGCCACCCACCTGATCCACGACAGGGACAGCAAGTTCACACGCGGCTTCGATCGACTGCCGAGTTCCGCCGGCATCAAAGCCGTCAAGACCCCCTTTATGGCACCCAACGCCAACGCCTTCGCGGAGTCGTTCATCGCCACACTGCGGCGCGAGTGCCTGCGCCACTTCTACTGCTTCGGCCTTGGACACGTGGATCACATCGTGCAGATCTTCGTCAACTTCTACAACACGCATCGGCCTCATCAAGGGCTCGACAACCGCGTGCCTGACGACACGCCCAGGACCCCGCTTCGCTTGGCTCAGGAAGAGTCCTCCACGATCGGGAGTATTGGCTGCAAGGCGCAACTGGGCGGGCTACTCAAGCACTACTACCGCCAGGCTGCCTGAATCTCACATCGTCGCGGGCCTACTCGTCACTTGTCAAAGATCGTGGCTTGTCACGCGAGGCGCGATGGGTCTTTCTACTACCCAGAAGGCCATCCTCAGCTGTCTCATGGTTGTTATCTTCACGCAAAATCGAGCGCGAGTCGATCGAAATTGTCGTACGTCAACATTGTGGAATAGGCCGCTTGACATCGCACATCTACCACACTAGTATCCTAGTATACTTCTGGAGGCACTATGGAGATCTATCAAACAGAGCAGTTGACCGGACAGCCTTTCTCGTTCTCTCGCCTGTACATGCACCCCGGGCCGATTAGTGGCTGGGACACTCCAGGGGAGAGAAAGCGAATTTGCATAATTGGAGCCGGGATTTCAGGGCTGGCTGCAGCGTATGAACTTCAATCGTGTGATCACGATGTGACAATCTACGAGGCCAGTGAACGAGCCGGAGGCCGAATTAAAACCCACAGCTTTCGCAACGGGACCTACGGCGAGCTAGGTGCAATGCGCATACCAGCTAACCACGCCATAACTCTTCACTATATTGATAAGTTCGGGTTGAACAAACGCGCGTTTGTGAACCATAATCCAAACGCCTTCTCATTGGTTAACGGCAAGCGTGTACGCTTAAGTGACTGGCGGACACTTGCACAAGAGTATGAACTTCGTCGCACAGAATACTTAGACCCTTACATTCTATATGAAAATTGCATGAAGGAAGCGTGGGCATTCCTGTCGGCAGATGAGAAGTGGTCCATATTCACGTCACATCTAGACTCGCTGCGGCTAGCAGCATATGACAAGCGTTCGCTTCGGCAAGAACTTGAGAAAAAGCTCTCCGAAGACGCAATCAGATATATTGGCCGCGCAACTGGCATGCTGCAATACCAGTATGCTTCATTTCTCGAGACAATTATCGACTATTTTGGACTGTTCCGTGTAGATCAGTACGAGATTGAAGGGGGGATGGAGCAGATCACCAATGCTTTTTGCGCAAACATCCGATCGCAGATTAATTATGCTCATAAAGTAAAAGCCATTACTGTAACTCAGCATGGAGTTCACATATTAGGCGAATATCAAAGAAACGATTTTAGTGACCACTTCGATTATGCAATTTGTTGCATTCCTGCTCCACAGACAAAGCTGATTCAGTTCACACCAGAGCTGTCGGCGCGAAAACGCGATTCTCTGGATGTTCATTACGCAAACTCAGCTAAAACGCTCTTTTCCTGCAACAGTCGCCCTTGGGAACTGAATGAGGGCGTCTATGGCGGAGGCTCTTTCTTCGATACGAATACACAGAGTTGCTGGTACCCCTCTGACAACGCATCTCCACTCGCGACTTCTGGATTATTGGCGGGATTTACTGGAGATGACTTTATGAACTACAGCAAAGCGCCTGTAGCTTTCTCGGCACGGTCAGCTGAATCATCACATGAGCCTGGCTGTCTCACAGCATCATATACGTGGGAAGAAAATGCAACTCGCTTTGGCAGCATGGATTCAGCCGATCGCTTGCATCTTATTCAATCTGACATACGGCGAGTGCATCACCACATTGATAGTGCAATTGATGAGGTAGCCGAAATAAACTGGGGGATGCAAGAATGTCCCGGGTTCGGAGCATTTGCTTACTTCTCACCCGGAGAGCATGGACGCAGGCAAAAAGGGTTGTGCGAGCCGCATCCGCTAGAATCTCCACGGGTGTTCTTCGCTGGCGAGCACCTTTCTATTTCACATGCATGGATACAAGGAGCTATTCAGACGGGTTTGGCTGCGGCATATTCTATTGTTGCTGAGAAAGTAGTTGAGCTGGAAACAAATTGAAGAAGGGTATGATAATGAATCAAGTGGATGTAAAAATTTCTGAACTTAAAGATATTTGCGTTAACGCACTTTTAAGACGAGGTGCTTCTGACGAAGAAGCCCATACTGTTTTCGATGATTACTTGGATGCAGAGGTCCGAGGTAGGACTTCACATGGATTTGTTTCGTTCGGCGTAGCGTGCGATGCATTCCCTCTTAAAGGAAGATTTGAGGTCTCTGCCAAGACTGCGGCAACATTGACAATACATGGTAATGGGGACTGCGGTCACATTGTTTGCCGCAAGGCAATAGACCTTGCCGTTGGCGAATGCACGGAAGGGGTTATGGCGATTGGGGTTCGCGACATTACAAGGTTCAACTGCCCTGGGCCAATTGCTAGGTACGCAACGCAGCATGGACTGATATCCATTGTCTTCGAGTATGGTGGCATGAACTTTATGGTGCCGTATGGAGGTAAGTCTGCCGCTTTATCAACTAACCCAATCGGCATCGCTATTCCTGGAACTGATCCGCTGTTTGTGATGGACATTGCGACATCTGAACGCGCTATTGGGTTTGTTGCACTTGCGAAGCTTCTTGGACATGAGATTCCCGCAAACTGGGGTATAAACGGCCGAGGAGAATCAACATCTGATCCGTCTGCACTCAAGGCCATGCAGCCTTTTGGGGGGTACAAGGGCTATGGACTATCCTTAGCATTTGAAATTTTATCGGGAGCGCTTGTTGGTGTACCGATTGGAAGCAAGGGAGAATTGGCCTGTCGAGGATCACTCATCATATTGATCAAGCCAACTATTTTTGGTGTGACACAAGAAGCATTTGAAGTACAAGTAGTCGAATTTCTAAATGAAGTGCTGGCCTCAGAGCCTCTTCAGTCGGAACAACCTGTGGTTTATCCTGGCTATCAGAGTCAAGGCCGTGTTCAGGATGCAGTCTCCAGCGGCGTTGTTCGATTAGCGGAGCCTGTTTTCAAGCAACTGAAGGAGTTGTCATGACTGCACTTCAAGATAGCGCATACAGGCGAATCCGTGAGATGATTTTTCGAGCTGAGATCAAGACTGGAGAGCTTTATTCTGAGGCTAAGATTGCGGAGCTGCTTGGGATGTCCCGCACACCAGTTCGCGGTGCTCTTGCCGTTCTAAGCCGCGAAGGACTCATCGAAATAAGTCCGCAACGCGGATTCTGTGTTAGACTTATTCCAAAAGAGGAGATGCGCGAGATCTTTGAACTGAGGCTTGCTCTAGAAACGAAAATTGCAGTAGATCTGGCGGGTCGGGTGTCAGATGTGGATTTTGCTCCACTGACTGAAAACATTGAGCGCACTAAGGCAGCAATGGTCAACGGGAATAAGTCTCAGTTCCTTGAAGTGTCGACAGAGTTTCATTATGAGATTGCAAGAATGGCGGGATTTCATTTAGCGGTTGACGTCCTCAAGAATCTTCGAGACAAGTTGCGCATTCTTGGCATTGCTGCGGTTACTGATGCCCGGCATATGGCTACTGTTATCGAAGAGCATACGCTTATTTATGTCGCGATTCAGAATAAAGACATTGGGCAGGTGCATGATCTGATACGCAGGCATCTTGGCTGCACAGAGGACCGACTCAAGGAAGTTGCCGAGTACTAATGCAGTTTGGGTGCCCAGGTGCGCTGCCCATCTATCAGTTTCTATTTTTCGTTGAATTTACTATCGGATCAAAGGCATAGACTCTTCCAGATACACGCTCCGAATCTTGCTTTAAACTAGCTGATGGCTTATTGAATTTGGTGTCTCACGTAGATCATAGCTGCGGTTTGTGCTCGTGACGCAGAGACACAGAACTGTTCGGGTGAGATGGCCGACAGTGATTCGGTGCCCTGCGAGACGATGACGCGATCCACGGTTTTGCCTTGCGCGGCGTGGGATGTTGAGCAGTAGCCGTGGCGTAAGAGGCCGTTGTTGGCTGAGATTTCATAGCGATCATTGCCCTTGAGGGAGTCCAGCTTCAGGGTACCTGAGTGGGGATTGATGGCCACGATGCGGGCGTGGGTGCCGTTGGAGATGCGGCGTTGACCGTCAGCTGAGGTGGTGTTCTGAGTGAACTGAATGAGATCACCAATGGCCAGCGGCAGAGGTGTGGGTCGATAGACATTGAAGCAGGTGGCCTTACCGAGCGGGAGCAGCTTGGTCCCAACGCCGTCTCGGCTCTTCATCATGACGTTTTCATGGGTCCGGCCGGTGACCTGCCACCAGGTCTTGGCCTTGAAGCCCTTCATGGCCCGGTGGACGTAGATCATCTGCCCCGCTTCATAGTTGGCGACATCCCTGCGCTCTGCTTCTGTCCACTGAAGATTCTTCTGGTGAGTGACAACCAAGCTGTCACCGTCAATCCGCCCTGCGTGTTGGAGCCGCCGGCGGATTGCGGCGGTGACCTTAGCTCCCTCGGCATGGGTGGGGGCAATCACCAAGGCAGAACGTCCATTAGCCGTGGATTGAACGTAATCCTCCGCGATCGCCTCATACCTAGCCTCACCCTGAATCTCACGGATGGCACCCATGTCCTTGAGCTGCTGCCAGCCTGATGCCACATCGCCCCTAGACAATGCTTCCACCGCCCGGCGATAGGCCCCTTTCTGGCGGAGGATGGTGTTGATCTCCGCAGGCTTTATCCCGGCTTGATTCTCGAGAAGCCGCAGCACATCACCACGCTCCACGGACTTGTGCTGCATGGGATCCCCACAGACCACCACACGGGCATTCACTCTTGCGGCAATGTGAAAGACCTTGGCCATGGTGCGGCTTCCCACAAGCGAGGCTTCATCAATCCAGATCACCTGATCGCGGGCCTTCTCCTGCATGTCTCGGCGTGCCAGGAACATGGCCACGGTGTCCGCATCCTCCAATCCCGCTTCCCGGAGCACCCCGCGGGAGGCTTCAGCAGAGGGAGCGAGCGCCACCACCCGCTTCCCAGCATCTCTTAAACCCGCTACCGCCTCCTGAATCATGGTGGTCTTCCCCACGCCTGCCTTGCCGCAGATCATCATCACGGGATCTGGTGAATGCCAGACATGGCGGCAGGCGTTCTGCTGGTCCGCATTCAGCGTCACCCCATCGCGTGGCTGAATCACCCGGTCCCCACTCGCTAAGGGTGGATGCTTGCCCTTAGTGTGGGTGGCAAACAAGATCATGGCTTGTTCTTCTGCCAGCACTTCGCGTGTGGTGACCCAGGTGCGTCCTTCTTCATCAGTGCCCCGCATGAGCGGCATGTTGCACACGGCTTCATTAATTTCTTCAGGGCTGCACATGCCCACCCCCAACTTCATGGCCTCAGCCGCCAACCGCCAGTCCTCCACCCGTGATTCACGCTCCAAGAGATGATCCAGGGCCCGCTGTACCGCATCCTCCGGCGTGACCTTGAGCAACACGGCCGTCTGCGCTGCCCAGAACATTTCTTCACGCTCATCTTCAAAGATGCGCGATCGCCAGAGCTGGTGCAGCTGGGCTTGGGAGAGACCCCTCACCTTGGCTTGGCGGGTGGTAGCTCCTAGCTCCGCCTTCCGGGCCGCATCCAGAATGCCCAACTCCTTGGCCTTCGCTTCAATCTGCCGGGTCCGGGATGAGAACCGGGAGATGATCTCCTTCGACACACCCGCCATCTCCCATCCGGCTTTGCCCTGGCGGGTGATCTTCCAGCCCCGCTTCATGACCGCTTGGGAGAGATGCGAGTGGAAGGCCGCTTGGAAGTAGGGGGCGAGGCGATGCAACTTCTCCGGCTGCAGGGCCTTCCAGCGCTCTTCCACCGGGTCAAAGGTGGCGTTGAAGACAAAGCAATGGGTATGAAGCTGCGGATCAGGGGTGTGTGATCCCTCCGCAGGCCGGGCGGTGTGGTGCAAGAACTCCGCCCACACCAGATTGCCGGTGATGCGGTCATGGTCAGCACCACCTTTACGGACACGGGTGGCGGCCTTGGCTTCAATCATCGCCATGGTGGCCTGTGTGGCCTCTCTCAGAGCTTCCACTAAGCCGGGGTCTTGCGTCTCTGCCCACAAGAGGGACAGGCTCTTTGGAGCGCTGAACGAGAGGTCAAACCCAATCCGCCGTCCCGCCTTCATCCTTGGGGTTAAAAGCTCGCCAGTCTCGGGGTGGCGGTTGCCGCATAAGAATGCAAACCCCCGGCGGCCGATCTCACCCAGCAGGTTTAATCGTTTCGCGGCCGTACCGGCCCAACGCCCGCGCCCCTCATCACGGGTGTAGTAATCCGCAGCCGCGTACTCCCGCCCCATGCACAGGTAATAGCCCATGACCGACCCAGGGTCCGTCATTGCTTTCGCAATCCGAAACATCAGCCGCCTCCTTTCTGCCGTTCACGAAGGAGCTAGGCGGAAGCCCCCACAGATCAATTTTGATTCTCAGACATCACCCCTAAGCCGACTTAGGTAGCTGAGAGACCGCAGAATGCCACACACCAGCCGAACTGACGTTTTACGTCTCCAGATGGAGGGCTAGACAGGCATCTCCAACTCGGTGAATCGAAAATTCGAATACGCTGTAACGCTCGCGCTAGTTGCAAATGTAATAAGTTCGTTCATTGCAACCTCGCTGCAAGCATGCCCCTTAAGCCCACACATTGCCATCTGACATTCGCGTAGATTAAAAACCAAATCATCGCTAAGGCCAGGAGATAGCCAAATGCGATCATGAGTGTCACTAGCGAAATCTCATACTGAAAAACCGCGATGTACACCAGAGCTACTCCGATCAGCCCTTCGTATGGGTGCGCACTAACAGCGATTGTCCTGCCAGATTGATCGGCGCCATTCATGAGCTCCAAGAAATGCCGCGGCTTCTTATTTTCAAGCTTAGATTTAATCTCGTCGCGAAGCAGCTGGACTCTATACTCCGACATTCCAGCATCAGTTATAGCTGAAGTCCCACCAACAAGGCGCCTCAACACGCCAATGCGATTCATCAAGTGAAGAAGCACGTCAGCGCTGGAAATCATAACCGCGAAGCGGTCGGCAAAGACTTCGTCGCGAAATCGAGCGATCTGTAATCTACTTGGGTAGTATACATAGCGTAAATATGCATAAAATATCAAAATGCAGCAAAGAATGGCCGCTGCCACTTCGAGTCGAATCGCGGCCGCAAGCAATAGCGGAAGGGGCAGGATGCACCTAAGCATAGATTCTGTGGAGAAGTAATTCTCCATGCTGATAATAGTGGAATGGGCAAGTTCATGAGCGATCATCCATTTTCGCTCGGGGGTCGCTGCACTTTCCTCTTTTGGAATTACAATAAACTTGTAGTCTCTTGACGAATACGCATCAAAAGATGCAGATCGCGAATCAAGTCGCGAGGTAGATCGCAGTATACAGCGAAACCCAACTGTCAATTTGTGCAGCAATCTCTGTCCTATCTGCTGAAAAGCAGTCAGCTGGTCGGACTGGCCCTGAAGTTCCTTGTTCGGTCTTGGCGTTGGGAACAAGCTGCTCTGAACCTGATCTGGCGAAGTGATTAGTTCAGCAGGCGTACGCAAGTTGTACTGATTTTGCAGATCTTCATTTGATGTGAACTCAAATGTACATGTTGGCCTACCTTCGAGATACTTGCGAAACTGTCTTAAGCAACGCAGGTTTGACAGATTTCTGGAGCACATCTGTGATGCAAACATAATCAACAACGACAGGGGAATCATAAGGGCGGTCAACCATCCTGGTGAGATAATAGCCCCTATGATGGCAACTGCAAAGATCGAAAGATTTAGAATAAATACCTGTGAAATCCACAGAATGATTCTAAATAAGCCCAATTGCGTAAAGATCAGTCGCCAGAGACTCCGTCCAGCTTTCATCTCAATTGCGTAGTCTTTGCCTCGCTTCATATCTGCTCTGCGATCTTGTCAATTGCTAGATCAATAGCAGCAGAATGGTCAATGTCTTCGGGAAGATATGCTTTAGGCTGCCGTAACGCGCACTCGCGCTCCGTGCTAGATAGTATCTCAGAACGTAGCGCGTCATCCTTACGGACTTTTTTTATAGCGTCGTACAGTAATTTGGTCTCCCCGCCCTGCATTGATCTTGATACAGACTTAATCGTGGAGTGGGTCACCTTAAGTATGGTCATTGCGGCAGCAACAAATGAGATTGCCTCAAAAAAAAGTGAGTTGAAGTGGACTTTCGTTTCCCGTGTTGTTGCCGTGGGTGTAGCTAGCCCCATCGTAAATGTGACGAACTTCATCGCGTCCCAAGATTCCCACGTCGTTGGGCAAAAGCTCTTCAACAAAGGAATACACTACTTCCCATGAAGGGTCTTCTTGATAGATCATGGATTAATCTCGTACTCACGGTGTGTGTTCATATTCACGCACCACTATAGGTGAGAGATCTGTACTTTTGGCACCTGCTCGGTGTTGAAATGACTACTGAAAAGCGTTGTTCTACGGGGCGCTGCCCCGTCCCCCGGCCTCCGGCGGCCCCGCGGAAGGGTTGGGGGCGGCAGTGTCAGATTTTGGCACTTTCAATGCGTGGCCGCAGGTTTTTTGCCGCATTCTTCGCGAAGTGGGAAGCGCAGCCGGTGTCATGGGCGTGCTTGGGGTGGGCACACGCCATCTACCTCCTGTGGCTTGCCACCCGGAAGGGGCCCGGTTCGGCCACGCAACGTCGGGCCGGGCTCTATTGTTCAATCAAACTGCATCAGATCTGAGAGGCTGACCTTGAATGCCTTGGCGATCTTCTCAAGCGAGCTGAGGCTGGGATTGCGCTCACCGGTCTCCAGCTGACTGAGATAGGTCCGGCTCACCTTGCACCGCAGAGCCACTTCCTCCTGAGTCAGTCCAGCATCCGCCCGCAAACGGCTGATGTGCTGACCAAATCGCACCTGAATGGGCAAGCGGGCTGCCATAGCTCAAGTCTGAGCCGTTGACACCGGCCTGTCCGTTAACTATGGTTAACGAGTCGATCAGAAGCCCCCAGATTTGTTGCTCAGACTGGCGTCCAGCGGACGGCCAGTGCGTTTTGCTGTCCCATGGCGGTCACCTATCCACAGCGCGATCAAAGATTCCTGCTGCATCCGGTGTCAGAACGTGGCACGGTGCGGGTGAATATCCATCCGCAGTGTCAGGGGGGCCATGCCGCAGACTACAGACCGGGGCTTTGGGCTCATCATCGCGTACTTGGTTCCGGGGTTCGGGGCCATTCTCGCTCTCAGCACGCTCTCTCCCACCATTCGTCTCTGGCTGAACATGGCCAGCAGCTATGCCCTGGAAGCCCCGGACTTCGCGGGCGTCGTTTATGTGGTCTTCGCTTCACTGGGCATGGGGTTGGTGTTTGGTGCTATCCGCTGGGCTGTGATCGATCAGATCAACGCGGCAACGGGGATTGGGCGGCCTCAGCTGAACGATGCGTTGATGGAGGAGAGGTTGAACGCCTACGGGCTCTTTATCTCCATCCACTACCAGTACCACAAGTTTTACGCCCACAGCCTGATCGCCGGAGTTGTCTATGCCGTGGTCCGCCGGGAAACCTATGGGCTGACAGGTTCCTATGACCTGATTGATGGCACGCTGGCCATCTTGCTGGTGATCTTTTGGTTTGCACAGCGAAACGCGTTGAAGATGTACTACACCCGAGCCGAACGGCTTTTGAGCCATACAGAGGAAGGACTTTCCATGACCAACGGTGGACACCACGAAACCACGCCAACCCGTCCGCAGTCCAAGCCCGCCCCCAAGACCGGGCAGGGCAAGGGCCAGACCGCCAAGGGCGGCAAGGCCACGGAGACGAAGAAGAACTGAAACCTCGCCAGGGTCGGTTTCATCGCTGGCTCTGGCATTACGTCGCCCAATAGATCGCAAGGAGGCGAAGGAAGATGCAGGGACGTGAGAGAACACCACCGGAGACAGCAGCTTTCAGGGGGCTTGAATCCGTGATATGCCCATCACTTAAAGAACAACACCGCGAGAGGCTGTGCAACACCGCCGGCTGTGATGGCACTTGGAAGGTGGGCGGGAGCCCGATGAGCGTGCGTGTGAAAGAGATCAACCCCAACGGCGGCCCTGTTTACACCGGGCCGGGATATGGCTGTGCTGCGCGAAGATACGCCAACTCCTTCTGCTGCCCGCAAGACGGCACCACACGCCACCGCAACGCGGCCGGGCGTTCCCGCGCCCCTGAGCCAGGGGTGGGTGAGCGAAGAGCTGATCCAAGACACCATCACCGCGTGGCAGCCCTACTACACAAACAGGCTCAGCCCGGAAGACGCCATCGGCATCCTCACTACCATGGGGCGTCTGGTGAACTTTCTGGAGGATCAGCATGAAGTCAGCGGGCATGAAAAAATCTGACCTGACGACCTTGGGCGGTGGGCCGAAGAGATTTGTAGCACTGGCACGTGTCTCCAGCCGGGAGCAAGAACGCGAAGGCTTCTCGCTGGACGTGCAGGTGGAAGCTTTTGAGAGATGGGCCAAGCAGCACGGCGGAGAGATCTCCAAGCTCTTTCGCATCGCCGAGACGGCTAGCAAGAAGTCCGAACGCACCACCTTCAAAGAGTTGCTGGCCTACGTGAAGCAGCACGCCAAGAGCGTGGATGCACTGCTGTTCTACAAGGTGGACCGGGCGGCCCGGAACCTGTTTGATTATGTGGAGCTTGAACGGCTGGAGAATGATTTTGAGGTGCCGGTGATTTACATCACCCAGCCCACCGAAGACTCACCCTCTGGGCGGATGATGCGGCGGATGCTCGCCAATATGGCCAGCTTCTACACCGAGCAGATGGTGTTGGATGTGAGAGAAGGTATTAAACGCCGGGTGGCCTCCGGGCTGTTCCCCAACTGTGCGCCCTATGGCTACAAGAATGTGCGGGTGAACGGGCGGGGCCTGATCGAGGTGGATTCACGGAAAGCCGCCAATGTGCGGCGGATCTTCGATCTCTATGCCCACCATGGCCACACGCTGGACTCGTTGATTGATCAGCTAGATGAAGAAGGCGTGGTTTACACCAACTCCGCGCGGCGGTTCCCCCGCACCACACTTCATAAGATTCTGACGCACCGGGCCTACATCGGGGAGGTCTTCCACCAGGACAACTGGCACCCAGGCACCCATGAGCCGTTGATTGATCTCGCCACCTTCACGCGGGTGCAGGAACTCTTGCGCGGCATCAGCTACCGCGCCCATGAGATGGTGTTTGGCGGCGGACTGATTAAGTGTGCCCACTGTGGCGGGGCGATCTGTGGTGAACGAAAGACCAAGAAGACCCTGAAAGGGCCGAAAGATTACGTCTACTACTTCTGCCCCAACGCCAAGAAGAGCCGCAACAAGACCGGCAAGCCGCACCCCAAGACCCGGGTGACTGAAGCTCAGCTGGACAAGCAACTGATTGAGATGTTCCGGACCATCCGCTTTGAGGATGAGAAGCTGCGGGATTGGTTCAGGAAGATGCTGCGGGAGAAGACGCGGGCTTCACAAGAGGACAACCGCGAGAAGCTGTCTGAGTTGAACCGCCAGCTGACCAGCGCCCGCAACCAACAGGAGCAGCTTCTAAACCTCCGGCTGTTGGAGGAGATCACCGATGAGACCTTCGCGCGTAAGAACGCCGAATTGCGGGACCACATCGATGGCCTGAAGCTGAAGGTGGATGTGGCGGACCGTTCCCAGGCCGAAAAGATGGAAGTGGCCAAAGAAGTGTTCGAACTCTCCCAAACCCTTGAAGAGCGGTGGGTTGAGGGCGATTACCGCGCCAAACGCCAGTTGCTGGAGATTGTGTGTTCGAACTTCACGCTGAACGGCGCAACCCTTTGTTATGAAATGAAAAGGCCCTTCGACGTGCTCGCCAAAGGGCCTTCTTCCAACGGGAGCGGAGAGGGTGGGATTCGAACCCACGGTACGGGAGACCCGCACACCGGTTTTCGAAACCGGCTCCTTCAGCCGCTCGGACACCTCTCCGGGGTCGCGCTTCGCGATGCTTGGTGCGATGCGGCGGGCCGAGCAGTATATCGACCGCCGCTGGCCGGAGCGATCGGCTAACCTGCGTTGCAGACGTTACCCATGAGCGATACTCCCTCCCAGCCCGACCCGCAGCCCCGCCCCGCCGTCGCGCTCATGCCCGGCGACCGCGTGCGGGTGACCCAGCAGGTGCAGCACAAGCAGTGGTCGTCCGTGGTCGAGGGCGAGGTAGTCGCGGTTGAGCAGCGCAAGACCGGGTCTTGGTTCGCCCACAGCAAGGACGATCGGCTGTGGCTGGACCGGCTGGAGCTGCGTAAGGACGATGGCGAGCTGATCGTCTGCAACCTCGACCAGTACTCGCACATCGAGCGGCTGAGCGGCGGCGGCGACGAGGCCGAGCCGGCCGGGGACGCGGCCTGAGATGGGGGCGATCGACCCGCAGACCGGCCTGCCCGAGGGCTACGCCTTCCAGCCCGATTGGGAAGTGACGCCCGTGGAGCTGCGCGACGCGATGGCCGGCGGCGAGGGCCCGGCGTTGATCGACTGCCGGCTGCCCGACGAGGCCGAGGTTGCGGCGATCGAGGGGGCGACGCTGGTGCCGATGCAGCAGTTGGCCGGCCGGCTCGACGAGTTGGCGGAACTACGCGACAAGCCGGTGGTGGTGCACTGCCACCTGGGCGGGCGGTCGATGAAGGTGACTCAATTTCTTCGGCAGCAGGGCTTCTCGGATGTGAAGTCGCTGGCGGGCGGGATCGATGCGTGGTCGCGTGCGATCGACGCCGACGTGCCGCGGTATTGACGCGCCGGCCGCGATGTCTTGCGGGCTTATTAAGGAAGGCGAACCATGAAGTGCGTGATGGTGATGTTCGACTCGCTGAACCGTCGGGTGCTGCCGCCGTATGCGTCGGACACATGGGTGCAGGCGCCGAACTTCAAGCGTCTAGCCGAGCGGACGGCGACGTTCGAGACGAGCTACGTCTGCTCGATGCCGTGCATGCCGGCGCGGCGCGACCTGCACACCGGTCGGCCGGGCTTCTTGCACTGCCATTGGGGCCCGCTGGAGCCGTTCGACGATTCGATGCCGCAGATGCTCGGCGAAGCGGGCATCACGACGCATCTCATCACCGATCACTACCACTACTGGGAAGACGGCGGGGCGACGTACCACAACCGCTATGGCTCGTATGAGTTTTTCCGCGGCCAGGAAGGCGACCCGTATGTCGGGCAGCGGCGCGAGCCGACGATCCCCGAGAACGCCAACGGCAAAGGCCGGCGGCAGGACTGGGTCAACCGCGAACACATTGTCGATGAGGCCGATTACCCGCAGACCAAGACGTTCGATGCGGGGCTGGACTTCATCGAGCGCAACGCGGCGGACGACGGCTGGTTTCTGCAGCTCGAGACGTTCGACCCGCACGAGCCGTTTACGACGCACCGGCAGTGGACCGACCGCTACGGCGGGGTCGACGACCCGGTGCTGGCGGATTGGCCGGGCTACGGGATGGACGACCGGAATGAGGCGCACGCCGAGCAGATCCGCACGCGGTATGCCGCCCTGCTGAGCAAGTGCGATGCGCACCTGGGGGACGTGCTGGACGCGTTCGATCGGCACCATCTGTGGGAAGACACGATGCTGATCGTGTGGACGGACCACGGGTTCCTGCTGGGCGAGCGGGACGGGCTGTGGGCGAAGAACGTGATGCCGCTGTTTGACGAGGTCGCGCGGACGCCGTTTTTTGTGCACGACCCGCGATGCCCGGGGGCGGCGGGTTCGCGGCGGTCGGCGCTGGTGCAGCCGGCGGTTGATCTTGGGCCGACGGTGTTGCGCTTCTTCGGGGTCGAGCCGACGGAGCAGATGCTCGGCCACGACCTGGCGGGGACGATCGCGGACGACGCGGCGGTGCGCGAGGGGGCGATCTTCGGCTACCACGGCGCGCAGGTGAACTACACCGACGGGCGGCATGTGTATCTCAAGGCCCCGGCGATCACGGGCGGCGAGCCTGGGGTGTGCCACATGTACACGCTGATGCCGTCGTCGATGCGCGGGTTCAAGGGCGGGCTCGATCGGGCCGAGTTGGCCGAGCCGTTCTCGTTCACCAAGGGCATGCCGGTGCTTCGGCTGCCGGCCCACTCGCACATGGCAAGCGAAGGCGGGTACGAGCGTTCGCTGCTGTTCGACGTGGCCAACGACCCGGGGCAGGAGCGGCCTATCGAAGATGCGGCGCTCGAGGCCGAGCTGGACGCGAAGATCGCGACGTTGATGGCGGCGTGCGACGCGCCGGATGAGCAATACGCGCGGATGGGGCTGAAGGCTCCGGCGTAGCGCCGCTTGGCTTAGTGATCGCTGCCGAGTGGGGAAGGTGCCGCGGCCGTCGGGGCTGGCTGAGTGGTGGCGAGTGTGGCTGTGCGGAGTCGCTCGAGGGGCGGGAGGTGAGCGGGGAGAACTTTTGGGGCGGGGAATATTGGGTGGCCGTGACGTATTTGTTGCAACAGACGAACGCTCGGCCGCGTCGGCCGGGCCTAACGTGGACCCGCCGCGTGCCGCGCGGCTGCACCCACCACTTTGAACTCACAGGGAGTCCCCCATGTCCAACGACCCGCAAGGCAAGATCGCCCTCGTCACCGGCGCCAATCGCGGCATCGGCAAGTCCATCCTCGAGTCGCTGCTCGCCGCCGGCGCAGCGAAGGTCTACGCGGCCGTACGCAATCCCGAGTCGGCCCAGCCGCTCGTCGACGCCCATGGCGACAAGGTCGTGCCGATCGAGCTCGACCTCGCCAAGCCCGACACCATCACCGCCGCGGCCGCGAAAGCGACCGACGTAGAGATCGTCGTGAACAATGCCGGCGTGCTCAAGACCGCCAGCCCGCTCGACCCCGCGGTCTTCGAGGCCTATGCGTTCGAGACAGAGGTCAACGTGCTCGGCCTGTTGCGGATGGCCCAGGCCTTCGCGCCGGTGCTCAAAGCCAACGGCGGCGGCGCCCTCGTGCAGCTCAACTCCGTGGCGTCGCTTCGCAACTTCGCCGACTTCGCGTCGTACGCCGCGAGCAAGGCTGCGGCCTACTCGTTCACGCAAGGCCTCAACGACAAGCTCAAAGCCCAGGGCACGCTCGTGGTGTCGGTCCACCCCGGCCCGATCGGGACGGACATGGCCAACGACGCCGGCCTGGCCGAGATCGCCGAGCCGCCGAGCGTAGTCGGCGAAACGATTGTCGAGGCGCTCAAGGCGGGCGACTTCCACGCCTTCCCAGACAAGATGGCCCGCGACTTCTGGGGCGCGTACGAGAGCTTTGCGAAAGCGATCGTTGAGCCCGAGATGTCCGAGGGGTAAGCCCTTTGCCCTCTCGCGTGACTCAAGAGCCCCGCCCACCGTGGCGGGGTTTTCTTTGCGCCGAGCACGGGCAAAAAAAAGAGGCCCGCGGGCGGGTGCCCGCGGGCCGTAGGGGTTTCTGTCGGATCGGAAGCTGCGCGGGGCGTCGGCCCCGTCGAGCCGACCTAGCGCAGAACTTCCGTTGCTTTGCTGATGCTCACGGCATCGAGGATTCGGGTGCGGGAGCAGCAGCAACAGTCACAGTCGATCATGGATCACCTCGCTTTCGGGGGGTGTCATCTCAGCCGTCGCCGAACGGTCCGCCACGAGCCACCGACAGGAGGCATGGGGCGGGCGTTGGCCGCCGAGCTCTTCCAGCCCCGGACCGTCTCCGGGGCACGCTAAGCGTTGCGGTCAAGCAACTACGGAACGCTATCGGCAGCAGCGGCGGGCGGTCAAGAGGAAAATGCACAGCGTTTGAGAATCGGACGTGCGCTTTGGCGCGGCGGCGCGGCCGTGGGTCAGGCCGCGGCGTCCAGGCCGTCCGCCCGAGACGGGCCTTGGATCGCCCATTGGGTGCAGAGCTCGACGAGGCGGTCGCGCTGGATGGGCTTGGTGGCGTAGTCGTTGCAGCCGGCGTCGAGGCACTTCTGCCGATCGCCGGTCATGGCGTGGGCGGTGAGCGCGACAATCGGGGCTTTGTAGTTCTGACGACGCAGGTGACGGGTCGCGGCGTAGCCGTCGAGCTCGGGCATCTGCATGTCCATGAGGACGATGTCGAAGTCGGGGGCGCCCTCGGCTTCGATGGCGGCGATGCCCTGCTTGCCGTTGTCGGCCAGCGTGACGGCCGCGCCGGCCTTGCGGAGGTGATAGGCGATGATGCGTTGGTTGTCGGGGCCGTCTTCACAGAGCAGCACCTCCATGCCGGCAAGTGCGCCGTCGGTGGCGACGGCGGCGTTCGCGGACGGCGCGAGGCGGAGCTTGGCGGGGTCGGGCGTGGGGAACGGGGCTTCGGCGGCGACGAGGTTGAAGTCCACCGGCTCGACGCCGGACAGATCGCCCGTCTCGATCGTGAAGGTGAAGGTGCTTCCCTTGCCGGTCTCGGAGGCGACCTCGATGTCGCCGCCAAGCATCTTGGCCAGCGCGTGCGAGATGCTGAGCCCGAGCCCGGTGCCGCCGTACTGGCGCGTGGTCGAGCCGTCGGCCTGGACGAACGCATCGAACGAGGCGATCCGCTCGCGCTGCTCGGGCGACATCCCGATGCCCGTGTCGACGACGCTGAGGCTCAGCCGCTTGGCTGCGAAGTCGCACGCCACCTGGACCGTCACGCTGCCGACCTCGGTGAACTTGATCGCGTTGCCGACGAGGTTCAGCAAGACCTGCCGCATGCGGGTCGGGTCGGTCTGAACCTGGCTGGGCACCGAAGAGAGGTAGCGCACTTTCAGCTCGAGCCCCTTGCCCGTTGCTCTAGGGCGACAGACCGAGACGACCTGCTCGACCACCTCGATGGGGTTCACGCTCATGCGTTCGACCTGGAGGCGGCCGGCCTCGATCTTCGACATGTCGAGGATGTCGTTGATGATGGTGAGCAGGTGGCGGGCGTTGCCGCGCAGGGCTTTGACGGCGGCCTCGGTTTGCTTGGGGTCGGCGGCGAACTCGGGTTCGGTGTCGAGCAGGTCGGCGTAGCCGAGGATGGCGGTCATCGGCGTGCGGATCTCGTGGCTCATGTTGGCCAGGAACTCGCTCTTTGACTTGGACGCGGCTTCCTGCGCGGCGACCTTGTCGCGAAGGGCTTCCTCGCCGAGCGCCACCTTGCGGGCGACGCGTCGGGCGTAGACGGTGCCGAAGCCTCCGACGAAGACGAGCGCTACCGAACCGACGATGACTGCGTTCCAGAAGGCGTGGCTGGCCTGGTGGCGGACGTCGTCCCAGAGGCGGTTGGAGTCGGCCCGGAGCGAATCACGCAGGGCACCGATGGCCTCGACGAACTCGCTGTCGTCGAGGCGGATGAGCTGGTCGATCTCCGCGGCGGTGCCGTCAGTGGCCTGAGCCCGATCGATGGCCTGATCATACGCAAGGAGCATGCGTTCGATGTGGCGGAGGTTGCGCTCTTCGTGGTCGGGGATGGCTTCGGTGGCGCGATATCGGGATAGAGCGGCGTCGGCGTGGGCGCGACTTTCTGCGTAGCGGGTGAGGAACTGGGACTCACCGCGGAGGACGTAGTTCTTGAAGTGGTGGATCGTGCCGTTGTAGCCAGTGGCGACGAAGAGCTCGCCGAGGGCCTGCTGTTTGGTGGTGACGACCCGTTCGTAGTGGCGGACGTCGCGCTGCAGGTGATAGCTCTCGATCGCGGAGGTCGCGGCGATGGCGGCCGTGCACAGCAGACCAATGGTGTTGATGCTCAACAGAGCGGCGGCGACCGAGAAGCGACGCTGAGGCACAAGACGTTTCCAAAGCGAGAGGACCCAGTGAACCCGGATCCATATCGGCTGGATTTACGTGCGGGGTCAGCGTGGGGGTGGAAAGGTGACAGCGTTGTGTCAGCCGGCTTCGTAGCCGGGGATCGCCTCGGGCGGGTTGAGCAGGAACTTGTGCTTGCGTTTGAAGAGATCGTTGAGGTGCTCGAACTCGAACGACGCGGAGGGCGTGAACAGGCACCAGTGGATATCGATGGCGCACTTGGCGCCGCGGATGGCCTCGCGGACGAAGCGGTTGAGCCGGCGAACCGGGAACGCGGCGACCATCTCGTTGGACAGCGGCACGCAGACGACGGGGGTTTCGGGCTCGAAGACGAGGTAGGCGATCGGGCCGAGCTCGGCCTGGGACTCGGGGTGAGTCAGGTCGAACTGGAGGGTCCACTTCCAGCTGATGCCGTGCCAGACGAGCTTCTGCGACACGCCGGGGAAGGCGGCGAAATCGTCGATCATCTTGCGGAACGCGGCCTTCTTCTCGGCCCCGAGCGACTTGAGCAGGGTGTCGAGCTCGGGGACGTTCCAGCGGTCCTCCCAGGCGGAGAGGGCTTTGATGACGGGGGCTTTGGCCATGGTGCAGCGGGGGTTGGGGCGTCTGGGTGGCGGAGCGGCGAGCCGCATATCGTAGCGGGGATGGCGGCTGGGCGTGCGACAGCGGTGACGGCGGTGGTGATGGCCAAGGCGGGCGTGCCGGGGCGGGCGAAGACGCGGCTGATCCCGGCGATCGGCCCCGAGGCCGCGGCGGCGGTGCATCACGCGATGCTGATGTGCGTGGTGCGGCGGCTGGAGCGTTGGTGGGCGGGGCCGCGGGTGCTGGCGATGACGGGCGAGGGCTGGGAACGGGCGGCGGCGGGGCTGGCAGGCGGCGGCGGCTGGGCGGTGGTCGATCAGGGCGACGGCGACCTGGGGGCCCGATTGGAGCGCGTGTGGCGGGGTGAGGCGGTGGGCGGCGGGGCGGTGGCGTTTTTCGGGGTCGACAGCCCGGACGTGCCGGCCGAGGCGCTGGAGGCGATGCCGGGGGCGCTGGACGGGGCTGACGCGGCGGTCGGGCCGGTGGGCGACGGGGGGTACTGGACGCTGATCGCCGCCGGGGCCGAGCGCGGGGCTGCCCTGCTGGAGGGCATCGACTGGGGCAGCGAGCGGGTGCACCGCCAGACGCACGACCGGGCCGCCGCCGCGGGGCTGCGATGCGTCGATTTGCCGGCCTGGCACGACGTAGACGACATCGCCGACCTCACCGCGATGCGCCGCCGACTGATCGCCGCCACCGAGCCGGCGCTGGTCGAGCTGCGGGCCGGGCTGGACAATCGCCTCGGCCCTCTGCGACCATGACCGCATGACGACCGACGCCCCGCTGCCGCCGCCCACCCAGGTCATCGATGCCTCTCAGGAAGACGTCGACGTCTCCGGCTCGCGTGTGCTGCTCGTCGACGACAACGAGCAGAACCTCGAGCTGCTCGTCGCCTACCTCGAATCGCTGCCGCTGGAAGTCGAAACCGCGACCGACGGCATCGAGGCGATGACCCGCCTGGACGACCGCGACCTGCCGCTGCCGGACTTGATCCTGCTGGACGTAATGATGCCGCGGATGTCGGGCTTCGAGGCCTGCCGCAAGATCAAGGAGGACCCGCGGCTGCGGACCATCCCGGTCATGATGGTCACCGCCCTCAACGAGCTCGGCGATATCGAACGCGGGGTCGAGTCCGGCACCGACGACTTCGTCACCAAGCCGGTCAACAAGCTCGAGCTCATCACCCGGGTCAAGTCGCTGCTCAAGGTCCGCCACCTCCGCCGCGAGCTGGACCGCACCGAGGCCCACCTGCGCCGGCTGAGCTCGCCGGAGTAGATCGCCCCACACACGCTCGATTGCCCACCTTTTGCAGGGCTGCGACGCCCGCCAGATCGCCCTTGAACGGTGGGAGCGATCGGCTATCGTGTTAGAGCTTCGTTAATTCGGCTCTCAGGAGGTGTCGTGCATCGATTCAGGGGTTTGCTGTGGGTCGCCCTGTGCGGCATGGCTTTGCTGGGGCCAGCGTGGGTTCCGGGCCGGGCGGTGGCTTCGGCGCCCGAGTCCGTCTATTTCGTGGGCAACAGCCTGACGTGGGACAGCCGGCCGCACCTGCTGCCCGGCCTTGCCGAGGACGCCGGCCTGACGCTCGAGACCGGCTTTTTCATCCGAGCCAACTCCAGCCTCGCGCAGTCGTGGGAAGCCCGCGACACCATCGGCAACGTCGAGAGCACGCACCCCTCGATGGTCGCCGGGCTGTCCGAGCCGTGGGACGCCGTCGTCTTCCAGCCGCACAACGGCCGGCTCTTCGAGCCCAACCTCGCGAACCTCGGCAACGACCGCGACTCCATCCTCAACATGATCGCCCTCTTCGAGGCCAACAACGGCGGCCCCGCCGAGACGTACTACCTCCACGAAGCCTGGCTCGACCGCAACACCATCGGCGCCGGCATGTGGGAGTCGATCGTCGATCCGCTGAACGACGAGACGCCGTTCGTCCGGTCTGAGCAGTACCTCAACGAGCTCGCCGACCAACTCCGCGACGCCCTGCCCGGCCGTACGTTCGAGTTCATCCCGACCGCACGCGTCTTCGAGGCCGTCTACGACGCGATCTTGAACGACGGCACCTACAACATGGACGACCCGATCGACGTGCTGTTCCGCGATCGGCTTCACGCCAACAACCAATGGGGCCGGCCCATCGCCATGTGGACGACCTTCGCGACCCTCACCGGCGTGCCCGCGTCGTCGATCCCCAGCGAGGCGACCATCCGCGAGGACTACCTCAACGAGCAGGCGATCAAGGCGATCATCGACGACGTCGTGTTCGGCTCGGCCCCAGATCCGCTGGTGCCCGAGCCCACAACCGCGGCGTTGGTCATCGCAGCGATGGGGGCGGGCGTGCTTCGGCGACGGGCGCGGCCCTGACCTTGTGAAACAACGAGAAACGCGCGGCATCCAGGCGTAAGACCTGCGCCGTGATGGCGAACCCGGGCTCGATCCTGGGCCGTCTGTAACGGCTGGGTGGCTTTGCGATTCGGGTTGTTCGGGGTGTACGGGATCGTCGGTCCCGTGGGGCGTGGTATCGGCCTCTGACAAGGCGAAGGGGTTGAACTGCGCGGTCGATGCCGTCGATCGAGATGCCAGCACCTCGGGATGTTCCGAGGTCACTCGTTCGGCTGGCCCGCGGCATCGAACGAGACGAGGCATCCGCGGGTTCAGGCGTCAGGCCGAGGCTGATCCAGACACGTCAGCACCTGCCGCTCACACCGCGGTCGCAGTCCGGGCCGCCGGGCGGACGGGAGATCACCCATGAGTCGGATTAACACCAACATCCAGTCGTTGATCGCTCAGCGTTCGTTGTCCAACAACAACGCCCAGCTAAACAAGTCGCTCGAGCGACTGAGCACCGGCCTGCGGATCAACCGCGGCGGCGACGACCCCGCCGGCCTGATCGCCTCCGAAGCACTCCGCTCCGAGAAGGCCTCCATCACCGCCGCGATCGCCAACGCCGAGCGTGCCGACCAGGTGGTCAACGTCGCCGAGGGCGGCCTGCAGGAAATCAACGCCCAGCTCCTGGAGCTCCAATCGCTGATCGGCCAGTCCGCCAACGACGCCGGCCTCTCCGACGACGAGAAGGAAGCCAACCAGCAGCAGATCGACTCCATCCTCGCGTCGATCGACCGCATCGCTTCCACCACGACCTTCAACGGCAACAAGCTGCTCAACGGCAGCTTCGACTTCACCGTGTCGAACCAGTCGACCAACCTCAGTGACTTCCAGATCAACACCGCCAACCTCGCCCCCAACCAGAACACCGACGTCGACGCCATCATCACCGCGTCCGCTCAGGTCGCCGGCCTGTACCTCTCGCTCGGCGGCGGCATCGAGCTCGACGACAACGCCGACTCCGTCTTCAGCTTCCAGCTCGCCGGCAACCAGGGCACCCAGTTCTTCTCCTTCGCCTCGGGTGCCACCCTCGCCAACGTCGCCGACTCGATCAACACCTTCACCGAGGTCACCGGCGTCTCCGCCGCCACCTCCGGCGACGGCATCGTCATCAAATCCACCGAGTTCGGCTCCGACCAGTTCGTCGAGATCGACATCGTCGATGTCAACGGCCAGACCGGCTCGGGCGTGGTCGAGCTGTCGTCCACCGACAACAACACCGCAGGCACCGCCGGCGGCCAGCGCACCGCCTTCCTTGTCGCGACCAACCCGATCCGCGACGTCGGCCAGGACGTGGGCGGCACGATCAACGGCGTGGCCTTCCGTGGCGACGGCATCACCGCCTCCATCGCCACCAACACCCTCGACCTCAGCGTCACGCTCTCCTCCGACGCCTACGAGAGCCTCGGCGCCGCCCAGCTCTTCACCGTCACCGGCGGCGGCGCGGCGTTCAACCTCGCACCCACCGTCTCCATCGAGTCGCAGGTCCGGCTGGGCATCGGCAACGTCGGCACCCGCTTCCTGGGCAACCAGACCCTCGAAGACTCCGACGGCAACAACTATTCCGCCTCCCTCGCCGCGCTCGGCTCGGGCAGCAACCTCAACGTCATCGACGGCAACCTCACCGACGCGCAGACCGTCGTGAACGACGCCATCAACCAGGTGTCCAGCCTCCGCGGCAGGCTGGGCTCGTTCCAGTCCAACGTGATCGGCTCGGCCATCAACTCGCTGAGCGTCACCCTCGAAAACGTCTCCGCCGCCGAGTCCGCCATCCGCGACACCGACTTCGCGTCCGAGACCGCCGAGCTCACCCGAGCTCAGATCCTTCAGGCCGCGGCGACCAACTCGCTGGCCCTCGCGAACAACTCGCCCTCCTCGGTGCTCGGCCTGCTGGGCTGACGCCCGACCGCCCGGCCCCGCCCCGCAACCCCCGATCGCCCCTCGAGCCCCGGTTTCGGCCGGGGCTTTTTCGTGCGCACCCGCCCGGCTACGCTACGGCTTCAAAACCCCCGCCGAGCCCCCGCATGAACACCGCCTGGATCCTCCGCCGAATCTTCCTCGCCGCCGCCCTCGCCGCGCCCGTGGTGCTGGCCGCCTGCGAGTACCACAAGGTCAGCGAAGACGGCACGCGCGAACGCATCAGCCGCGAAGAGTACGAACGCCTGCAGGGCAACTGACCCTCGGACGGCTGGTTCGCTGACCCCCTTTCCACACCCCTTGCCCTAAAGACGCATGGCGTCTGCTGGTATCGCGTGCGCTAAGATTGCCGATGGGCGGGGGTGGGTCGAAAAAAACGCGCGCGCCGAAGTTAAGGCGCGTACCGGTCGTGACGATCAGCGTGATCGGGCGGCCTGGTCGGACCAAGCCGCCTGCACCGAGCCGGGCCGGCCGGTGGTTCCGATAAGCGCAACGTCCGATTCGGCGGGCTCCACGGCCGGGAGTCGACCGAAGAAGGATGTGCGGTTGGCGGAGCCATCACCGTTCCGGAACGAGCGAGTCGCACGGTGCGGCTCGCCCACAGCATCAGGGTTCGGATCGGAGATCCGTGGACGTTCTTGGCTGGAGCCAGCAGTAACCCTTCACCCCGAACGTAACACGGACTCGCGTGTTCACGGAGGATCGCGACAATGAGTCGGATCAACACCAATGTGCAATCGTTGATCGCCCAGCGAAATCTGAGCGCTCAGAACACTTCCCTTAACACCTCGCTCGAGCGGCTTTCGACGGGCCTGCGGATCAACCGCGGGGCCGACGACCCGGCCGGCCTGATTGCCTCGGAGGCCTTGCGCTCCGAGCAATCCAAGATCTCGGCCGCCATCGGCAACGCCGAACGCGCCGACCAGGTCGTCAACATCGCCGAGGGCGGCCTCCAGGAAATCAGCTCGCTGCTCCTGGAAGTCCAGTCACTCGTCGGTCAGTCGGCCAACGACGCCGGCCTGTCCGAAGACGAGAAGGAAGCCAACCAGCTGCAGGTCGACTCGATCCTGCAGACCATCGACCGCATCGCGTCGTCGACCAGCTTCCAGGGCACCAAGCTGCTGAACGGCACGTACGACTTCACCATCTCGGCCCAGGCCGCGCAGGTGACGGACTTCTCGATCAACGCCGCCAAGCTCTCGCCCACCGAGAACACCCAGGTCGACATCCTGGTGAACACGTCCGCCCAGTACGGCGGCCTGTTCCTCTCGACCGGTGGCGCCCTCGACCTCACCGCCAACACCTCGTCCTTCACCTTCGAGGTCAACGGCGCCCTGGGCTCGCGGGAGTTCACCTTCACCTCGGGCACCGCCCTGGCGGACATCGTCTCCCAGGTCAATAAGTTCACCGAAGTGACCGGCGTCTCCGCGGCGACCTCCGGCACCGGCATCGTCTTCAAGACGGACACGCTCGGTGCCGACCAGTTCGTCGAGATCGACGTCGTCGACAACGGCGGCCAGAACGGCCGAATCTTCAACCTCGAAGACGGCGACAACAACGCCGCCGACGCCACCTCCAGCTCCACCCTCGCCGCGCTCGCCGCTTCCAACGCGATCCGCGACGAAGGCCAGGACCTCGAGGCCACCGTCAACGGCGTGTCCGCCACCGCACGAGGCAACATCCTGCGGGTCAACTCCGACTTCCTCGACCTGGAAGCCACCCTGACCGTCGCAGGCTCGCAGACCCTTGGCGAACTCAACGTGGCCGGTGCCCTCACCATCACCGGCGGCGGGGCGCAGTTCAACATCGGCCCCAACGTCGACATCCTCAACCAGGCCACGATCGGCATCGGCAACGTCGCCGTCCGCAACCTGGGCACGGTCCAGAACGGCTACCTGTCGTCCCTGGCCAACTCCCAGACCAACAACGTGGTCGATGGCGACCTCACGGCCGCCCAGAAGGTCGTCGACGACGCCATCACCCAGGTCGCCGAACTGCGAGGCCGACTCGGAGCGTTCCAGAAGAACACGCTCGGAGCCACCATCCGCAACCTCGGCGTCGCCTTCGAGAACACCTCCGCGGCCGAGTCGTCCATCCGCGACACGGACTTCGCCGCCGAGACCGCCGAGCTGACGAGGGCTCAGATCCTCCAGCAGGCCGCCACGTCCTCGCTGGCCATCGCCAACAACGCCCCGCAGGCCGTCCTCGCCCTGCTCGGCTAAGTCACTCTCCTCACAGCCTGACCCGGACGTTCGCCCCGCGAGCCTCCGATCACTGATGCGGGGCGACGATCGCAAGATCGTCGCCCCTTTCATTGACCCCTTTGTCCTTCGCCCGATAATCATCAAGCCCAAACCGCCCGAGCGTCGATCACCAAGACATGCTCCTGACCCCGCAAACGTCCCCCAGCCCAACACACGCCCCGCACCCCAACGCCCACCCGCTCGCCCGCGCCCGCCAGACCGACGGCCGAACCTATTACTACCGCGGCCTCGTCGACGCCGAAGGCAAAGAGGGCATCTGGCCCGTCCAGAAACGCTGGGAACCCGTCGCCCCCCACCTCGACCTCCGCCCGACCGACACCCTCCTCGACCTCGGCTGCGCCGAGAGCCTCATCACCGCCCACGTCGCCCGAGCCGTCGCCCATGCCCGCGGCGTCGAGATCCAGCCGCAACGCGTGAACGCCGCCCGCCAGCTCGCCCAACGCTCCGGCGTCACGAACGTCACCTTCGACGAGGGCTCCATCGTCGATACCCGCCTGCCCGACGACGGCTACGACATCGTGCTCTGCCTCGGCATCATCCAGCACGTACCGCTCGCCGACGTCGCCGACGCCATCCAGCGCACCGTCGACGCCGCCCGGCGCCAGGTCGTCATCCGCGCCCCCTTCTTCCGCCGCAACCGCGACGACCTGCTCGACGACTGCGCCAACGCCCTCGGCCGCGCCGGCGAAGGACCGCGCGGCCCGTTCGAAATCACCATGCACCCGACCGAAGGCAACATCGGCGGCACCTGCCTGGTCGCCACCCGCCCCGGCCTCTGAACCTTCGCAAGGGGTGCCACACCTCGGGCGAAGCACGAGGTGTGCGTACGGTCTTGATGGCCACACCGCACATCGCCCTGTGTGAACCCGCTTCACCCCAAGCGCGTCGCCGCCGGGTCGTGCATCGTGGAGCCCCGCGCACACCGGGGCCGATAACCCCCGCATGCCCGCCGTTGCCTCCTACCCCAAGTCCGGCCGCACCTGGCTGCGCTTCATGCTCGACGACTACCTCGCCCGACTCCGCGGCGACGCCGACCTCCAAAACGTCTTCGCCATCGAGCAAAAGCCCGGCTACCCCGTCCTCTGGACCCACTTCTACGGCGCCATGCTCGCCCGACGCCCGTACTGGGCCATGGGCCCCATCGACGCCAGCCAGCTCGGCGACGTCCCCGTCCTCATCCTCACCCGCGACCTGCTCGACACCCTCCGCTCGGCCTACCACCACGCCGTCCACCGCATCGCCGTCTTCGAGGGCACGCCCGCCGACTTCGTCCGCTGCCCGCGCTACGGCATCGCCAAGATCGTCACCTTCTACAACCAGATGCACGACCTCCGCCGCCGCCTCCAGCGGCCGTACATGCTCGACTACGCCCAGCTCAAGCAGTGCACCCCCGACACCCTCACGCAGGTCATCGCGATGTTCGAGCTCCCCCTCGACACCGCGCTCATCGACCCCGTCGTCGAGGCCGCCTCCGCCGAACGCATGCGCTCCCTCGGCACCACGCCCGACTACGCCGGCACCCCCCTCGCCCCCGCCGACACGCAGAACCCCGACTCCTTCAAAGTCCGCTCCGCCGGCTCGCCCCGCGCCGACCCCTTCTCCCCCGACGACCTCGCCTACGCCATGCAGGTCATCGACGCGCTCTACCTCCCCAAAGACGACCCCGGCTTCGCCCGCTGCCTCCCCTCGCCCCCGCCCCCGGAAGCAGAGCAGCCCGCGAGCGACACACCCGCCGAACCCATCGCCCAACCCGAACGGAGCGCCGCCTGATGACCCACCCCCCCAAGGCCGCCCACGCCCACGCCGACCAACTCGCCGAGCTCAACGCCGTCCTCGGCAAGCAGCTCTTCTTCGTCATAGGCTGCCAGAAGTCCGGCACCACCTGGGTCCAGAACCTCCTCGACGGCCACCCCCACGTCCGCTGCCACGGCGAGGCCTACTTCGCGCCCATCCTGCTGCCCCTCCTCGGCCAGTTCGCCTCCGTCTACAACCAACGCCACAAGGCCGGGACCGACGGCGACCTCACCGAGCAAGACGTCCGCTTCCTCTTCGCCACCACCGTCGGCCTGGCCATGGCCCGATGGACCCGCGGCCACGAAACCGTCCGCGCCATCGGCGAAAAAACACCCGAGCACGCCCTCTGCATCCCGCAGCTCAGCCAGGCCTTCCCGGATGCTCGCTTCATCCACGTCATCCGCGACGGACGCGACGTCTGCGTCTCCGGATACCACCACAACCTCCGCCAAAGCGGCCAGGCCTTCACGCAAAAGTTCCCCACCTTCGAACGCTACGTCGAATACACCGTCCGCCAGCACTGGGTCCCCTACGTCCAGCACGCCCGCGCCGCCGCCGCCGACCTCGGCGACCGCTACCTCGAAGTCCGCTACGAAGACCTCCACCGCGCCCCCGAACCACACGTCACCGAGATGGCCGCCTTCGTCGGCGTCGACACCGACACCGCGGCCATCGAAGCCTGTATCGATGCCGCGTCCTTCGACCGCCGCGCCACCGGCGACGCCACCGGCGAAACCAAGTCCGCCGCCTTCTACCGCAAGGGCGTCGTCGGCGACTGGGCCAACGAATTCGACGACGCCGCCCTCGCCACCTTCAACACCTTCGGCGGCACCCTCCTCCAACAGCTCGGCTACGCCACCCACCCCACCGCCGCCGCCGCCTAACCCCACAACCACCACCACACCCAAGCCAAGGCAAAGCGCAGCGCCGCCTTGGGTACCCCCACCAACCACCCCCACAACCAATCACCAAATCACACAACCACCAAACCACCAAATAAACATGCCCCGCGTCTCCATCCTCATCCCAAACTTCAACAACGGCCCAAGCTCCTCCCGCGACGGCAAGCTCGACCTCATCACCCTTCTCCTCCAGTCCCTCCACGACACCCTCGCCGACGACCCCGCCGACCTCGAAATCCTTGCCCACGACGACGGCTCCACCGACGAGTCCGCCGACACCCTCGCCCAATGGGCACAACGCACCTGGCGCGACAACCAACCCTTCCTCTCCCTGACCGAAGGCCCCCACCACGGCATCCTCGCCAAGACCACCAACCAGCTCATCGCCCGATGCACCGGTGACATCGTCGTCCGCCTCGACGGCGACACCCAGATGCTCACCCCACACTGGGCCTCGCGACTCATCGCCCTCTTCGACGCCGGCCCGACCGACCTCGGCGTCATCGCCCCCAAGCAGCTCGCCCCCTCCGGCCGCATCCACGCCATGGGCGATTTCATCCTCCACCCACGCGGCTACCACCACCTCGGCTTCGGCCTCCCACGCTACGCCCTGACGCGCCCCGTCGAGGTCGACCACGCCATGGGCTGCATGTACTGCGTCAAGCGCGAAGTCCTCGACGACGTCGGCCCCTTCGACGAAAACTTCCTCCGCGGCCAGACCATCGACTACGGCATCCGCGCCCGCCTCAACGGCTGGCGGTGCGTCGGCCACCCCGCCATCGAGTTCGTCCACTACCACGGCCAACGCAAACCCCGCGACACCCAGGCCGACCGCGACGCCGCCACCGGCAAGACCTTCGACGATTTCTCCGACAAGTGGGGCTTCTCCCGCGTCGTCCCCGACCTCGATGTCGTCGCCGAAAAATTCGCCAACACCCCCCTGCTCTGGAACGCCGCCGTCTTCGGCACCCCGCCCGGCCTCGACACCCTCCCCCCGACCCACGCCGCCGACCCCGCCGACACCGAGTGGACCCGCCTCGCCTCCGACGCCACCGCCCAACAGCAAGCCCAGTCGCGCGTCCAGGCCGCCCTCCAGGCCGCCCAAGCGCTCGGCCAGGTCGACCGAGCCGTCCTCGCCAACGGCGCCGGCCCCCTCGCCCACATGCTCGCCCAGCAGGGCCTGCCCGTCACCGCCGTCGACCGCAACCCCGAACGCATCGCCCAGACCCGCCAGTTCACCGCCGCCCACGAATATCCCGCCGCCACGCCCGAATACCGCCACCAGCCCGACCCCCGCCGCTTCCCCCTCGAAGACGCCTCCGCCGACCTCGTCCTGCTCTTCGACCTCCTCGACACCCACCGAAACCCCGTCGGCCTGCTCACCGAGGCCCGCCGCGTCGCCCGACCCGAAGGCCTCGTCGTCGTCATGCACCAGCCGCCCCCCGGAAGCGCCGCGACGGGCACGCCCCAAGCCGCCGCCGCCCCGCTCGACGCCCACGGCTTCACCCAACCCGCCCTGCTCAACCTCCTCACCCACCTCGGCTTCACCCCCATCGCCGCCCAGGTCCACGCCAACACCCCCCACGCCCCCGTCATCGCCTTGGGCAAACGCCCCGCCGCCGCCCAGGCCGCCGATGCCGCCTCACAGGCCGCCTGATCCGCCGAGAATCCGACGCCCCCGCCGGGAATCGCCCCACAAAGCCCGGCACGATTCGTCTCGCTAGCCCGCAAAGCCCCTCAAACCGGCTTCGAATTTCTGCCCAACCCGTTAGCAATCCCTTGCAGAAGGGATGAAGATCTTTAAGATGCGGGTTGAATCACCACGGCGGCAAGGCCTGCACATCACGCCGCCGAGACCAGGAGCCCCGACCGACATGTCCACGCCTCGCACCCCCGCGCGTGCCCGGGCCACCACCCCGGGATTTACCCTCATCGAACTGCTGGTGGTCATCTCGATCATCGCCCTGCTGATCGGCATCCTCCTGCCAGCCCTGGGTGCAGCGCGTTCCACGGCCCGAGGCGCCGTCTGCCAATCGAACATGCGGATGATGGGCATCGCTTACATGACCTACGCCACCGACAACCGCGACTTCACCGCTGGAAAGTCGACGGCCGGAACGTCTGGATTTGCCGGCAACCCCGCCAATGCATGGATGGTGAATGGTTTCTTGGTTAGTGATGCTCTCACCGCTTTCAATCGCACCAATATCGCCGAGTCTGAGATCTATCCCTACCTCAGCAGCGGAGCTCTCAGCTACAGATCCAGCGGCACCAGTCTCGCCTCGGCCTTTCAATTCACCGATGACAATCCTTCCACTCGACCCGGCGTCGGGGTCATGGAAGTCATGGCCTGCCCTTCCGATGATTTCATCGAGCGAAGCTCTGGCATCAGCTACAGCGCGAACAGCTTCCTTTACGAGCCGAGAACCACCACTTTCTTCAATGATCCCGCGGTATCCGCGACCTTTGGATTCCAGAGCGGAGGTGGTCGTGGGGGCAGTTCGCTTACCAATCAATTCCTGCGCATCGACTTAATCGCCGATCCCAGCGAACTCATCGTCTTCGTTGATGAAGGAGCCCCCAACGACAACAGAACGGTCACCAACCCCATCTCTCGTGGGCTTAATGACGGCCTCTTCGAGTTCATGACCGTCTTCCCCGACGACGAAGCCGATTTCACACAGCGTTCTTCTGTCGATGGCGATAAACCCAAGTGGTACCACGGCGATTCTGCTTCGTTCAGCTTCGCCGACGGGCACGGCGAACTCCGCCAGAAAGACGACCCCGAAATCACCGGCTACAACGGCAGCGAGACACCGCTATTCGAGGGACGATCGTTCTTTGGCTACGGCAAGCTCTGGGACCCACTCGGCCAAGCCCCGCTCGATCCGACTCTCGGAACCAGCGGCGGCGGTGGCTCGCGTGGCGGCGGCAGCCGCGGCGGCTGATCTGTTCATCTCATTCCGGGGTGTTCCGACGTAGTTTTTCGAGACACCCACATGTTCCAAAATCCCTGCACGTCCCGCCCGCGCGGCTTCACGCTCATCGAGCTCTTGGTGGTCATCTCGATCATCGCCCTGCTCATCGGCATTCTCCTCCCCGCCTTGGGTGCCGCACGCGACACCGCCCGCGGTGCAGCGTGCCTGAGCAACCTCAGCCAAGTCGGCAAAGCAGGCGAAGCCTTCGTCGCGGACTACGGCTTCTACGTGCGCTACGTCGATGGGTACACCAGCGGCGAACCCCTTCAGGGCATGTCGATCGTCCAATCCAGCACCAGCGGCGGGCGAGGCGGCGCGGGCAGCAGCGGCAACGCTCAGGACAACGCGATCTGGGCATCCAGGCTGGTGGGCGACGGCTATCTGCCCGGCATTCAGTCTTTCGTCTGCCCGACATTTGAGCCGACCTCGGATGATTTTCTCGACGTGCCGACCGCCCAGGACGACCCGAATTGGAAGTCCAACGTGCTCTGGTACAAGATCCACTACGGGATGAATCACACCTTCATGGGCACCCTGCTGGACAACCCGACGTTCGGCATCGGCGCAGCATCACTCATTAATCAGTCGCCCCGCGGCGGCGACATCCTGAATCCCTCCGAAACCATCTATTTCGCCGACTCCAAGAATCTCGCGGTCGAGCTCGGCTCCAGCTCGACCACGGGTTACACCGCCGGCGAGACCGCCGGGGTCGCCTACCTCTACCCCGGCCAAGACCCGCCCGAGTTCTCCTTCGGCCACGCCGACGCCCGCCACAGCAACGCCATCAACGTCGCCTGGGCCGACGGACACGCCAAGAACGTCAAGGTCAAAGACCCCGAAAACATCTGGGGCCCCGACGAACTGACGGACTTCATCAACACGCCCAACAAGTGGGACCGCGAGTAGCAACCCGCCCGCTCAATCCACATCTATAAAAAGCGTGGCCTCTCGAGGAGGAGGGCCACGCTTTTTTTAATGCGCTGATAAATCGTGCGCCGCGAGGCAGATCGGCCGCGCTACGCCTCGACCGCCTGCTCAGCGGGGGCGGGGGCCGGCTCTTCCTTGGCGGGCTTCTTGCGGTCCGGCGTGAGCAGCATCGTCATCCGACGGCCCTGCATCTTGGGCATCGCCTCGACCTTCGCGACGTCCTGCAGCGTGTCGAACACCTCGCGCATCGTCTTCATGCCAAGGTCCTGGTGGGCCATCTCCCGGCCGCGGAACAGCATGGTGAACTGCACCTTGTCGCCGTCCTCGAGGAACGTCCGCGCCTTGGCGACCTTGATGCCCAGGTCGTGGCTGTCGATCTTCGGCCGCAGGCGCATGCCCTTGAGCTCGGACTGCTTGGCGTGCGACTTGGCCTTCTGTTCTTTCTTGCGTTGCGCGTACTTCCACTTGCCGTAGTCCATGATCTTGCAGACCGGTGGATCGGCTTTGGGGGCGACCTCGACGAGATCGAGCCCGGCGCGGCGGGCGCGGTCGCGGGCGTCATTCACATCGACGATGCCGACGGGGTTGTCGTCTTCGTCGATCAGGCGGAGAGGGGAGACGCGGATCTGCTCGTTGACACGCAGACGCTTGCCGGTGTCGCGGGGCTGGGGCTTGAATCGGCGGGGAATGGTCGAAACTCCTGATGAACAAAAAGGTCGGCCGGGCCCACGCCCGACACCACGCCCCGCCGCGACCGCTTTTTCGGGGTCGGCGAGAGGGCAGAACACCCGCCCGCTTCCGCGGGACGAGCCGTCCCGAAGTATATCGGGCGTCCGCCCCCCGCCAAGCCACGCCGGCCCGCCAACCCGGCGTCACACGACAAATCGCCCCGCCAGCGTCAGCAGCCAGAACGCCACCGGCGCCGCGAGGATGGGCGAATCCACCACGTCCAGCACCCCGCCAAACCCCGGCACCCCCGTGCCCGAGTCCTTCGTCTGCGCGTCCCGCTTGAACGCCGACGCCGCCAGGTCGCCCAACTGCCCCACCGCCGCCACCGCCAGCCCCGCCCCGGCCGCGAACGCCAGCGGCAGCGTCATCCGCACGTACTCCCGCGCCTCCCCCACCCCCTGCCACGACCCCGCCCACCCCTGCTGGTTCGAGACCCACGCCAGCAGCGTCGCCACCGCCGTCGCAAACGCCAGCCCGCCCACCAGCCCCTCCCACGTCTTGCCCGGCGACAGCCACACGATCAGCTTGTGCCGCCCGATCAGCCGCCCCACGAAGTACGCCCCGATGTCCGCGGACTTGATCACCATCAGCACCGCCAGCAGCATCCACGCCGAGTGAAACCGCCGCATCGCCAGCAAAAACCCCGGCAGCACCCCCGCGTACACGAACGCAAACATCACCACCGCCACCGCAGCGATCGCCCCATCCGTCCGCCGGTGCCACGAGTACCGCCCCAGCGCCAGCACAAACAGCACCACCATCGCCGACGCGTGGATCGCCACCGTCGTCGCCCCGTCGATCCCCACCGGCACGATGTACATCAGCACGCACCCCACAAACCCCGCCAGCCAGATCAGAAACCCGTCGGCCGATCCCTGCGTCGCGCGGATCAACCCCGCGATCTCTCGAGCCAGAAGCGCCTGAAGCACCAGCAACATCACCAGCACCAGCAGCCCGGCCGGCAGGTAATCCCGATCGAGGAACAGCGTCTGCCAGAACGTGTCGCGCAGGTCGAGCTGGTCCAGCCGGTTGTCGAGCGCGATCACGCCGACCAGGCCGACGATCATCAACGCCCCAAGCGGCAGGCGGTAGGCGAGCATCGAGCGAGTGTACGGCCGACCGCATCGCCGAGCCGTGCAGCTTGCGAACCCAGCCCGATCGCATAGGTCCGAGAACGGTCGGCGGGCGGCTTGCCGGGCTTGCCGATTCGGCGTGATCGGTTCAACCGTCCGCGATCGTGCGCGGATGGCGAGGTTGACTGGCTCGCGGGCGGTCTGGCGTGGTTCATTGGGGGTAGCGGCGTTCTCCCCGCCGCGTCCAATCGATCCATGCAGGAGCTTGTGATGCACGCCGATGCGCGCCCGCCGCTGGAGTTTGCCGCCGACCGCCCCTGGGTCAGCGTGGTCTACGTCACGCGAGACAGCTACGAGGTCTGCCGCCAGGCGATCGAGCACATGGCCGCGCAGACGCTGGCCGAGAAGATCGAGATCATCATCGTCGGCCCGTCGCCCGAGGCGATCGGCGCGGACGCCGAGCAACTCAGCGCGTTCCACGGCTGGAAGACGGCCGACCTGCCCGCCGGGGCCGACGCCGGGGGCGCGATGGTCGCCGGGCTTCGCGTCGCCACGGCGCCGGTCTTTCTCTACGGCGAAGAGCACTCCTACCCCACGGAAAACCTGATCGCCGAGCTGGTCAAGGCCTTCCGCGACGGCGACTGGTCGGCGGTCGGCTTCGGGCAGGGCAACGCCAACCCCGAGACATGGGTGAGCTGGGCGCACCTCTACGCCGGCTTCGCGCCGACCGTCGCACCCGTGACCGACGGCGAAGCCACGCGCCTCGGCGGGCACCACATCGCCTACCGCATGGACGTGCTCAACACCTTCGGCGACGACCTCGCCGACCTCTTGGACAACGAGTGCGCCCTGATCGAGGTGCTGCGCAACCGCGGGCACCGGGTGTACCGCATCGGCTCGGCGGTGGGCAACCACCTCAACGTCGCGCGGATGGGCTGGTTCCTGCAGATGGAGTTCCACGGGCAGCGCGGCTACGCGGCGTCGCGTGCCGAGTCGAACGGCTGGCCTCTGGGTCGGCGACTGTTTTACGCGGCGGCCACGCCGCTGGTGCCGTTCGTGCGGGTGGCCCGCGCGGCGGCGCACGTGCACCGCACGGGGCGGTCGTGGATGCTGCCGATGCTCGGCCCGGTGATGTTCGCGGGGATGTGGGCCGGGGCCGTGGGCGAGGCGTGGGGCTACCTGTTCAGCCGCGGCACGTCGGGCCTGCAGAAGCTGGACTTCGAGCTGGACCGCGAGACGTACGCCGAGCTAAACGGGCCGGACGCGCCCGAGCAAGCCGAGCCCGCCGGCCGCGACGAGCGGGCGCCGCTGCCGCGACCGATGCAACCGGCGGCATAAGGATGCGAAGCGCGCGGGGGTGCTAGGCTCGGGGCATGTGCTTCGAGCCGACCGGCCGCAACTGTGTAATTGATCGAGCGCTGAGGCTTGCGTGCGCGGTCGCGCTGCTGTGGGCAGCGGGTGGGTCGGGCGCTGCGCGGGGGGAGCAGGCCGAGGTCGGCGAGGTGCAGGCGGCGGGCGAGGCGTCGTCGGTCTGGGTGGCTTCGCCGTGGACTGATGCCGAGGGCGTGGCGCGCACGCAGATGATGCACGGCGAGCTGGGCGTGTCGGACGAAGACTCGGAGACCGGCGAGGTCGGCCAGCTCCGCCGCGTGGGGACGCTGCGCGGGGCGTTGATGCCGGCCGGGCTGGCGGCGGAGGGCGACCGAGCGGTGGCGGTGTTCTCGGGCGGGTCGGTGGTGGCCGTGCGGGCGGAGTGGATGGAGGCGGCGCAGGCGTGGCGGTACGAGCGCGGCACGCTGCCCAGCCTGCCGACGACTGGCGAGGTGACGGCCTTAGCGGCCGAGTCGGGGCGGGTGTGGGCGCTGATCGAGGGCGGGGCCGTCGCGGTAAGCGAAACGGCCGAAGCGCCGTCGCCGGGACCGGCCTCGGGGTCATCGCAGCAAGCGGAGCAAGGCCCGCCGCGACTGGCCACGACATCGAACACGGCGGTCGAAGTGGTCGACCCGCGCCGCCGCCGGGCGCTGGGGCTGCCGCCGCTGCGCGAGCCGATCGCGCCAACAGAGAGCGGCGCGGTCGAGGAGGAAGCGGAGCCGGCCGATGCCGTCGATCGGTCGGACGGCGGGGCGACGCTCTGGGTGTTGGAACGGGGGGCGTGGCGTGCGGTGGACTGGCCGCAGCCGGGCGCGGGCGGCGAGGCGGTGGGGCTGACGGCGCGTGCGGACGCGGACGGGGTGTGGGTGTTGGCGAGCGGGGCAAACGAAAACGGCAATGCGACGAGCTGGGTCGCACGTGCGACGGCGGGTGACGGGGCGTGGAGTGAGCCGGTGGTGTGGGATGCGCGGTCGCTCGAGCCGCGCGGGGTCGCGGCGGCGGGGCAGACGTGGGTGGTGGCTCAGGAAGACCGGGGGATCTCGCTGCTGGCGTGGGTGCTGCGGCCGGGGGGCGTGGCGGCGGTGGGTTCGCTGCCGGTGGGCGTGGGCGAGGGCGAGGCGTGGGCGGCGATCGGCGGCGACGGCGCGGCGTGGGCGGTGGTGGGCGCGGCGGAGCGGATCGACGACTCCGACGAGGGCGCGACAGACGCGGAGGCTGCGCCGGAGCTGCGGCTGCGTGCCGGGGGCGTGCAGTTGGATGGCGCGCGGATTGGCGGCGGGGCGGTGACGGTCGTGACGCAGCCGATCCTGCCCGGGCCGGCGGGGCTGGCGATCGAGCTGACGGTGCTGGCCGCGGCGATCGTGATGGTGCTGGTGTGGTACTGGCGTCGGCCGGTCGAGGAGCGGACGCCGCAGCTGCCCGACGGCGTGGCGATCGCGATGCTCTCGCAGCGGCTGACGGCGGCGGCGATCGACGTGCTGCCGGTCGCGGGGCTGGCGTGCCTGGCGTGGCGGATGTCGCCGGGCCAGCTTTACGCGCACTGGCCGGGGTCGATGGCGACGTCGTGGGAGTGGACGGCCGTGCTGCCAGGGGCCGCGGTGATCGGCGGGGTGATCCTGCACACAACCGTCGCCGAGCTCATCACCGGCAAGTCGCTGGGCAAGCACATCACGGGCCTGCGCGTGGTGACGCTGGACGGCTCGACGCCCACGCCGCGTCAGGTGGTCGTGCGCGGGTTGCTGCGCGTGATGGAGCTGGTCGCCTGGCTGCTGGCGCTGCTGCTGATCGTCGGCCCGTACCGCCAGCGCCTCGGCGACCTCGTGGTCGGCACGCTGGTGGTCGTCGATCGACCCGATGAACAAGATGAAGGTAAAGACGACGAAGAAGACCCCGACGAGCGCCCCTGACCGATGACCGACACGCCCACGCCATCCCCCGACACGCTCGCCGCCGCATCCGCCCCCGCCCTGCCCGGCGGCGCGTCGCAGACGCCCGCGGTCGTGCTGCTGTCCGGCGGGCTCGACTCGGCGACCGTGCTGGCCATCGCCCGACACGCCGGCCACGCCTGCCACTGCCTGTCGTTCGACTACGGCCAGCGCCACCGCGCCGAGCTCGCCGCCGCAACGGCCGTCGCCGACCAACTCGGCGCCGTCACCCACCGCACCGCCGCGATCGACCTGCGCGCCTTCGGCGGCTCGGCGCTCACGTCCGACACGATCGACGTCCCCAAAGACCGCGACGCCGACGCCATAGCCGACGGCATCCCCGTCACCTACGTCCCGGCCCGCAACACCGTCTTCCTCAGCTACGCGCTCGCGCTGGCCGAGGTGCTCGACGCCGGCGCGATCTACCTCGGCATCAACGCCGTCGACTACTCCGGCTACCCCGACTGCCGGCCGGAGTACCTCGCCGCCTTCCAGGCGATGGCCGACCTCGCGACCAAGGCCGGCGTCGAGGGCCGCGGCGTCCGCATCCACGCCCCGCTGCTCACGCTCACCAAGCCGCAGATCATCCAATGCGGCCTCGACCTCGGCGTCGACTACGCGCTCACGCACTCCTGCTACGACCCGATCCCCGACCCGTCCCACCCGCTCGGCTACCGCCCCTGCGGTCAGTGCGACGCCTGCCTGCTCCGCAAAGCCGCGTTCGAAAAACTCGGGATGACCGACCCCGTGCTCGGGTAGAGCGTATTGCGTCGTTTCTGGCCGGTTGCGCATCGGGTGCCACACCTCGTGCGCAGCACGATGTGTGCTGATGGACGATCGACCTCCAACCACACATCGCCTTCGGCGAGGTGTGGCACCCGGTCAACACCCACGCAGAACGCTCTAACCGCCACGCGCTTGGCGATTCACAGCAGCTTCATCCAGCGGAAGATCAGGTACTCCACGACCGCCAGCGCCGCCAGCGCCCCGCAGATGATCAGGAACCCCGCGCCCGACTCGGCGAGCGGGATGCCGCCGACGTTGATCCCCAGCAAGCCCGTCACGAACCCCAGCGGCAGGAAGATCGTCGCGACCAGCGTGAGCACGTAGGTCGTGCGGTTGATCTTCTCCGACTGGCGGGTCAGCGCTTCTTCGTGCAGCACGGCCGCGCGGTCGCGCAACGCCTCGAGGTCTTCGACGAAGCGCGTCGTCCGGTCGGCCGCCTCGCGGAAGCGTGACCGATCGATGTCCTGCAGCCCGGCGAAATAGCTGCCGGCCAGCGCGCTCAGCGCGTCGCGCTGCGGGCGCAGGTGGCGGTGCAGGTGAATCGCCTGCCGCCGCGTGCTGTTCAGACGGTCCTGCGTGCCCGGCCGACCGGCGTCTTCGAGCGTGCGGTCTTCGAGCTCGTCCATCATCTCCTCGAGGTTGTCGAGCACCGGCTCGACGCGCTCGGCCAGCGCCCCCGCGAGCTTCGCGAGCAGCCCCCCGATCGCCGTCGGCCCCGACCCGCTCAGCAACGCCTCCCGCGCGTCGCCCACGGCCATCAGCCGCGATGCACGCACGCTGATCAAACGCCTCGGCTCGACCCACATCCGAAGCGAGATCATCTCGTCCGGCTCGGCGCCGGGATTCAGATTCACGCCCCGCAGATTCACGATCGCCCCGCCCTCGATCGGCGTGCACCGCGGCCGCGTGTCTTCGATCATCAACGCCTCGACCACCAGCGGCGACAGCCCGCCCGACTCGGCGAGCCACGCCCGCGTCTCCGGCTCTTTGCGGTCCATGTGCAGCCACATCGGCGACGCATCGGCCGACCACGCCTCGACGGCCGCGGCATCCATCTCGGTCGCGCCGCCCTTCCCGTCGAGCGCGAAAGCAAAGATCAGCGAGGCATCGGAAAGCATGACGACAGCAGCGTAGCCTGCCGCGCGTGTCAACGCCGCACGCTCGCTCATAAGGTGCTCGCCAAGGCCTATCGACGCGGCCGACGCTCGCCCTCGCCCCGCCCCTGCCGATTGCGCCCGCCCTGCTGCGACACGCTCGGCTGCGCGGGGTCGTACGAATCATTCACCGTCGGCAGGCTGGCATCGACGTCTTCGAGGTACCCCGCAAGCAGCCGCCGCATCTGTTCGGCTCGGCGGGGCTGCTGCTCGGACAGGTCGCGCCGCTCGGCGAGGTCGTCGGCGAGGTTGAACAGCTTCGACGTGCGGTCCTCGTACCAGTACGTCAGCTTCCAGTCGTCGAGATAGATCGACGAGTGCGGCGTGTCGGCCTGGTAGTGCGGGAAGTGAAAGACCATGGCGTCGCGCGACCGCTCGACCTCGCCACGCCCGGTGGCGAACAGCCCGGAGAGGTCGCCGCCCTCGATCGCATCGGGCAGCGAGCGACGCACCCCCGCGAGGGCGCAGAGCGTGGGGTACAGGTCGTAACCGACGACGCGCTCGTGGCAGTAAGCGCCGGGCAGCACGCCGGGGCCGCGGACGATGAACGGCACGCGGATGCCACCCTCGCCGAGGTCGCCCTTGCCGCCGCTGATCGGCGACGCGTCGGCCGCGCGGTTGCCGCGCTGGCGGTTGGCCGCGCCGCTGTTGGCCCCGTTGTCGGACATGTAGATGACGTAGGTGTTGTCGGCGAGGCCGAGCTCGTCGATCGTGGCGAGCACCTGGCCGACGCCGGTGTCGAGGTTCTCGACGAGCGCGGCACGCTGCGCCGGGCGCTCGGTCCGGCCGTTGCCGAGCATGGCCCGGTACTTGGCGACCGTCTCGGGCAGCGCGTTCTCCGGCGAGTGCAACGCGAGGTAGGACATCTGAATGAAGAACGGCTTGCCGGCGCGCTGGCTGACGGCCATGAAGTCGGCGGCGCGGTGGCCCATGCCGAAGATGTCGACCGGGTTGGGCGGGCCGTGCTGGCCGGACGCCTCGTTGCCGATGTTGCCGTCGCTGGCGTCGTAGCCGTGGGCCTCGGGGCCGCCGCTGTTGAGGTGCCACTTGCCGAAGTGAGCGGTGGCGTAGCCGGCGTCGCGCAGCATCTCGGGCAGCGTGACGAGTTCGGCATCGATGCTCCGGTCCTGCTCGGCGCCGAGCATCGGGTAGTTGGCCCGCGCGGTCGCGGCCGGGCCGGCCTTGGTCCAATTCAGCGCTGCACAGCTGATCCCGGTGAGCAGGCTGGCGCGCGTCGGCGCGCAGACCGGGGCCGGGGCGTACGCGGCCGAGAAGACCATCCCGTCCTCGGCCAGCATCTCGAGGTAAGGCGTCTGCACGATCGAACTCTTCGAGCCCGGGACGCCGGGGTGCATCGCCACCGAGGTCTCGGTCCACCCCTGGTCGTCGGACAGCAGCAAGACGAAGTTCGGCGGCTGCGACCCCGTGCTCGCCACGGCCGAAGCCCCCGCGCCCACCGCCGCAACCATCGCCACACACGCCAACAAAACTCGGATCACGCTCATCAGTTCGCCTCAAAGAAACCCGTCAAGCACATCACACGCACGCCCACGCTGGGCACGCCGGACTAACGCCCCTCTGGGCCGTCTATTGCCTTCCCGCCCGCCCCGGTAAGCTGCCCGCATGACCACCGCCGCCGCAGGCGATCTCCACGCCACGCTCAAAGTCGGGCTTGAGGTGCACGTCGAACTCGCGACGCAGACCAAGATGTGGTCGCCCGCGCCCAACGTCGCCCACCCCGACCACGCCGGCTCGCCGCCCAACACGCTTCTGGACGCCGTCACCATCGGCCTGCCGGGCACGCTGCCGGTGATCAACCGCCAAGCCGTCGAGATGTCGATCAAGGTCGGGCTCGCGCTCAACTGCAAGATCGCGTCCTTCACCAAGTGGGACCGCAAGAGCTACTACTACCCCGACCTGCCGAAGAACTATCAGATCAGCCAGTACGACCTGCCGCTGTGCTACGACGGCGCGGTGGACATCAAGGTCGACGACGCGTCGGGCAACCTGCCCAACACAGCCACCAAGCGCATCGGCATCACGCGCGCCCACCTCGAAGAAGACGCCGGCAAACTCATGCACGAAGCGCCGGGAGGCGGTGTCATCGATCACTCGATCGTCGACCTGAACCGCGCTGGCACCCCGCTGCTGGAGATCGTCACCGAGCCGGACTTTTCGTCGGCCGACGAGGTCGAGACGTTCTGCCGGTGGCTGCGCGACCTCGTGCGTCACCTCGGCGTCAGCGAAGCCGTGATGGAGCAGGGGCAGATCCGCTTCGAGCCGAACATCAACGTGCTCATCGAGCGCGGCGGCGAGCTGTTCAAGACGCCGGTCGTCGAGATCAAGAACCTCAACTCGTTCGCCGCCGTGCGCGGGGCGATCGAGTACGAACAGCGCGAGCAGGTCAAGCGCTGGCTCGACGACGGCAAGGTCATGGGCGCTCGTGCGAAGTCGACCCGCGGGTGGGACGACGCCAAGCGCGTCACCGTGATGCAGCGCGAGAAGGAAGACGCGGACGAGTACCGCTACTTCCCCGACCCAGACCTCGTGCCGCTGACGGTCGACGAGGCGTGGGTCGAGCGTGTGCGGGCGGAGATGGCCGAGCCGCCGGACAAGGTGCTCGATCGTTTGCGAAGCGCGGGCGTCAACGAGAAAGAGGCCGTCGCGATCGTCGACGACCCGGTGCTCACGCGCTTCTTCACGGCCTGCGACACGCTCATCGGCGACGCCAAACGCACGGCCGCCCTGCTGCTCAACGTCGGCGCCAAGCACGCCAACGAGCGCGGCGTCTCCGTCGGTGCGCTCGGCGTCACGCCGCAGCAAGTCAAGGGCATCGTCGACCTGCTCGACGCCGACAAAGTCAGCTCCTCCGGCGCCGACAAGCTTTTCGCCCTCTGCGCCGACAGCGACGACAACGCCGAGGCCATCGCCCAGAGCGCCGGTCTCATGCAGGTGTCCGACACCGCCGCGCTCGAGGGCTACGTGCAGACCGTGATCGACGACCCCAAGAACGCCAAGGCGATCGCCGACATCCAGGGCGGCAAGGACAAGGCCGTCGGCGCGCTGCTCGGCCAAGTGATGAAGCTCAGCGGCGGCGCGGCCAACCCCAAGCTCGTCCGCGACCTCGTGATCGCCAAGGTCCGCGGCTGACGTGCCTTCCCCCGACCCCACGAACCCGTCCCACGCCAAGCCTCCGCGCCTCCGCATCGAGCGCGGCGACGACGGCATCCACCACGTCGCCTTCCCCGAGGGCAACGCGGATGGCGTCGCCGTGCGCGAGCTCTACGAAGCCGTCGCCGCCATGCTCGACCACGACGCCCCGCGCGTGCTCATCGATTTCGCCGGCGTCGCGTTTGTCGGCTCGGGCATGCTCGGGATGCTCGTCACCGTGCTCAAAAAGACGCGCCAGGCCGGCGGCTCGGTCACCATCGCCGTCGACGACCCGCTGGTCCGCAAGACGATGACCGTCACCCAGCTCGACCGCGTGCTGCGGGTCTACCCCGACGCCGCCTCGGCCCGGGCCGCCCTCTAAGACCGGCTAAGCTGAACGCAACGCGTCAGCCGATGCGCGGGGTCACGGGAATCGTCGCCAAGCCCCGCGCGTTGACCCGGCGCCGGGTTTGGAGACCCACCCTTGGCCGACTCTCGCCTCACCGATGCCGCCCCGCCCGCCGTCGAATCGTCGCCCGCCGACGCCTGGCGCACGCACCGCCTGCCCATCGACGACCCCTGGCCCCACGTCAACCGAGACTGGCTCCTCGCCAACGGCACCGGGGCCTACGCCGTCGGCACGCCGCTGGGCTGCAACACCCGCCGCTACCACGGCCTGCTCGTCGCCCCAACGCGCCCGCCCCTCGGCCGCGTCGTCGCCCTCAACCAGACCCTCGACTCCGTCGAGCTCACCCACGGCAGCGACCCCACCGCCCGGCAGATCGTCGAGTTCTCCACCTGCATGTTCCGCGACGACCACGGACAGTGGGTCCTCGCCCCCCAAGGCCACGCCCAACTCACCGCCTTCGACCGCGGCATCGACGTCGCCTGGCACTACGCCTGGGGCGACCTCCGCCTCACCCGCCGGCTCACCCTCCACGACCACGACGCCGCGATCACCCTCAGCTACCACCTCACCGGGCTCGACGCCCTCGGCTGCGACGCCAAACTCCGCGTCGCGCCGATGCTCACCCTCCGCGACTTCCACGGCCTGATGTTCCGCGGGCACGCCCTCTTCCAGCTCGACCGACCGACCGACGACATCCTCACCGCCGCCCACCGAAACCTCGCCGTCACCCTCTACGCCCCGGGCTCCACCTACGAGCCCGCGCCCGACTGGTGGTACGGCGTCTACTACTGCCGCGACGCCGAGCGCGGCCAGCAAGACCACGAAGACCACTTCCTCCCCGGCGCCTTCGTCTTCGACATCCCCCGGGCCGACAGCAACGCCCCGCGCCTCCTCACCGCCGCCCTCGGCGACGAACCGATCGTCCCCCAGCCCGACCCCACGCCCCGCCTCGCACGACTCAACGCCATGGCCGAGCACCTGCCCGACCTGGCCGACCTCGCCGCCTACACCCCCCCCGGCCTCACCACCGCCGACACCCACGCCTCCGCCGCCCGCGCCTCCACCCTCCGACACGCCCTGGCCATCGCCGCCGACGACTTCGTCGTCACCCGCGAGCACGAAGGCCAGCCACTCTCCACCGTCCTCGCCGGCTACCCCTGGTTCGGCGACTGGGGCCGCGACACCTTCATCGCCCTGCCCGGCCTCATGCTCGCCACCGGCCGACACCGCGAAGCCCGCGACACCCTCCAGGCCTACGCCCACCACATCCGCGACGGCGTCGTCCCCAACCGCTTCGACGACTACGGCAAAGACCCGCAATACAACACCGTCGACGCCTCGCTCTGGTACCTCAAAGCCGCCGCCGACTACCTCGACGCCACCCACGACCAGTCGAGCTGGAACGGCTGGCTCGCCGAGGCCTGCTGCAAGATCGTCGACGGCTACCTCGCCGGCAGCCAGCACATCCGCGTCGACGCCGACGGCCTCGTCGACGCCGGCTCGCCCGACACCCAGCTCACCTGGATGGACGCCGCCTGCAACGGCGTCGTCTTCACCCCGCGCTTCGGAAAAGCCTGCGAGATCAACGCCCTCTGGCACCACGGCCTCGTCACCCTCGCCCACGCCCTGCCCAAGCCGTTCGCCGATAAGGCCGCTGCCTACAAACGCCTCGCCGCCAAAACCAAACGCAGCTACCTCAAGCTTTTCCGCCGCGACGACGGCCTCGGCCTCTACGACCACGCCCACCCCGCTCAAGGCCACGAAGCCCTCGGCGTCGATAAGGCTGGCCTGTGGCGCGACGCCTCCATCCGCCCCAACCAGGTCATCGCCGCCGCCCTGCCGCACGCGCCGATGACCCCCAAAGACCGACAGGCCGTCGTCGCCGTCGCCACCCGCCACCTGCTCACCCCCGTCGGCCTACGCACCCTCCCGCCCGACGACTGGCACTACCACCCCCGCTACACCGGCCCCCAGTTCGACCGCGACCGCGCCTACCACCAGGGCACCGCCTGGGGCTGGCTCATCGGCCCCTACGTCGAAGCCACCCTCCGCGCCGCACGATTCAGCAAGCCCGCCCGCGCCACTGCCGCCAACGCCCTCCGCCCCCTCATCGACCACCTCCTGGGCCCCGATGGCCTCGGCCAGATCCACGAAATCTTCGAAGCCGACCCCACCGGCACCGACGCCCACGGCCGCCCCACCCACCGCCCCGTCGGCACCTTCGCCCAAGCCTGGTCCATCGCCGAACTCATCCGCGCGGCGAAGTTGTTGGATGGGTCATGACACCGGATAGCACTCGATGCGCAGGTTGACCTTCACTTGGGCTACGGCCTGCACAAGATCGACCGTTGCCAGAGCCGACCAATGAGTGACCTTGCATCACGATTCCGACCAAAGCTAGACCAGAATTGGCCAGCCCCGCTCGCGGAGATGCTGAAGGTAGTACTTGCAGATTGCGCCCACAATCCCGAAGCAATTATTGGCCGGGCTATTGCCAGTTGGTTACGCGATAAAGAAGTAGATACAAGTCTACTAAAACCACTAACTCTAGATGCGCTTGCCTTCCAATTAAGTGACCGACACGGCCGGGCGTGGGGGCAGACATACTTTGGGCCCTGGGGATCCGGTACCGACATCAACCATAATCAGCTAACCGCTCCGCCCCGTGCGGCAATAACCAAGGAAGCAATACAACACTGGCGCCAACGCGGCAGATCGCTTCAACACCACACAGCCAGAGCCCGTTTTCTAGATGCAGCATGGGACTTGGCTACGCTCGCAGGTATCAACCGAGATCGCGACGACGCGATTTTGGCGATAGACAGCTACATTGGACAGTGCGCATCAATTTGCTCGGCACTTCACATGGAAAGGTGCCTGCGCCGCGCACATCAGATTGCGAAGGACTGCGCGGACACACACCGACAGACCAATGCCCGCACATCGCTACTTGAGCTCTGCAGTCTACCCGATGCAGACTCAAGAAGACGCCTTCGTTTTCTTGCCTGCGACCTGCTGCTTCTGGACAAGACATCCGGGATAGATAATGGACAGAAGGAAGCCATTCTTAACTGGATGGAAGCCGGCCTGAATCAATGCTCACACGATTGTGATCCATTTGACGGAGAGATGTACTACCAACGTCTTGATAAGTACTTCCGATCTCGGCAAGATAACGAATCTCGCCAACGGATTGCGCAAGTATTCGGAAGCTTGCTAGAAGCTTGGGCATCAAAGGGGAGCGGCATGCTCGCGATGCACAACTACAAAAAGGCACATAAGGTCTATTCTTCAGTAGGTCTTACGAAAGAAGCAAAAAGCGTTCGGAAGTATGTCGAAGTCGCGACCGAACAGAGCCAAGATGAGCTATCTCCGCTATCTACCGAAATCGAGATCCCAGAGACTGACCTTCAGACGTTCGTTGAGAATATTATCAAACCAAATCTGGCAGACTCAATACGTTCTTTTGTTGTCAACCTAATGCACCGCCGTGCTGATTTCGAGAGGCACTTGGACACATGGATCAACGAATCCACAGTATTTGCAATCATGCCGCAGACGATAATGACTGAGTCGGGGGACAGCGTAAGTCTCAAAAGCCCAGCCGAGGATCGAGAGTCGCACTTGTTCTCCACGGGGGTGCAGATTTTTCAGTTCAGCAGAGTCTTTCTGCGTCGATCAATTGACGGTCTCTTTGTAGAACACGACCTTACTCCTGAGGTCTTAGTCCGGTTCATCGATGACTCTCCAATTTTCCAGGATTCTCGGCGACCGATTATCCTTCGCGCACTGAAGTCCTACTGCATGGGCGACCACATCGCATTTCAGCATGTCGGTGTGACGGAGATCGAGTCTGCACTTCGGGCCCTATACCAAGCCGCAACCCAACAAGCCGCTACAACGACACGAGATAGCAAGCGGTGGCGGAGAATGACGCTATCTAGCATCCTCGAAGATAAAGCGTTCGCCGACTGGTTGGGCGAAGATTTCAGTTTCTATCTGAAAGCGGTTCTTACGCACGACCTCGGGCTCAACATGCGTAATCTTTTATCCCACGGACTCGTGACCGGACTGTGGTGCAATCAGTGGCGGTCTGATCGGTTGTTCCATGTTGTAATGCTACTTGCGACCCTCGTTCTCCGGCCGGAAACCGACGGATCATCTATCGACGACTGACTGCAACTATCACAGTGACACATGCCAGTGTAGTCAACTGACGGTATCCCATGCAGGAAATGATCTGACGCACTACTCCATCGACTCACACCCAGATACTCATAAACAGCGCATCCTCGGTGTTCTTGCCGACCAGCTTGCCGATCGACTGCGAGACGAACTTCACCTCGTACTCGGGGTGCGCGTCCAGCCACTCGTTGACCTGCTCGTCGGCAAGCTGGTCGGCAAGAACACCGAGGATGCGCTGTTTATGAGTATCTGGGTGTGAGTCGATGGAGTAGTGCGTC
>JBCCQE010000006.1:0-121467 GCA_039024495.1 Planctomycetota bacterium | reverse complement strand
TGGGGGCGCGGGTGGGGTGGGGTTATCGGGTGTGGGGGAGGCCGATGGTGGGGGTGGTGCGGGTGGCGCGGGCCGATAACGGGTTGTGGGCGAATCCGGCGGGGTTTTGGGGAGATGGGTCGATGTGAGGGGCCGCCGAATCGGAGGCTTGCGGTGTGATGAATCAGATTCTGCAGAGATTTTGGCGTGGTGGGTCGTTTGCGATCGCGGCTGCGGGGCTGCTCGGCCTGATGGGCTTGGGCGGCTGTGGGGCGGAGCGTCAGAAAGTGACGACCGTCGAGCCGCAGTATTCGTACGCCGAGGACGGGGTGCGGCTGTCTGAGCCGACGGCGCGGCCGAGCGTGGGCGATGGGTTGCTGGGTGCGTCGTGGGACCGGCCGGCGGCGTCGCTGGGCGAGACGGCGGCGGTGGATGGGTTTGAGTAGCCGGCCCCGTTCACGCGCCTTGTGAACCTATCGAAACGAAGCTTTGCATAGCGAATGCGCTAGCCGAGCAGCTTTTTCACGTCACGTTTGAGCTTCTTCACGTCGGCGGCGATGTCGGGGAGCTTGAGCGACGTGAGCACCTGGCGTTTGGCGATGGACATTTCGCGGGCGGGCTGGCCGCCGTATTGCTTGCCGGCTTCGGAGAGGTCGGTCATGACGCCTGCTTTGGCGGCGATCTGCACGCGGTCGGCGATGTTGAGGTGGCCGGCGACGCCGACCTGGCCGCCCATGACGACGTAGCTGCCGGTGGTGACCGAGCCGGCGAGGCCGACCTGGGCGACGAAGAGGTTGTGTTTGCCGACGGTGCAGCCGTGGCCGATGGTGACGCCGTTGGAGAACTTGGTGCCGGCGCCGATGACGGTGGAGCCCATGGTGGCGCGGTCGACCGAGCAGCTTGCGCCCATCTCGACGTCGTCTTCGATGACGGCGTTGCCGGCGGGGGGGATCTTGTGGTGGGCGGGGGGCTGGTCGGGCAGGGCGTGGGTGGCGTAGCCGAAGCCGTCCTGGCCGATGGTGCAGCCGGCGTGGAGGCGGACGCGGTGGCCGAGGCGGCAGTGGTCGTAGACGGTGACGTGGGGGTAGAGGTCGCAGTGGTCGCCGAGGGTGGCGTCGTTCATGACGGCGACGTGGCTGTGCAGGGCGCAGCCCTCGCCGAGGACGGCGCGGGGGCCGACGAGGCAGAACGGGCCGATGGCGCAGGAGGCGGGGACGGTGGCGGAGGGGTCGACGCTTGCGGTGGGGTGGACGCCGGGCGCGGGGGCGGGGCGGAAGCCGACCATGGCGACCATGGCCTGCCGGAAGGCGAAGTAGGGGTCTTCGGCTACCAGGAAGGCGCGGCCGTTGTCGACGGCTTTTTCGGCGTCTTTCGGAGAGAGGACGACGGCACCGGCGGCGGTGGTGCCGAGCTGGGCGAGATAGCGGCGGTTGGCCAGGAAGGTGAGCTCAGACGGGCCGGCGGCGTCGATGGTGTTGACGCCGGTGAGGGGGAGGTCGGGGTTGCCGCGGAGCTCAACGCCGAGGGTGTCGGCGAGGGCCTGGGTGGTGGTGGACATCGGCGACAGGGTAGTGAACGCGACGGGGCGGCGGGGGGTGACGTGAGATGGTGCGAGCGGGTCAGGGGCGGTCGCTGACGAGGCGGGCGCGGAGGGTGCCGTCGCGGATGACCTGCTTCCAGAAGGCGGCGAGCTCGGCGTCGTAGTCGCGGCCGACCTCGAGCATTTCGATCTGCGTGATGGCGGCGTCGCGGTTGCCGCGGAGGGCGTTGATGAGGGCGCGGTGCAGGCGGGCGGTGGTGCCTCGGCCGCCGTCGTCTTCGATGCCCAGGCGGTCGGCGACCTCGGCGGCGCGGGCGAAGGTGGCGTCGGCCTCGTCGAGGGCTTCGGCGTTGAGCTCGGCGGCGGGGCCGCGCTGTCGGGCCTCGGCAAAGGCGCCCATGAGGCGGGCGGAGCCTGCGGCGAGCATGGCGTCGGCGGCGGCGCGGAGGGTGCGGTCGATCGCGAAGTCGGCGTCGGCCTCGGCCTCCGGGTCGGATGATTGGGCGGCCTCGGCGGCGATGTCGACGATCGAGGCGATGCGTTCGTCGGCCTCGGCCTCGGCCAGCCTGGCGGCGGACTGGTAGGCGGCGCGCGACTCGGCGAGGCGGTCGGCGTCCATGAGCACGCGGCCGCGGACGGTGAGCGGGCGGTGGCTGTCGGGGTCGATCTGGCGTGCGGCCTCGGTGGCTTCGAGGGCGGCCTCGGTGTCGCCGGTGTGGATGGCGTCGCGCGCGGCTTCGAGGGCGCGGTCGAGCGCGGCGGCGGTCTGCTCTTCGGGCGTCAGGCCAGGCGTGCGGCGTTTGCAGCCAGGCAGCGACGCGGCGGCGACGAGCAGCAGGCAGACGATGAGGGCAAGAGTGAGGCGGGCGTGCGGCCGGGGGGTGTGGGCCGGGGTCACAGCTCGACGTACTCAAGGTCCGAGGCGGCCTTGGAGGTCGACTCGGGGTGGTGGACGTCGGTGACGAAGGCGTCGCCCATCTCGGTGCGGAGGGCGGCGGCGTCGAAGCGAGCGGGGGCGGCGAGGCCGCAGGCGGCGGCGAGGTCGCAGGCGATCTGGCCCTCGGGCTTGGCGAGCTCGATCACGGGGATCGCGGGGGTGAAGCTCTGCAGCCGGCCGTCGGCGTTCTCGAAGACGCCGGCCTTCTCGGCCCAGGTCGCGCCTGGGAGGACGACATCGGCCGTCTGGGTGATGCGGCTGGGCAGCGTGTCGATCGCGACGACGAACTTGCCGGCCAGCGCGGCGATCAGCTCGTCGGTCGCCCAGTCGGAGGGGTAGTTGCCGGTGAGCAGGGCGGCCTTGGTGTCGGGCGATTTGAGCGCGGCGAGCAGGTCGTCGTAGGTGCGGACCTGGTCGGTGAGCTGGCCGAGGGCGCGGTGGACGCCGCGGCGGTTGGGGCATTTTTCGGCGCGGACGGTGTAGCCGCCGGGGAAGGTTTTGTCTTCGCCTTCGATGGGGACGGGGCCGAGCCCAACGTGGGCCTCGTGGTCGATGCCGATGGCGAGCTTGCCGAGCGCGTAGGCCTCTTCGCTGGGGAGCATCGGGCTGATCATGGCGACCAGCGAGCCGCCGCCGCCGCTGCGGACGATGTCGCGGAGCGTGCCGGCGGCATAGCGATAGGCCTCGTTCCAGTCGCACTCGCGATAGGCGTCGACCTCCTCGCCGGTGCGACGCAGGGGCGAGCGCAGCCGGTCGGGCGAATGGATGAACTTCCATCCGAAGCGGATCTCGTCGGAGGTCCACCACTGGTTGACATCCATGTTCGTGCGCGGCTTGCAGCGGTAGATGCGGCCCTCGTTGGTCTCGAGCGAGATGTTGTCGCCCCCGGAAGTAAGCCCATCAATTGTCGCGGTCTTGGTCAGGTTCCACACGCGCATCGACATGAGGAAGTCTTTGTCGAGCAGGGCGCCGACGGGGCAGATATCGATGACGTTGCCGGAGAGCTCGTTGTTGAGCGGGCGGCCGGGGAAGACATCGATCTGCTCGCGGGCGCCTCGGCCGAAGATGCCCAGCTCGTTGGTGCCGGTCACTTCGCGCGTGAAGCGCACGCAGCGCGAGCACATGATGCAGCGGTCGGAGTAGAGCAGGACGTGGTCGCCGACGTCTTTCTTGGGCTGCTTGATCTTGGCTTCTTCGAAGCGCGACGTGCCGCGGCCGTACTTGAAGGAGTAGTCCTGCAGGTAGCACTCGCCGGCCTGGTCGCAGACGGGGCAGTCCAGCGGGTGATTGATCAGCAGCAGCTCCATGACGGACTTCTGGCTGCGGACGGTGTTGGGGCTGGAGAGGTGGACGACCTGCCCGTCGGCGGCTGGGGTCTGGCAGGTGGGCATGAGCTTGGGGATGAGCTCGACCTTGTTGTCGTTGCGTGGGTTGGGGGCGGAGACCTCGGCCAGGCAGATGCGGCAGGAGGCGACGACGGAGAGGCCGGGGTGGTAGCAGTAGTGCGGGATGGCGACTTCGTTCTCGAGGGCGACCTCGAGGATCATTTTCTTGCCCTCGAACTCGCACACCTTCCCGTCGATCGTGATCTGCGGCATAGTGCAATGGTATCGCCGCGCTGCCGGCGAGTCAGGGCGTGCCCGTGCGAAAGGGCCGGCCCCGATAAGTTGTGGAGGTCAGGCCGATCGTGGAGCCCGCTGCGTGTGGTGCCGGGCCGCGAATCGGTCGATAACGGAGGTCACGCGATATGTCGGACAGTTCTGCCCCCCAACCCGCCCTGACCGTCTACTCCGTCGGGGCGGACACCGCGGCCGATTGCCATCTTGTCTTGGGCGAGCTGGCCCGTCAGACGGCGGCCGACCGACTTGAAGTCATCATCGCGGCGCCGAGCTTCGAGGGGTTCGACCGTTCGCAGACCGGGGCGTTCGCGAATTTCGTCGAGCTGGAGATCCCGCCGGCCGAGGCGCTGGGCCAGGCGATGGCGGCGTCGATCCGCGCGGCGTCGGGCAAGGCCGTCGTGTACGCCGAGGAGCACACGTACTTGTCGGACGACTGGGCCGAGCGGCTGATCGAGGCGCACCAGGCCGGTCGGCCGGTCGTGGGCTTCTCGATGACCAACGCCAACCCCGGGACGCTGGTGAGCTGGGCGCACTATTTCGGGCAGTTTGCCGAGATCGTTGCGCCGGTCGAGTCCGGCCCGCGCGACTTCCTGGCCGGGCACCACGTGTCGTACGACCGCGAGCTGCTGCTGGGTTACGGCGAACTGCTGGCCGAGGCGATGGAAGACGAGACGGCGATGTTCCTGGACCTGCGCAAGCGCGGTGTGCCGATGTGGCTGGAAGGCCGGGCGATGTCGAACCACGTGAACGTGGCGAAGCTGGGCGCGCTGCTGTCGCTGGACTACACCGGGCAGCGCAGCTTCGCGGCGACGCGGGCGCGGCTGGGCAAGTGGCCGTGGTGGCGGCGGCTGGTGTTCGCGGGGGGCGCGCCGCTGGTGCCGTTCCTGCGGATCGTTCGGATCTGGCCGCACCTGCGCCGTGTGCCCGAGGGGCGTCGGCGGACGGTCGGCGTGTTGGCTGTGCTCGCGGTGATGTGCACGGCCGGGGCGGTCGGCGAGGCGATGGGGTATCTCTTCGGCGCGGGTTCGGCGCACGTGGCCCGGCGGGAAGCCGAGCTCGAGCGTGAGAAGCTGACCGGCGGCGAATCGACCTGGACCAAATCCCGAGAGGCCCCTCAAGCCGCGGAATGAGTCGGCCGCCCGTCGCCGCACGAGCATCCCGCGCCCGGTAAATCGATATGCCCAGAGACATCCCCGTCGGCAATGGCTCGCTGCTCGTCTGCTTCGACGATCAATACCGCCTCCGCGATCTGTATTACCCGCACGTCGGCCAAGAAAACCACGTCGCCGGCGCGGTCTGCCGGTTCGGCGTCTGGGCCGACCTGCCCGAGACCGATGCCAAGCGCGACAAGCCCGACCGCCGCAAGAAGCGCCTGCACTGGACCGACGAGGGCTGGCACATCGAGCGTCGCTACCAGCCGCAGACCCTCGCGACCGACGTCACCCTCACGCATGACGACCTGCAGGTCCGCCTGGACTGCATGGACGTCGTCGACTTCCAGCAGCCCGTACTCGTCCGACGGATCGACGTCACCAACCTGCAAGACAAGGTCCGCGAGGTCCGCCTCTTCTCGCACCACGACCTGGCGATGTACGGCACCAAGGTCGGCGACACCGTGTACTACGACCCGCTGCTGCGCTCGCTGATCCACTACCGCCAGGCCCGCTACGTCCTGTCGTGCTTCTACATCGATGGCGACCAGCAGATCGACGAATACGCCACGGGCAACGCCGGCTTCCACGGGGCCGAGGGCACGTGGCGCGACGCCGAAGACGGTGCGCTCGGCGGCAACCCGATCGCCCAGGGCGCGGTCGACTCCACGATGATGTGCCGCGTCGAGCTGCCCGCCAAGGGCACGCGCACGGTGTTTCTCATCATGGGCTTCGGCAAGCAGTACCGCGACTGCGAAGAGCTGCAGGCCTTCCTGCATCGCGAGGGGCCGCAGGGCGTCATCGATCGCACCGTCTCGTATTGGCGGCTGTGGCTGACCGGAACGCGGACCGACCTGTCCGGCCGACCGACCGGTGGGCTGTCGACCAAGGCGATGGACCTGTTCACGCGCTCGCTGCTGGTGGTGCGCACGCAGATCGACAACCAGGGCGCGATCACCGCCGCGAACGACTCGGACTACCTGCAATTCAGCCGCGACACGTATTCGTACCTCTGGCCGCGCGACGGCGCGTTCGTCGCCGATGCGATGGACGGGGCTGGCTTCCCCGATGTGGCTCGTCAGTTCTTCACGTTCTGCTCGGGCATCATCTCCGACGGCGGCTACTTCCTGCACAAGTACAACCCCGACGGCACGCTCGCGTCGTCGTGGCACCCGTGGATCGCCAACGGCCACCCCTCGCTGCCGATCCAGGAAGACGAGACGGCCCTGATCCTCTGGGCACTGTGGCGGCACTTCGCGCGCTACCGAGATATCGAGTACGTCCGCCCGCTTTACACGAAGCTGATCCAGCCGGCCGCGGACTTTTTGTTCCGCTTCCGCGACCCGGTCACGCGGCTGCCGCTGCCGTCGTACGACCTGTGGGAGGAGCGCTTCGGCGTGCACGCGTTCACGGTGGCGTCGGTCTACGCCGGGCTCACCGCAGGCGAAAACTTCGCCCGTGCTTTCGGTGACGACCGCCTCGCTCAGCGCTACAGCCAGGCCGCCCGCCAGACGCGCGACGCGTTCAACCGCTGCCTGTGGTCGGACGAGCTCGGCCGATTCGTGCGGCGCGTCGAGTTCGGCGACGCCGAGCGGATCGCACGGCTGGTCGAGGACGTCCGCCAGGGTCGCGAGCCGATCGCCGAGCACGAGTCGGTCGTCGAGGCGATGCGGGCCGCCACGCCCGGCAGCGGCAAGCCTTACGACGACGGCATCGACGCCTCCGAGGCGATCAACAACCTCGTGGTCGACGACGTGCTCGACGCGTCGATGTACGCCATCTTCTCGCTGGGGATGCTGCCCGTCGACAACCCGCGCGTCGACGCGACGATGAAGGCGATCGACGCCGAGCTGCGCGTCAAGACCAAGGTCGGCGGCGTCGCGCGCTATACCGACGACTATTACCACCAGGTCGTCAACGACAACGAGGACGTGCCCGGCAACCCGTGGTTTATCTGCACGCTGTGGATGGCCGAGTGGCACATCGCCCGGGCGACGTCGGTGGATGAGCTGGAGCCCGCAGCGGAGATCCTCGACTGGGTCGCCGACCACGCGCTCGGCTCGGGCGTCCTGGCCGAGCAGGTGAATCCTTTGAACAACGACCCGATGTCGGTCTCGCCGCTGACTTGGTCGCACGCGACGGTGGTGTCGACGCTCACGCGATACATGGACAAGTTGGCCGACCTTAAGGGTGAGGGCGCGACGTCGGTGCACGACGAGAAGCCGCGCCGCCACAGCCCGCAGGTGGTGCCGCAGCCGTAGGCGGCGAGCTGACAGGACAGTCAGTTAGTTGTTCCGCGGGCTGCCCGGCTCGGGGTCGTCTTCGTCTTCGGGGTCGAAAGGGGGCAGCTCGAGCCCGCCGAGGTTCGTGTCGCCCGAGTCCAGCGGGCCGACGCCCAGCGGATCGTCGCCGAGTTCCAGGCCGGGGTCGTCGTCTTCGTCTTGGTCTTCGGGGCGTTCGGGTTGGCCGGCAGAGGCGGGGGTTGGTTCGATGTCGGCGATGCTCGCGGGCTTGTCGCGTTGCTCCGGGTCGGTGCGGGCGGCGTTTTCGCCGAGGTCGTTCTCTCCGAGCAGGGTGAACAGCTTGCGACGCAGCAACTGCTCGGCGAACGTGCGGTCGTCGGTGTGCAGGACGAGCGCCGGCAACCCGCGCGGCCGCACGAGCAGCGGGTAGACGTAGTGGATCGACAGTTCGGCTCGCAGCAGCGTGTAGCACAGGTCGCGCAGCGTGTGCTCGGCGTCGAGCTCGACCACCAGCACGCGCACATCCGAGAAGGCCAGCCCGTGTCGCCGCAGCAGCCGCGCGGCCAGCACCGCGTTGCTCGTGACCACGCGCACCACGGCGTGGTCGTTCGAGTCGACCACGGAGTAGCCGGCCATCACCACCGGCTGGTCGGCGAAGGCGTCGATCAGGTCGAGCATCTTGCCGACGCGGTTCTCCAAGAACACGTTGAACTGCGTGTTCGACGGCGGCTCGAAGCCGGCGGGCGGGAGCTCGGTGGTCGGGGCTTGGGTCATCGGGAAAGGCGGGTTCGTTCAGGCGGCCGCGGCGGTGGCGTCGGCGTACCAGCGGACGGTCGCGTCGAGCCCGGTCTCGAAATCGACGACCGGGTCGTAGCCCAGCGTGCTCTTGGTCGCCTCGAGATCGGCCAGCGAGTGCATCACGTCGCCCGGGCGCGGGGGCAAGTACTCGGGCTGAAGGTCGGGCCGGCCCAGCGCGGCGGCCATCCGCTCGGCGAGCTCGGTCACGGTCACGCGCCGCCCGCAGGCGACGTTCATCACCGACCCGCCGATCGGCCCCTCGGCCGCGGCGGCGAGCAGGTTGGCGTGCACGGCGTTGTCGACGAAGGTGAAGTCGCGCGACTGCGTGCCATCGCCGAAGATCTTGGGGCGTTCCCCGCCGAGCAGCGACTTGGCAAACGCCGCGATCACGGCCGCGTACGCCGAGTTGGCGTTCTGGCGTGGGCCGAAGATGTTGAAGTAGCGCAGGCTCGCGGTATCGACGCCAAGCGACTGGGCCCAGGCCATCAGCATCGCCTCGCCGGCCGCCTTGGTCGCGGCGTAGGGGCTCTTGGCACGGACCGGCATCGTCTCGATCTTCGGCAGCGTGGGCGAGTCGCCGTACGCCGAGCTCGACGCGGCGAAGACCACGCGCTTCACCCCAGCCCGCCGCGCCGCCTCGAGCACGCGGAACGTGCCGATCACGTTCGCCTCGAAGAACGCCTCGGGCATCTCGATCGATCGCGGCACCGACCCCAGCGCCGCCTGGTGGAACACCCACTTGCAGCCGCGCACGGCGTCGTTCAGCTCCGGGCCCTCGACGATGCTGGCCTCGACGAACGTCAGCCGCGCGTCGGCCGCCGCCCGGGCTGCCGCGAGGTTGGTGGTGTCGCCGCCGGAGAGGTCGTCGAGCACCACGACCTCGGCCCCGAGGTCCAGCAGGGCGTCGGTGAGGTGAGACCCGATAAACCCGGCCCCGCCGGTCACCAGGGCGCGCGTGCCCTCGAAGGCCTGGCCGTGCAGCGATCGCCAATCCGTCAGCGTCATCGAAGAATCCTTCCTGAGTCCGCCGCGGGGCGGTGGGAGCGTGCCGTCGTTCGTCGGCCGCGCCGACGCCCCCCTTCTATCGGTCACGCCAGCTTATCCCCCCGAGCGAACGCGGTACACCCCTTGCAGCACATCCGCGACATCGGTCGGCGGGTCGTCGTCGCTCATCACCCGATCGACCCACTGGGCCGCCGCGACCCGCGGCTCGCCCAGCGCGACCAACGCCGCGATCGCTTCCCGCGCCAGCGCCCCGCCGCTGATCTCCACCCCGCCCAGCGCGTCTGCATCCGCGTCCACGCCCGCCGCCGAGCCCGCCGCTTTAGGTGTCGCCCCCTGCTCGGCCGCCGCGCTTCCCGCCACGTATCCGTCCACTTTGTCCTTGAGCGTGACGACGATCGTCTCGGCCATCCGCTTGCCGATCTCCGGCAGGCTCTGCAGCAGCGACGCATCGCGGTCGGCGATCCCCCCGGCGATCTGCCCGGTCGGCAACGCCATCACCCGAAGGGCCTTGCGATGCCCGATCCCCTTGACCGTCACCAGCAGCTCGAAGAACGACCGATCCATCGCCGTCGGAAACCCCGCCAGCCGCGGGAACAGGGTCGCGCCCTGCGCCGTCGACTCGACGAACAGCAGCGTGTGCAGCACCACCGGCGAGCCGATCGACGCCCCCAGCCGCGCGACCGCAAACCCCGGCAGATACACCTCGACCGCCATCCCGCCCGCGCCGGAGAGCGCCACCACCGCCGAGTCCTTGCCCAACCCCTCGAGGGTTCCTGAGATGCGCGTGATCAACCCGCCGCTCCGCGGCAAGAGCTAGAAAACTGAAAATCTAAAAAGCTATGTGCATCACGCATGAGCCACGGCACGCGCTTCGAGGTTTCCAGCTTTTCAGCTTTCCAGCTCTTTGTCGATCGCCTAGTCATACCGGAACACGCCCTTGCGGAAGGCGTACGCGAACGCGATGACCGTCGTGAGCACGAAGAACAGCGCCCGAGCGATGAACCACGGCGTCAGCTCGGCCCCGACCGACCCCGCCATGTCGTTCAGGGCCGGGAACGTCATCGCCCACGGATAGAGGAAGACGATCTCGACGTCGAACAGCAGGAACGTCATCGCGACGATGAAGAAGCGGACGTTGAACCTCCGCCGCGCATCGCCGATCGGGTTCATGCCCGACTCGTAAGGCGTGCCCTTCGTGCGGCCGAACCGTTTGGGCCCAATGATGAATTGCGAGAGGACGACGTTGGCCCCGCCGAAGACAATCGCCATGAGAATGAGGATGCCGACGGCGCCGTAGAGGCTGAACTCGTCGTAATCGCGCATCCCCGTTGCGGTCCCCATTGCCCCTTGGGCCATCGTCAGCATCGCCGCTGCTTGCATGGCGGCAGTGTAGTCGGTCCCGCCGGGTCGGACAGGGCGGGCGACTCACGCATCGCTCCGCTCGCTTGTCTCGCCGGTGGTTCCACCCATGGCCGCGCCGACCATCTCGCGGGCCTGCCGCCGCGTGGTCGCCGTGGCTTCGCGGCCGGCCATCATCTCGGCCAGCTCGTCGATGCGGGCCTTGCCGGTGAGTTCGCTGACGGTCGTGCGCGTCTGCCGCGCCTTGCCCCGGCCCTCGACCCGCTTGGCGATGTGCAGGTGCCGATCGGCGAAGGCGGCGATCTGCGGCAGGTGCGTGATGCACAGCACCTGTCGGCCCGACCCCGTCGCCAGGTCGCGCATCTTGCGGCCGATCACCGAGCCCAGCCGCCCGCCGATGTTCGCATCCACCTCGTCGAACACCAGCACGTCCACGCCGCCACCCCCACCCTGACCCCCACCGCCGCGGCCGCACGGCCCCCCTCGGCCTCGCTTGACGTTTTTCCCAGGGGCGGGCGCGATCGACTTGATCGCCAGCATCACCCGACTCAGCTCGCCGCCGCTGGCGACGTCCGCCAACGGCTTGTACGTCTGCCCGACGTTCGTCGCCACACGCATCTCCACGCGGTCGGCCCCGCTAGGGCCCGGCCCCTCGTCGCGGGGCATCACCGCCACCTCGAACCGCGCCCCTGCCATGCCGAGCTCGCCCAGCTCCGCCTCGATGCGTGGGTTCATCTCACGCGCCGCGGCCACCCGCTTAGCCGTGAGCGCCGCCGCGTGCTGGTCGACGGCCACGCGTGCCATTGCAACGTCTTCTTCGATGCCGTCGAGCGCGTCGTCCTCGCCGCGCAGACGATCGATCTCTTCGCCCAGCTCGGCTCGCAGTCGCAGCACCGGCGCGATCGCGTCTTCAGCCTGGCATTCGTCCGCGTCGTGGGCCTCCACCCGCGTGCGCCGCCCGGGCCTGCTCCATCGATCGCCGTACTTGCTGACCAGCCGATTCAGCGTGTTCAGCCGGTCTTCCACCTCCGCCAGCTCCCCCGGGTCGGCTTCGAGCCGGTCCACCCGCCGCCCCAGGTCGAACCCCGCCTCGCCCAGCGCCAGCGTCGCCCCGCGCACCGCCTCGGCCACCTCGGTCAGCCCCTCGTCCAGCTCGGCCAGCTCGCGGAGCACCAGCGTCATGGCCTCCAGCCGCCCGACGATCGCGCCGTCGCCCTGGCTCATCGCGTCGATCACCTGCCCCGCCCGCCCTTTGATCGTCGCTAGGTTTGCCAGCACCGCGTGCCGCGCCTCCAGCTCGGGCAGCTCGCCGGCGGTCGGTCGGGCGGCGTCGATCTCGCCGGCTTGGAACTCCGCCAGGTCCAGCTTCTGCCGTCGCAGCTCTGCCGACTCGGCCAACTCCTCCGCCCGGCGCGACAACCCACGCCACCGCTCCCAAGCCTGCCGATAGGTCTCGAGCAACCCGCCCTCGCCGCCAACCCCCGCGTAGGCGTCCACCGCTGCGCGTTGTTCTGAGCCCCGCAGCAGGAGCTGGTGGTCGTGCTGGCCGTGGATGTCGACCATCCGCTGGCCGACCGCCCGAACCATCGCCGCCGTCGCCGGTCGGCCGTTGATCGACACCCCCGTCCGCCCGGACGCGAACAGCTTGCGCGTCACCAGCAGCTCGCCGCACGACTCCACGGGCTGATCGACCACCCCCGCGACCGCCTCGGCCAGCGGCCCTCCGCCCAGCTCAAACAGCCCGGTGACTCGCCCCTGGTCCGCTCCGTCCCGCAGCATCCCCGACCCCGACCGCAGCCCCAGCAGCAACTCGATCGCCCCCATCACCAGCGACTTGCCTGCCCCCGTCTGCCCGGTGAACACGTTCAGCCCGGGCCCGAGCTCGACCGTCGCGTCCTCGATGACCGCCAGATTCGAGATGTGCAGCTCACGCAGCATGCGAGCAGCATATCGTTCAAAGACCAAACAAGCCATAATTTGTCAGGTATTTGATCGGAGTTCAGCTTCGAGATTCTCGGTCGGTCGGGGCCGCGAAACCTTTGACTCGGCATCTCGCAGCGTCGATCCAGCCCGGCATCAGCCTGATCGCTCGCGGCAGGGCCCAAGCCCGAGGCGAGCCGTACCGAACGCCTATTCGGAACCCGAACGGGCTAATTCCACGCTCGAGTTGCTTCGATATGGCGATGTAGGCCCTCGCTCCCATCGATTCAGGCACCCCACCGATGTCCATCAAGCTCAAGCTCACCCTCCTCGCCGCGGTGCCTCTGCTGGTGATCGCGATCGGCGGCCTGCTGAACGTCCGCACGTTGCAGCGGCAGTCCTCGGAGATGACCAGCCTTCAAGGCCTCACCGACCTGGCCGCCCACGTCTCGGCCCTGATCCACGAAACCCAGAAAGAGCGCGGCCGCACCGCGGGCTACCTCGGCAGCGGCGGCGCCAAGTTCGGCCCCGAGCTGGACGCCCAACGCAAGCTCACCGACGCCCGGTCCGCCGATCTGCATGGCTTCCTCACGGGCTTCGATCGTTCGAGCCTGTCGCCCACCTTCGCCGGGCACCTCGACGCGGCCATGGCCAAGCTGGACGCGATCCAAAGCCACCGCGCCCGCGTCTCGGCTCAGCAGGTCCCCGCCTCCGAGGCGATCGGCTATTACACCCAGATGAACGCGTCCTTCCTCGACGCGATCGGCGCGACCGTCGCCGCCTGCTCCGACGCCCAGGTCGCCCAGCAGATCACCGCCTACGCCGCCTTCTTGAAAAGCAAAGAACGCGCCGGCATCGAACGCGCCGTCCTGTCCAACACCTTCGCCGCCGATCGCTTCGGCCCGGGGATGTACCGCAAGTTCATCGCCCTCACCACCGCGCAGGAGACCTATCTGCACGTCTTCCGAAACGCCGCCACCCCCGAAGCCAACGCCCGATACGAACAGGCCGCCCAGCACCCGGCTTACGCACAGGTCGAGGCCTTTCGCGCCACAGCGATCGAGCACGCCAGCCAAGGCGGCTTCAATACCGACGCCGGCGAGTGGTTCGCCACCATCACCGCCAAGATCAACGAGCTCAAAGCCGTCGACGACCACCTCGCCGATCAGCTCAGCCAAAGCGCCCGCGACAAGGCGTTCAAGGCAAGCCTGCTCATGTACGAGCTGCTGGGCGTGCTGGGCGTGGTCTTGCTGGTGGTCGGCCTGGGCGCGTGGTGGACCTTCCGCACGATCCACCGCCCGCTCAGCCGGTTGATCGAGGGCATCGGCCACATCCAGGACACCAACGACCTGACCCGCAGCGTCCGCAGCGAAGCCAAGGACGAGCTCGGCACGCTGGCGTGCGCGTTCGACGGGCTCATCGTCACCTTGCGGCAGATCATCGGCGAGGTGCGCGACTCGAGCGAGCAGGTCGCCGCGGCGTCGACCCAGCTCTCCGCCAACGCCGACAACCTGACCCGAGGCATGGAAGATCAGGCCGGCCAGGTGCGCGTCATCTCCGCGGCGATCGAGGAGATGTCCGCCAGCGTCGAAGAGGTGTCGCAGCAAGCCAACGAGGTCGCCACCGAAGCGTCCCAGGCCGGCGACGCCGCACGCGACGGCCGCGATGTCGTCAGCCAGACCATCCAGGGCATGCACGGCATCTCCGACTCGGTCCGCCAGACCGCCGACGCCGTCGAGACGCTCGGCCAGCGCGGCGAGCAGATCGGCCAGATCGTGAGCGTCATCAACGACATCGCCGACCAGACGAACCTGCTCGCGCTCAACGCCGCCATCGAGGCCGCCCGCGCCGGCGAGCACGGCCGCGGGTTCGCCGTGGTCGCCGACGAGGTCCGCAAGCTCGCCGACCGCACCACCCACGCCACCGGCGAGATCGGCGAATCGATCGCCGCCATCCAGGGCGAGACCGGCCAGGCCGTCGACCGCATGAACGTCGGGCAGCAGTCCGTCGAGCAGGGCGTCGGCACCGCGACCCAGGCTGGCGAAAGCCTCGACCGCATCGTCGACACGGCCGTGCACCTCTCGGGCAAGGTTCAATCGATCGCCGCGGCCGCCAACGAGCAGGCCTCGGCGGCCAACGAGGTGGCGACCAGCGTCGAGAAGATCAACGGCGCGATCAGCTACTCGATGCAGGGCACGCGCGAGGCGTGCGAGGCCTCGCAAAGCCTGTCCTACAAGGCCGAAGAGCTACGCGACCTCGTCGCCCGCTTCCGCACCGAAGCGGACTGACTTCCGCCGGACTTCGCGTCGAAATCGGCCGTTGCCACGGATTGCATGGCTCGCATCAAGCGGATCGCCTCGTGAGCGCTCGAAGTTTGTCTCGGCGACCCCGCTGGGCGGTATCATCGCCACAGTCAATCCTTGCGGAGGTTATGCGGTGATGAAGTCTTGCGAACGCGGTTTACATTGGTCGAAGCTCTCGCTTCTATGCGTGTTGTTGTTGGCGGGGCTGTCTTGGCCTGCACTGGGTAAATCGATGGTTGGCGAGTTCGACATCCCGGAGGTTTCGCCGCTGGATGCGGACGCGGTTGCCGCGCTGCGTCGCGAGGTCGAGCGGGATGCGTCGGCCGGCGCGCTCGCCGCCGAGGCCGCCGCGCAGGCCGAGGCGATCCTGCCGATGGAGCCGACACCGCTTCGCGTGATCCACTACGAGGGCCTGGTTAACACCGACCCCCGCCGGATCGACACGGTGAAGAGCCTCAAGCAGATGGGCGACGTGGCGTGGCTGATGCGTCACTGGCAGGCGTCGGGCGACCCGCGTTGCGTCGCCGCGCTCAAGGCCGCGGTGGTCGCGTGGGCCAATACGTACGAGATCAACGGCAACGACGTGAACGAGAACAAGTTCTTCCCGCTTCTCGTGGCCTACGACGCGCTGCGCGACGGCTTTGCGGAGGACGATCGAGCGCGGATCGACGCGTGGGTGCGGGCGATGGGCGAGATTCACCTCGTGCGGGTGCAGTCCAGCGATCACTTCACCAACCGGTACAACAAGAGCGTACGCATGGTGGCGATGTGCGGGCGGATCCTCGACGAGCCGGCGTGGACGCGCGAGGCCGTCGCCGGGGTCGAGCGTTTCGTGACGCACAGCCTGCGGGCCGACGGGACGAGCCTGGACCTCGAAGAGCGTGACTCGCTGACCTACCACGGCAGCGCACTGAAGCCTCCGTTGGAACTCGCGGCCCTTCTGGGCGAGGCCGGCGCCGATCTGTACGACTGGGAGTCGCCGCAGGGCGGGTCGCTGCGTCGATCGGTGGAATACATGGTGCCTTACGCGACGGGCGAGAAGACGCACAAGGAGTGGGTGAACACCACCATTGGCCTCGACCGACGCCGGGCCGAGGCGGGGCTCGAGGCGTATCGGCCGGGTCGGTTGTACGAGCCGTCGCGAGCGCTCGGCGTGCTCGAGGCGGCGTGCGCTTTCGACGCGGAGCTGCTGCCGATCGTGGCGGAGCTGGCCGAGCGCCCCGGCGCAACGTATCCGACGTGGCGAACGCTGAGCAACGCCATGCTCAGCGCGCCGGAGTGACGGTGGACAGCTCGGTCGAAGCGCGCACGACCTCGCGTATTTTCTTGAGCGAGTCGGCCGTGCCGCCGAGGGCTTGGGTGAGCAGGTTGCCGATGGCGGTGGCTTCGGTCGGGCCGACGATGACGGGCAGGCCGGTGGCGTCGGCGGTGAGTTGGTTGAGCAGTTGGTTCTGGCCGCCGCCGCCGACGAGGTGGATGCGGTCGATGGTGTTGCCGAGGTCGCGGAGCTGGTCGATCGTGTCGGCGTAGCACTTCGCCAGCGAGCGCAGGGCGCAGCGGACGAGCTCGCCGGGGGTTTGTGGGGCGGGCTGGCCGGTTTCTTCCGCGGCGGCGCGGAGCTTGGCGGGCATGTCGCCGGGCGTGGCGAAGCGCGGGTCGTTGGCGTCGAGCGTGGTCTCGAAGCCGGCGGCCTCTTCGGCGAGCCTGGTGAGCGTGGGGTAGTCGTGCTCGTTGCCTTGGCGGGCGAGGTCGCGGCGGATTTCCTGGACGATGTAGAGCCCGGAGATGTTTTTGAGGAAGCGGATTTTGCCGCCGACGCCGGCTTCGTTGGTGAACCCGGCGGCGAGCGCGGCGTCGGACGTGTCGGGGGTGTCACGCTCGACGCCGAGCAGCGACCACGTTCCAGATGAGAGGTAGCACCAGTTGTGGTCGGCGGGGTCGGCGGGTACGGCGGCGACGGCCGAGGCGGTGTCGTGCGAACCGGGGAGGACGACCACGAAGTCGGAGGGCAGGCCGGTCGCTTCGGCGAGGGATGGGCGGAGGGCGCCGAGCCTGGTGCCGGGCTCGACGGGGGCGTGGAGCATGTGCGTCGGCAGGTCGAGCTGGGCGAGCAGGTCGGTCGCCCATCGGCCGTCGGTGTCGAGCATCTGCGAGGTCGAAGCGATGGTGCGTTCGTTGGCGAGCTTGCCGGAGAGGAAGAAGTGGATGAGGTCGGGCATGAACAGCAGGCGGTGGGCTTGCTGGACGAGGCCCGGCGTGTCGGCGTGGGCGGCCATGAGGTGGTAGAGCGTGTTGATGGGCATGAACTGGATGCCCGTGCGGCCGTAGATGCGGGGCTTGCCGAGCTTGGCGAGCGCGGCGTCGTAGTGCGGGGCGGTGCGGGGGTCGCGGTAGCAGTGCGGCAGGCCGAGCAGCTCGTGCGATGTGTCGAGCAGGGCGAAGTCGACGCCCCAGGTGTCGGCGCCGACGGTGGTGGGGGTGAGGCCGCGTTCGGCGCACCGGCGGGCGGCGACGGCGAGGCCGGCGGTGATCTCGCGGAGGATGCCGGTGGTGTCCCAGTGCAGGCCGGTGGGCAGATCGACGGCGAGGTGGTTGAAGCGGTGGGCCTCGTCGATGGCGACGCGGCCGTTGGCCAGGGTGCCGACGATGACGCGGCCGGACTCGGCTCCCATGTCGATCGCGAGGTGGGCGGGGGTGGGCATGGTGGGTTGGTTCGGGTGGAGATTAAGAAATCAGAAAAGCAGGAAATCAAGAAAGCGGGAAATGGGTGGGCATCACGCCGGGCGAGGCGTTGCGTCTGACATCGGTCCGGCCGATTCCGTTTTTCTGCTTTTCTGAATTTCCTGCCTTCCTGTTTTATTCAGCGAAGCTGAGCATCGGCGAGGCCGCCGTCGACGTGGAGGACTTGGCCGGTGGTTTTGGACGCCTTGGAGCCGAGCAAAAAGGCGATGGCCTCGGCCTGGTCCTCGGGCGTGATCGGCTGCTTGGTGAGCGTGCGCTGGGCGTAGAACTCGGCGAGCTGATTGCGGAGGGTGTCGTCGTCGGCCGCTTCGTCGAAGGCGATGTCGTACTTGGTGAGCGAGGCGATCACGCGGTCGCGCGGGAACATGGTCGAGCCCTTGACGACGGTGGCGGGGGCGACGCCGTTGACGCGGACGTTGGGCGAGAGCTCGATCGCCAGCTCGCGCACGAGGTGGTTGGCGGCGGCCTTGGAGGTGTCGTAGGCGACCGAGCCCTTCTTGGAGACCACGGCGTTGACCGAGGTGGTGATGACGACCGAGCCGTCGAGGCCTTGGGCGTTGAAGATGGCTTTGAGCTCGTCGGCCGCGAAGTACACGCCGGCGACGTTGACGCCGAAGGTCAGCGCCCACTTGTCGTCGGGGATGTGGCCGGTCTTGTCGGGCGGGACGAAGACGCCGGCGGTGATGACGAGGTGGTCGATGCCGCCGTAGGCGAGGACGGCCTGGCGGTAGGCGGCGCGGAGAGAGGCGCGGTCGGTGGCGTTGGCCGAGGCGGCGATGGCGGGCCCGCAGCCGGAGAGCTCGGTCCCGGCGACGCCGATGCCCTGGCCGAGGTTGGCGGTGAGGTCGTCGGCGGTGGCCTGGGCGGCGGCCTCGTTGAGGTCGATCGCGACGATCGAGGCGTCGTCGGGCGCGAGGCGGTCGCAGGTGGCCTTGCCGATGCCCGACCCGCCGCCGATCACGGCGACGACGCGGCGGGCCAGCTCTTTCTCGGGCGGCATGCGTTGGAGCTTGGCTTCTTCGAGCGCCCAGTACTCGATGTCGAACGCCTCCTGGCGGGGCAGGGCGACGTATTCGTCGATCGCTTCGGCGCCGCGCATGACCTCGACGGCGCAGCAGTAGAACTCCGCGGTGACGCGCGACTCGCTCTTGGACTTGCCCCAGGCGAGCATGCCGATGCCGGGGATGAGCACGACGGTGGGGTTGGGGTCGCGCATGGCCGGCGAGTCGGGGTGCTTGCAGGCGTTGTAGTAGTCGGCGTAGTCGACGCGGTATTGCTCGAGGCCGGCGTCGATCTTGGCCTTGAGCGCGTCGATGTCGCCGGTGGCGGGGTCCCAGTCGACGTAGAGTGGCTTGATCTTGGTGCGCAAGAAGTGATCGGGGCAGCTCGTGCCGAGCTCGGCGAGGCGGGCGGCGTCGACGGAATGCACGAAGCGCATCACCTCGGGGCGGGCTTCCCACGTGCCGATGAAGCGGTTCTGCTGGCTGACACGGCCGCGCAGCCAGGGCATGAGATCGATGGCCAGCTCGCGCGAGGCGTCGAGCGAGAGCTGAGCGTACTTCTGGCCGCCGAAGGTCTGGTCGGCTTGGTCGTGGTCTTCGATGTAGCGGGCGGCGGTTTCGATGAGCGAGAGCGTGAGCTCGTAGCAGGCCTTGTCGTCGTCGGCCCAGTTGATGAGGCCGTGCCCGCCCATGAGGATCGAATCGATCTGGGGGTTGGCCTCTTGGGCCTGCTGCATGGCGTAGCCGAGCTCGACGCCGGGGCGCATCCAAGGGACGTAGCCCATGCGGTCGCCGAAGAGCTTGGCGGCGATGGCTTGGGCGTTGCGGCTGGCGGCGATGGCGATGATCGCGTTGGGGTGCATGTGGTCGACGTGTCGGCCGGGGAGGTAGGCGTGCAGCGGCGTGTCGATGGACGAGGCGCGGGGGTTGAGATTGAAGGTGACGTGCTTGGCCTTGGCGACCATGTTGTCTTCGGCGGCGGACTTAAGGCCCCGGTCGGGCTCGGCGAGGTATTGGTCGCGCAGGCGGTGCAGGCCGTCGAGGTAGAGCGAGGCGAAGTTGGCCCGCTTGGAGGTGCGGAGGTCGCCGCCGGAGCCTTTGACGAAGAGTACGTCGGCGTCCTGGCCGGTGACGGGGTCGGGCTGGGTGGCCTTGGAGGAGGTGTTGCCGCCGCCGGTGTTGGTGATGCGCTGGTCGGAGCCGAGCAGGTTGGAGCGGTAGACCAGCCGGTCGAGGGGGTCCATCGCGGCGGCGGTGGCGACGTCCCAGGCGTAGGTGACGTGGCGGTAGTCGGCGGGGGCGAAGGGGGTGTCGAGCGTGGTGGGCATGGCGGCTCCGGTTGTTGATTTGGGCCCATTATTGACCGAAACAGTTTGTAATCAACCCGTGTGTGATGGATTTAGTTGGAAATGTTGGTTTTGCCTGCTAATCTTGAGCGTATGTTGGCTGTTGAGCGTCATCGCCGGATTCTGGATCACGTGGTTGCTGCGGGCGGGGCGCGGGTGGCGGACCTTGCTGAGCGGCTGGACGTGACCGAGGAAACGATCCGCCGGGACCTGCGTCGGCTGGACTCGGACGGTCGGCTGGTGCGGACGCACGGCGGGGCGGTGCCGGTCGATGGCGAGGCGGCGCGCGACCTGCCGCTGCACCACCGGCGGGGCCAGGCCGTGTTGGAGAAGCGGGCGATCGCGGCGGCGGCGGCGGCCACGGTGGAGGCGGGGCAGACGATCGCGCTGGACGCGAGCTCGACGGCGCTGGAGCTTGCGCGGGCGCTGCCCGATGTCGAGCTGACGGTGGTGACGCCGAGCCCGCTGATCTGCATGGAGCTTGCGGGTCGGCCGCGGCTCAGGGTGGTGTGCATCGGCGGGGTGCTGGACGACGACGCGGTGGCGTTCACGGGGCCGCTGGCCGAGGCGACGCTGGGCAGGTTGCACGTGGACCGTTGCTATTTCTCGTGCAGGGGGATCGATCTTCGCCGCGGGATGACCGAGGCGACGGACCGGCACGCGGCGCTCAAGGCGGCGATGCTCGAAGCCGCCGACCGTGCCACGCTGATGGCCGACGCGAGCAAGTTTGCGACGGCGTCGACGGTTTACTTCGGCACGCTCGCGGACGTGCACGCCGTGATCGTCGATGCGGCCTTGGCTGAGGCGACGTGCGATGCGATCCGCGAGAGGGGGCTGGACCTCACGCTTGTCTCCGTCGGTCCCGGGGCTTCCCTTTCTTCATCTCCGCTCGACGCTGAGACCGCCGCATGAACACTGACGCCGCCCTGACTGCCCTGGACACCTTCAAGATCGAGCTTCCGTCGTGGGGCTTTGCCGACACCGGCACGCGCTTCGGCAAGTTCGCCCAGCCGGCCGCGGCATCGACCATCGATGAGAAGCTGCACGACGCCGGGCTGGTGCACCGCCTCACCGGCGCGTGCCCGACCGTCGCGGTGCACGTCTTGTGGGACTTCGACGACCCGACCGACCCGGCCGCCTTGAGCAAGACGCAGGCGGCCGCCGAGGCGCACGGCGTTGCCATCGGGTCGATCAACCCCAACGTCTTCCAGTCGCAGGCCTACAGGCTTGGTTCGTTCTGCTCGCCCGATGCCGCTGCGCGGGACGAGGCGATGCGGCACACGCTGGACTGCGTGAAGCTCGGCGCGGCCTTGGGTTGCCCGTCGTTGTCGATGTGGCTTGCTGACGGGACGAACTACCCCGGGCAAGACTCGATCGTGCGTCGTAAGCGCGCGCTGCAGAGTGCGTTCAGGCAGATGCACGACGCGATGGCCGCCGATTGGCCGGACGGGATGCTGCTGATCGAGTACAAGCCGTTCGAGCCGGCCTTCTATCACACGGACATCGCGGACTGGGGCATGGCCGCTGCGTTCTGCCGTCACGCCGGGCCCAACGCCAAGGTGCTCGTCGACACCGGCCACCACCTGCCGGGCTGCAACATCGAGCATGTCGTCGCGTTCCTCCTCGACGAGGGGTTGCTCGGCGGGTTTCACTTCAACGATCGCAAGTACGCCGACGACGATCTCACGCTCGGGTCGATCGACCCGTATGCGGTGTTTCGCATCTTCGATCAGATCGCACAGTTCGAGCACGACCGCGGCTTGAGCCCCGGCGCGACCGGCGATGCATACGAGTCCGATGGCCGCAACCTTCCAGGGGTCGCGTACATGGTCGATCAGTCGCACAACCTCAAGCCCAAGCTCGAGGCGATGGTGCAGACGGTGTGCGAGGCGCAGAAGCAGTTTTTGCGGGCGCACCTGGTCGATCGTGCGGCGTTGGCCGACGCGCAGGTCAATGGCGACATCACCGCCGCCGAGACGACGCTTCGCGCGGCGTTCGAGGCGGACGTCGCGGGGATGCTCGGCGACTGGCGCAAGGCCAAGGGACTGCCGGCCGACCCGCTGGTCGAGCTGCGGCACAGCGGGGCGATCGAGCGGCTGGCGAGCGAACGCGGCGGCCGGCTCGAGGGCAAGGCCGACGCGAGCTACGCCTGAGCGCTGCGGCGTTAATGATCGCGAACGAGTTTTTAGAACGGCGGGTCTTCGTCGGGTTCGAAGACGGGGCCGCCGTTGATGGCGGGGTCGGTTGCGGGGGTGGCGGCGGGCTGGGCGGGGTCGGTGACGATTTCGAGGCGGGCGTATTGGAGGATGAGGGTCTTGCGGCCGGCGGTGTTGAAGGCGACGACGCATCGGGTCTGCGTGCCCATGGGGGCGATGGATTCGACGCGGCCAAGGCCGAACTGGGGGTGGCGGACGAGGGTGCCGGGCGGGTATTGGGCGGCTTGGCCGGCGGCGGCGGAGCGTTGGGCCTTGCCGTAGGTGGAGCGGCCGCCGCGCATGGCGGCGAGCTTGCGTGCGCCCATGGTGCGGCCGAAGGATCGGTCGCCGAGGTCGTCGTGCGGATCGCCAAACGGATCGTCGTCGGCGACGGATTGGGTGCGGACGGTGTCGGGGTCGTCGGGCAGCTCTTTGAGGAAGCGTGAGGGGATGGTGGCCGTGGCGGTGCCGAAGACGGTGCGGATCTGGCCGTGGGTGATGAGCAGGCGCCGCATGGCGCGGGTGATGCCGACGAAGGCGAGGCGTCGTTCTTCTTCGAGCTCGGCGGGGTCGGTGTTGGCGCGGTCGTGAGGGAGCAGGCCGTCCTCGAAGCCGATGAGCGCGACGGTGTCGAACTCGAGGCCCTTGGCGGCGTGGAGGGTCATCAACGTGACGGCGCCGGCGTCGGACTCGACAGCGTCGACATCGGAGACGAGGGCGATGCGTTCGAGGAAGGCGAGGAGTTTGTCGCGAAGGGGGATGGCGGCTGGGAGGTCGGGGGTTTCATCGTCAACGTCCGTACCCGAGGCGGCGCTTTGCTCTGCCTCGGCTTGGGGGGGGAGGTCTTCGTCGATGTCGGCGATGGCTTGGGCTTCGATCTCGTCGATGGCGATGTCGAGGGTGAGCTCGTCTTCGAATTGCTGGGCGGCGGAGACGAGCTCCATGAGGTTGGCGAGGCGTTCCTGATCGGGGTCGGCCTTGTCGTTTCGGTAGTGGGCTTCGAGGCCGGACTCGCGGAGGACGCGTTCGACGAAGGCTCGTAGCGAGACCTCTTGCGGGCCTTGGGTGGGCGCGTCGAGCAGGCCCGCGGCGTGACGCCAGGCGGTGAGGGTGGTGTTGAACTTGGCGACGGCGGTTTGGGCGCGGGGGTTGAGCGAGGTGACTTGCGTGGGGTCGGCGAGAAGTTGGTCGAGCGGGGTGTTGTGGCCGAGGGCGTGGGCTTGGAGGGCGTCGGTGGTTTTTTTGCTGATGCCGCGAGCGGGGTTGTTGATGATGCGGAAGAGCGTGACCTCGTCGGCGGGGTTGGCGACGGCGCGGAGGTAGGCGACGGCGTCTTTGATCTCTTTGCGGTCGTAGAACGCGGTGCCGCGGGCGATCTGGTATGGGATGCCGGCGTTGCGGAAGGCGTCTTCGACGACGCGGGAGAGCGAGTTGATGCGGTAGAAGACGGCCATGCCGGCCCAGGGGACGCCGTCGTTTTCGTGGCGGTTGCGGAAGGTGTCGACGACGTGCTGGGCCTCGGCGTGCTCGTCGGGGAGGGCGGCGACGTCGATCGGTTCGCCGGGGTGGTTGTCGGTCCAAAGGGCTTTGTGCTTGCGCTTGGTGTTGTGCTGGATGAGCGCGTCGGCGGCGGCGAGGATCGCCTTGGTGGAGCGGTAGTTCTGCTCGAGGCGGACGAGGTTGGCATCCGGGTAGTGGGCCTCGAAATCGAGGATGTTGTTGAGGTCAGCCCCGCGCCAGCCGTAGATGGACTGGTCGGGGTCGCCGGTGGCCATGATGTTTTTGTGCTGGGCGGCGATCGCGGTGGCGATCATGAACTGGGCGTGGTTGGTGTCCTGATACTCATCGACGAGGACGTAGTGGTAACGCTGCTGGAGTTCGGCGAGGACATCCGGGTGCTGCTTGCAGAGCTCGACCATGCGCATGAGCAGGTCGTCGAAGTCGAGTGCGCCGTTGCGCTGGAGGATCTGCGCGTACTTGCGGTAGGCCTTGGCGATGGTGCGGGCGTAGAAGTCGGCGGCGGCTTGGGTGTATTCGTCCGGGCCGATGAGCTTGTTCTTGGCGTCGGAGATGCGCGAGAGGACTTGGGCGGGGGGGAAGTTTTTGGTGTTGATCTCGAGGTCGGAGAGGGCCTGCTTGACGGCGGCTTTCTGGTCGGCGGTGTCGTAGATGGAGTAGCCGGGCGGGAGGCCGAGGCGGTCGGCGTAGATGCGGATGAGCTTGGCGCACAGGGCGTGGAAGGTGGAGACCTGGAGGGCGTCGGCCTGGCGTTGGGAGAGCAGGCCGTGGAGGCGGGCGCGCATCTCGGCGGCGGCCTTGTTGGTGAAGGTGATGGCCAGGACATTCCACGGGGCGACGCCGCACTCGCGGACGAGGAAGGCGACGCGGTGCGTGATGACGCGGGTCTTGCCCGAGCCGGGGCCGGCGAGGACGAGGAGGGGGCCGTCGACGTGGGTGACGGCGTCGCGCTGGGGGTCGGTGAGGCCTTCGAGGAGGGGGGAGGGGTCGTGGTCGGGGGTGTGTGGCGCTTGAGGTTGGCCTTCCGTGGTCATGGGTGGATTGTACGAGCCGATTGGCGGGTCTCTTTTTGTGCCTGTCGTTTGTGAATCGCGGAGGGTGCGGAGGCGCGGAGTCGCGGAGGAGGGTTTGACGACATGGAGCGGAAGCGAGGTTTTGAGGCCGAGTTGTGCGATTCGATCGGAACGAGTGTTTGTCTTCTAGGTCTTCGCGCCTCCGCGCCTTCGCGCGTTTCGCGATGCAGTGAGTCCATCAGCGGGATTGTTGGAGGAGCCATTCGATGAGCTCGGGGTCTTCGAAGGCGGGGGTGGCGGCGCCGTGGCCGACGGGGAGGGTGATGAGTTCGTTGGTGCCGCCGGCGGCGGTGTGGGCGTCGAGCATGGTGCGGGCGTGGTTGATGGAGACGACGAAGTCGAGGTTGCCGTGATAGGCGCGGACGGGGACGTCGGCGAGGTTGGCGGCTTCAGCGGGGTAGCCCCAGGCGGCGAGGGGGACGAGGGCGGCGAAGCGGTCGGGCTGGGTGGCGGCCCAGTTCCATGCGGCGTATCCGCCGAGGGAGAAGCCGGCGAGGTAGACGCGGTCGGGATCGACGCGCTGGGTTTGGGTGAGGTGGTCGGCGAAGGCGGCGAGGAAGTCGGTGAGCCAGAGGTTGTGGGGGAGTTCGCCGGGGTTGTGGGGGGAGGCGACGAGAAAGGGGAAGTCGGTGCCCTGTTCGATGAGCTTGGGCGGGCCGTGGGCGGCGACCCTGGTGGGTGAGCCGCCGGACTCGCCGGTGCCGTGGAGGAAGATGAGCAGGGGCCAGGCTTGGTCGGCGCGTGCGGGGTCTTCGTAGCCGGGCGGGGTGTAGAGGTAGTAGTCGAGGGAGAGGTCGGTGACGTTCCACGCGGAGTCGCGTTCGAAGACCATCGGGGTCTGGCGGGTGAGGGTGGGCTTGGAGGCACAGGCGGCGAGGAGGGGGAGGACGATTGTCAGAAGGATGAGGTTTGAGGGGTGAGGTTTGAGGTGCGGCATGGGGTGGCTCGACCCGCGGCGGCGCTTTGCTTTGCCGCGGCTTGGGGGGGTGGTTTAGGGGGTGGCGGGTTGGATGAGGGCGGGTAGTTCGTTGAGGGCGTTTGGGTGTTGGGGTTGCCAAGCGAGGCGGTCGCGGGTGGAGGCGGGGTCGAGGTGTTTGTGGCTGGCGGCTTTGAGTCGGGCGGGGTCGATGCCGAGGTCGAGCGCGGCAGCGGGGGGCAAGGCGGCGGGTGGGTCGACGCCGAGGTGTTTGGCGACGGCGGCGTAATAGTCGCGGCGGGGGATGGGGTGGCCGTCGGCGGCGAGCTCGATGGGGGCGGGGGTGCGGTTGGGGTCGAGCATGGCGAGCAGGGCGTCGGCGGCGTCGTCGACGTGGATGAGGTTGAGTGGGGCGTCGGGGTCGCCGGCGAGGGGGTGGCCTTCGGCGACGGCACGCTTGCCGATGACGCGGCCGGGGCCGTAGATGCCGGCGAGGCGGAGGACGTGAAAGGCTGCGCCGGTGTTGGCGAAGGAGGGTTGGTCGTTGGCGTTGAGCCAGAGGGTTTCACCGTCGAGGAGGAGGCGGGCTCGGGGGCTGTCGGCGAGGGCGGGGGACTCGGCTTGGAGGGGCGCGTTGGGCGGGCAGGGCTGGTGGCCGTAGACAGCGGTGGAGGAGGCGAGGACGAGTCGGCGGAGGTTGGCGGCGTGGCGGAGCTGCTTGAGGGTGGTGGCGATGCCGCCGACGACGGTTTGTCGGGGTGTGGGTGCGGCGGCGTCGCGGGATGAGGGGCGGCCGGGCGGGACGAGGTAGACGACGTCGAGCGGGGCGGGGTGGTCGAGCGCGGGGCGGAGGGAGGCGAAGGTCAGCGGCTGGGTGACGTGGAGCAGCGCGGGGCGGAGGCCGAGCTCGAAGAGGGCGCGGGCTTTGGTTTCGGAGCGGGTGGTGGCCCAGATGGGGCGGGGGGTGTCGGAAGCGGCGGCGTGTTCGAGGAGCTTTCGGGCGAGGGCGTGGCCGAGGTAGCCGCAGCCGATGATGAGCGTCGCGGGGGAGGGCATGGGTGGACGTTAGTTGAGCGAGAGGCCGTCGTCGTCGGTGGGCAGGTCGTAGCGTTGCGCGGCGCGCAGGGTGGTGAGCAGCTCGCGGAGGTGGGCGGTGAGCCAGCCGGCGCGCTGGTTGGGGTCGGGCTCGGCGAGGACGCGGTAGCGCTGGTCGTCGGAGGCGGCGGTGCAGAGGGTGGCGAGGTCGATGAGGGCGGGCGTGGGCAGGTCGTCGGTGAGGTGCTCGCGAAGCGGCTTGAAAGAGGCGAGCTGGTCGAGCGCGGGGTCGGCGCAGAGGGCGTCGAGCGCTTGGCGGGCGGCGGTGAGGTCGATCTCGAGGGTGTCGCGGTCGTCGATGCCCGAGAGGTGGGCCTGGCGGTAGAGCGTGGGCGGGCTGAGGACTTCGTGGTCGATGCGGGCGCGGGCGAGGCCTTGGAGGAGGATGTGGAAGCGGCCGTCGGGCAGCTCGTGGTGGCGGATGATGCGGCCGAGACAGACGGCCGGGCGGACGGGCGGCTGGCCGAGGTAGTCCTGCTGATAGTCGTCGCCCTCGAACATGGCCATGGCGATCGGGCGGTCGTGCTCGATGGCGTCTTGCGTGAGCTGGCGGTAGCGCGGCTCGAAGACGTGCAGGGGGATGGTGGCAGCAGGGAGCAGCGGGCAGGAAGCCAGGGGGAAGAGGCCGACGGGGTGATCGAGGTCGAGTGATTCCATCGAGGCCTTGGGGTGTGCGGGGGGCTAGATCGGCGTCTTAAAGCCTAGCGCCCGCACGACGCACCATCCAGCCCAGCCCTCGTAGACCTGAAACGCTCCGCCCGCGGCCGCGGCACCGGCGGCGACCCAGCCGACGATCGGCGGCAGCGTGCCGATCAGCGTGAGCAGGGCCAGCACGGCCGCGACGATGAGCGTGATCAGTCCGCCGATGAGGCGGACGGCCTTGCCCTTGCTGTCGATGTTGCACTGCACGGCGAGGTTCTCGGGGCGTTACGAGGGCGAGGCGACGGATCGGCCACGCCATGCGGGGGCGTAGCCGAGGGACTTTCGGCCGATGGCGACCCACTGGATCGCGAGCAGCATGACGACGCCGGCCGGGCGGACGATCGCGGGCAGGATGCCCTGGCGGAACCAGGTGGCGATCGCTGCGGAGTAGGCGGCGCTGAGAATGCACGCGGCTGCCACGGCGGAGGCGGCGAGCGGGCCGAGCTCGATGAGGCCGGTGAACCCGGCGAGGGCGAGCGCCCAGGGCAGGACGTGCGCGGCGCCGAGCAGGACGGTCCAGACGACGATGCCGACGGGCGTGGCCATGCCCTCGGTGGCGTTCTTGAGGAAGCCGTTCCAGACTGTGGACCACGAGTCGTACATGCGGCAGGTGGCGATGGACTTGCCGTCGGCGATGTCGGTGGTGCGGCCGGCGGCGCGGAAGGCGCGGGGGAGGGTCATGCCGTCGTGCAGGGAGAGGCGGACGTCGGGGTGGCCGTGGCCGCCGATGTCGAAGTAGGCGTCGCGGTCGGCCAGCATGAACTGGCCGCAGCCCACGGCGAATCGCGCGTCCGAGCGGGAGGCCCGCATCATCGCCATCGGCAGGTAGCCGACGAGCAGGAAGTTGATGAGCGGGACGACCATCGCCTCGGCGAGGGTCTGGGTCTTCTGCTTGGGGAAGGCGGAGACGAGGTCGATGTCGGCCGCGGCGCGGAAGGCGATCATGCGGGCGAGCGCGTCGGGGGCGAGCGTGACGTCGGCGTCGATCCACGCGAGGTTTTGGCGGGTGGCATTCTCGGCGAGCTTGAAGCAGGCGTGCTGCTTGCCGCACCAGCCCTCGGGGAGCTCGTGGTTGCGGACGAGGCGGACGCGTTCGTCTTCGGCGGCGAGGCGTTGGACGATGGCGGCGGTGCCGTCGGTGGAGGCGTCGTCGAGGACGACGATCTCGAGGTCGACGCCGGTGGACGCGAGGGCGGCCTTGAGGCATCGCTCGATGGAGGCGGCCTCGTTGCGGGCGGGGATGAGCAGCGAGACGCCGGGGCGCTGGGCGTCGGCGTCGAGCTTGGACGCGGCGGGGGGCGGGCGGAAGACGCCCATGTTCATGAAGAGCATGACGGCCGGGATGCACGCGGCGACCATAGCGAAGAGGCAGACGGCGAGGAGGATCATGCGGCGGTCTCTGCGGAGGTTCGGCGAACGCGGCGATCAGGCCGGGCGTTGGCGGCGATCGAGGCGGTGGGCGGGGTCGAAGCGTTGGCCCCGCAGGCCGGCGGTGATGCGCCGCCACAGGTCGTAGGCCCCGCCGACATTGGCTTGCCCCTGGGCCACGACACGCAGCGACTCTAGGTCGCGCGCGATCGCTGATTCTGCCAATCGGTCCATGGCATCGCCGAGTGCGACGCAAAGCCGCTCATGCGTGGCCTCGACCGGGGCGTCGGCGAAGGTGGCGATGGGCATCGGCTCGCCGACGTGCAGCAGCGCCTCGGGGGTCCGCTCGGTCCAGAAGGGGTATTCGATCGCCAGGGGCAGGACGTGGCCGGCGGCGGCTGGGCTGTCGGTGTTGGCGGCCTGCCTGGCGCGGCGGCGGACGAGGTGGGCCAGGCCGGGCATCAGTTCGATGGGGCGTTGGCGTGGGTCGGAGAACTCGCCCTGGGCGGTGACCCACAGCGCCCAGCCGTGGTCGAGGCAGGCCGAGGCGGAGCGGAGGAAGACGCGCCCGCCGGTCGCCGAGCTGGGCTCGACGCCGAAGAACCCGAGGTGGCGGAACACGGCGTACTTCTCGAGCGCCTCGGCGTCGATCGGTGCGCCGTGGCGGCGGTCGCGCATGAAGCGGTCGGCGAGGTAGACGGCCATCAGCGGGTCCCACCAGCCGGGGTGGTTGAGGTAGACGATGAGCGGGCGGTCGGGGCCGACGATGGCGGGGTCGTCGAGCGGGTGGTCGCCGAGCATGCGCACGGCGTTGAAGTGCTTGCGGACGAAGCGACGCACGTACCACGAGAACCAGCCGAAGAGCCAGTCGTTGCGGCCGGGCAGGGCGTCGGCGTTCGGTGGCTTGGCTTGGCTCATCTTGGGCGTGGCGTGATGTGGTTCGGCGGGTTTATGCCGAGGCGGCGGCGAGCTCGGCCTTGGACTCGCGCTTCGCTTCGCGCTGGTCGAGCGTGTCGGCGGCGATCCAGCCCGACATCAGCACCATGGGCATGCCGGGGCCGGGGTGGGCGGCGCCGCCGGCGAGGTAGAGGCCGTCAACGTCGGTGGAGTGGTTGGCGGGCTTGAAGGCGCCGGTCCACTTGCCGTGCGAGGCGAGGCCGTAGATCGCGCCGTTGAGCACGCGGTAGCGGTCGTGGATGCCCTGAGGGGTGAGGTGGGCTTCGGTTTCGATGCGGTCTTCAATGTCTTCCATCCCGGCAGTGCGCTTGAGCTTGTCGAGGATGGTCTGGCGGTAGCTCGTGAAGAGCTCGCCGTCGGGCGACCAGTCGTGATGGGGGCGCATGAAGGGCGTGTGGACGAGGACGTAGAGGGCTTCGCCGCCGGCAGGGGCGACGTCGGTCTCGGTGTGGCTGGGGCAGGCGAGGTAGCAGGTGGGGTCGGGGGCGGGCTCGCCGTCGTGGTAGATGGCGTCGAACTCTTCTTCGGGGTCGCGAGAGAAGACGAAGTTGTGGTGGGCGACGTGCTCGTAGCGCTTTTTGAGGCCGAGGTAGAGGACGACGCCGGAGCACGCGGGTTCGTAGCGGCGGCGGGCGTTGAACTTCTCGGCCAGCGGCCCGCCGATCAGCTCGCGGTGGGTGCGGACGGCGTCCATGTTGGACACGACCGAGTCGCAGGCGATGCGCTCGCCGTCGGTCGTGCGGACGGCGGTGACGCGGCCGGCCTCGACGTCGATGCCCTCGACGTCGGCCTCGGTGCGGAAGTCGACGCCGAGCTCGCCGCCGAGCTTGGCCAGCGCCTCGGGCACGGCGCGGGTGCCGCCGATCGGGTACCAGACGCCCTCGTTGACCTGCATCGACGCGATCGAGCAGAGGATGGCCGGCGCGCCCATCGGCGACGAGCCGACGTATTGCACGAAGTGGTCGAGCAGCTGCGCGAGGCGTGGGTCGTCGACGTACTTGCGGATGGTGGTGGCGACCGACGAGCCCATGCGCATGGCCAGGACGTCGGAGAGGGTGCTGAGGTTGAAGGTGTTGGAGACGTCGAAGATGTCGCCGATGCCGCCGACGGACTTCCAGAAGAAGAAGTCGTCGGAGATGCGGTGGAGGCGTTCGGTGTACTTGATGAAGTCGCCGTAGGCTTTGGCGAGCTGCTGGCCGTGGCCGTTGCCCTGCTCGCGGAGGTGGGCCTGCATGTCGGCGACCTGCTCGCGGAGGTCGAGCACGCCGCCGCCGATGGACTCGTCGAAGAAGCAGCGCCACTGCGGGTCGAGGCGGCGGAGGTCGAGGTAGTCGGCGATGTTTTTGTCGGCTTCCTCGAAGACGCGCTTGAGGACGCGCGGCATGGTGAGGATGGTGGGGCCCATGTCGAAGCGGTAGCCGTCCTGGTGGAGGACCGCGGCCTTGCCGCCGAGCCAGGGGTTCTTCTCGAGCAGGGTGACGCGTCGGCCGCGGGCGGCGAGGGTGCAGGCGGCGGACAGGCCGGCGAGGCCCGAGCCGATGACGACGGTGTGCGGGGTGTCGTTCATGAGTCCTTGATCGAGGAAGAGGTGTTGGGTGAGGAAGAGGTCGCGCGGGCGACACGATAGATCGATCGGGCGAAGTCGCGCAGGCCGGCGGCGCGGCCGCCGAGTGATGGGGCGTGGTGCATGCGGAGCATGGCGGTGAGCAGGGAGTCGAGGCCGGGCGTGTCGGTCTGGTAGTGGCGGGGCGTGGGGCCGCGGTGCTCGGTGATGACCATGGGTCGGGTCATGGCGAGCAGGCCCTCGGGGCCGCGCGTGACGCCGAAGCCGGAGTGACCGACGGCGGGGAACGGCAGGCGCGGGTCGGCGGTGGGGACGATCAGGTCGTTGATGGTGACGCTGCCGACGTCGAGCGCGTCGGCGAGGTCGTTCGCCGAGTGGGACGGGCCGAAGATCGACGCGCCGAGCTTGTAAGGGCAGCGGGCGTTGGCGGCGAGCATGGCGTTGGCGTCGAGGCAGGGCACGAAGGCCAGCCACGGAGCGAAGAGGTCGGCGGCGAGCAGCGACGCGTCGGCGGGGACCTCGGTCATCAGCACGGGCTCGACGCGCATGGTGCCGCGTTGGTCGGGGTCGGCCCAGACGTCGCCGGTGAGGCGGGTCGCTCCGCGGCGGGTGGCGTCGGCGATGAGCTCGGCGAGGCGGCCGGCGACGGCGGAGGGGACGGGGACGGCCACGGTGTCGGCGAGGCGGCCGGCGACGCGCTGCGCGAGGGTCGTCGCCATGGCCGGGGTGGCGTGCACGCGGCGCGGGGCAATGCACGTCTGCGAGCCGTTGTAGGTGAGGCCGAAGGCAAGCGCGTCGACCGCGCGGTCGATCTGCGCATCGGTCGCGTCGGGCAGGACGAAGCAGGCGTCGCAGCCGGAGAGCTCCATCGTGGAGGGCGTGAGCCGTGGGGTGAGCTGGGCTTGCACGGCGCGGCCGGTGCTGAAAGAACCGGTCAGCACGACGTGATCAACGCCTGCGGCGATCGCCGCCTGCGCCTCGCCCGCCGACTCGCCGAGCACGGCCAGCAGCTCCGAGGGCAGCCCGGCTTGCCGCAGGCAGGCGGCGAAGCGCTGCACCGCCACGCCCGACCCCGGCGCGGGCTTGATCGCCACCGCGTTGCCCGCCGCCAGGGCCTGCATCGCCTGCACGCCGGGGAGCATCAGCGGGTAGTTGCTTGGCGCGATGATCAGCACCACGCCGAGCGCACGCCGCCGCACCTCGGCTCGATGGCCGGGCAGGAACGACGGGCGGGTCCACCACCCCGTGCGCCGAGTGCGTAAGACCTTCGCGCCGCAACGGCTGAGCCAGCGGGCCGCGGCGAGCATCGGCATCAGCTCGCCGGAGAGGGCCTCGGCTCGATCGGACCTAGCGGGCACGGCTTCAACCAGCAGGTCCGCCAGCGTGTCGATTTCGTTTAACAGCGCGGCCCGCGCGCGATCGATCACCGCGCAGCGATCGGCCGTGTCGACCCGTGCCCACTGCTGCTGCGCGGCGCGTGCCCTGCGGGTGGCCTCGGCGACGACCGGCGAATCGCGTGCGCTCAGCCCGCCGGTCGCGGCGACCTCGCTGGGGGTGACCGCGTCGGCGGCGGCCACGCGTTCCCGCATCGGAGGCTCCATCGACACGGCGGCGTTCATCCGGCGTGCACCGGCTCGGCGATCGCGGCCGCCGCGGGGGTGGGCCCGACCCGATCGATCGAGCCGGGCTGATCGGCGGGTTGCGGGCGCATGCCCGGCAGGGGCACGTCGTCGAGGGCCGAGCGGTCGGCGTCCCACGCGTCGGTCACGCCCACGCCCAAGTCGCTAAGCAGCAGCCGCGACGAGATGAGTGCCGACTCGTAGATCACCGGCAGGCCCGAGCCGGGGTGCGTGCCGCCGCCGGTGAGGTACGTCGCTTCGAGGTCCTCGAAGCGGTTGTGCGGGCGGAAGCAGAGCATCTGATCGAGCCCATGAGCGAGGTTGAAGGTCGCGCCGCGGAAGATGGCGAGGTCGTCACGCCAGCCTTCGGGGCTGACGGTGCGCTCGGCCCGGATGTGCGGCTCGAGGTCGGGTAGGCCGAGCTTGCGAACCTGGTCGAGCACCTTCTTGCGGAAGGCCGGGCCGTCGCGCTTCCAATCGACGCCCGCCGTCTCGTGCGTGACGGGCGCGAGGATGTAGAGCGCGCTGTGGCCGTCGGGAGCCATCGAGGGGTCGGTCGCGACGGGGTTGTGCACGTAGACCGACGGGTTGTCGGAGAGGACGTGATCCGTCTCGATCTCGCGGAGGTTCTGCTCGTAGTCTTTAGAAAGGAAGATCGTGTGGTGGGCGAGGTCGTCGAAGCGGCGGTCGACGCCGGCGTAGATCATGTACGTCGAGCAGGAGTACTTCTTCTTGGCGATCGAGCGATCGGTCCATCGCTTGCGTAGCGCATCGGGCACGAGCCTGCGCATCGCGTGAGCGAAGTCTGCGTTGATCATCACGGCGTCGGCCTCGAATCGTTCGTCCTTGACGATCGCCGCCTTGGGCCGCTTGCCCTCGAAGTCGAACCCGCTCACCTCGCTGCCGTAGCGGATCGTCACGCCCATCGACTCGGCCAGCGCCGCCATCTTCTCGCTCACCGCGTGGCAGCCGCCGGTCGGGTGGTACACGCCGTACTCGTATTCGAGGAACGAGAGGATCGTGAACAGCGACGGGCACTTGAACGGCGACATGCCCAGGTACTTGGACTGGAACGAGAACGCCAGCCGCACGCGCGGGTCCTTGAACCAGTGCTTGAGGTCCGAGTCCACCGACGCCCACGGCCGCACCCACGGCCCGGACTTGATCGTGTCCATCCCCACCATGTCGAGCATCGAGTCGAACGGCCGCTGCAGGATCGGCTTGAACTTCGCGAACTTCACGCGGTTGTCCGCCAGCCAGCCGGGGAAGCGCTCGGCGTCGCCGGGGCTGAGCTTGGCGATCTCAGACTGCATCCGCTTGACGTCGGGCGTCGCGTCGATGCGCTGCGGCGTGCCGCCGGCGGGGTCCTCGAACATCAGCCGGTACTGCGGGTCGAGGCGGACCATCTCGACCTCGCGGTCGAGGTCGAAGCCGGCGATCTTGAACACCTGCTTAAGCACGGCCGGGTAGAGGAAGAACGTCGGGCCGAGGTCGAACTGATACCGGTTCGAAGGGTCGGCGGCGTCGGCCAGCTCGAAGCCGGAGGTCCGCCCGCCGGGGCGATCTCGCCGCTCGAGCACGGTCACGTCCAGACCCGCGGAGGCCAGCAGCATGGCGGAGGCCAGGCCCCCGGGCCCCGCACCGACGATGACGACTCGCTTGCTCACGCTGTTCTCCGAGATCGATCCAAGGTCTGGCCGGCACGGAGGTTGGCCGGCTTTTCACCAGCGTAGGCAACCTCGGCAGCTTGGGCGCAGTCCTGCGACACCAAACGTTCACGCGGGCGTCAAATCGACACCCTCGGGCGGGGCGATTTATCATCCGCCGATGCCCAGCACCGCCCGCCCCTGTCGTTTACTGGCCGCCATCTGCCTCGCCCTGGTTGGGCTTTGCGTGTCGGCCCCCGCGGTGGCCGACGCCGAGCGCGACGCCCGCCGCGCCGAGGCCCGCGAGCGGATCGCCGCCGCCGAGGCCCGCATCGCCGAGCAGCCCGGCGACCTGGCCGCCGAGCTGGACCTGGCCCGGGCCTGGTACGACCTGGGCGTCACCGACCACCGCTCGGCCGCGAAGGAAGCCGAGAAGCGGTTCGACGAGCTCGCCAAGGCCCACCCCGACGACGCCGTGATCAAGGCCTATTTAGGGAGCTGCCGCCTGCTGCACGCCAAGCGCGAATGGGCGCCGTGGCGGAAGTACGAGCTATCGAAAGAGGGCGTGACGCTGATGAACGAGGCGGTGGAGGCCGACCCGGAAAACCTCGAGGTGCGCTTCGTCCGCGCCGCGACGACGGAGAACCTGCCCGAGCGTTTCGAGATGGCCCACGTCGCCAGCGAAGACTACGCCTTCCTCGCCGAGCGCCTGTCCGAAGGTCAATTGCTCCCAAACCGCCCGGCCGGCCACTCAGCGTTCGCGATGAACCGCCACGCCCTTCGCATGGAATGGGCCCACCGCCCCGAAGACGCCATCGCCGCCTACCGCACCGCCACCGAGCTCGCCCCCGACTCGCGCTCGGCCGCGGAGGCCCGCGAAAGCCTGGAACGGCTTGGCGCGATCACGGGAGCGGCGGCCGCGGAGTAGCAGGGGTCAATCGTTGTCTTTGATTTTGCTTTTGAACAAGGCTCGCAGGCTCGGCACGTCGTTAATGGGTAGCGAAACCGCTGCGGTCTGACGCACGGAGATCTTGATCGATTCGTTTCCCTCGCGCTTCCTGTCATCTTGAGGGATGACGGTGATTTTTACGGCTTTCTTGCCCTTGGGGATGACGAGCCGTTTACCGTTCATCTTCCCCCCGCCACTGACCTTAAGATCGTAGTCCTTGCGATACTTGGCCTTGCCGTCAAAGTCGAGCCTCACCCGGGTTTTTTTGGAAAGATCTCCCTCGCGGACGACACGGAACTTCGCCTTACGCCCCGCCTCGGCGGCACGCTTCTTCATCTTGTCGAATCCAACCACCGTAGACGTCGGAATGTCGTCTGCTGGCGGGTCTTCCATCGGGGGGTCTTCGATGGGTGGATCGTCTACCGGCGGGTCATCCGTGGGTGGCCCGTCGGCAGGAGAGTCGTCTAACGGTGGGTCATCCACTGGCGGGTCGTCGACCGGAGAAGGAATTCGCTGATTGATCAGGGGTTCGAAGTGATAACTCTCAATCCCGATGTTGATCAGATCAACGTCGCCGTCGCGATCCAGATCGGCGGGCACGAGCAATCCAGAGTCGTTGATGCCCGCATCGAACTCCACGAAGTCGGTCATGGTTCGATCCGGAGCCATGAACCCGACATAAATCGAGCCGGGATAGTGCTCGCTGACGATGATGTCTTCGGTCCCGTTTCCGTCGAGATCGGCGGCAGCAATCCCGTATGGAAATGTTGGCCATGGGGGTCCTGTGAACAGCTCAAAAGTCCCGTCGCCATTGCCAAAGAGGATTGATGTCCCTATGCCTAGGTCTGTGATGCCATCGCCATCAAAGTCTTCGTCGATGAGGGTTATGCTAGATGTGTCGCCGAAAGCTGTGGCTACTTCGAAGGACCGGCTTGGTCCTCCAAAATAGATAAGGCGTAAGTCGCTAAATCCAGCGACGACCGCGATGTCTTCTGACCCGTCACGGTCAAAGTCTGCAATGGCAAAGTTCCAGATACTCCCATCGGATACCGGGCGATTGATCGGCTGCTCGAACGTGCCGTCACCCTTGCCGAAGTAGATGTTCAAAGACGATACGCGAGTGGGCTCGAGCAGATAACTCGCGGTCACCATGTCTTGATTGCCGTCTCCATCTAGATCGCCGAATTCGATGACTCCCCCAGACACCGAGGCCGTTGTTCCGCGAGGGTTTTGCGTCCCTGGCTCGGTCGTGATCTCTTGAGATATCTCAATGATCCCATCGGGCTGGACAAGCAGCACGAGCAAGCGGTCGTCGTCCTCGAAATAGTAGTCGTAGATGACTAGGTCACCCAAGCCGTTTCCATCGAGATCACCTGCAAGAAAGACCGTTGGGGAATTAACTAGGTCGGCCACGACGGTCGGCGAGGCCTCACGAAACGTGCCGTCTCCCTTGCCCAGCCAGGCGGTCGTGCCACTCATCAGGTCGAGGACCCCATCTCCGTCGAGGTCAGTTGCCACCAAAGAGAATGCAGCTCGTGAGTCGAGGGTGCCGTCGTGACTATCCGCGTCGTAGATGAACGAGACAGAGTCCGGGTCTGGTGTGGTTGGGCCGGTTGCTGAGAGCCCCTGAGTTGATGCCGTTCCGTGGGGCCCATCGGCATCGAAGGCTTCGTGCCGGATGGCGCGTTCGTGGTCGGCCGGTTCGGTAATTTCTGCTTCGCTTATTGAAGAATAGACGACGGTCGAAACCGCATCGGCAGGCGAAGAAGGCAGCGTGCCGTTGAACATCATGCGAGGTTCGAGCGGTTCGATCGCCGTTGCGTGGGGTGTGCAAGGGTCGCGGAGTGATCGCTGATACATCGCTCGCAGCAAGTTGGGCATTGGGAAACTCAAGATTCTTAGTCCCGCGAAAGTAGAATATTCGCGAGTATATAGCTGCAGTGGAGCTGTTGGAAGTCCGATGCGGACGGCGGTAGCGAGTGAGGATTTACCCCAGCCGATCCGTCGCGACGTGGTATTGGGGGTCTTCTGAGATGTTGACTTCGACGAGGTCGCCGGCTTTGCCTAACAGGTCGCGGCATTCGGGGGAGAGGTGGGTGAGGTGGACCTGCTTGCTCTCGGCTCGGTATTTCTCGGCGACGGCGTGGATCGCTTCGAGGGCGGACTGGTCGTAGACGCGGGTGTAGTAGAAGTCGATCACGACGTCTTGCGGGTCGTATTTGGGGTGAAACAGCTCTTTGAAGGAGGGCACGGAGGCGAAGAAGAGCGGGCCGTGGAGCTGATATACCTTCGAGCCGTGCTCGTTCATCTTTTCGTCGGCGAAGACGTGGGTGGCGTGACGCCAGGTGAAGACGACGGCCGAGACGGCGACGCCGAGCAGGACGGCGGTGGCGAGGTCGTGCATGACGACGGTGTAGGCGGTGACGAGGAGCATCACGGCGTAGTCGGCGAGGGGGACCTTGCGCCACATGTGCAGGGTGGCCCACTCGAACGTGCCGATGACGACCATGAACATCACGCCGACGAGCGCGGCCATCGGGATCAACTCGATCCACGGGGCGAGGACGAGCACGAACAGCAGGAGCATGACGGCGGCGGTGACGCCCGAGAGCCTGCCGCGGCCGCCGGAGTTCACGTTGATGAGCGACTGACCGATCATCGCGCATCCGCCCATGCCGCCGAAGAACCCGCAGGTGACGTTGGCGACGCCCTGGCCGACGCACTCGCGGTTGCCGCGGCCGCGGGTGTCGGTGATCTCGTCGATGAGGGTCATCGTCATGAGCGACTCGATGAGCCCGACGCCGGCGAGGACGAGCGAGAAGGGCAGGATGATCCAGAGGGTTTCGAGCGTGAAGGGCGGGAGGACGTCGTACTGGCTGTCGAGGAAGAAGAGCTTGGGCCAGTCGCCGGAGAGGCCGGCGTCTTCTTCGCGGACGGTGGCGATGGCGGCGGCGATCTGTTCGTCGGTGAGCAGGTCGAGGTGGTGGTCGGACGAGCCGTGGCCGTGGGCGTGGTCGTCGATGGAGAGGCCGGCGGTTTGGGCGGCGGCGTGGGCGGCGGCGACGTTGTCGGCGTTGGCTTCTTCGGCGGCGTGCTCGACGGCGTTGGCGCGGAGGTTGGCGGCGAGCATGTCGCCGACGGTGGGCGCGACGTGGGCGGCGTTGGGCGGGGCCCAGGAGGCGGGGGCGTAGGCGTTGATCGCGGCGGCGGCCAGGGAGATGGCGACGATGGCGGCGAGCGAGGAGGGGACGGCACGGGTGAGCTTGGGCAGGCCCCAGATGATGGCCATGGTCGCGGCGACGAGGGCGAGCATGATGAAGAGCTGCGGGCCGGCCATGTATTCGAGCGCGCCGTTTTCGCCGAGGACCTCGAAGCTGCCGAGCTGGGCCAGGCCGATGACGATCGCGAGGCCGTTGACGAAGCCGAGCATGACGGGCAGCGGGACGATGCGGATGAGCTTGCCGAGCCGCGCGAGGCCGACGGTGATCTGGATGAGCCCGCAGAAGATGACGGCGGGGAAGAGGTAGACGACGCCGTGGGTGGCGACGAGGGCGACGACGACGACGGCCATCGCGCCGGTCGCGCCGGAGATCATGCCCGGTCGTCCGCCGAGGACGGCGGTGATGAGCCCGAGGAAGAAGGCGGAGTACAGGCCGATGAGCGGGTCGACGCCGGCGACGAAGGCGAAGGCGACGGCTTCGGGGACGAGCGCGAGCGCGACGGTAAGCCCGGAGAGGATGTCGGACTTGGCGTTGGCGGTTTGATCGCGGAAGAAGTTGAGCAGCATGGGCGCGGGTGGAGCGTGGGGAGGCGGCGATCGGGCGGGGATGGAGCCGGAGGCAGGCGGCCCACGGGCGGTGGGCGACGGGCCTCAACGCGGCGGCGGGATCGTACACGATTGGTTGACGTGGCTGAACGTGCGTCGCTGCGTGGGGGCTTGGATAAGAAGCGGTTGGAGCCGGGCAAGCGACTCAAGAAAGAAAAACCCCCGGCAACGATGGGTTGCCGAGGGCCGTGAGGGAGTTGGGATCGAGCGGTCTTGTCAGGCGACCCGCTTGCGGCGGACGCAGGCGGCGGCGATGCCCAAGGCCATGAGCGACGCGGCGCCGGGCTCGGGCAGCGCGACATCCTCCACGCTGCGGGGGTAGACGAGCCCCTCGAGGAAGTACGCGGTGACGGCGTCTGCCGAGTGGGTCGGCAGGAACGCCTTGGCGTCGGCGATGAACGCTTCGATGGTGGCCTCGCGGCCGAGGAGCTCTTGATAGGTGTAGATGGTGCGTTGTTCGACGCCTTGCAGGGTGCCGAGATCGGGGCTGTTGCCCCAGTCGTAGACGACGTTGTCGGCGGTGGTGACGCCGTCGAGGTTGACCAGCGCGGCGCCTGCGTTGTCCGGGCCGTGGGCGACGAGGTTGCCGATAGCGGCGTAGCCGGCGTTGTCTTTGAGGTCGATGCCCCAAGCGACGGCGCCGTCGATGTCCTTGTCCGAGCCGTGGAGCACGACGTTGCCGATAGCCTGGCCGTTGGCGTCGGGCTGGCCGTTGGAGAGGTAGAAGGCGTCTGAGTTTTCGACGAAGACGTTGCCCTCGACCACACCGCCGGGGCGCATCTGCAGGCCGGCGGCGGAGGCGCGGGTGATGATGTTGTCGCGGGCGACGACATCGACGGTGTCGCTTTGGATGTAGAGGTTGTGGTTGAACTTAGTGGGCGCTGCGCCGTCGAGGTTTTCGTTCCAGCCGTTGTGGTCGAAGACATTATTCTCGATGAGCAGGTTTTCGACGTTGGAGGAGTAGAACCCGGACGAGTGGCCGCTGGAGACGTTCTTGTCGACGAAGGAGTGCTCGATGATCGAGTTGCGGATGACGATGTCGTGGATGTGCTCGTTCTCGCGGCCTTGGAGCTGGACGCCGACGGAGAAGCCGGAGGTGACGACGCCGTCGAGCGTGAGGCCGGTCATGGGGTTGAGGACGGAGACGCCTGCGCCGCCGCCGTGCTGGTCGAGGGGCTTGGAGAACTCGATGTTCTCGAGGCGGACGTGGTTGACGTTGTCGCCCCAGATGCGAAAGCCGCTGTCGGTGCCGGCGGGTCGGACGACGGGGCGTGCGTCGCCGCCGTAGGAGCCGATGACGAAGGGGTTTTCGGCGGTGCCGCCGTTGCTGGAGCGGTTGAATCGGCCGAAGTTCTGGTCTTGGAAGGTGTCGCCGGACTTGAGGTAGACGCCGGTGCCGACGCCCTCGGCGACGAGCTGCATGGCGCGATCGAGGGTCTTGACGGCGGCGGCGGTCGAGGTGCCGCTGTTGGCGTCGCTGCCGGTCGAATCGCTGACGTAGATATCGACCGCGTGGGTCGGCGGGGCGTGCAGGCCGAACGAGGCGAGGCAGCAACCCAGGAACAAGCGCACAGACAACTTGCGAATCCACATGGCGTGGTCTCCTTACCCTCGGCAGTTAGCGTCGTACAACGATGCCCCCGACGCTGAAAGGTCTTCGTGACCGCGAGGCGGGTGGACGGGTTTTAAGGTCTGCGTTCGCGACGGGACTAAGAGCCCGATTCGCTACGCAGGCAACGCGAATCGCCTTGGGAAAACTTACGGATGAGGCGGCGTTGGGTCGGGTTGTTCGGACGTTCGCTCGCGGCGGAAAATGAATGTTGCCTGAGCGAATGCCAAAGGTATCAGCGGCCGCGGTTGTGTCAAGGCGTGGCCTTGAGCTGCGACTCAAGGGCGAGGCGGCGCGGTGAGGTTTGATGGATCAAGGAGCGATGTCGCGCGCTGCGTCGGCGGTGCAGAGCGGGCGTGATGGTGGGCTTTGGAGCCCGGGCGTGCATGAGCGGCGCGCGGGTGGGTGATGAATGGGCGATGCAGGATTCGAACCTGCGACCTCTTCCTTGTAAGGGAAGCACTCTTGCCGCTGAGTTAATCGCCCTAGGGGGCCATCGGCGGGGCCGGTGGCGGAGACGGCTTGGCGGGGTATGGTATGCGGCTGCTGTCGGGAAGGAGCTGCGATGCCGATCACGGTCGAGACTTACGAGCACGGCGAGGCCTGGGTGATCAAGCTCACCGGGTCGATGTCGGCGGTGGATGCGCTGGACTTGCAGGGCAAGCTGGTGCCAGCGGCGGCGCATCGGCCGGTGCTGACGATCTTCGATATGTCGGGCGTGGAGCTGATGCCGAGCCTTGGGATCGGGACGATGATGGCGTACACGCGGGGCGTGGAGGCGCGGGGGTGCACGGTGCGGTTTGCGGCGGTGCAGCCGGCGGTGCTGGAGATGATCCGGCGGTGCAAGCTGGACACGGTGTGGGAGATCCATGACACGGTGGACGCGGCGGCGGGGGGGTGAGGCGGGTTGATGGGGAGCCGCGCCCTTCGGGCGTGGGCTAAACGGGCAGGCGCGGGGCGGGTCAGACTTCGATGAAGGGGGAGTTGGCGCGGCGGCAGTGGTGGTAGATGGTGAAGGCGTAGGCGTGTTTGTCGTCGGCGGGGTATTCGGCGAGGGTGCGGGTCTTCCAGCCGGTGAAGTCGTAGGTCTTGAGGAAGGCGTCGCCTTCGAGGGTGGTGTGGACGACGGTTTCGTAGACGTCGGATGCCATGGGCAGGGCGGCGTTGAAGAAGAGGGTGCCGCCGATGACGAAGACCTCTTGCGAGCCGGTCTGGCGGTAGGCGAGGTCGATGGCGTCTTCGAGCGAGTGGGCGACGCGGACGCCCTCGGCGGGCTGATAGGCGCGGTTGCGGGTGATGACGACGTTGAGCCGGCCGGGCAGGGCGGAGGAGTGGTCTTCGTAGGTCTTGCGGCCCATGAGGATGGGCTTGCCCATGGTGGTGCGTTTGAAGTGCTTGAAGTCTTGCGGGAGGTGCCAGGGCATGCGGCCGTCTTTGCCGATGCAGCCGTTCTCGGCGCGAGCGTAGATGAGGGAGATGGAGGGGGGCATGGTTTGTCGGGGTGTTTATCGCGAAGCGCGCGGAGGCGCGAAGACGCGGAGTTGAGGAATCGTTTCTTTACGGTTCATCCAAGCGTACTCGCGTCGGCGTGAGACGTGTTGACATTCTTCTTCGCGCCTTCGCGTCTCCGCGGCCTTCGCTAATTGTTGTAGTGATCGACTCACGCGGCGTGAGTCGCTGATCACACCGCGACCGCGGCTTTGATGGGGGGGTGGGGGTCGTAGCCGCGGATGGTGATGTCTTGGGGGGTGAAGTCGAAGAGGGAGGTGACTTGGGGGTTGAGGTGGACGGTGGGCAGGGGGCGGGGGGTGCGGCGGAGCTGGGTGTCGACTTGTTCGCGGTGGTTGTCGTAGATGTGGGCGTCGCCGAGGGTATGGACGAAGTCGCCGGGGGCGTAGCCGAGGGTGTGGGCGATCATCATGGTGAGCAGGGCGTAGCCGGCGATGTTGTAGGGGACGCCGAGGAAGAGGTCGCCGGAGCGTTGGTAGAGCTGGCAGGAGAGGCGCCCCCCGGAAGTTTTGTTGTTGCGATCGTTGCGATGCGGACCCGCGGCTTCGCTGCGCTCAGCCGCGGCGTGGGAGGAGTCGTCGGTCGTGGGTGGGGTGACGTAGAACTGGAAGAGGGTGTGACAGGGTGGCAGGGCCATGTCGTCGAGTTGGGCGACGTTCCAGGCGGAGACGATGTGGCGGCGGGAGTGGGGGTTGTGTTTGAGGGAGTCGAGGACGTTGGCGAGCTGGTCGGTGTGGCCTGCGTCCGGGTCGTTGGGGTTGTCAGGCCAGTGGCGCCATTGGTGGCCGTAGATGGGGCCGAGGTCGCCGGTGTCGGGGTCGGCCCATTCGTCCCAGATGGTGACGTTCTGGTTGCGGAGTTCGTTGTTGTTGCGTCCGCCGGCGATGAACCAGAGCAGCTCGACGATGAGGGTGCGCGTGTGGATCTTGCGGGTGGTGACCAGGGGCAGGCCTTGGGCGAGGTCGAATCGCATCTGGTGGCCGAAGACGGATCGGGTGCCGGTGCCGGTTCGGTCGGGCTTGTCGTGGCCGTGCTTGAGGACGTGGCGGAGCAGATCGAGGTAGGGCTGCATGGGTCGCAGTGTACGGGGCGCTGGGCGCGGCGAGCCGCGTGGCGAGGCGCGAGCTAGTGGGCGTTGGCGGCGTCGGCGTCGCGGACGGCCTGGCAGAAGGCGGCGATGCGGTCGGGGTCTTTGGTGCCGGGCTGGTCGGGTTGTTCGACGCCGGAGGAGACGTCGACGGCGAAGGGTCGTGCGGCGTGGATGGCGGCGGCGACGTTGTCGGGGGTGAGGCCGCCGGCGAGGATGAGGGGGGGCATGCCGGTGCGGTCGAGGTTGCCCACGCCAGCGTAGTCGTGGGTTCGGCCGGTGCCGCCGGTGGGTTCGCCGGGGGCGTGGGGGGCGTCGACGAGCAAGGCGGCGGTGTGGGAGATGCCGCGCCAGCGGGCAATGATGGCGGCGTCGTGGGGGACGGCTTTGACGACGCGGAATCGTCGGGCGAGCTGGAGGGCGGCGTCGGGGCCCTCGTCGCCGTGAAGCTGGACGGTGGTGACGCGGGCGCGTTCGGCGGCGTCGGCGATCTGGTCGGGCGGGGTGTTGACGAACAGGCCGACGGGCTCGACGAAGGCGGGGAGCTTGCCGACGATGACGCAGGCTTGGGCGGGGTCGATGGTGCGGGGCGAGCCTTGGGCGAAGACGAAGCCGAGGGCATCGGCGCCGGCGTCAACGGCGGCGCGTGCGGCGGCGAGCGAGGTGATGCCGCAGATCTTGATGCGGGTGCGGGGCATGCGGGGAGTGTAGGAGTGCGGACGCGCGGGGTCGGGGCGACTCGCGGCGGGCGTTGAGGGTTGACTATGGGCGCGGCTGGACCTGCAGGGCGCGGCGGAGCAGGTTGGCGACGAAGTCGATCTCCTGGTTGGTCAGGTGGGTGAGGAGCTGGAGGCGTTTGCCGTCGCGGGTGTGGATGCGCAGGGCGTCGACGGGTTTGTTGTTGATCTCGGTGCCGGTGGACTCGCGTTCGATGTGGGTGATGTCGGCGGCGATGTGTTCGTCCTGTCGGGTGCCGAAGAGCGACGAGCGGGTGACGACGAGGGTGTCGCCGACGACGTCGATGATGACGCGGCGGCGTGCGGCGTTGACCGAGGCGACGATCATGCCGACGCCGATGGCGTGAAACAGCAGCATGATGCCGACGAGCATGGCGACGTCCCTGGGGTCGGACCAGTCGACGTCGGACTCGCCGATGCCAAAGAGCGGGTTGAGTGCGGCGACGGCGGTGAAGAGCAGGCAGAAGCCCATCCATAGCAGGCCGAAAGAGAACAAGCCACGCGAGGCCTTGCGGATGGGCTGGCGGGGGGCTTCGATGGTGAGGCCGTCGGCGCGGACGTCGAGGGTCAGGGTGGAGCCGTGCGGCGGGGTGAGGAGGTGGGGCGTAGCCATGGCGGCGGCCTCGGGGCGGGCGGATGGGGCAATGCGATGAGATTAACCGCGCAAGGCGTGGCGGAGCTGGGGATGTGGGGTGGGGTTTACGCCGGGTTGGGGATGGCGGCCGGGCGTTGTTTGGCGAGCCAGCCGCGGGCGTGCATCCAGACGGAGGTGACGCCGACGTAGCCGTAGCCGGCGGCGAAGAGCACTAGGAAGGGCAGGCCGATGAGCGTGATCGAGCGCTCGAAGGCGAGGAAGATGCAGGCGATCATGTAGGCCGACATGAACAGCTCGAGCAGGGCGACGGAGAAGCGGAGGTTGGGGATGGGGATCGGGATGACGCTGGAGCGTGGCTCGGCGGTCTTGGCCTCGGTGGATCGGCCGTACTTGGGCGTGCGGACGAAGGGCGTCTTGTAGCCGACGATCGCTTCGAGGCAGGCGACGGCGTTGTTGAGCGCGACGCCGACGCCGATGGCCATGAGCAGCGGGATGTAGAGCGCGGTCTTCCAGTACGGCCGACGACGGCGCTTCTGGGCGACGAGGTAATACAGGGCGGCGGAGACGGTGCCCATGCCGAAGAGGGCGATGCCGAGGAACAGGCCCCACAGCGAGCCGCGCGAGGCGAGGTGCACGTTGAGGTGGATCGCTGGGTAGAACAGCAGCGTCATGAGCGTCATGTAGAGGTAGACCATCGGGCAGGTCAGGTGGAACATGGCCTCGACCTTGACGCGCAGCGGCACGGGGGCGGAGAAGACCTTGGGGAGGATCTTCACGGCGCACTGGATCGCGCCCTTGGTCCAGCGGTGCTGCTGGGACTTGAAGGCGTTGATCTCGGGGGGCAGCTCGGCCGGGCAGATGACCCAGGGCAGGAAGCGGAAGTTCCAGCCGGCGAGCTGGGCGCGATAGGACAGGTCGAGGTCTTCGGTGAGGGTGTCGTGCTCCCACCCGCCGCCGTCGTCGATCGCGGCGCGGCGCCAGACGCCGGCGGTGCCGTTGAAGCCCATGTAGGCGCCGCCGCGGTTGCGGGCGGTCTGCTCGATGAGGAAATGGCCGTCGAGGAGGATGGCCTGGGCGCGGGTGAGCAGGGAGTCGGTGCGGTTGAGGTGGTCCCAGCGGGTCTGGACGACGCCGATGGTGGGGTCGGTGAAGTGGTGGATCGTGCGTTTGAGGAAGTTGACGGGGGGCAGGAAGTCGGCGTCGAAGATGGCGATGAACTCGCCGGTGGCGTCGGGGGTGGCGGCGGCGAGGGCGCCGGCCTTGAAGCCGCCGCGGTCGGTGCGGTGGAGGTAGGCGATGTCGACGCCGCGCTGGACCCAATAGGCGACGCGGCGTTCGGCGAGGGCGGCGGAGCTGTCGGTGGAGTCGTCGACGACCTGGATCTGCAGCTTGTCGGCGGGGTAGTCGAGGGCTGCGGCGGCGTCGATGATGCGGACGCCGACGGTGCCTTCGTTGAACATCGGGAGTTGCACGGTGACGCGCGGCAGGTCGATGAAGCGGGTCGCCGGGCGCGGGCAGTCGCGCAGGTGTCGCTGATAGACGCGCATGAGCCAGTAGCGGTGGACGCCGTAGGTGCAGATGAGCGCGAGCAGAACGACGTAGGCGGCGGTGACGAGTGAGCGCAAGATCAGCGCGGCCGTGGTGGGGTCGGCGGCGACGGCGGCGGTGGGCGCGAGGGTGTCGGGGGAGTCGATCAACAAAGGTAGGGCGGGGGTTTTGGTGCGGCTGGACCCGTGAAGCCCCTAGGGCCGGCCCGCTGGGTGCAGCGTAAAGGGGAGCCGGGGCGGGCGGCAAGTCTGAGGGGCTTGGGGTGGCGGGCGGCGCGGGGTGAGACGGACTGCGTTCGGGGCCGTGTCAAGGGGGGTGCGGGGCGTGTCCGATAAGCCACAAGCCGGCCGGCGGATGCCGTGGTCGGGGGGCGCAGCCGATATCGGGCTTGCGACCGACCTTGCCCGCCTCAGGAGGCCCCATGCCCCGTCCACGAACCCAGACCTTGAAATTGCTTGCCGGGTTCGCCGCCGCGATGGGTGTCGCGGGGCTGACGGGCTGCCAGCAGTACACGGGGGCCTTTGGCCTGAGGCCGCACGACAAGAAGCAGGCGGTCGAGTACGCCCAATTCAAGGAAGACCTCGCCGAGCAGCGTGCCGCGGGCGAGCTGGCCCAGCAGCGCTTTGCCGGGGCTCAGTTCGGCGACGCCCAGGCCGCGCCGGTCGGCTTTGACCATACCAACGGCTCGGGCAACAACCCGACGATCGCCCCGGTCTCCAACGCCCCGGTCCCGCCGATCGCCAACACGCCCCACCGCGGGACGATGGCCGACCTCGGCCTCGGCCGGCTCGGGCTCTTCGGCGACAACGCCTTTCGCAGCAGCTACGCCCCGCGCAGCCCGCTCGACGGCTTCGAGGACATCCACCGCATCACCACCACCGCCGAGGGCGCCGACTTCGACCCCGCGATGCACCCCGATGGCGGCGTGATCGCCTATGCCTCGACCCGTCACCGGCGCACCTCCGACATCTACGCCAAGAAGGTCGGCTCCAGCGCCGTCACGCAGCTCACCAACGACCCGGCCAACGACATGATGCCGGCGTTCAGCCCGGATGGCTCCAAGCTCGCCTTCGCCTCGGATCGCGACGGCAACTGGAACATCTACCTCATGGATGCCCGAGGTGGCCGGCCGGTGCAGATCACCTTCGACGGCTCGGACGACCTTCACCCCGACTTCAGCCCCGACGGCACCCAGCTCGTGTACTCCTCGTTCAACGAGCAGAGCCAGCAGTGGGAGATCGTGCTCGCCAAGCTCAGCGAGCCCGGCTCGCGGCAGATCATCGGCCAAGGGCTGTTCCCCGATTGGCACCCGACCGAGCAGACGATCCTTTATCAGAAGGCCCGCGAAATCGACCCGCGCTGGTTCAGCGTCTGGTCGATGGACCTGATCGATGGCGACCCCGGCCCGCCGACGGAGCTGGCGATCTCGGCGAACGCCGCGTGCATCACGCCGCAGTGGTCCAGCGACGGCGGGCACATCGTTTTCTCAACGGTGATCGCCCCGCACGCCGATGGGGCCAGAAGGCCGAATCAGGCCGATGTGTGGGTGATGCGCGCCGATGGCACGCAGCGGACCCGCATGACCGGCGGTCGGTTTGCCAACCTTCAGCCGATCTGGTCGCCCCAGGGCGCGATCTTCTTCGTGTCCAACCGCGGGCCCAACGGGCTCGACAACATCTGGGCGATCAGCCCACAGAAGTCGCTGCAACTCGCGGCCGACCTCAGCAGCCTCGGCGACACCGCGATCGCCGACACCGGTGCCCAGCCCGGCGACCCCGGCGAGGCGATGAACGAAGCGACGGCCGAGGTGCCGACGCCGTAACCCGACGAACCCGGCAGGGCCGAGCCTTGTCGAACCAACGTTGCCCCGGCGGAGGTCCGGTGGCGTCAGCGAGGCAGGATGCCATGACATGTGAAAAGGTCCTGCGCCTGGCGCTCGTGCTCACGCTGACCGGCCTGCCCTTGCTGGCCCACGTCGGCTGCCGCACGACCGGCGACCCCGATGCCGCAGCGGGCTTGTACCCCGCCCGGCAGGTCTGGGCCGTCGCGCCGCTTCGCAATCAGTCCGGCACGCAGACGGTCGACACGGCACGGATCGCCGATCACCTCGCCCGTCAGATCGAGCTATCGCCGGGCATCGACGTGCTGCCGGTCAACCGCACGCTCGAGGCGATGGAAAGCCTCGGCATGGCGGAGGTCGCCGACAAGAACGCGGCCGTCGCCCTGCGGCGGACGCTCGGCGTCGACGCGCTGATCATCGGCAACGTCACGGCCTACGAGCCGTACCCCCCGCCCAAGCTGGGGATCGCCGTGGAGATGTATGTCGACACCGATCGGCCGTGGTTCGCCGACCCGCAAGCCGTGCGCGACTTGAGCGCTGCTGCGACGGATGAGTTGAGCCGTCCGATTGGCTACGAGACGCACGATCGCCAGCCGATCACCACCGTCAGCGGTTACATCGACGGCGGCTCGCCGGCGATCCGCGACGCGATCGAGCGATACGCCAGGCAACGCGGCAGCCACGACGACATGGTCGTCCCCTGGCGACGCTACATGCTGAGCATGGACCTTTTCACCGAGTTCGCGGCTACCCGGGTGCGAGAGCGCCTGCTCGCCGCCGAAGCCGGCCGACTGGCCGAGCTGCAGGCAGCGACGCAAGAGGAGCCGTAGAGCGGATCGGCCTCGGCCGGTTCGCAAGGAACCGAGCCGACATGGTCCAGCCCGCCCACAAGCCGAAACGCGCCGCCGTGTCGCACGCCGCCGCGCCCGTCGAGCTGTCGCTGGACAAGGGCGGCCGCACGCTGGTCTACCGCTGCGAAGCCGGCCACGAGCCCGACCTGATCCGCCAGTTGGCCGACGAGGCCGCCGACCCGAATTGCCCCCTGACCTGGTTCGACGCCGCGGTGCTCTGCCATCGCGTCGGCCTGTCCCTGCGTCGGGTGCTGCAAGACCGTTCCCTTCCCCCGAGATCGTCCGCGCCGTCCCGCGCGGCCGAGTCGATCTGAGGAGACCGAGATGTCCGAACCCGCCCCCCGACTCCAACACGACGAGCCCGCCCCGGCTCCGCCCACGCCCAACCTCCGCCTGACCGGCATCGACGCCGATGTCGAGGCCGAGCCCCAGGCCGGTGCCGTCGAAAGCCAAGCCCCCGCGGCGCCCGCGGCCGACGCCCAGGCATCCAGCGGCTCGCTCCTCGATCGCTTCGCCGATTACCTCCGCCACGAGCGCCACTTCAGCCCGTACACCGCGCGGTGCTACGGCGCCGACCTGCGGCAGTTCGTCGAGTATCTCGAGGCCACCACCCCCGCCGACGACTTCGACGGCAACCTCGCCGCCGCCGTCGAGGCCAAGATGCAGCGGGCCGACGCCATGGTCGTCCGCGGCTTCCTCGCCCACCTCGACCAGTTCGGCTACTCGCCCGCCACCACCGCCCGCAAGATCGCCACGCTCCGCTCGTTCTACAAGTGGATGCTCAAGCACGGCCTCTGCGATGCCAACCCGATGGTCCTCATCCGCACGCCCAAGCAGGCCAAGCGTTTGCCCAAGGCCATCACCGTCGAGCAGATCGAAGCCCTGCTCTCCGCGCCCGACAACTCCGAGACCCTTGGCGGCCGGGACCGCGCGATCCTCGAAACGCTGTACTCCACCGGCGTCCGCGTCTCCGAGCTGGTCGACCTCGACCGCAAGGACCTCGACTTCGCCAACCAGACGCTCCGCGTCCGCGGCAAGGGCAAGAAGGAACGCGTCGTTCCCCTGGGCAGCCACGCCATGGCCGCCATCCGCCACTACCTGATGCTGCTCGAGCCGGACCCACGCTTCGCCGGCGTCCGCAAGCAGATGGCCGAGACCGGCGACGTCGCGCTATTCGTCAACAAAAACGGCGGCCGCCTCAGCTCGCGCTCCGTCCGCCGCAAGCTCGACAAGTACCTCAAGGGCGCCGGCCTCGATCCGTCGATTAGCCCGCACACCCTGCGGCACTCGTTCGCCACCCACCTGCTCGACAACGGCGCCGACCTCCGCAGCGTCCAGGAGCTGCTCGGCCACCAGTCGCTGTCGACCACGCAGGTCTACACGCACCTGTCGACCATGCGGATGCGCAACGCCTACGAAGACGCCCACCCCCGGGCGATGTAGTTCAACCCAGCTCTCTCCTTGGCCAGGCGGGCAACCGCAGGGCATACGCAAAGCCCCGTGCAGGACGCGCGGGGTTTTTTACGCGCGGGGATACAGACACCAAAGCTGCATCGCAACGCGATGCAGTGCTTCGCGATGGTCCGCAAGCTCAAGCAGCCGGGACGCCACGCGTCCCGGCTATGGCACCCCCGCATACATTGCCCCCATGCGATCTCGCACCGCGCAACTCGCCTTCGGCCACGCCCTCAGCGCGGCGCTGCTGGGTCTGGCCTTCCCGCACCCCGGCTGGTGGCCGCTGGCGTGGATCGCCCTGGTCCCCGCCGCGTGGGCGTCGATCCAAGGGCTCGCACAGAGCCACAGAGCCGCAGAGGTTGGGGATGACGTCGCGCGCGGAGACGCTGAGACGCGGAGCAATGCGGACTCAATGACTCCCGCCTCCGCGCCTCTGAGTCTCCGCGCGCGGCTGCTGGCTCTGTGCCTCGGTGCCTCTGTGAGAGCATTTGCCATCGCATGGCTGATTTGGGCCCTCTGGTGGTTCACCCGCACGGCCTGGGTGCGCGGCGTGTCGTTCCCCGGCTGGTTCGTGATCGCTGCCGTCGAGGGCCTGTTCTTCGCCGCCGCGTTCGCGTGGTTCGGCTGGCTGACTCGCAAGACCCGCTGGCCCGCCGCGTTTCTGTTGCCCGCCGCGTGGGTCAGCGTCGAGTTGCTGCGCGTCACCCAACCCTTCGGCGGCTTCGGCTGGTTCGCGCTGGGACACACGCAGGGGGCGTGGTCGATTGATCACAGTGAAGTGAATTGGGCTCTAGCATCGACATTTGCTGGTGAGCAGGCTGCGTCATTTGTTGTGGCGTTGATGAACGGTGTGGCGCTTGGCTTTGTTTGTGTCCTCCACCGATTTCGACGCGACAGAAGGTCAGCAGAAAGTTCCGGGATTGCCTTTAAGCGCATGGCCGGTTCGCTCAATAACTTCGCCATTTTCCTGGTGCCGGCACTATTGCTGCCGGTGGGTTTCTCGCTGTTCATCGTCAAAAGTGAACTCTCGTCGGAGAGACGCGTGCCGGTCCGTGTCGCCGCGATTCAAACAAACAACATGAACGACAACTCGGTGGCCGTGACCGCCGAGGACGAAGCGCAGCGATGGCGGCGGCTGTTGCAGTTGACGCTTGAAGCCGCGGAGGGTGACGAGCCGGTTGACCTGATGGTCTGGCCGGAGTCGGCGTTGCCGGGGCCGGTGAATCGGGCGGCGCGTGAGATCGAGGTGCCCGAATTGCAGCAGCGATGGGGCTTTTGGGGCAGCCGCGAGTACCACGCCCAGCTCACCGCGATCGTGGATCGGGCCGACGTGCCGATCTTTGTCGGGGGCACGGCGATCGAGGGCGCGGTCGAGCGGCAGATCACCGACGACCAGGGCCACACCCGCACCGTGCGCTTCCCCGAGGGACGCACCAACTCGGTCAGCCTCTACGCGCCGCGGCAGGGCGTGGTGATGGGCACGCGCAGCGACGGTGCGTCGGTCGATCGCTACGACAAGCAGCACCTCGTGGTCGCCGGTGAGACGATCCCGCTGGGTGAGACCTTTCCGTGGTGGCGCAAGCTCATTGCCGAGACGATCAGCCCGTGGGGCGGGGACTACACGCTGGACGCGGGCGAGGGGCCGGTGGTGTTCGAGGTGGAACTCGAAACGCGAAACTCGCAACGCGAAACGGTTCGCGTGGCCACGCCCATCTGCTACGAGATCGTCTCGCCGGGCGTCGTGCGTGAGATGGTCTACGGCGAAGCCCGTGGGTTGAATCCGCTGGCTCCAGACACAAAATTCGAGAAGCGTGTCGACCTGCTCACCAACCACACCAACAACGGTTGGTATCTCGGTGATTCGATGCGGCGGCAGATGCTGCAGATCGCGACATTCCGGGCGATCGAGAACCGCGTGCCCGTCGTCATGGCGTGCAACACCGGCGTGTCGGCGGTGATCGACCCGACCGGCCGCATCGTCGCCGAGCTGCCGACCGGGCAGGAGGGTGTGCTGATCGCCGAGGTCGGGCTCAGCGACGCGACGACGTGGTACGGCTGGTGGGGGCGGTGGCCGTGGTGGGCGCTGCTGTGGGCGATGGTGGCGTGGTCGCTGGGCCTGGCGGCTCGATCGACTCGCCGCTCGCCGCCGACCTCGGGACAACCCGACGAACCCGCGGCGACCTCCGCGTCGTAGACTCATCGCATGGCACACACCCTCCACCTCACGGGCCGCACCCTGATTGCTTGGGCGGCGATTGCTTTCCTTCTCGCCGGCTCGGCCGTTGCGCAGTCGGCCGACGCCCCGTCGCAGAGCCGGTCGCAGGTGCTCGCCGACGCCCGCGAGCGTGCCTCGGCCGTGGTGCTCGAAGCGTCACGCAGCGCCGACGCCGCGCGGCGGGCCGAGGCCATCGAAGCCGCCCACCCCGATCGCGACCGCATCGTCGCGCTCGCCCAGCTCGGCCTGGCCGACGCCGACCCTCGAGTGCGCTACCGCGCCCTGATGGCGATCGGCGAGCTCAAGCTCACCGGGCTCGGCCGCTCGGCGACGGGCCTGCTCAACGACCCCTCGCCGTCGGTGCGTGCCGCCGCGATCTACGCCGCCGCCCGCACGGGCCAGCCGGTCGACAAAAGCCCGCTCGCCGGCCTGCTGCACGAGCCGCTGACCACCGCACGCATGAACACCGCCGAGGTCCTCGCCCGGCTTGGCGATCGGTCGGCCCGCCCGATGATCCAGGCCTCGGCCGGCGTGCAGCTCCGCCGCGCGGCGCCCGAGGCAGAACGCGTGGTGCAGATCAAGCTCGCCGAGGCGCTGGTCCGCCTGGGCGACGAGACGGCGATCGACGTCATCCGCGCGGCGGCCTACGAGCAGGCGGTCGAGGCGATCGAAGTCCGCGTCTTTGCGATCGATCTGCTCGGCCGGCTCGGCGATCGCGCGATGCGACCGGCCCTGAGCCGGCTGGTCGACGACGACACCCGCGAGGTCCGGCTGGCCGCGGCGACGACGCTGCTGCGGATGGACGACCCGTCGGGGGTGGACGAGCTGCGCGTCGCCGCCGGGTACACGCCGGACCGTGCGGCCGACGAGCTGCGCGAGGCCACGCGGCAGGCGGCGGTGCGCTCGGCCCTGACCGCCGAGATGCAGGCCGTGCTGAACGACCCCGGTCGATTGGCCGAAGCCGCCGACGCCGTCCGCGCTCAAGCGGCCTACGGGCTGGGCCTGGCGGAGGACGCCGCGTCGGCCCGCGTTTTGGTCGATCTGCTGGACGACCCGTCCCTGCAGGTGCGGCTGTCGGCAGCCGGGGCAGTGCTGCAGGCCGCCGGGCGGTAAGGCGGGCCGAGCCGGGGCCCGCGGGCGTCGCGTTTGACACGGCCGCGGGGGCGGCGGATAGTGCGACCTATCACCCGCGGTGTGTGGTCTTTAGGTCGCCGTTCGGCGGCCGACTCGCGGGCTTGGGTCGACGCTGAAGCGAGGTTCAAAACGTGAGCGCACTCTCCAAGGCATTTGTCGTTCTGGTGAGCTTCCTGTCGGTGTTGCTGGTGGCTCTGGTCGTGCCCTTCGTGGCTCAGACCGAGGACCTCAACGCTCAACTGACCGCCGAGCGGAACCGGGCGAGCCTCGCCGAGCAGAAGGCAAGCTCCGCTCAGAGCGAGATCGGCATCATCCAGTCCGACCTCACTTCCCAGATCCAGGGCGCTCAGGCTCAGGTCCAGTCGTTGACCAGCGCACTTTCCAAGAAGGACGCCGAGCTCGCCTCGGCCCTGCGTGACCTCGCCAGCGTGCGGCAGGACCTCGTCGCCTCGAACGCCAGCCTCGAGGGCGTCGCCGCCACGGCTCAGACCGCCAACGAGCTCTTGAAAGACAACACCGAGCAGCTCACCGAGCTCCGCGACGACCTGCTCGACGCCACCAAGCGTCAGATCGAGCTGACCGATGCCCTGCAGGAAGTGCAGGCCGAGCGCGAGGCCTTGAGCCGCAGCGTGCGTCAGCTCCGCGAGAGCCTTGCCGCTCGCGGCCAGCGCGTGGCCGAGCTTGAGCAGCGTCTCGCCTCGCTGCCCGAAGCTGCCGTGCAGGAGGCCTTCGCCACCGAGACCACGGCCACCCCCGTGCCGACCACCCCGATCTTCGGCCGCGTGACGGCCGTCGACACCGAGTCGGGCGAGGTGCTCGTGCAGCTCAGCGTCGGCACCAACGACGGCGTGCTTCCCAACATGGAATTCATGGTGCACCGCGGCGAGAACTACCTGGGCACCGTCAAGATCAGCGTGGCCGACCCGGCCGAGTCGGCGGGCGTGACCACCATCACCGTCGGCGACATCGGCGTGGGCGACCTCGTCTTCGCCGGCGAGCTCTGATTTGCAAGCTTCCCGCGGGGCGGCCTCGGCCGCCTCGGCGACCTGGAGACTGACATGGCCGATTCGTTCAACGTGTTCACGCTCATGCTGCTGATCGCCGCGGTCTCGCTGCTGGTGGGCATCGGCTACTTGCTGTTCCGTGCCAACGAGGTGCTGGGCGGGGTGGGCAACCTCTTTGCCTTCGGCGGTTGAGGCTCGCTAGCACTGCGGCGGGTTCAGCCCGATTGGCTCTGCGAGGTGTTGTCGGTTGTGTTTCGTTGGGCTTGGTGACCAGCGGGAGCCGATGAGATGATCGGCGGCAGTCGCTAACCCGTCGAGGGGGCTTGGGTTGGGTTACACTGCATGGCTTCGCGGGTTGGCCGAGCGGTCGGCCGGTCTGGCTCCTTCCTCCCTCCTGAGCGTGACGACCTTCGCATGATCGATCGGGTCCTGAGCTGGTTCAGCGTCGATATGGGCATCGACCTGGGCACGTGCAACACGCTGGTGTGCGTGCGTGGCGAGGGGATCGTGCTGAACGAGCCCTCGGTGGTGGCGGTGAAGAAGGGCACGAACCAGGTCCTGCAGAACGGCAACGCCGTGGGCTGGGTCGCCAAGGAGATGCTCGGCAAGACGCCGGGGTCGATCACCGCGATCCGTCCACTCAAAGACGGCGTGATCAGCGACTTCGAGATCACCGAGGCGATGCTGGGCTATTTCATCCGCAAGGTGAACGGCAAGCGGCCGTTCGTGAGCCCGCGCGTGGTGATCGCCGTGCCGTCGGGGATTACGGCGGTGGAGAAGCGTGCGGTGCTGGACTCGGCCGAGCGCGCGGGGGCGCGGCGGGTGTACCTCGTCGAAGAGCCGATGGCCGCGGGGATTGGCGCGAACCTGCCGATCGTCGAGGCGACGGCGTCGATGATCGTCGACATCGGCGGCGGCACGACCGAGGTGGCGATCATGTCGCTGGCGGACATCGCCCAGTGCGAGTCGGTGCGCGTGGCCGGCGATGACATGGACGAAGCGATCATCGGCCACATGAAAAAGGCCTACAACCTGATGATCGGCGAGCAGACGGCCGAGCGCATCAAGATCGAGATCGGCTCGGCCGCACCGGATGGCGACGAGCGATCGATGGAGGTGCGCGGGCGGGACATGATCTCCGGGCTGCCGCGCAAGACGGTGATCACCTCCGAAGAGATCCGCGAGGCGTTGCAGGAGCCGCTGTCGGCGATCATCGAGACGGTGACGCGCACGCTCGAGCGGTGCGAGCCGGAGCTGGCGGCCGACCTCGTGGACAACGGCATCGTGCTGGCCGGCGGCGGGGCGCTGCTGCGGGCGATCGACGTCGTGATGACCAACGCGACCGGGCTGGACTGCAGGATCGCCGACGACCCACTGACCTGCGTGGCGCGCGGCACGGCGATCTACCTCGAGCACCTCGAGGAGTGGAAGCAGACGATGGAGTCGGACATGGACGACCTCTGAGGTCGGCCGAGGCGGGGCGTTTGGGTGTGACGACGGCGGGGATGTGGTAAGACTGACGGATGGCGCGTTCGTGGATGTCGGGCCGACGGCCGCTGGGGCTGACGCTGGTGGCGTTGGCTTTGCTGTCGCAGATGCCGGCGGGGTGGTCGGGGTGGCTGATGTACGTGCCGATCGAGGCGTGCCGGTTCGTGATGATCCCCGGCGAGTCGACGCTGAGGCAGGTGTCGCTGACGCTGAGGCCGGGCACGCAGCGCGGCCCCGCGCTGCCGCCGGACATCGTGGCCCGGCTGGCGGAGCTGAACGATCAGGACCCGGCGGCGGCGCGGGACTTGTACGACAACTTCCTCGCGCTCAAGGCCCGCAACGAGCGGCTGACGAACCGGGTGGCGGCGCTCGAGGAAGAGATCGCCCAGTTGAGTCGGGTGCGCGAGGGGCTGGGCGATCGGCCGCTGCGATACATCCGCGCGCGGGTGACCAGCGAGCGGGGCGGGCCGGTGGAGCGGACGCTTACGCTGGACCGCGGGCGGGCGTCGGGCGTGGCCGAGCGGCAGACGGTGGTGGCCGGGGCGAACCTGGTGGGCGAGGTGATCGAGGTCACGGGGCGGACCAGCGAGGTGCGGCTGATCACGGCGCCGGGGACGACGCTTCGGGCGAGGCTGGGGCCGGCAGACGCGAGCGAGCCGCGGTCGGTGGTGGAGCAGTTTGCCGTGCTCGACGACGGGAGTGGGTTTGTGACCGAGGTGGCGATCGGTGCGCCGGTGCGCGAGGGGGACCTGGCGCACCTGGTGGACGACCTGGGCCGGTGGCCGACCGCCGCGGACGGGCGGGTCATTGGGGTGGTGACGACGATCGACGACCGCACGGATCAGCCGGTTCAGTTGAAGCGGGTCGTGGTGACGCCTCTGAGGGACTTGACGCGGCTGGCGCGGGTGACGGTGATCGCGGAGGTGGGGCAGGCGATCGATGAGGGCGGCTCGGAGGGTGGCGATCGATGAACTGGGCGGTCTTTGGTTTGGCGTTGTATCTGGCGCTGGCGATCGAGCGTGGCCTGGCGGGTTTGCTCGCGATCCCGGACTCGGTGAGCGGGGTGAGCCCGAGCTTTGTGCTGATCCTGGTGACGTGGGTGGCGCTGCAGGCGTCTTCTTCGACGTCGCTGTGGGCGGGGCTGATTGCGGGGCTGGCGGTGGACCTTGTGGCCGGGGCGGACTCGGGTGGGCTGGTCGGGGCGCACGCGTTGGGGTACGCGTTGGTGGCGTTCGCGGTGCTGCAGATGCGGGGCATGGTGTATCGGCAGTCGGGGCTGACGCTGGGGGTGATGACGTTTCTGGGGGGGCTGTTCGGGCACCTGGCGATCGTGCTGGTGCTGTCGCTGCGTGGGATGCCGCTGCTGCCGGCCGAGGCGTTGGCGGGGTGGGACACGACGGACCAGCTCGCGCGTCGGTTCGCGGAGCTGATCTACACGGGCGTGGTGGCGTCGATCCTGCCGCTGGTGCTCAGCCGGACGCTGGTCTGGTGGGGTTTCCCGACGAAGCGTTAGGCATCGCTGCCATCAAGCGTATTCCGCCGGGTGCCACACCTTGCCGGGGGCAATGTGTGATTGCGGGTCCGCATGCTCAACCACACACATCGTGCTGCGTACGAGGTTTGGCACCCCGGCCTCATCCGGTCAGAATTGACGCAAAACATTGCAGCGGCTTGCACCCTGGGCCGCCCTTGCGGGAAGGGTGGGTTGCTGGGGCTCAGGTGGCGCGGAAGAAGCGGGTGTCGGTGCCGGCGGGGCCGATTTTGACGCTGACGGGTCGGGCGCACTTGGGGCAGTGGCCCTCGTAGGCGGTGCCGGCCGGGTTGCGGTAGAGGCGTGAGTAGACCGAGCAGCAGTCCCACTGCATGGCGATCCACGGCTGGCCGCGGAGGCTGCGTGCGTCGCTCTGCGGCGACGGCGTGGCGTAACGGCTGGCGCTGCCGAAGATGCGCCGCATGGCGTCGGCTCGGCTCTCGTCGCGTAGCGGGCTGGCTGGCGGGTCTTCGCTCACACCTGAAATATCGGCTGAGCCCGGCCGATGTCCTCAACGCGTCATTTCTCTGCGGTGCCGGGTGTGTGGGTCAGGCGTCTTCTTCGGGTTGATCGCCCGGCCTGGCGGCTTCCTCGGCGGCTTCTTCGGAGGTGACGACGCCCTTGGCTTCGAGCACCAGACCCTGGATTTCTTTGAAGAGGTCGGGGTTTTCTTTGAGGAAGGTCTTGGCGTTCTCGCGGCCCTGGCCGAGGCGGACCTCGCCGAAGCTGAACCACGCGCCGGACTTCTGGACGACCTCGGTCTCGACGGCGAGGTCGATCAGGTCGCCGGCGGCGGAGATGCCCTCGTTGAACATGATGTCGAACTCGGCCATGCGGAAGGGCGGGGCGATCTTGTTCTTGACGACCTTGGCGCGGACGCGGTTGCCGACGGCGGTGTCGCCCTCCTTGAGCGAGCCGGTGCGGCGGATGTCGACGCGGACGGACGAATAAAACTTGAGGGCCCGGCCGCCGGGGGTGGTTTCGGGGTTGCCGAACATCACGCCGATCTTCTCGCGGATCTGGTTGATGAAGATGACGGTGCAGCGTGAGCGGTTGATGGCGCCGGTGAGCTTGCGGAGGGCTTGGGACATCAAGCGGGCCTGGAGGCCGACGTGGCTGTCGCCCATTTCGCCCTCGATCTCGGCACGCGGGATCAGGGCGGCGACGGAGTCAACGACGATGATCTCGACGGCGTTGGAGCGGACGAGCAGCTCGCAGATCTCCAGGGCCTGTTCGCCGGTGTCGGGCTGGGAGACGAGCAGGTCGTCGAGGTCGACGCCGATGCGGCGTGCCCAGGAGGGGTCGAGGGCGTGCTCGGCGTCGATGAACGCGGCGACGCCGCCCGATTTCTGGGCCGAGGCGACGACGTGGAGGGCGAGGGTGGTCTTGCCGGAGGACTCGGGGCCGAAGATCTCGATGACGCGGCCGGCGGGCATGCCTTTGCCGCCGAGGGCGAGGTCGAGGGAGATCGACCCGGTGGAGATGCCGGGGGGGAGGTTCGACGGGTCGTCGTCGAGCCTCATGATGGAGCCCTTGCCGAAGTTGCGCTCGATCTGGGCGAGGGTGGAGTCGATGGCTTTCTGGCGGTCTGCCTGTTTGGTCTTGCCGGGGTCGGCGGCGGCCTTGGGCATGGAGATTCCTTTCCGGGGCGAGCCGTGTTTGTTGGAGGGTCGATCGAGGGTAGCAACCATGGGCGGGCTTCTCCTGCGTGGTGGCGTCGCGGGGCGGGGTGCGACGCTTGCGGCGTTCCCGGAAGGGCGGCCGAGCGGGCCTTGGACACGGGCAACGGGCCTGTGCCGGGGTGCCCGAACCGTGTTTGGGTTCTGGGCGGTGGCCAGCTTAAAGCCTGATCGACCGGCGTCAAGGCGGTTGTCTAGTTTTTGTTCGGTCGGTGCCGGTTAGGTGGCAGCGATGGCGGGGCGAGGTGGGGAGAGTCCGGGGTTGGGCGGGTTGATGGTTGGCGGGTTGGCGGGTTGGTGGTTGGTGGGGCGCGCGGCTAAACGGGGGGTGCTGCGGGGGTGGGGTCGGTGGGGTGGTCGGCTCGGGCGCGTAGGCGGAGGTAGATGGCGTAGCCGGCTGCGTAGGTCGCCAGCGCAATGGTCAGCAGCAGGGCTAGATACCACCGGGCGGGGCGGGTCGAGGTGGTTGAACCGCCGCTGAATCCGCCTGCCCAGCCTCGGACGGTGATTGATTGGCGGCGTTCGGCGAGCCCGTTGGCTAGGTCAAGGATGCCGACTAGGCGAGGTTCGAACTCGGTGGCGATGGGCGACAAGTCGTCGGCGGTGAGCGGGACGGGCGCGTCGACCGGCGGTGTGTTGGGGGCGAGCACGCGATAGGCGTGCGTGTCCGGCAGGTATTGAAGCGTGGCGAAGCCGGTGGGCCCCCCAAGGTCGATCGTGAGGGTGTCGTATTCGGTGCTGGGCTGCAGGCCGAGCTGCAGGGTGGTGGACTGGGTGGTGACTCCGTTCGTCGTGGAACTGGAGCTGCTCACCGAGGTGCTCGGCAGCAAGGGCGAGTTGGGGTGGATCTGGGCCTGCCAGTCGATCCGCCAGAGGCCGTCGGAGAGCGATTGGTTGAGGGTGGATCGCACGACGCTGGGCCCGAGGGCGACGAGTATGGCAATCAGCACGAGGGCGGGCAGCAGCGGGAGGAGCGTCCAGCCGAGGGCGAAGACGGGCAGCGAGACGCGGGTGCGGCCTTTGGGGGTGATGATGCCGACTTCGCGAAGGTCGGCGCCGCATTCGGGGCAGGTGAAGGAGGCGATACCGCGGACGCCCGCGCCGCACGCGCCGCAGGTGGCCGAGTCTCGGTTGGCGGGGGTGAAGCCTCGGACGACGCGGACCCAGAGCCAGGCGGTGGCGGCGAGCAGGCCGAGCGGGATGACCAGCAGCACGAGCGCAGCGGACGAGACCATCATGATGCGGTGAGCGTAATCCAGATCGTTCACGCAAGGGTGCGAACTCGGCCGCCCCGCGTCGCGTTAGCTGGAGGCGGAGGTGTAGTGGCGCAGCGAGAAGCGGAGCAGCCAGCGTGAGCCGAGGACGAGCGCGGCGGCGGTGGTGAGGGCGATGAGCAGGGTCCAGCCTGGCGAGTCGCGGCCGGTGAGCAGCTCGGCGGGGACGGTGGTCATGAAGAAGACAGGCAGGACGAAGGTGAAGAAGACGCGGAAGGCCGGTGCATAGGCGGGGATGGGGTAGCGGCCGGCCTCGAGCAGGGCGTTCATGGCCAGGGTGATGTTGTCCATCTTGACGAACCAGATGGTGAGGGTGGCGAGCAGGAAGCCGAGCGCGTAGAGGATCGCCAGGCCGATGGCGATACCGCCGATGCCCAGGGCGATCGAGAAGGCCGACGGCAGGGCGTCGAGCTGGCCGATGGCGTAGGCGAGCAGGACGCCGCCGAACACGAAGTTGGGGACGCCGAAGACGGCGAGGCGGTTGGTCGAGAGCCAGAACTGCGGGTCGATGGGCTTGAGCAGGACGAAGTCGAGCTGGCCCTCGCGGACCATCTCGGTGAGCTGCTGGCGGTTGGGCTGCATGAAGGTCTGCTGGAAGCCATCGAGGATGGTGTAGACGGCGGTGACGCAGAGGGCTTCATAGAAGGACCACCCGCCGAGCACGGCCGATTCTGCGGACGCGTTTGGTCCGTAGAAGAGCGCAAGGACGAGCAGCGAGCCGGCGAGGGTGAACAGGGCGATGAGCGCGGCGATGGCGAAGTTCAGCCGGTACTCGGCCTCGGCGGCGATGGCGGCGGACCAGCAGGCGTAGAGGGTGCGGGTGTAGCGCAGCATGCGTCAGGCCCCCATGGCCGAGTAGTGCTTGGTGCCGAGCCTCCAGAGGAAGCGCTGCAGAGCGATCATCAGGCCGATCCAGATGACGAGCGTGGCGAAGGCGCGCGGGATGGACACGCCGCCGAGCGCCGCGTCGCCCTCGGTGGAGATGAGTATCGCCGGGAACCACAGCATGTACGGGAACGGCGTGAGCATGGTGAGCTCGTAGACGAGGCTGCCGATGGGAATGGTCATGCCCAGCAGCGTCGCCGACTCGGGCAGGCGATTGCTGAGCTCGCCGAGCGGGAACACCATGCCCGAGAGGAACAGGTACGGCAGGAAGAGCAGGTCGTGGGCCGACGAGACGCGCTCGAGCCAGAACGCACCCATGGCCATGGCGTATTGCATCCACCAGCGCAGGATGAACCCGAGGTAGGTGGCGACGGCGGCGAGCGCGACGCGGTCCCATGAGGGCGTCCAGAGGCCGTGGGTTTCGCCGTCGCCCCAGAGCGCTTCGGGGAACAGCAGCAGCGAGCCAGCGAGCAGCAGGATGACGATCGGCAGCCGGCAGAGCTGCTCGGCGACGTGGATGAAAAAGAACCGCCACCACGGGTCGAGCGGCGCGATAAGGAACGGCGTGAGCCGGCCGGACACGACGTGCCACTCGAAGTCGTGGATCACCCACACGACCGTGAACTGCCGCACGATGAACACCGCGAGGAAGTAGCGGATCATGCCCACGCGGTCGAGCGTGAACTCGCCGGTGCCCGCGGCCTCGGACCACACGCCCATCATGATCAGCGGCAGCGAGGTCGCGATCCCCCACAGGATGATCTCGACGCGGTACTCGACCATCAGCGCGTAGAACGACGTCGTGAGCGCCGAGGCAAGCCGAAAGAACCGCCGCGGCACGAACAGCGGATGGGCGGTAATAGACGGCGCGTGATGGCCGATGTTGGATGGGCTTTGGCTCATGCCTGCCCCTTGCCTTCGTCGAACGCGCGGTTGATGACCGTCTCGATCGGCGGGTCGTGGATCGTCAGGTCGGCGACCGCCAGCTCGGCCATGATCGCGCCCACCGCCGAGGCGAGGCTGTCGCGGCCGATCAACACCTTCGCGGCGTGCCCCTCGGCCGACTCGACCTCGCCGAAGCGCTCGAGCCGTTCGCGCGGCGGTGCCGGCTCGGCGGGATCGAACTCCAGCGCGACCTCCCGGAACGGCGCAAACCGATCGAGCAGGGCGTCCAGCGAGCCGTCGTGGATGATCCGCCCCTCGTGGATGAGGATCACGCGCTTGCACAGCGCGGTGATGTCGGCCATGTAGTGCGACGTGAGCAGCATGGCCGCGCCCTGGTCGGCGTTGTAGGTCCGCAGGAAGTCGCGCACGGCCGTCTGCGCGTTGATGTCCAGCCCGAGCGTCGGCTCATCGAGGAACAGCACCTTGGGGCGGTGCAGCAGCGCGGCGACGAGCTCGACCTTCATCCGCTGGCCCAGCGAGAGCTTGCGCACCGGGCGCGTCAGCTCGTCGGTCAGCCCGAGCATGGCCGCCAGCTCGTCGATCCGGGCGTCGGCGTCGCGGCGGGTGAGGTCGTACACGGCCGCGTTGATCCGCAGCGAGTCGGCCGCCGGCAGGTCCCACATCAGCTGCTGCTTCTGGCCCATCACCAGCGTGATCTGCGCCAGCAGCGACGGCCGGCGGTCGAACGGGCGCATCCCCAGCACCTCGCAGCGCCCGGCCGTGGGCTCCATCAGCCCCGACAGCATCTTGAGCGTGGTCGTCTTGCCCGCGCCGTTGGGGCCCAGAAACCCCACGATCTCGCCCGGCTCGACGGCCAGCGACACGCCCTTGACCGCCTCGACGGTCTTGTAGCGACGCTTAAAAAAGTGGGCCGCCGTCCCCAGCAGGCCCGGCTTCTTGTCCGCCACGCGGTAGTGCTTGGTCAGATTCTCGGCGATCACCGCGGGCATGTCGGGCAGACTAACCACGCCGCCCCGGCGGTCCACCGGCAAACCTCAACGTCTCATTTTCGGGAAACCGCGAGAACCCGGCCGCGGCCGCGGCGTAATGTCCTCCAGCCGGCACGGGTGTTCGCGCCGGTCCTCCTTCACCTCCCCAGGAGAGAGACTATGACCCTCAAGAAAACCCTCGGTTCGCTCTTTGCCCTCGTTGCCCTCGTCGGATTGGCCCTGCCGGCCGCCGCTCACGACGGCGAACACGCCCACATCGGCGAGCCCGCCCCGCAGTTCGAGCTGACCGACGTCAGCACCGGCGAGCCCGTCGCCCTCAGCGACTACTCGGACAAGCTCGTTGTCCTCGTCTGGCAGTCGATCCACTGCCCGTGGGACAAGATGCGTGACGGCGGCGGCTACCAGCGCGTGCTCTCGCCGCTCGCCGAGGAGTGGGCCGCGAACGACGTGCAGTTCATCGCGATCAACTCGAACAAGGCCGAGACCGCCGAGCAGGTCGCCAGCTACGCCTCCGAGCACGCGATCCCGTACCCGATCCTCAAGGACCCGGGCAACAAGATCGCCGACATCTACGGCGCTCAGACCACCCCCCACTTCTACGTCATCAGCCAAGGTGAGCAGGAGCTCATCTACGCCGGCGGCTTCGAAGAGGTCCCGACCTCGCCCGAGAAGTGCGGCGAGATGGACGAGCAGTACCTCACCCCCGTCGTTCTGGCCGCCCTCAACGGCACCGAGCTGCCCTACACCGAGACCAAGAGCAAGGGCTGCTCGATCAAGCGCGTGAACTAACCACTGCGGCGACAAGCCGAGTGAAGACCCGAGAAGCCCCGGCCGTCACGGCCGGGGTTTTTTCATGTGCCGACGACGTTTCTCATCCGTCGACGACCCGTCCGCACCAACCGCATCACGCCGACACCACCGCAAACACCCCACCCACCGGGTAGTCCGCCACGCCCGGCACCGCCGACGCATCCCGCCCCATCGCCTCCAACGCCGCCGCCGCCGCGCGATACCCCGACCGCGCCGCCCCCTCCATCGTCGCCGGCCAGCCCGTGTCCACCCAGTCGCCGGCCAGCATCAGGTTGCCGATCGCCCCCGCCGTCGCCGGCCGCACCGCGTCCACGCCCGGCACCGCCGCGAACGTCGCCCGCACCTCCCGCACCGCCACGCCGGCGACCAGCTCACGCTCCCCCGCCGCCGGGAAGCACCGCCGCACCTCGGCCCACGTCAGCTCGACCAGCTCGTCGTTCGTCTTGCCCAGCAGGTCGTCCGACGCCGAGATCACCCCGTGCACCCACTGCACAACCCGTCCGTCTGCAGCCGCCCTCGGCTCCTCGTTAAACACCCAGTGCAGAGGCGAATCCAGCAACGCCGCGTGCGGCAGGTCGATCGCCGGCTCGTCCGCCGACGGGCACGCCACCGCCAGGTGCACCCCGAGGATCGACGACACGCCGACCTCATCCAGCCGCGCCAGCCGATCGTCTGCATCGACCGTCGCCGAGTCGATCGCCTTGCTCAGCCGATCCGCCGGCAACGCTGACACCACCGCGTCCACGGCGATCGTCTCCGTCCCGCGCCCCCGCCGCACGGTCACGCCCGTCACGCGCTGCGCATCCGCGTCGTACGCGATCGCCTCCACCGCCTCGCCCAGCCGCAGCCGCCCGCCCGCCTCGGCCACGATCGGCTCCACCCGCTCATACAACGCCCGCAGCGGCACCCGCGACACGCCCATCACGTACGCATCCCCGCGCGACAGAAACCCCTCGCGGAACACCTGAATCGCGTAGCGAGCCGACGCTTCCGCGCACGGCAGGTTCACCGCCGACACCACCACCGGCTCCCAGTACCGCGCCATCGCACGCTCCGTCTGCGGCGCGTGCCTGTCCAGCCAAGCCCCGAAGCTCATCGCGTCGGCCCGCACCATCGCCTCGGGCGACGTGCGCACCAGCGCCAGCATCGCCCGCGCGATCCCCAGCTTGTCCCGCAGATTCAGAAAGCTCAGCCCAAGAAAGCTCCACCCAAAGTGCCCCGGCGCCGGCATCGCCCCCGCTTCCAGCGTGTCCCGCCGCCCGCCGGGCTGCACGAAGTTCAACCGCCGATGCCACTCGACCCGGTCGCTCACGCCCAGCGTCTCGTACAGCGACCGCAGCGCCGTGCAGCACCGCATCAGCACGTGCTGGCAGTTGTCCAGCGTGTGCCCCGTCGCCGGGTGCTCGAACGACGTCGCCCGCCCGCCGAGCTTGCGCCGCGTGTCGATCAGGTCCACCGCCACCCCCGCCCGGCTCAGCGACACCGCCGCCGCCATCCCCGCCACCCCCGCGCCCAGCACCGCCACCCGCGGCCCGCGCGCCGACGACGCACCCGCACCCCCCGCCGTTCGCTCCGTTGCAATCGTCGCCGAGGCACCATTCGCCATCGGGCCAGTTTAAACGCCCCTCGCCGCGGGATCGGCGGCCGTGCCCGGGGTATCCTGTCCGCATGTCGCACGCCCCCGCCCCACCCCAGCACCTCGCTTCCGGGTCCGCCGCCGCGGCGAGCATGGTCGCGCCCCGGCAGCTCCGCCGCATCGTCGCCACGCTGATCGCGCTGCCCGCCCTGGCCGTGCTCACCATCGCCGCCTTCGTCACCCCCGACGCCGCCGGCTACGGCACCCACACCCAGCTCGGCCTGCCCCCCTGCGGCTTCGAGCTCGCCACCGGCCTGCCCTGCGCCACCTGCGGCATGACCACCGCCTTCGCCCACGCCGCCGACGGCAACTTCGTCGCCTCCTTCCTCACCCAGCCAGCCGGCTTCGTCCTCGCCGTCCTCACCGCCGTCACCGCCATCGTCGCGACCTACATCGCCATCACCGGCGCCGACCCGCGCCCCCTCAAAAGCCTGTTCTCCGCCAAGCTCGTCCTGCTCGGCGGGGCAATCCTCGTCGGTGGGTGGATTTACAAAATCGTGGTCACGCTAGGATCCGCCGGATGAATAACCGCCTCTCCTGGCCGGCCCTCGCGGCCGTGGTCGCCTTGGCCGTCATCGCCCTCGCCGCCTGTTCCCACCTCGACCAGATCGAGCGCTTCGACGTCTCCGCCGAGTACCGCGGCCTCGAAAACAAAACCATCGCCGTGCTCGTCTCTGCCGACGAGTTCCTGCTCTTCCGCCACCCCGACGTGCAGGAGCAGATCGGCCGCGTCATCTCCGGCCGCATCCAGGAAAACCTCGAGGGCGCCCGCGTCGTCCACCCCGACCTCGTCGTCGAATGGCAGGAGCAGAACCCTTACTGGCAGACGCTGCTCTACAGCGAGCTCATCGAGAAGGTCGGCACCGAGGCGATCGTCCTCGTCGACGTCGCCAGCTACCAGCTCCACGAGCCGGGCAACCGCTACGAGAAGCGCGGCGCCATCACCGCCAACATCGGCGTCATCGAAGCCCACGCCCCGGACGCCGACGACTTCACCTACTTCAACACCGTCAGCAACGTCTTCCCCGAGAACATGGAAGAGGGCCTGATCTACGAAGAAGACGAGGCGATCCAGCTCGGCCTGCTCACGCTGTTCAGCCGCGACGCCGCCGGGCTGTTCTACGACCACCTCGTCGAGCGCAAGCGATGACCGCCCGACGCGCCACACCCCGCGTGGCCAAGGCGGCCGGCCTGGGCGTCGCGCTGCTGGTGATCGCCGTCAACCTCGCCGGGTGCGAAGGGCTCGCCGCCGCCGCGGTCGTGATGCGCGACACCGACATCCGGGCCGTCTACAAGCTGCCGGACCGCTCGCTTGCCGTTGTCGTGGACGATCCCAAGAATCAGCTCCGCGACCCCAACGCCACCGGCCGCGTCGTCTCCAACGCCACCTACTACCTCCACCTCAACCGCAGCAAGGCCGGCCTCAGCGCCGACACCGAGATCTTCGGCGTCTCCGACCTCCGCGAGCTCCAACGCCAGACCGGCGTCGACGCCTTCGCGCAGATGCCCATCGACGCCATCGGCCGCGAGCTCGGCGCCGACCAGGTCATCTACGCCGAGGTCCTCTCCGCCGGGGCCCGCGTCGCCGGCGACCTCTACCGGCCCAACGCCACCATCGAGGTCAAGATCGTCAACTCCAAAGACGGCCGCCGCATCTGGCCCAACCCCGGCGGCGACCTCACCCGCCCCGGGCCCGGCCACCTCAAGGCCATCGAGCTCGAGTTCGAGTCCTCCAAGATCCGCGACCGCAGCGTCGAGTTCGAGCTCATGCGACGCCTGGCCGAAGAGGTCGGCAAAGAGATCGCCCAGCTCTTCTACAAGCACCGCGGCGACGAGCCCGGCGACGACCTGCCCGGCTGACCCCCACCAAGCACCCCGCGGATGGCACGGGTCTGCGGGTGGCCCGGGGCTTAAGACCCGGGCGATAATCAATCAATCCCCCGCTCCTGACCCTAAAGGGTCAGGCCACCCCGCCGGCTGACCTCCCAACCTCGCCACCCATGCCGCCCTTGACCCGCTGGCACCTCATCGACGGCCCCGCACCCCTCGCCGCCGTCGCGGCACACGCCGCCGCCGCCGCGGGCGAACCCGCGCTCGTGATCGGCTCACGCCGCCTCGCCGCCCTCGTCCAAGCCGCCGGCGTTCCCCACGCCCGATGGATCAGCGCCCCGCTCGGCCGCACGGCGCTGGCCCGATTCGCCGCCGCCGCCGCGATCCGCCGGATCCGCGGCCTCCCCGAACTCGTCGGCTGGTCGCCCGCCACGATCGCATTAGCCCGCGCCCTCGCGCGCCCCGCGCGCGGCCTGCACGCCGCCGTCCGCGACGCCGCCCAGGCTCCGCCGCTCACCGATGACCCCGCCACCCGCGCCGCCGTGCGTCAACGGTGGGGCGTCGACGACGCCACCGCCGCCATCTTGCTGCTTCCCACCGCCCACCCGCTGACCGACGCCTACGACGCCGCCCTCGCGCTCGGCCTCGCCGACGAAGCCATCCGCTCCGCGTCACCATCCGACTCCGGCGTCGCCCCTCGGCACCTCCGCCTCGTCGTCGCGCCCGCTCAGCCCGGCCGGCTTCACGCCCACCGCCTCTGGCAAGACTTCGGCCGCGCCGAGCTGCTCATCGCCGACCCCGCCGCCGCGATGCCCTGGCAGGCCCTGCCCGCCTGCGACGCCGCCATCGACCTCGGCCCCACCCCCGACAGCCCGCCGCACCCCTGGCGACCCTGGCTCGACGCCATGCACCGCCCGATCGTCGGCCCCGCCCACCTGCCCTCGCGCACCGGCCCCGTCGTCGACGCCCGCACCCTCGCCGGCCGCCTCGCCGCGGCGGTCACCCCGAGCGCGGCCTCATCACCCGCCGCTCCCGCTTAGCGCCCCAGCACCGCCCGCCGCCGCGATGCCTCGCCGATCCCCTCAAACCGGCGAAACAGCCAAAGCCAATGCTCCACACTCAGCTCGACGCAGCGCGCATCGCGCGCGAAACCCGCGTCATGCGCGAGCCGAGCAAACTCCCGCCGCCCGAACACGCCGCGAAATCGATGCCGCACCGCCCGCCCACCCTCAGCAAACCCAAAGCGCAAGAACGCTCGGAAGTCGCCCGCCGCCCCGCGGTCCAGCAACGGCTCGCCCCGAAGTCGCAGCCGCGCGAGCACGCAGTCGACCGACGGCGGTGGCGTGAAGTCGGACCGTCGAAGATCGCGCACCCTCTGCATCTCAAACCACGGCTGCCTGCCCATCCCCACCGCGGTCGATCGCCCCAACCCCAGGTGCTTGGCCGCCGCCTCGCGCTGCAGGATCAGGTACGCATCCGTCGGCGGCGGCGTTCCGTCGAACCACCGCCGCATGATCGCAGCCGTGGCGTCGAACGGGATGTTGGCAAACAGCTTGTAAGGCTCGGTCGGCGGCTCCATCGTCCGCGCATCCGCCCGACGAACCTCGACGCCCGTCACCCCGCTGAACCGACGCTCAAGCCCCGCCACCAGCCGCGGGTCGATCTCCACAGCGATCACACGCCGGCACCGCTCAACCAACGCCGCCGCGATCGCGCCCTTGCCCGCGCCAAGGTCGACCACCAAGTCATCCGGGCCGATCGACGAACGCGCCACCAGCGCACGCGTCAGCCCAGGGCTGCGCAGGAAGTTCTGCGTGTGTCGCCACGACATCGCCAGCCACCGACAAAAACGCGGCGCGAACACCACGATCCCATGCGATAACCACGCGTCAAGCACCGCCCCGCGGCACAACGCCCGACGCACCCAACGCGATGCGCAACCACAACTCGCTCCGCCAGGCAGAGGCAGATCAACCGATCAACGCATCGTCGGGGTGACTCAGATCAACATGCAAGAAGCTCGACAGGTCGGTTCACCCGGCGGGGTCCGACTTCAGCCCAACCATACCGAGCCCGCAACCCCCAAACCTCAAAGCCGCTCACTCGGCAAAGAAACCCACCGCGATCAGCACGCCGATCGCAGCCGCCGCCACCACCCGGTAGTAGCCGAACACCGCGATCCCGTGCGACTTCAAGTACCCCACCATCCAACGCACCGCCAGCACCGCCGACCCCCACGCCGCCACCGACCCCACGATCATCGGCATCCACCCGTACTCACGCTGCATCCAGAACAGCATCATCACCTCTTCCTCGCCCCCGCTCGGCAGCTCCACGACCACGCTGTCCAAAAGCGCCCGGTAAAGCGTCGCCGCCAGCAGCGTGATCACCCCCAGCAAAAAGCTGAACTCCACCGCCGCCGCCAGGCTCAGCCCCACCAGCACCCCGCCCACGATCGTCATCAGCGACCGGCTCGTCCCCGGCCACATCGCCGCGCACTGCAAAAACCCGATCCCCGGCGCCATCAAAGGCGTCATTTGCTCGAGCGCTCGCCCGCCCCCGGAATTACCCCCGGAAGCGTCCGCCGACTCGCCATCCGCCAGCACGTCGTCCTTCTTCGTCGCCGTCGCCCGCTTCCACCGGTCCACCACGATGATCGCCACGCCCCCCACGAACAGCGCCACCGCCACCATCGTCGGGTTGAACAGCCACTGCTCAATCAGGTCGTCCAGCAGCGGCCCCAGCACCGCCGCCGGCATGAACGCGATCAGCAGGTGCAGCCCCAGCCGAAACCCGTCGTCGCTGCCCGGCCCCACGCCGATCTTCCCCGCCCAGCCGACCGCCGCCTCCCGCACCCGCTTCCAATACAGACCCAGCACCGCCACAATCGCCCCGGCTTGGATGCAGATCGCAAACGCGTCCGCTGCCTCGCCGTCGAGCCCCAGCGCCCGCTGCGTGACGATCAGATGCCCCGTCGAGCTGACCGGCAGATACTCGGTCAGCCCCTCGACGACGCCCAAAATGACGGCTTCCCACCATTGCATGGCCGGAGAGTATCGACCGTAGCCCCCGCCAGCGTGAGCCTTTACACGCTCGACACCGGCCGCCCACACGGCTAAAATCATCCGTTCATCCGGATGGATGGATGAACAGGCCGATCCAGCCGATGTTCCGCGAAGCGGCCGGCACCCCCGCGCCGCCCATCGGCCTTGGCCCAGCCCGCCCCGAGACCTCGCATGAGCCAGTTCGTCGACACCCTCAAGCAGCGCGTCCTCTTCCTCGACGGCGCCATGGGCACCTCGATCCACGACATCGAGGACCTCGATCTCGAGCGCGACTACCTCGGCCGCGAGAACTGCACCGAGGTCCTCCTGCTCACCCGCCCCGAGGTGATCCAGGGCATCCACGAGTCCTTCCTCGAAGCCGGGTCCGACGCCGTCGAGACCGACAGCTTCAACGCCTCGGTCCACACGATGGAGGACCAGGACCTCTCCGACCGCGCCCACGAGCTCAACGTCCTCGCCGCGCAGACCGCGCGCAAGGCCTGCGACAAGTACGAGCAGCTCGACGGCCGCAAGCGCTTCGTCGTCGGCTCCATCGGCCCGGGCACCAAGCTCGTCTCGCTCGGCCAGATCCCCTACGACGAGATGCTCGCGTCGTACGCCGTCCAGGCCGGCGGGCTCATCGACGGCGGGGCCGATGTCCTGCTCATCGAAACCTGCCAGGACATCCTGCAAGTCAAGTGCGTGGTCAACGCCTGCCTGGACGCGATGGCCGAGCGCAACCTCACGCCCGACATCGACGGCGAGGGTGACATCCCCATCATGGTGCAGGTCACCATCGAGTCCTTCGGCACCACGCTCATCGGCACCGACATCGCCGGCGTCGTCGCCGCGCTCGACGGCCTGCCCGTCATGTCGCTCGGGCTCAACTGCGCGACCGGCCCGGTCGAGATGCACGAGTTCGTGCAGTACATCAGCAAGAACTGGCGCCGCCGCATCTCGCTGCTGCCCAATGCCGGCCTGCCCACGCTCGTCGAGGGCAAAACCGTCTTCCCGCTCGGCCCCGAGCCGCTCGCCGAAAAAGTCGCCGAGTTCGTCCGCGACATGGGCCTCAACATCGTCGGCGGCTGCTGCGGCACGACGCCGGCGCACATCAAAGCCCTCGTCGATCACATCGGCCTCGACACCGCGCCGACGACACCGCAGAAGGAGCCCTGGCGGCCGCAGGTCGCGTCGCTCATGGGCGCGGTCGACTACCGCCAGGACAACTCGATCCTCAACGTCGGCGAGCGGACCAACGCCTCCGGCTCGCGCAAGTTCAAGCGCCTGCTCGAAGAAGAAGACTGGGACGAGATCATGTCGCTCGCGAAGGAGATGGTCCGCGAGCAAAGCCACGTGATCGACGTGAACGTCGACTACGCCGGCCGCGACAACGCCGCCGACATGCAGACCATCGTCGGCAAGCTCGTCAGCCAGGTCAACGCGCCGCTGATGCTCGACTCGACCCAGCCCAAGACCATCGAGGCCGGGCTCAAGGTCGCCGGCGGCAAGTGCATCATCAACTCGGCGAACCTCGAAGACGGCGAAGAGAAGTTCGCCGAGATGTGCCGCATGGCCAAGCGCTACAACGCCGGCCTCGTGCTCGGCACGATCGACGAAGACCCCGAAGAGGCCATGGCCCGCACCCGCGAACGCAAGCTCGCCATCGCCGAACGCATGCGCGAGGTCGCCGTCAACAAATACGGCCTCCGCGACGAAGACCTCATGTTCGACCCGCTGGTCCTGCCCGTCTCCACCGGCATGGAGAAGGACAAACGCTCGGGCCTCGAAACCATCGAGGGCACGCGGCTGATCGCCGAGCGATTCCCGGACTGCCAGATCACCTGCGGGCTGTCGAACATCTCGTTCGGGCTCAACCCCGCCGCGCGGCAGGTGCTCAACTCGGCGTTCCTCTACGAGCTCACCCAGGCCGGCATGACCTCAGCGATCCTGCACGCCAGCAAGATCCTGCCCAAGACCCGCATCGACGACGCCCAATGGGACGCCGCGCTCGACGTCCTCTACGACCGCCCCCGTGCCGCCGATAACGCCTTCGAGCTCGCCGACGGCTCCACCACGACTGACCCTCTGCAGATCTTCATCGCGCTGTTCCCCGACGGCGCCGAGGCCCAGTCCAACAAGGTCGACCTCGCCGAGCTGCCGCTGGAAGAACGCCTCCGCCGCCACATCATCGACGGCGAGAAGAAGCACCTCGACGAAACCCTCGAAGAGGCCCTGCCCAAGTACGGCCCGCTGGCGATCATCAACGACCACCTGCTCGACGGCATGCGCGTCGTCGGCGAGCTGTTCGGCTCCGGGCAGATGCAGCTTCCGTTCGTGCTGCAGAGCGCCCAGGTGATGAAGCAGGCCGTCGCTCTGCTCGAGCCGCACATGGAGAAGGTCGAGGGCTCGACGAAGGGCACGATGCTGCTCGCGACCGTCCGCGGCGACGTGCATGACATCGGCAAGAACCTCGTCGACATCATCCTCACCAACAACGGCTACACGGTCCACAACATCGGCATCAAGATCCCCATCAACGTGCTCGTCGAGAAGTACCGCGAGACGAAGCCCGACGCGATCGGCCTGTCGGGCCTGCTCGTCAAGTCCGTGAACGTGATGGAAGAAAACCTCCGCGAGCTCAACGAGCTGGGCATCGACACGCCGATGATCCTCGGCGGCGCCGCGCTGTCACGCCACTACTGCGAGAGCTACCTCCGCAACGTCTACGAGGGCAAGGTCTACCACGGCACCGACGCCTTCGAGGGCCTGCGCCTGATGGACGAGATCATGGGCGGCCGCGAGGACGCGCTCAACGCCGCGATCGATGAACGCCTCGGTAAGCGCGCCGAGACGGACCGCAAGCTCGCCGAGATGGCCGAACGCAAGGCCGAAAAAGAAGCCGCGATCGCGGTGGGCGGCGGCGGCAACGGCGATGGCAGCGACGGCTCAACGCCCGGCAGCAGGGGCGGCCGGCTCAGCGACGTCGAAGACCTCGAGTCCGTGCCCACGCCGCCGTTCTGGGGCCACCGGCTGGTCGAGGGCCTCAAGCTCGACGACATCTACCCGTACATCAACACCGTCGCGCTGTTCCGCGGGCAGTGGCAGTTCAAGAAGGGCGCGAAGTCGGATGAGGACTACGAGCAGCAGCTCGTCGACGAGGTCATCCCCATCTTCGATCGCCTCAAGGCTCAGCTCCGCGACGACAAGGTGCTCGATCCCAAGCTGGTTTACGGCTATTACCCCGTGAACGCCGATGGCGACGACCTGGTGGTCTACGACGCCGAGGACCACGACAAGGAGATCGAGCGGTTCACCTTCCCCCGCCAGCCGAGCCGCAAGCGGCTGTGCATCGCCGATTTCTTCAAGCCCGTCGGCAGCGGCGTGAAGGACGTGCTCGGCCTGTCGTGCGTCACGATGGGTCAGCCCGTCAGCGAGCTGGCCAAGAAGCTGTTCGAGGACGACGACTACGCCGAGTACCTGTACGTGCACGGCATGGGCGTCGAGACGGCCGAGGCCCTGGCTGAGCTGTGGCACAAACGGATGCGCGCCGAGCTGGGCATCGGCAACGACGACTCGCCGCGGGTCCGCGACCTGTTCACGCAGAAGTACCGCGGCTCGCGCTACTCGCCCGGCTACCCCGCCTGCCCGGACATGTCCGATCAGGACAAGATTTGGAAGCTCATCGACCCCACCCGCATCGGCTGCGTGCTCACCGAGAACTGGCAGATCGACCCCGAGCAGTCGACCTCCGCCATCATCGTGCACCACCCCGAAGCGAAATACTTCAACGTGTGAAGCCTGCCGCGGTTTATTTTCAGTTCAATGAATCTCGCGGCCCCGACAGACTTTGAGGTATCGGCGTGGTGGACGAACGCGCCTGGTCGGCCGCTTCGCGTTCGCGCATCGCGATGAGTCCGGGCGGTACTTCGGCACCGCACTCGGGGCAGAACCGCCCGAGCGTGCCGCGGAGGTCGTAGCCGCAGCTGTGGCAGGCGTAGAGACCGGCGCCGCCCGCGGCCGCCTTTGCCTCCTGCCATCGAGTGATGTCCATGGCCCAACGTATGAACATCACGAGGCTCACAATGGCCATCACGGTGTTCACCAAGCCGACGTAAAGGGCTGCTTCTAAAACCGGTTGGCTGAAGGTCAGCGACAACCCTAACTCCAGAGTGCTCGACAAATTTCGGACGACCCACAGACCCCACCACCAACCGATGATCGTCGGGGTTGGGTCTAAACCTGCGTTGATCTCAGACACATCGGGCTTGCTGCCGTTGTAAGTCTCTTTCAGCGCCCAGAAAGGCATCACGAGGTTGGCAAACGGGATCAGCCACCAACCGACGGACCACCCGGTTCCTACCTGCTTACCGATCACGTTGAGTGCCGTGATGTTGTGGTTGGCTCTGGCAAACCAGATGAAAAACGTAATGGATGAGGCTGTCCCGGCGGCCAAACCCACAAGAATGAACAAGCTCTGAATCGCTAGAAGCGACCACCCAAGCGGCCCATCTATGGGCCCGGTCGGATCAAGCCAATCCGGGATAAGCAGGTAGCCGACCCACTCGGGCACCACGATGCCCCAGATGCATAACTCGGTCACGATCGACAGCGCGATCGTCCATATCACCAAGCCCTTGATTGGGGCGAATTGCACGAGTGTCTCCAGCGGGTGCCGAAGCGTATCGTGCCCAGCGGGCACACGCCATCGTCACTCCGCCGGTTCCAGCACGATGTACGAGTCGAAGCGCAGGCTCTTGGCGGCCTCGTCCGGTCCCGGCGGGGCGTCGGCGATCTGGAAGGTCTCGTCGAGCGGGCCGAGGGTCCACGTGCCGGCGAAGGCGAGGCGGGGCTTGCCGTCTTCGCCGACGAAGGCTTCGATCGAGACGGGCACGGTCAGGTCGATCTCGAACGTCTTGAGCTGGAAGCGGCCGACGAGCTTGCCGGGCACGACCTGGCCGAACGCGGGCGTCGCGCCGTCGGGCACCTCGATGTGGCTGAGCGTGAACGACGACGTCGGGAAGTCGCGGGCGTTGAGGATGCCCGAGTGGATGTGGCTGTCGAGGTCGGGCTCGCCCATGGTCACCGAGCGGGCGGGCACGACGAACTCGCCGGTCGCGTCGGCCAGCGTGAGGCCCTCGCCGAGCGTGACCGAGCCGGTGAGTTCCTGGGCCTCGCCGACGTAGCCAACGATGGGCTCGGGGAAGCGGAACTGCACGACCGGGCGTTGCGCGACGGCGGCCTGATCGACCGTCCAGTTACGCACGATCTCCAGGTCGGCCGGGTCGATGTCCGGCCCCTCGGGCTTGGGCGGCAGCGGCAGGCCGAGCTCGTCCCACGTCGGCCGCGGCGCGTCGGCGGCGATGGCGTCGAACCCGTCGCCGTGGGCGGGGCTGGCGAGCTGACGCTGCACCTCGGCGGCGAGCACGTCGGCGGCCTGCTCGAAGACCTGTTGCGTTTGCGTCCACGGCCCGCTCACCGGCTCGCTGCTGACAAACACCGGCTCGTGGCAGTGGAACTGTGAGAACAGCGCGGTGCTGACGTAGACCGTGCCGTCGGCGTCGAGGTAGGGATAGAAGTCGGCGTAGAACAGCCGGTCCATCGGCGGGGCGCCTCCGCTGGGCGTGCCGAGCGCGGCGTGGATGCCGGCGCGGTAGAGCGAGATCGGGCTCAGGTGCATCGCGGCGGCGGCGCTGCCATCGACCTGCGAGAGGTCGGCGACGCTGGGCATGCCCTGGCCCGCGGTGCTGGCCTTCACGGCATCAACCCCGGGCCCGACCCAAGGCGTCACCTTGATCGGCGTGCCGAGCGTGGCACGCTGCATCGCCTCGGAGGGCACGGCTTTCATCACCGTACGCACGTCCTCGGGCGCCCCGCCGAAGCGGGCGGTGCGGACGTGGTTGCGCAGCCGATCGAGCGTCGTGAACCGGCCGAGGTATGGGAACCGTCCGCGGTGGTTCTGATAGACCATCAGCGGCGTGAGGCGCACCGACTCGGGCGCGCCGTCCTGCGTGACGTCCACGACCACGACTTCCACGCCCATCGCCTCGGCGACCTCGCGCACCTGTGGCAGCGTCTCGGCCTCGAACGCTTCGGCGACCTCGCCGTCATTCGGCTGGACGAAGACGACGAGTTGCTCGGTCACGGGATCATCGGCCGCAAAGGCGGCGACGGCCACGAGCGCCGACGCGAGCAGGGCGGCGACGATGGCAAACGACTGAGGGATGGACCGGGCGGTTGACATCTCAAGCTCCTGAGTTGCGGAGGCTTCGGGCGTTACGGGCGTGGGTTGCGAGCGGTTCGCGGGGTTACTTGGAGTAGCCGACGATGGGGATCTCGATCTCGATCATCTCGGCGACCACATCGGGGCCCATGTCGGGCTTGATGCCGAAGGCGGTTCGGTCGACGACCATGGTGGAGCGGAGGACGAGCAGGTCGCCGGACTCGGCGCCGCCGCGGGCCGCGGCCATGTCGGGCAGGTGGGTGGCGAGGACGGGGACGGTCACTTCCTGGGTGATGCCGACCAGCGTGAGGTCGCCGGTGACGTGCAGCTCGACGGCGTCTTCAACGGTGGCGGTCACCTCGGCCGACTTCATCGTGAAGGTGACGATCGGGTGGTCTGAGATGCCCAGCCAGTCGGCGCCCTGCATCACGGAAGTCATGCGCGGGTTGGAGGTGTCCAGGCCCTCGGCGGAGAGGGTGATCGTGCCGGAGATGGCGGCGGGGTCTTCGGGGTCGAAGGTCACTTCGCCGGCGATGCCCGCGCCCATGCCGACGATTGGCTCGAGCTTGGAGTCGAGGACGAAGCTGACGGCGTTGACGCCCTTGGGATCCTTGAAGTCGAAGGTGACGGCCTCGGCCATGGCGGGCGACGCCAGCGGCAGGGCGACGGCGGCGAGGGTCAGGGAGGCGAGGGAGCGACGGACGAGCTGATCGAGGGTGGACATGGAGTTCTCCGGTAAGGGTTGACAGAGCGTAGGCACGCCGATTTAGATGTTTCAACAACCGATCGTAGGCCGAGCCGATTCCCGGCCGGCCGCGAAAATCTCAGAAATCTGGATTTTGCGTCCTCGCGGCGGGGCGATGGCGTTGCCGGGCGTGCGCCGCCGATATACGCTCCGGCCGTTGGGGCGTTAGCTCAGTTGGGAGAGCGCCTGCTTTGCAAGCAGGAGGTCATCGGTTCGATCCCGATACGCTCCATTCGACGCAGATCGCGTCTGGCTCGCCGGGCGGGGCGGTGAAGTTCGCGGGTGCGTGTGTCGCTTTGGGCCCGTCTTCGGCTTGGGGGGGGATCAATGTTGTTGATACCGGCTTGGTGCGGACGCGGGCGAGGGCGGGCTTGTTGTGGATCCTCGATCCGGCCGAGCTGGCGATGCGAGTGGTGGGCGGCGTGTTGTTGGGACGGCGTTGGAAAAGCGACTTGATTGATCCGATTTCGAGGGGTCGCCACTGAGGCGATGCGCAGGGCGGCGGTTCAGTTTTTTTTGCCGGCGTCGGCGCGCTCGCGAGGTATCGGTTGGTTGACAGACGGGTGTGCTTTGCGTGCGATGGCGGGTGCCGAGGGTTATGGGGCGTTGGGCTGGCGGGGCGAGGCGGATTGTGAGTTGAGTGGCTAAGTGCTGTGAAGAACGTGGCATGGGGCGTCGATATGTCGCTGGCCGGGGTCTGGATATTTTTGATGCCGTAGGAGCCCGCCGTGACCGTTCAGCCCGCCCCCATCGAGCCCATCGCCTCATCCCTGCCGACTGACGACGCCGAGCTGCGCGAGATCGTGGCGATGTGGGTCGACACGCTGACCCTGAAGACGAACGAGCTGCGTGAGCTGGTCGAGTCGGAGCAGCTCGAAGCCGTGGCCGAGCTGGCGCACTGGTTGAATGGCTCGGCGGGGACGGCCGGCTACGACGCGTTCACCGAGGTCGCGGCCAGCCTGGAGCAGGCGGCCAAGGCGGGTCAGTCGCAAGAGCTCGGCCCCCATGTCGATCAGATCGCCAGGCTTGGTGAGGCGGTGCGCGCCGGTCTGCCCAAGGGTTAGCCCTTGCGGAATTGTTAAAATAGGCAACATGGCTAACGCGGCGAGTCTTCGCAGCGCCGCGTTGGCTTGTTTTTCTAAGGAATTCATCTAATCGACACAATCCCGCGGTTGACGCGGCGATGAGTTGTTCTATATTCCAACCGTACCGCTACAAACCAGCGGCGGTACATGTGTAGGGGATACACGACAAGCTAGGACAGGGAAGAAACAGCACTGAGTCCGGGCTCAGCTGCGCAAGAGGGGCCTTCAATGGCAGGCACGACCCAAGCTTTGGGTGCGCGATACCCGCGCACCGGCGGCGACATCTCTGAACCGAATGCGGCCGACCTCGGCCTCGCGCGATCCGCTGAACCGGTGCGTGGCAAGTATTGGCGCTCGGCCAGCCTCACGCGTGAGCAGCTCCACCGCACGCGCTTCACGGCAATCCCGCGCGTCTGGCTCCGCGGCTTTGACTTTCACGCGGTGTCTGAGTCGCGCGTCATCTCGATGATGCTCAACGAACTCGAGCAAGGCCGCGGCGGCACCGTCGTCACGCCGAACCTGCACATCCTGCGTCTGTGCTGCCGCAATCAGGAGGTCGCCGACCTCGTGAAGTCGGCCGACATCCGCACGGCCGACGGCATGCCGCTGATCTGGGCGTCGCGGATGCAGCGCACGCCGCTGCCCGAGCGGGTCGCCGGGTCGAGCCTGATCTACACGCTCCCCGAGGCCGCCGCTAAGCGGGGCAAGTCGATCTTCTTCCTCGGCGGCAACCCCGGCACGGCCGAGGCGTGCGCCGCCAAGCTCAAAGAACTCAACCCCGATCTCGAGGTCGCCGGCACGCTCTGCCCGCCTTACGGGTTCGACAGCGACCCGATGGAGCTGTCGAAGATCTACTCGGCCGTGCAAGAGGCCGAGCCGGACATCGTGTTCGTCGCGCTCGGCTGCCCGAAGCAGGAGCGGCTCATGCGGTCGCTCTATCGCCGGATGCCCGAGACGTGGTTCCTGGGCGTGGGCTACAGCTTCAGTTTCGTCGCCGGCGAGGCGGTGCGGGCGCCGGAGTGGGTGCAGCGGCTGGGCTTCGAGTGGTTCCACCGCCTGACGCAGGAGCCGATGCGGCTGTTCCGCCGGTACTTCGTCGAGGGCATCCCGTTCTTCGGCCACATGGTCGCCCGCTCGGCGGTCAAGCGGTTCCTGCCGCTGTCCTGGCGGCGGTACGATGAACGCCTGTCGCTCGAACGCGGCGACCACGGCGAAGGCCCGATGCTCGCGCTCGAAGCGACCGCTTGAGTTTGACGGTCGGCCGTGCGTCTTTCGATCGCATCGATCGCGGTGAGATTTATCTCTGCGATCTTATTTAGCGACGCGGCTTCGCCGCATGAACGCGGCACAGCCGCGTCGCTAAATCACGGATTCATGTCCCCCTAGAGGCTTGCGGGTCGACCCGTGGCACCAATGATGCGCGACATCGTTCCCACCGAGTGTCTTCACTCGCGACCCCCGCTCAGCTCGACGCGCCGCCCTGCAGGCTGAACCGCACGGCGTAGCGGATGAGCTGTGTGGCGTTGTCCAGCCCCAGCTTGTGCTTGAGGTTGTCGCGGTAGGTGTCGATCGTCTTGACGCTGAGGTGCAGGTGCTTGGCGATCTCGCGTGTCGGCTGGCCGGCCCCGAGCAGGCTCAGCACCTCGAGCTCGCGGTCGGACAGGCTGTCGATCCCGTGCGTCGATCGCCGCCCGCGGGCGCCCACGCCTCCGGGCCCCGACGCCATCATGCGCTGGGCTACGGCCGGGCTCACCGCGACCTTCCCCCGAGCCACCGCCCGGATGCCGTCGATCAGCTTGCTCGCCGCGACGGACTTCATCAGGTAGCCCCGAGCCCCGGCCCCGATGCTGCGCTCGGCGAACAGCAGCTCGTCCTGAGCGGTGAACACCAGCACCCCCGTCATCGGGTGGCGGGCCTTGATGGTCTTGATCGCTTCCAAGCCCTCCAAGCCCTGGAACGACAGCTCGGTCACCAGCACGTCGCACATGCCCGAGGCCATCGCCTTCATCATCTGCTCGATCGTGCCCGCCTCGTCGGCCATGGCCAGCCCCTCGGCCGCCTCCACCGCCGCGGCGACCCCCAGTCGCACCACCGCGTGCGGGTCGGCGACCACCACGCGTGTCGATCCGTCCATCTCGCCCATCCTCATGTCTCCCTTGTGCAGCGGCGGACGATCATCGCCCGTCGACTGCGAAATGCCCCTCACGTCGCTTCCCCTCCGCAGGCCCCGATCGATGTTCAGCATCGTCGGTCATGACCGTTTCTGCAAATGCGACCGACCCACTTAACGCATCGCTGCAACGCCGCAACTCGTCGGCCGACATCCACATCGCCTCAGACACCTCCGAGGGATCGGGCGCAAGTTCTCCAGATACCCACCGCCCGGCGTAGCCCCACAGCGTCAGCGGCCGATCGTCAAACACCCGCCGCCAGATCGGCCCGCGCACGTCGACCTCGATCCCCAGCTCCTCGCGCATCTCCCGCACGGCCGCGGCGTCGCGGTCTTCGTCGGCCTCTACCGCCCCCCCGGGGAAGGCGATCTTGCCCGGCGAGGCCACCGTCTGGGCACGCCGGATCACCAGCAGCCGGTCGTCCTCGGGCCGCACGAGGCCGACGATCACGCCGTGGACGCGTCCGTCGGGCTGGGTGGGGCGGTCGGTCATGCGGGTCAGCCTAGGCCGATTCGCCGGTCCGGACTGCAAATCGTTGAGCTTTGTCACCCGATGACAGATATAATCCGTGATCTGGCGTGGCGAAGGCCGCGGACGGCGTTCTTTGACAACTGGGGCCGACTGGTATCGATCGGACAGGTTCCTGGATCCGGTGGCGCGTCGAGGTGCACCCAGGCCTCGTTAAACCGGGTGCAAAACCCATAAATGCCAACGACAACGTCGCTGGTCGCATCGGCTTTGATCAGCCGATGCGCCTCGCTGCCTAACTTGTGCAGCGCATCCTCCGTGAGCTCGCTCGCGGCCCGCGGGGGATGACTGATTAGCGAGATCGCCCAAGCGCGACGCCGTAGCGCGTGCGGGTTAAACATCACTCCGGCTGGACCCCGCGGAGGCTGTCGCTTGCCGCCAAGGGGTTGAGATCAAACGAGCGACTACACGCGTAGAGGCCGTTTTCAGACTGTCACGACACGGGGGTTCGAATCCCCCCGGCTCCACTTCCCGCCGGCCGCCGCGCCGCGTTTAGACTGCCCCCATGCAGCAACGCGTCGCAGGCGGACGGGCGAACCTTATTGACACCTTCATCTACCGAGCAGCCCTCGCGATGGTGGCGCTCGCGCTGGCCGCGGCCGCCAGCGCCGGCGACGCCGACCTCGAGGCCGCGCTGCAAAAGGTGCTCGCGCCCGGCGATCGGCTGGGGACGACCACGGCCGTGCGCGTGGTCGACGCCGAGTCGGGCGAGGTGCTCGCCTCGTCGCGGCTGGCCTCGGTGCCGTTCATCCCCGCGAGCAACATGAAGCTGGTAACGACCGCGGTCATCCTCGACCGGCTTGGGCCGGACGCGGAGTTGCGGACGCGCCTGCTGCGGGTGAACGACGACGAGCTGGTCATCCTCGCCGGCGGCGACCCCGGGCTCGGCGACCCGCCGCTCTCGGGCGACGAGGGCGCGATGGGCGTGCTGCGTCGCTGGGCCGCGGCCGTGAAAGAGGCCGGCATCACCGAGGTGAGCCGCATCACCGTGGTCGACCCGATGTTCGACGCCGCCACCGTGCACCGCCAGTGGGGTCAGGCCAACATCCTCTACTGGTACGGCGCTCCCGTCGCGGGCGTCGCCTTCAACGACAACTGCATCGACTTCATCGCCACGCCGACCGAGCTCGGCCAGCTCGCCGTCCTCCAGACCATCCCGCCGGTCCGCGGGTTCGTCGTTCGGCACGAGGCGTCGACGTCGCCGGCCGACGATCACGGCTGGGACATGCGCAAAGCGCGCGGCGAGCTCACCTACACCAGCCGCGGCGCGATCGGCCGCAAGGCCGGGCCGTGGAGCCTGCCGCACGACGACCCCGCCCGACTGCTCGGCCACGCGCTGGCCAGCGCGCTCGAGCAGGTCGACATCGCCGCGCCCGCGCAGGTCGGCTCGCTGACCGGCGAGGCGGCGGACAAAGCGGCGGCCGAGGCGCTCAAGACCGGCGAGGTCATCGCCGAGCACGCTACGCCGCTGGTGGACGTGCTGGGTCGGGTGAACACCAACAGCCAGAACATGATGGCTGAGGCGATCTGCAAGCTCGCGGCCGTGAGCGACGAACGGCTGGCCGATGTGTTCGAGGGCCCGCGCGGGACGTGGCGCGGCGGCAACCGCGCGGCCGTGGCGTTTCTCGATGCGATCGACATCGACACGGCCGGCTTCGTCGCCAGCGACGGGTCGGGCCTGTCCGATCGCAACCGCATCTCGGCCGAGCAGCTCACCGACCTGCTTCGGCACATGCTCGTCGAGCACGAGCACGCCGAGGCGTACAAGGACAGCATGGCGATCAGCGGGACGCGCGGATCGGTCCGCCGGCGCATGAACGAACTCAAAGGCCAGGTCTACGCGAAGACCGGGACGATCAACGGCGTGTCGGCGCTGTCGGGCTGTCTGGACCTCGAAGACGGGCGTCGGCTGATCTTCAGTGTGCTGCACAACGGCCACGAGGGCAGCGCCGGGCCTCTGCGGCGGATCCAGGACAACGCGGTCCTGGCGATCCACGCCTGGGCGACCGGCGGGGACGAGCCGACCGTCACGCAGGAGTGATCGGCCGCGACGGCGGCGCTACTCGTAGCGGATGTCGTCGAGATAGAAAGTGACCGGCGCGTCGGCGACCCACATGAAGCCCGTCTTGATGCGCGAGAGGTCGAGGCCTGTCAGCGGGATCTGTTGCTGCGTCCAGGTGTTCGACAAGGTGATCTCGGCCTCGTGCTTGGCGGTGTCGTGATAAGCCTTGTCGCGGCCGAGCACGCCGAAGCCGAACTTGATTTTCTCGCCGCCTTGCTTGCCGCGGGCCCAGAAGGTCAGCGTGGTCGCGTTTTGCAGGTCGTAGCCGCCGTCGAGGTCGCCCCAGTCGTTGGCGGGGTCTTGCCAGACGACGCCGGCCCAACCGCCGCTGCCGTCGTAAGTGATCTCCATCGCGGTCGCGCCGCTGCGCGGCTGCACGGTTGAGCCGGGGTTCATCGAGACGCCCGCCGCACCGCCCATGTAGCCGGACGGTGCGAACGGCTCGCCGCTCATCCCGTCGGCGTACACAGTCATCGGAAGCGTCGTGCGCTTGCCGCTGTGGGCGGCGCGCTCGGCGGCAGCCTTCGAGGCCTGCGTCTCGACGGCGAAGATCGGCACGTTCGCCATCGCGGCCGCGCCATGCTCGTCGTGCACGAAGGCGTACAGGCGGTAGATGCCCGACTCGACCGGCAGCTCGACCACCGCGTGGTCGTTGCTGGTCTCGACGATGGCGTCGGCGAAGACCTCGGTTGGGTCTTCGTGGTCGCCGCCGGTCATGTAGCGCTCGGCCTCGGCCTTGAGCTTCCACGTCACGGTAAGCGCGTCGCCATCGGGGTCGCTGGCCTTGAGCAGCACGGTGACTCTGTCGCCGGCGTCGGCCGTGTCGCCGCCCGCGACGGTCAGCGGCTCGACCACCGGGCACAGGTTCGCCGGCGGGCTGCCGGTCCACGCCTCGGTCATCGCGTCGACCGCGCCGAGCTTGCTGCCGTCGGACAGGAACATGCCGAACCATGTGGCCGTGGCCTCCTGCTTGAAGCCCCAGGTGAAGGCGAACCCGCCGAGGCAGAGCTTGTCGCGCTCGGCCGCGATCGCCGTCTCCCACACGTGGCGGTAGATGTCGGCCTTCTGCGTGCTCGTGAGCTCGGGCGCGGCGTCGAAGTCCGTGCGGCCGGTCTCCCACGTCCCCGGCGGGCCGAACTCGGTGAGCATGTACGGCTTGGTGCCGCCCAGCTCGCGGTAGCGCGTCGGGATCGACGGCCCGCCGGCGTAGCTGTTGATGCCCATGATGTCGATGTCCGGGCACAGCTGGTGCACGGCCTGGACGCGCTTGCCGCCGAGCTCGGCCGTCACCGTCGCCGTCGGGCGGTTGGGGTCCAGCTCCTTGACCATCGCGGCCAGCTCCTGGACGTGGTTCCAGATCTTGGGGTTGTCGCCCTCGGCGAAGCCCTCCATCTCGTTGCCGATCACCCACATCAGGACGTTGGGGTGGTCGCGGAAACGCAGCACGCCTTGGCGCACCATCTCCTTCTGCTCTGCGAGGGCGGCCGGGTCGTTATAGTCGAACCCGTGGCGTTCGTGGCCGAGCCAGAAGCCGAGCGCCACCATCAGGTTGTGGTCGGCCGCGCGTTGGAGGCGGGCGGGGGTGTCGTCGCCAACGCCCCAGGTGCGGAAGGTGTTGCCGCCGGACTGCGCGAGCAGGGCTTTGTCGCCGTCGCCGCCGGCGCCTTGGATGAAGAACGGCTCGCCGTTAACGAGCAGCCTGTAGCCGCCGTTGTGGTTGACGAGCTCGACCTTCGCGCCCTGCGCGGTCGCGGGCGTGGCGGGCAGGGTGAGGGCGATGGCCAGAGCGATGGCGGAGAGCGCGGCTCGAATGGGCGTTTTCATCACGTGGGTCTCAATGAGAAAACAAACGAAAAGTGCGATTAAGTATCGGCGCGTCTTGGCCGCAGGCCGAACGCGAGTGTTGCCAAGCCGAAGAACGCTACGGAAGCCGGCTCGGGCACGGCAGCGGTGTCGGCTGTGAGTGCGGGTGATGCGCCGAACTGAGCGGCGAGCACCGCGAGGTCGGACGTGTCGACGGAGCCGTCGCCGTTGAAGTCGCCTTGGGCCCAGCTGGTGACGGCGTTGCCGAAGCTGGCGGCGAGGATGGCGAGATCGGCAGTGTCGACGGCGCCGTCGAGGTTGGCGTCGCCGCGCGTGGTGCCAAGGATGTCGGCGAGCAGGGCGTCGAGGTCGGCGTCGTTGGCAAGGCCGTCGTCGGTGAGGTCGTAGACGGGGTCGCCGAGGTTGGCGAGGAGGGCGTCGATGTCGTTGGCGTCGATGCTGCCGTCGGCGTTGAAGTCGCCGAGCAGCGCGGCGTCGGCGATGAGGCTGACGGCGTCGAGCCAGATCGCGCCGCCCTGGCCGTTGGGCTGGACGAACCGAAAGCGCAGGTCGAGCGTGGCCGCGCCGACCGGGGCGGTGAGCGCGAGGGCGGACTCGAGCCATCGTTCGGTGGGTTGGCTCGCGTCGTGCAAGGTGAAGACGTTGGTGGACAGCAGGCCGTCGGCGGCGTCGCGCCAGCGGAACTCGGCGTCGAGGCGGTTGGTGGTGCCGACGACCGTGTCGTCGTTGTTCACGCGGGTATAGGCGGAGAAGTCGAAGCCCTGGTTGGGCGTGACGGCGATGTTGGTTTGTTCGATGTAGGTCTCTTCGAAGCCGAAGAACTTCATCGCTTCGCCCTGCGCGCCCTCGAGGGCGGTGAACTTCGGTAGGTTGCCGAGGTTGTGGGCGTGGTGGAAGGCGTTGCCCTGCGTGGCCCAGGCGGAGGTGCTGTCTTCGAAGAAGCCGTTGGCGATGAGTTCGCGGTCGAGCTCGGCGTCGCGGTAGACGCGGACGTAGTCGACGAGGAATTCTTGGGGGAAGGCGGTGGTGGCGTCGGGGTTGCCATCGAAGATGCCGCCGACGGCGGTGTTGAGGATGACGTTCATCGGCGTGCCGGAGATGGGGAACGCGTCGGAGGCGTTGAGCGTGTGGTAGTTGACGCCGTCGACGTAGAAGCGGAGCTGCGTGGGTTCCCAATCGACGGCGTAGGTGTGGAAGTCGTCGGGCCAGGCGGTGCCGTTGTCGTAGCCCTGGGTGGCGAAGCGCGAGGTGTTGGGGACGTCGTTGTAGTGGTAGGCGGAGCTGACATCGAAGGGGTTGGAGCCGCGGTGCTCCATGATGTCGATCTCGCCGCCGGTGGGCCAGGGGACGGCCTTGGGCCAGAGCCAGATGGCGGGCCAGATGCCTTTGGTGGTGGGGATTTTGGCGCGGACCTCGACGCGGCCGTAGCGGACGGTGGTGTGGCTTTCGAGTCGTGCGGAGGTGTAGGGCCGGCCGTTGGTGGGGGTGTTGTCGGCGGTGATGATGAGGTTGCCGTTGGCGACGGTGGCTTGCTGAGGTGCGTAGTACTGCAGTTCGTTGTTCTGGACGTTGCCGTCGTCGCGCAGGAACCAGCGGTTGGTATCGACGGCGTTGCCTGAGAACTCATCGGACCAGTCGAGAATCCAGTCGGCCATGGCGGTTGGGGCGTGGAAAGGCGCGCAGGCCGCAAGCGCGGCGAGCACGCGGAGGAAACCGAGAGAGGGACACGGCGAGTGCACGGAGATGGTGTCTGTGTGAGAAGATCGGTGGGGGAGTTCAGCCGGCCTTGGCCCGCGGCTGCGACACGGGCCAAGGGCCAAGCTGATCCTCCTCCTGACGCGGTTGAGTGTTTAGTTGGGGATGTCGCCTTCGCTGATGCGGAAGTTGCGGTTGGTGAGTTCGTCGAGCTTGAAGAGCGAGGCGTGGCCGTCGAGGAAGGACATGGCGACGGCGTCGTCGGCCCCGTGGCGGAAGCGGAGGTTGCCGCCACCCCACTCGGGGAAGTCCTGGTTGGCTCCTGGGTCGGGGTAGGTGGGTTGTTCGTCGTCGGTGCTGTCGTTGCGGAGGTACCAGAGCGATTCGGTGCCGTTTAGATAGGTCTGCCAGCCAAAGAGGTTGACCGCGGTCGAAAACGCATCGCCTTGTTGAGCGTTGGGGTCTGACCATTCGGTGACTTGGTTGCCATCTGCGATGAGGAAGAGTTCACCGGGACGGTCGATATCGGAGATGCGTGCGGGCTGCCAGCCAAGCGTGGTCGTATTCTCGTTGTTGGGCATCAGCAGGGGGTGCGAGCTGTAGTGTTTGATGCCATCGTCGATCGCCGCGCGCGGGCACGTGAAGACGGGGATGGGTTCAAGGCCTGACTGGTAGGTTCCGGTTGACTGCGAAAGGTAGCCGCTGATGGAGACCATCCAGTCGCTCTGCTCGATCCCGCCATTACGAGTGGTTTCGTATGCGCCGTAGGGCAGCGAGCCTTTGAACTCTAGCGAGTAAGCGGTGACGCCGATAATCATCTGGCGTTGGTTGGACAGGCACTGCATGTCTTCGGCGGTGTTGCGTGCCGCGCCGAGGGCGGGGAGCAGGATGCCGATGAGCAGGGCGATGATGGAGATCACCACGAGCAGTTCGATGAGGGTGAAGCCGTTGGTTTTGAGCTTGGAGACGTTCATGGTCTGACTCCTTTGGTAAGCGAGGCGTGCGTGTTTAGGTAAACGCCGAGGCGGGCGGCTTGGCCCGCCCGGCGGGGGGTGGGTCACTTGCCGCGACGGCGGAGTGACAGGGCGAGCAGGCCCGCGGCGGCGAGGCCGATGCTGGCGGGCTCGGGCACGGTGAAGACGAGGTTGTCGTAGTCGACGGCCGAGCCTTCGAAGTCCGAGGCGATGCTGCGGAAGCCGAACTGCAGGATGTCGCCGACCATGTCGTTGGTGATGGTCAGGGAGACGGCCTGCGTGAGCAGGTCGCCGTCGGCCACGGAGGTGGTGTCGTTGACGTCCGCGGCGATCTCGAAGAAGAATTCAGAGTCGAGGGCGAGGATGAAGGCCTCGGCGACGGCGTTGCCCGAGGGGGGCGTGGCGTTGCCGTCGACGAGGTATTCGAAGGTGACGGTCTTGCCGACGTCGCCGGCGCCGATGGTTTGTTGTTGGAAGATGGCCAGGAGCAGGTCGAGGCCGTCGGGGACCTGGTGCGAGTCAGAGTTGTAGTCGCTGAGGATGACCAGGCCCTGGCTGCCGGCCGGGGGGTCGCCGCCCGAGGGGACGTCGCTGATGACGGCCTGGAAGGGGTTGGCGATGTCGTTGGGCGTGCCGAAGGGGCCGAAGGTGTAGGCGAAGTTTCGGTCGGTGGGGTTGTCGATGCCGCCGCCGAAGGTCAGCCAGCCGTCGTCGGTGAGCGCGGAGAAGACCGTGCGATCGAGCGACTCGAAGTCCTGGCTGTAGTCGGTGAGTTGTGCGGAAGCGGTGGTGGTGATGGCGAGGCCGGCGGCCATGCAGACGGTGTTGCGAGCTTGTTGAAACATGATCAATCCTCCGAAGAATCCATAAGGAAACGAAGTGGTTGGCCGACTTTGGCCGAGAAACGGTTACGCAGCGTGCGTCGGACGTCGACGCTGAACCATGGAGATCAAACCCAGGCCGGCGAGGGCGAGGGTGGCGGGCTCGGGGACGGCGACGGTGGCCGTGGCGAGCGGGGGTGCGGGCGTGCCGGAGCCGAAGGTGCTGGCGAGGATGGCGAGGTCGGGCGTGCCGACGCTGCCGTCGCCGTTGAAGTCGCCCTGGGCCCAGGTGGTGACGTTGGAGCCGAAGTTGGCGGCGAGGATGGCGAGGTCGGAGGTGTCGACCTGGCCGTCGAGGTTGGCGTCGCCGGGCGCGGTGCCGATGAGGCCGTCGACGAGGCGGGCGGCGTCGTCGCTGTCGGCGTCGCCGTCGTTGTCGAGGTCGTAGGCGGGGTTGCCGAGGTTGGCGAAGAGGGCGTCGATGTCGGCGGCGGTGTAGGCGTTGTCGGCGTCGAAGTCGCCGTTGAGGAAGGCGCCGGTGTTCTCGCCGAAGCTGAGCTCGTCGTAGTTGACGGCCGAGGGGGCGTCGTTGCTGGCGCGGGTCTGGAAGCCGAACTGCAAGACCTGGCCGACGAGCGCGGTGTCGGACGGGGCGAGCGAGAAGTCGATCGCGAACGGCGTGTTGATGTCGCCGTTGAGCGCGGTCATGTCGAACGTCAGGAAGTTGGTTTGTGCGAAGTTGTTGTTGGGGTCGAGCGTCTTGATGAATGCGACGTGCTCGGTGGAACCGCCGACGGCGCCGGTGTCGGGTAGCGAGGCGATGCCCGCGAAGGTGAAGGTTTTGCCGAGGTCGGCGTTGGCGATGGTCTGGTCTTGGAAGATGTCGCCTTGGATGACGCGGTTGGTGCCGTTGCGGTGGTCGCCGTTGTTGTAGTCGCTGAAGATGACCAGTCCCTGGCTGTCGACGGGGGGCGTGCCGCCGGAGGGGAGGTCGCTGATGACGGAGATGTTGGGGGCGTTGATGTCGTTGGGCGCGGGGAAGCCGTTGGCGTTGTAGACGTAGGCGGGGGTGGTGCCGTCGGCCTCGAATGCCTGGCCGAAGAAGGTCCAGCCGTCGCCGGAGAGGGCGTTGATCTGCGTGCGGTCGCGGGACTCGAAGTCCTGGGTGTAAGACGTGAGCTGGGCGAGGGCCGGGGTCGCGGCGGTTGCTGCGGCGACGAGCGCGGCGGTTGAGAGCAGACGGATCATCTTGATGTCACTCCTAAGAGACGTTTGTTGAGAAGACGGGCGTGCCGCCGAGTGGCGGGTGTGTCAGAAATCGAAATGGGGTTACTGCGGGTCTGTGTCGGGCGTTGTGGCGGCGGCGGTGGAGTCGTGGACTTCGAGCCAGGACGGCAGGCAGCGGCCTTGGGTGTCGGTCTTGACGCTGGTGGAGATGGCTTGCACGAGCATGGAGACGGCCTCGCGGCCGAGCTCGAAGGTGTGCTGGCAGACGGCGGTCATCTGGGGGTAGACGGAGTAGCGGTAGTCGCCGTCGTCGAACCCGACGACCGCGAGGTCTTCGGGGATGCGGACGCCCATGGCGAGGGCCTGGTTCATGGCGCCGACGGCGGTGAAGGGGTCGGTGATGAAGATGGCGGTGGGCGGGTTGGCCATGGCGGTAAGGCGCTTCATGGTCTGGACGCCGCCCTCGCGGACGGCGGGGGCGCGGAGGATGAGGCGCGGGTCGGCGTCGATGCCGTGGTCGCGGTGGGCCTCGCGCCATCCCTCGATGCGGTCGAGGTGGTCGGAGTCGTCGGTGACGTTCATGACGACGGCGATGCGTCGGTGGCCGAGCTCGATGAGGTGTCGGACGGCTTCGCGGCTGGTGCTTCGCGAGTCGGAGTAGACGAATCGGACGCCGTCGTTTTCTTCGAAGCGTTCGCCGATGACGACCATGGGGAAGCCCTCGTGGGCGATGGTCTTGCAGATGTTTTTGGTGCGGACGTTGGTGCGGACGAGGACGCCGGAGACGCCGCGTCGGCGGAGCATCTGGGTGTAGGTCTCGCCTTCAGCTTTCTGGGCCTTGGGGTTGATGACGAGCAGGTCGTAGCCGGCCTCTTCGATGGCGCCGCCGATGCCGGCGAGCATGATCTGGTCGAAGGGCGAGCCGATGCTGGCTTCGCCGGTGTACATGAGGCCGAGGGTCTTGGTGCGTCGGGCGGGCCGGCTGCCTCGGGGGGGGATGGCGTCGGGCGAGGTGACGTTGAGGACGCGCTGGCGGGTCTCGTCGCTGACCTGGGGGTTGCTGTTGAGGACCCGCGAGACGGTGGCGGCGGAGACGCCGGCTTCGCGTGCGATTTCTCTGACGGTGGGCATGGCGTGAATCTGAAATGAGGTTCGAAAAAGAATCGGGGTCGCGGCGGCGGGGTGTTTTCCCTTGGCCGCGAGTAAGGTTACCGTCGTTTCTGGAACGTGTCAACACTTGCGTGTCTCACATTCATGATTTTTGTCACATTGCTGTTCCGAGGGTCGTTTTGGATGGCGTTTTAACTTAAAAATTCGGTCCATATTGCTCATTTTTGTGACTGATGCATCCATTCGTGCGCTTCGGCCGAGAGGCAGGGTGTTTCGTGAGTCCGTCCGTTTTGTTTCATTTTGTTTCACAAGACGAGGTGCGCGTGGCCTTGGGAGGCTGTGGGTGAGGTTTGGTCGGGGGTGGGTGCGGGTTGGGTGTGGGGGTTGTGTGAATCCGGGCAGGTGGTGCGGGTCGGTCGGGGGCGTGGCTGGGGGTGAGGGCGTGGGTGAGGAGTGAGGCGCTGAGAACGGGGTCGTGGGGTTTAAGATGCGTGATTGCTGCCGCGTGGCGGTGGTGTGAGGTTTGGAGGCTGACGGATGGATCGCAAGCAGTTGGATGTGGCGTCGGGGTTGGCGGGCGCGGTTGTGGCGGGTGAGGTGTTGGTGCTGGACTCGGAGCGTGGGAGCGCGGGGTCGGCGTTGCTGGCGGGGCTTGCGGCGCGGGGTCAGCGTGCGGCGGCGGCGCGGGACGAGGTGGAGGCGATGCGTCGGGTGGTGCGTGGGGACGTGGCGGCGGTGGTGCTGGTGAGCGCGACGTCGGCTGGCGCGGCGGAGGAGCTGCGGTCGGCGTTGGCGGAGGTGGATGGGTCGGTGGAGCTTTTGGGTTGGCGCACGGAGCCGGCTGCGGCTGGGGATGTGGCGCGGGCGGGTGAGGCCGACCTGCGGGGTGATGCGGCGTGCGGGTTGGACGAGGGGCCGATGGCGGAGGTGGCGGCGGAGCTGGACGAGGGACTTGGTGAGGGGTTGGGCGAGGCGTTGACGTCGGCGGAGCTGGATGCGTTGCTGGCGAACCCGGGTGAGGGGTGGTGAGGATGGACGGGGCGGCGGTGCAGGATCGGACGGGGGACGGCGGCGTTGCGGGGGCGCGGGCGGTGGTGGTGGCGGTGGGGGGTGAGCCTGCGGCGGATGCGGTGCGGGCGGGTCTGAACGGGCTGAGCGATCGGGTGGAGGTGGTGGGGACGACGAACTATCTGTCGGCGTTGGCGGTGGTGGCGTCGCGTCGCGAGGTGGCGGCGGTGCTTGGGCCGTTGGAGGGGCCGAGCAAGCTGATGCCGAAGCTGGTGCGATCGATGCGTGAGCTTTCGCCGGGCGTGCGGTTGTACGTGCGGCTGCCCAGCGGTCGCGAAAGCGAGGGTGCGGCGGCGCTGGCGGCGGGGTTTGACGGGTATGTGCTTGAGCCTTTGACGGCTGAGGAGCTGGCGATGGTGGTGGCGTTGCCTTCGGAGGGGCGGGCTTCGGATGCGGCGGGGCGTGGGGCGAGCGATGCGTCGGAGGCGGCGTCGGTGGTGGAGGTGGGCGTGGGTGAGTTGGGGGATGTGGACCTGGTGGAGGCGGTGCTGCGTGGGCAGTACGAGGCGACGCGGATGGCGTGCCGATTGATCGAACAGCAGGGCGGGCCCACGGGCGTGGCGGTGGCGCGGGATCGATCGGCGGTGCCTGCGGGTCGGGCGTGCGTGACGATCGAGCGGGGGGGCGCGGAGGTGGGTTGGCTGCACGCCGAGGGCGGGGACGAAGAGGAGCTCTCGCGATGGGCGCCTTGGCTGGCGAGCTGGCTGACGCTGGACCGGCAGTTCAGCGGGCTCAAGCGGTTGGCGCTGACCGATGAGCTGACGCGCGCGTGGAACCGGCGGTACTTCGATCGCTTCTTGAAGCGGGTGATCGATCACGCGCAGGACGACCGCTCGCAGGTGACGCTGCTGGTTTTTGATATTGATAATTTCAAGCAATACAACGATCGGTACGGGCACGCGGCGGGTGATGAGATCTTGCGGGAGGTGGCGAAGCTGATGCGTTCGGTGGTGCGGGAGCACGACGTGGTGGCGCGGATCGGCGGGGACGAGTTTGCGGTGATCTTTTGGGATGCCGAGCCTTCGCGGACCGAGGGCGGGTTGAGCCCGCATCCGACGGACGTGCTGGATTGCGCGAAGCGGTTCCAGGCGGCGATCTGTCGGCATGAGTTCCCGAAGCTGTTGGACGAGCAGCCGGGGACGCTGACGGTGTCGGGCGGGTTGGCGTCGTACCCGTGGGACGGGCGGACGCCGACGGAGCTGCTGTCGCGGGCGGATGCGATGGCTTTGCGCTCGAAGCAGCAGGGCAAGAACGCGATCAAGATGGGGCCGGGTGCGATCTCGCGTTGTGAGTTGGGGGCTGGGCGTGGGGGTGAGGGAGGATGAGGTTTGAGGGGTGAGGTTTGAGGGGTGAGGTTGGGGGGTGACGCGGCAAGCCGCGTCGCTCAATGGTTTGTGTGTTTGTGCGGTGGGTTGGGTTAAGGGGTGGGGTGATTGGTTTAGGGTGTTGGGTGTGATGGATGGGCCTGATGAGCGCGCGGGGTGGTGGGGGGTGGTGCGACTGGCTGGGGTGTCCGTGGTGGCGGTGGCGTTGCCGGGCGCGGGGGTGGCGGCGTTGGGTTATTTCGGGGGGGCTTGGGCGGAGGCGTTGGCTTTGCCGATGTGGGCGGCGCCTTTGGTGGCTTTGGGGATCGGGGTGGTGTGCGGGTTGGCGGTGCTGCCGACGCACGCGGCGAGTTTGGCGAGTGGTTACTTGCTGGGGTTGTGGGTGGGGCTGCCGACGGCGGTGGTGGGGGTGGTGCTGGCGGCGGCGCTGGGGGAGGCGTTGGCGCGTCGGCTGGACTCGGCGGTGCTCAAGGAGATGGTGGGGCGGCGGGCGATGGGGCGGGCGTTGATGGGCGCGATGCTGGGGCGCGGGGCGGGGCGGGCGGCGGGCGCGGTGGCGCTGGCGCGGCTGCCGCCTTACGTGCCGTTTGCGTTGGGCAACGTGGTGGCGGCGTCGCTGCGGGTGCCGCGCGGGGCGATGCTTGCGGGGACGGCGGCGGGGATGCTGCCTCGGGTGGGTCTGGTGGTGTGGCTGGGCTCGGAGTTGGCGGCTTGGGACGCGGGGGAGGCGGTGCCGGCGTCGCTTTGGTGGAGCATCGGCGCGGCGGTGGTGGGGCTGGGGGGGTTGACCGTGTGGGCGGGGGCGGTGTTGCGCGGGGTGGGGGGTGAGCCCACGGATTGAATCCGTGGGCTTTGGGTTGGGTTGAAGGTCGGGTGTGGGTTTGGCGATTTCCGGGGGTGGGGGCGTGGGTCTCTACACTCTGTGGCGGAGTCGCCGGGAGTGTCTGGGCGGTTGCTTTGAAACCTCGAACACGGATGTTGCCATGTCTTTCGATAGCACGATTCACGCCAAGGCGGTGGAGCTGACCAAGCTGACGTATGAGATCACCGCGGCGGCGGGGTCGGGGCACCCGACGTCTGGTGCTTCGCTGGCGCATCTGGTGTCGGTGTTGATGTACGAGCACATGCGGTTTGAGCCGGCGAACCCGGCGCACCCGGCGAGCGATCGGCTGGTGCTCAGCGAGGGTCACGCGGTGCCGATCGTGTACGCGGCATGCGCGGACCTGGGGGTGATGGTGGGGCGGACGCGCGAGGAGTGGCACGCGCTGACGGTGGACGAGGCGAAGACGCTTCGCGAGATCGACTCGGTGGTTGACGGGCACCCGAACCCGGTGGAGGGGTTCCCGTTTTTCGATACGGCGACGGGTTCGCTGGGCATGGGGCTGTCGCAGGCGACGGGTCTGGCGGTGGCGGCGCGGCTGAACGGGATGGACAAGCGGGTGTTCTGCGTGATCGGCGACGGCGAGTCGCGCGAGGGGAACATCTGGGAGGGCGTGGACTTTTTGGTCGACCACGGGCTGAAGGCGGTGTGCCCGATCTTTAACTGCAACAAGTTTGCGCAGTCGACGCCGACGGGGCCGCAGCAGTTGCCCGAGGCGACGGTCGCGAAGCTGGAGGCGGTGGGTTACGACGTGCATCGGATCGATGGTCATTCGCCGTCGGCGATCAAGGCGGCGTTGACGGCTCATGCCGAGGCGCAGCAAGACGCAGACGCGGCGCCGGTGGCGATCGTTGCGGAGACGGTGAAGGGCTGGGGCGCGCCGTCGCAGCAGGGGCACGGGCATCACGGTGCGGCGGCGACGGGGGATGCGCTGGCCAAGGCGTTGGAGGAGTTGAGCGCGACGGCGATGCAGGTGGGCGCGACGGCGGACACGCCTTTGAAGCGTGGGCTGATGACGCCGACCGAGCGGCCGCGGCTCGAGCCGACGGCGGCGCCGGCGTTCGACGAGGCGTGCAGGGCATTTGGCCAGGAGGGGGCGCTGGAGAAGGGCAAGCTGGCGACACGCAAGGCGTTTGCGGTGGCGCTTCGTGCGCTGGGTCATGCGGACCCGCGGGTCGTGGTGTTTGATGGGGATGTGCAGAATTCGACGGGGGCACAGGCGTTTGCGGACGACGAGGCGTTGAGCGATCGGTTCGTGCAGTGCCGGATCGCCGAGCAGCAGATGGTGGCGGCGGCGACGGGGTTGGCGGCGACGAACCGGGTGCCGGTGTGCACGACGTTTGGGAAGTTTTTCGCGCGGGCGTACGACCAGATCGAGATCGCGGTGAACAGCGGTGCGAACTTGAAGCTGGTGGGTTCGCACGCGGGGATCACGCTGGGGGCGGACGGGCCGTCGCAGATGGCGGTGCAGGACGTGGCGTGGTTCCGGTCGTTCTCGACGATGCGTTTGCCGAACGGAGCGCCCGGGTTTTACGTGCTGACGCCTTCGGATGGGTGGTCGTGCTATGCGTTGACGCAGGCGATGGCGGCGCACGACGGGCCGGCGTATCTGCGGACGCTTCGGCCGGACACGGAGTTTTTGTATGGGCCGGGCGACACGTTCCGGCTCGGCGGGCAGTCGGTCTTGAGCGAGGGGCGGGACCTGCTGATCGTTGCGCAGGGGTACATGGTGCACGAGGCGAACCGGGTGCTGGAGCTGCTGGACCAGCAGGGGATCGACGCGACGCTGGTCGATGCGTATTGCCTGCCTTTTGATGCGGACACGATCTGCGACCTGGCGAACGAGAACAACGGGATGGTGCTGACGCTGGAGGACAACTACGGCGGCGGGCTGGGCTCGGCGGTGGCCGACGCGCTGTCGGCGACGGGCGACGGGTTCACGCTGCGGCAGATGCACGTGACGCGGCTGCCGAAGTCGGGCAAGACGCCGGACGATCTGCTGCGGTACTGCGGGCTGTCGGCGGAGCAGGTGGCGGAGGCGGCGCTTGGGATGTTGAACCTGTCGGGGGTTTGAGCGTGGGGCTGGGTTGCGGTTGATGCAGGCTTGGTGGGTGCCACACCTCGCCGAAGGTGATGTGTGGTTGCGGGTGAGCGCGGTTTTCGGCACACATCGTGCTGCGCACGAGGTGTGGCACCCGTCGGTGGTTGCTTGGTCACGGGTGGCGTGAACGTAATAAGCTCTGCGGCGATGACGTTGGTGGTTGAGAGCGTGTTGGGGGTGATGCAGCGCGGCGGCGTGGTGATGTGGCCGTTGTTGTTGCTGAGCGTGGCGTCGGCGGCGATTGCGTTTGAGCGGGTTTGGTTTTTTGTGGTGCAGAACCATCCGGCGCAGGTCGCGAAGGTACGGCGGCTGGCGGAGCGGCTGCGAGGCGGGGACGCGGCGGGGGCGCGGGCGATGGTGGAGGGAGATGGGACGGTGTACGGGCGGGCGGTGGCGGCGATGATCGACGCGGGGCTGCCGGCGGGCGAGGCGGCGACGGCCGAGGCCGTGGAGGCTCAGCGGGGTCGGCTGGAGCGGTTTTTGCCGACGCTGTCGACGATCATCACGGCGGCGCCGATGCTGGGGATCCTGGGGACGGTGATCGGGATCATCACGAGCTTCGAGGCGTTGGGTGGGCCGGGCGACGGGGCGGCGGGCGCGGCGGCGGCGACGGACCCGCGGCTGGTGTCGTCGGGGATTGCCGAGGCGCTGTTGAGCACGGCGGCGGGGCTGACGGTGTCGCTGCTGGCGCTGTTTCCGTACAACGCGTTTCGGGCGCAGGTCGATCGGACGCTGAGTCGGTTGGAGCTGTTGGGGCAGTCGGCGGAGCGTGCGGGGGAGGCGGGGGGGGTGGCGGCGGGTCAGTCGGGCGAGGCGGGGGATGGTGGTGCGGGCGGGAGTGCGTAGAGTTCGCGGGTGAGGGGTTGCCAGGCGGCGCGTTGGATGAGGGTGGCGAGGTTTTGTTGGGTGGTATCGGGGTCGTAGCCGTAGGTGCGGTGGAGGCGGGCGAGCTCGGACCAGCCGAGGTAGACGTGGGTGAAGCCGGCGTCGCGGAGGGCGGCGGTGACGGCGGCGGGGTCGTGGGCGTGGGCGCGGAGGGTTTGGCCGAGGGGGTCGGGGTCGAAGGGCGTGGCGTAGGCGAAGGGTCGGGTGAGGTAGAGCAGGCGTGAGTTGTCGGCGACGACGAGCGTGCGGGTGTCGGACGGCAGCGCGTTGACGGGGTGTTGGGGCGCGAGGCCTTGGGGGGTGAGGGGCCAGGCGTCGATGGCGACGGCGAGGGGCAGGCTGAGCGGGCGGCCGGCGGCGTCGCGCGGGGGGTTGCCTTGGGGGGGCGGCGTCTGGGCTTGAATCACTTGCCACGCGACGGCGAAGAGCATCGCGACGAGCGGCAGCGCGAGCGACCACGACGCGACGGGGCGGCGGGCGGTGGGGAGGGCGCGGAGCAGGCGGTCGAAGCCGAGGCCGAGGATCAGGAGGGTGGGCAGTAGCGTGGGGATGAGGAAGCGTGACTGGCGGTGGGTGGCGAAGGCCCAGAAGGCGAGCTGGAAGGCGAGCCACGCGAGGAGTGCGGCGGTGGGCCAGCGGGTGCGCGGGTGGGCGAGGGCGGCGATGGCGGCGAGGAGGGTGGCGAGCCAGAGGGCGGGGAGGCCGCCTTGGAGCGCGAAGCGTGCGACGTTGTCGCGCTCGGGGGGTGGGGGGCTGCCGCCGAGTGCGCCGTAGCCGCGGTTGGTGAGCCACTGGCGGTTGAAGGAGGCGAGCAGGCTGGCGGAGTCGCGGTCGGCGTCGAGGCCGTGGGCGCGGTCCCAGCGGTCGATGAGGGCGTCGGACCAGTGGCCGGGGCCGAGGAGGTGGGTCGCGAAGGGGAAGATGGGGTTTTGGCGTTGGATGAAGTTGCGGGCGAGGTAGGGCGTCATGGTGGCGGCCATGACGGCGGCGGCGAGGGATGCGGCGGCGAGGGCGGTGAGGGTGCGGCGCTTGGGTGGGCCGTGGAGGCGGGCGGCGCAGCGGAGGGCGAAAATCGCGAGGACGGGGATGGCGATCATGGGCCCTGCGGTGGGCTTGGCGAGGACGGCGGCGCCGAGGAGCAGGCCGACGACGGCGGCGTGGTCGGCGAGGTTGCGTGGTGATGGCGGGCGGGGGCCTTGGGCGACGAGCGCGACGGCGGCGACGCCGAAGGCGGTGACGGCCATTTCGTTGTAGACCATGGAGCCGGTGACGAGGACCCATGGGGTGAGCAGGAAGAGCGCGGCGGCGATGGCTCCGCCTGCGGTGATGGAGCGTTTTGCCCAGATGGCGGCGACGGCCTGGGCGAGGCACCAGGCGGTGAGGCCGGCGAGGGCGGCGTGGAGGTATTGGGCGGTGAGCGCGGTGGCGGCGGCGGTGGCGTCGGTGCCGCCGCGGAGGGCCATGAGTTGCAGGGCCATCGATTCGACGAGGCTGGGGAGGTGGCTGTAGACGTTGTGGTCGAGGCCGGCGAGCCGGCCGTTGGCGAGCCACTCGCGCGGGAGCTGGAGGTGGTAGCTGAGGACGTCGTAGCCGAAGGCCTCGACGCGCCACATGGAGCCGGGCGGGCAGGCGGCGAGGACGGCGAGCGTGCCCGCGCCAAGGCCGGTGAGCAGCGCGAGGCCGGTGGTGGGGCGGCGCGGGGCGCGGAGGCGCAGCGGGCGGACGCGCAGGGCGACGCCGCCGATGGCGACGGCGAGGGCGATCTGTGCCCAGGCGGATATGGGGCCGACGAGGCCGAGGGTGGCGAGCGTGAGGGCGAGCCACGCCCATATGGCCAGGCCCGCGGCGGCGGCGACGGAGGCGGGCAGGTGCGGGATGGCGGCGCGGAGGGCGAGGGCGTAGCCGGCGGCGGCGGCGAGGGGGGCGAGCCAGAGGAGGGACTCGGCGGCGATGAAGAGCGCGGCGGCGTATTTGCCAAGTCCGAAGGCGAAGTCGCCGCGGAGGCCGAGCGGGCCGCCTTGCGAGACGAGCCAGGCGGTGGCCGCGGCGAGGGCGAGCCAGCCGGCGATGAAGAGCGGGCGGGCGCGCGGGTCGGTCGGGCGGAGCGGCATGGGGTCAGGCTACGCCGATCGGCCGGGGGCGTGGGTGGAACCGGAGGCGGCCGAGGTGACGACGACCGGTTTGGTGGTGGGCTCGGCGCGGGTCGGCGTGACGGGTGGTTCGTCGAGTGGCTCTGCTTGCGGCTCGGCGTCAGCCGCGTCAGCTTGGCCGTCGCCGTGGAGACCGAAGAGGCGGCGGAGGGCGGCGGCGTAGAAGGCGAGGGGGGCGTTGTCGTCGGACTGCTTGAGCTGGTTGAGCGGGACGTGGAGGAGCTTGTTGATGAGGCGGTGGTTGTGCTCGGCGAGGGCGTCGGCGAACTGGTCGTCGTCGAGGCCTTTGGCGGCGAGGCGGCGGGCGGTGCGGTCGGACTCGGCGTCGGCGAGGTCGGTGAGTAGGTGGCGGAGGTCGCGGACGGTGCGGCCGACGTCGCTGTGCTGGAGGCGGTGGTAGCAGCGGTCGGCGGCTTGGTTGGCGAGGGCCTCGGCGTGGCGGACGGCGGCGTCGCGCTTCGTGTCGGAGGTGTCGACGAGGGTGCGGAGGTCGTCGACGTTGTAGAGGTAGACGTTTCGGAGTCGGCCGACGGCGGGGTCGATGTCGCGGGGCAGGGCCATGTCCATGGCGACGAGCGGGCGGGCGCGGCGCTTGCGGACGACGGGGTTGAGGCGTTCGGCGGTGAGGATGGGTTCGGCGGAGGCGGTGGAGGTGAGGACGATGTCGGCTTCGACGAGCAGGGCGTCGAGGTCGTCGAGGGGGCGGGGGCCGCCGGTGGATGCGGAGAGGTTGAGGGATGCGGCGAGTTCGGCGGCGCGTTGGGGGGTGCGGTTGACGACCCAGGTGTGTTTGGGGCCTAGCTGGGTGATGCGTTGGAGGGCGGCCTTGGCCATTTCGCCGGCGCCGAGGCAGACGACGGTTTTGCCGGCGACATGCTCGAAGACGCGTTCGATGAGGTCGACGGCGGCGCCGCCGACGGAGCGCTTGCCGGTGTCGATGCCGGTTTCGGTGCGGGCGCGTTTGCCTGCGGCGAGGGCGGCCTGGAAGACGGCGTGGAGCGGGCCGTCGATTGCGCCGGCGGTGGCGGCGGCTTCGTAGGCGCGGCGGACCTGGCCTTGCACTTGGGGCTCGCCGACGATCATGGAATCGAGGCCGGTGCAGAGGCGGGTGAGATGGAGGACGGCGTCGCGCTGCTCGCGGTGGATGAGGGCGGCGCGGAGGGCTTGCGGGTCGAGCGAGTCTTGGGTGGCCGACGGTGAGCCGAGGGTGGGGAGGGCGGCGAGGGTGTGTTCGAGGTCGTCGGGTGTGGGGCGCTCGTGGGTGGGGCGGGCGGCGTAGAGCTCGGTGCGGTTGCAGGTGGAGATGAACGCGAGGTCGGCCGCGGGGAACATCTCGTGCAGGGCGCGGAGCGTGGCGTCGAGGCGGTCGGGCGCGACGGCGAGGCGTTCGCGGAGGGCGACGTCTGCGGTGCGGTGGTTGATGCCGAGCATGAGGAGCTTCATGGGGCGCTCCTCTGCGTGGCGGTGGGCTCGGTTGTGGGTGTTGCCGGTGTCGTCTCGGGGGTTGCGGCTTGTGCGTTGGTGGTGGAGCCGGGGAGGGAGACGACGACGCCGTAGACGACGATGAGCAGGACGAGCCCGCCGATAGCGATCCACGCGGCGCGGCTGCCGCGGAGGACGGCGGAGCGTCGTGAGACCATGGCGACGGCGTAGGCGAGCCAGGCGGAGGCGGCGAGCGCGACCTTGAGCCAGCCCCACGCGCCGCCGCCGATGGAGCCGGGGGTCTGGCTGAGGATGACGACGCCGCTGACGAGGCCGATGGTGAGCAGGACGAAGCCGAGGGTGGCGGCCTCGCCGACCCATCGTTCGAGTCGTTCGAGGCTGCCGAGGCCGAGGCGTCGTGGGCCGGAGGCGGTGTGTCGTGCGGCGCGCTCGGCCCAGAGGTAGGCGACGCCGAAGGCCGCGGCGATGACGGCGGCGGCGGTGCCCGCGTAGACGCCGGCGAGGTGGGCCCAAGACCAGGCGAGGGTGACGGACTCGAGGTCGAAGAGGCGGTAGGTCCACCACGAGGCGCAGACGGCCCAGAGCAGGAAGAAGGCGAGGACGGGCGTGGCGAGCATGGGCAGGCCGGTCAGGCCGGTGCGCCATCGGAGGAAGACGATGGCGAGAGCGAGCAGGACGCACATCCACAGCAGGCCGTGGAGGTGAGAGGCGAGGGGCTGCCATGCGCCTTGTTCGAGGCTGACGACGGCGAGGGTGATGAGGGTGCCGACGCCCACGAGGCCGACGACGGTGGCGGGGCCCCAGAGGGGGGTGGCGGGGTTGGCTTGCGCGTTGGGTTGATCGGAGGTGCCGCGATCGAGGTGGGTGGCGTAGCGCCATCGCCAGACGGCCCAGGCCTCGGCGGCGACGGTGGCGAGGGTGAGGGCAATGAGGGTGAGGGTGGTGGTGCCGGGCATTAGCGCTCGCCTCCGGAGGGTGCGGGGGCGGGGCTGGGTTTTTCTTCGATGAGGGAGGCGTAGAAGTCGGCGAGGGCTTGGGCGTTGCCTTGGGCGAATCGTTGGCGGGCGGCGGGGCCGGTGAGCTCGCGTAGGGCGGCCTGGCGTGCGGGGCCGGGGGGCAGGGCTTGCTGGATGCGTGGCCGCCAGTCGCGGGCAACTTCGAGGACGCCGGCCCAGTCGGTTTGCTCGAGGTCTTCGGCGAGGCGGTTGGCGATCGCCGCGGCGGCCGCGGCGGAGACGCCCCCGGTCTCGACGCCCAGGCGGATATCGCCGACGGATCGCTCGGCGACGAAGCCGACGCGCCCGGCTTCGGGGTCGCTGGCGCAGTTGACCAGGAGGCCGCGGGCTTCGGCCTCGTCGGCAATGCGGCGGTTGAGCTCGGGGTCGGCCGTGGCGGCCACGACGAGCTGGGCGGTGTCGAGGTCTTCGGTCTGGTACGCGCGGCGGCAGACGCGCCCGCCCGAGGCCTCGGCGGCGTCGGCGAGCGCGCGGCTGATCTCGGGTGCGACGACGAAGAGCCGCGCGCCCGAAGCGGCGAGGGCTTCGCCGCGCCGCTGGGCCACCGCGCCTCCGCCGACGATCGTCACGGACATGCCTTCGGCGTCCAGGGTCAGCATGACGCTCACGGGGCGCCTCCGGCGGCGGTTGCGCTTGTGGTCGATGGTTCGGTAGTGGGTGGCGCGGGTGGGGGGGTGTCGGGTCGGCTGCTGGCCATGACGGCGCGGTGGCCCCACTCGGCGTGGATGAGGCGGAGCCAATGCATGACGCGGAAGTGGCAGGGGACGGTGCGTTCGATGCGCGGGCGGTCGATGAGGGACTCGATGGCGCGGGCGGCGCGGTCGGGGCCGATGGCGTGGCGTTTGACGCGCTGCCAGAGGGGGGCGTAGTCGGGGGTGTGGAAGAACTCGGTGTCGATGACGCCGGGGTAGAGGGTGCTGACGCGGACACCCTGGTGGCGGTGTTCGCCGTCGAGGGTGGCGCCGAGCGCGGCGAGGGCGGCCTTGGAGGCGGTGTAGATGCCGTGGCCCCAGGGCGGGCCTTGGACGGCGACGGAGGCGACGTTGACGATGCGGCCCCAGCCTTGGTGGGCCATGCCGGGGATGGCGGCGTGCATGAGCTCGGCGGCGGCGAAGTAGTTGAGCTCCATCATGCGTCGGTGTTCATCGGCACCGACGTTGGCGGTGGGCCGGTACTGGCCGGTGCCGGCGTTATTGACCAGAGCGAGCCGGCCTTGGGCGGCCCAGTCGGCGAGGTGTTGGGCGACGGCGTGGCGGTCGGCGGGGTCGGTGAGGTCGGCGGGGAGGGGCAGGATGTCGCCCGATAAGCCTTGGGCGCGGATGGACTCGGCGAGGTCGCGGAGGCGATCGGCCCGGCGGGCGATGAGCACGAGGCGGCCGCAGCGGGGGGCGAGGCGGCGGGCGGCGGCGGCGCCGATGCCGCTGGACGCGCCGGTGATCGCGAGGGTGTCGAGGCGGGCTGCCATCGGCCTATTGTAAAGCCGATGTCTGTTTGTTCCTCGCTGGGTGCCGCGTCTCGATGAAGCACGATTTTTCCGCGTTCGATGGGCAGCCGTTCGTTTCGCCTGACGAGCTGTTTCCCAAGCCCGAGATCGTCGAGTTCCTGCTGCAGCACGGGCAGGAGGCGCTGGACGCGATGCAGGAATTGCTGGATCAGGGGGACGGGGACGTGGTGCAGCAGTTGATCGACGCGGGGCTGCTGGAGGGCAAGGACGACGGGCAGGGCGGGCTGACGCTGACGCCTCGGATGGTGCGCGGGCTGCAGCACAAGGCGCTGCTGGAGGTCTTCAACAACCTGCGGGCGGGGCAGCGCGACGGGCACGCGACGGACGCGCCGGGGCGGGCGCCGGAGCGGTCGGACGGGACGCACCGATATGCGTTTGGCGACCCGCTGTCGGAGCTGGACCTCGGCACGACGATGCGGAACGCGGCGAGCCGGCAGATGGCCGAGGGCGGGAAGTTTCGGCCGCCGCTGGACGTTCGGCTGGACGACTTCGAGCTGTACCACACGGAGTCGACAACGGACTGCGCGACGGTGATCTTGATCGATCAGTCGGGGTCGATGATGCGGTGGGGGCGGTTTTTGCAGGCGAAGCGGATTGCGATGGGCATGGCGGCGCTGGTGCGCGGGCGGTTCCCGCTGGACACGGTGGATTTTGTGGGGTTCTATTCGTTGGCCAAGCCGATCCGCGAGGCGGACCTTCCGCTGGTGATGCCCAAGCCGGTGAGCATCCGCGACTATCAGGTCCGGCTGCGGGCGCCGCTGTCGCAGGCCGAGGCGAACGAGGAGCGGATTCCGCTGCACTTCACGAACCTGCAGCTCGGGCTGCGGCACGCGCGGCGGATCCTCGCGCGGCGGTCGGCGACGAACAAGCAGATTTTTGTCATCACGGATGGTCAGCCGACGGCGCACGTGCAGCCTGGCGAGGGAAGCGATGAGGAGATGCTTTACCTGCTGTACCCGCCGACGGAGCAGACGGCCACGATCACGCTCGAGGAGGCGCACAAGTGCCAGCGGCTGGGCATCCGTATCGCGTCGTTCGCGCTGATCGAGGATTACTACGGCATGGACTGGGTGAGCTTCATCGAGCGGATGACCCGGCTGACGCGAGGGATCGCGTATTACTGCACGTCGGAAGACCTGGCGTCGACGGTGATCGAGTCGTATCTGACGGGGCGGAAGGCGAAATCGTTTATTCACTGAGGGGCCGTGCGTGCGGGGGTGAAGCCGGCGAGCAACGCTCGCCGGGTTGGGCGTGGGGGTTGTTGCGGGCTGTTTCTATCTCAAGGGCGTGCGGCGTTGTGCGGGCGGTGTGTGTTGTTGTTGGTCGTTCCCGGCGAGCGTTGCTCGCCGGCTGCGCGCGGGGTTCGGTTAGGCTCGGGGGATGCAGATCGAGACTTTTACGCTTGGGCCGTTTCAGACGAATTGTTTTGTGGTGACGGAGGGTGAAGCGTGTGTGGTGGTGGATGTGGGGATGCAGCCGGGGGTTTTGTTGGAGCATTTGGAGGCGCGGGGATTGGTGCCGGGGCGGGTGGTGTTGACGCACGCGCACAGCGATCACATCGCGGGGGTGGATGAGTTACGCGGCAAGTTCCCGGGGGTCGAGGTGGCGGTGCATCCTTCGGAGGCGGGTTGGCTTGGGGACCCGGCGATGAATCTGTCGCTGCCGTTTGGGCTGCCGATGACGGTGGGGCCGGCGGAGGCGACGATCGATGAGGGGGATGTGGTGGCGGTGGGGGCGGCGCGGTTTGAGGTGTTGCACACGCCGGGTCATTCGCCGGGCGGGGTGACGCTGTATTGCGAAGCGGAGGGCGTGGCGATTGTGGGGGACACGCTGTTTGCGGGGTCGGTGGGGCGGACGGACTTTCCGACGTCGGACCCGGCGGGGCTGATCGCGTCGATCCGCGAGAAGCTTTATGCGTTGCCGGACGACACGGTGTGTTACCCCGGGCACGGGCCGACGACGACGATCGGTCGCGAAAAGGCGTCCAACCCGTTCGTGACGGCCTAGCGTGAGGCGTGGCTGAATCGGAGCGCGAGGTGTTGTTTTACGACGGGGCGTGCGGGCTGTGCCATCGGTGGGTGAGGCGGTGCCTGGCGGCGGACCCGCAGGGGCGGGTGTTTGATTTTTCGCCGCGGGGCGGGGCGACTTGGGGGCGGATGCTGAGCGAGGCGGAGCGGGCGGGGGTGCCGGACTCGATCGTGGTGCGCACGGCGGACGGGCGGCTGCTGTTTAAGGCGGAGGCGGTGGGGCACATCGGCGAGCGGTTGGGGCACGACGCGTCGGTGCGGTGGGCGACGTGGCCGATGCGGAGGCTGCCGCGTTGGGCGGCGGATGCGTTGTATTCGGCGGTGGCGCGGGCTCGGCATTGGGTGTTTGCGCGGCCAGCGGAGGCGTGCCCGGCGGTGCCGACGGAGCAGCGGGGGCGGTTTCTGCCTTGAGGGCTGGGCGCGTGGCGCGCGGGCGATAGACTTCCGGGCATGACCGCGACGGCGACGATGAATCTGTACGACGCGCTGGAGGCGCGGGGGCTGGTGGCGCAGTCGACGCTGGAGGCGGACGCGATGCGGCGGCTGCTGGACCCGCAGCGCAACGGCGTGGGCCCGGTGCCGGCGTACATCGGCTTTGACCCGACGGCCGACTCGCTGCACGTGGGGTCGCTGGTGCCGATCATGGCGCTGGCGTGGCTTCAGCGGTGCGGGCATCGGCCGATCGTGCTGGTGGGCGGGGGGACGGGGCTCGTGGGCGACCCGTCGGGGAAGAGCGCGGCGCGGAACATGCTGGGGCTGGAGGAGATCGCGCGGAACGCGGAGGCGATCCGCGGGCAGCTCGGGCGGTTCTTGACGTTTGGCGAAGGGCCGACGGACGCGCGGATGGTGAACAACGCGGATTGGCTGGCGGACTTGAAGTGGGTGGACGTGCTGCGGGACGTGGGCGCGCGGCTGAGCGTGAACCGGATGCTGTCGATGGAGTCGGTGAAGGGGCGGATCGATTCGACCTCCGGGATCAGCTACCTCGAGTTCAGCTACATGATCATGCAGGCGTACGACTTCGTGCACCTGCGGCGGGAGCACGGGTGCCTGCTGCAGATGGGCGGGCAGGACCAGTGGGGCAACATCGTGATGGGGATCGAGCTTGGGCGGAAGATGGACGACGCGGAGCTGGCGGGGCTGACGCTGCCTTTGGTGACGAAGGCGGACGGCAGCAAGTTCGGCAAGAGCGAGGGGGGCAACGTGTGGCTGAGCGCCGAGCGGACGAGCGTGTACGACTTCTATCAGTTCTGGCGGAACGCGGCGGACGCGGACGTGGGGCGGTACCTGCGGTTCTTTACGTTCATGGCGGTGGAGGAGATCGATTCGCTGACGGCCGAGGGGGGCGTCGCGCTGAACGCGGCGAAGGAGCGGCTGGCGGTGGAGGTGACGTCGATGGTGCACGGGGCGGAGGCTGCGGAACGGGCGCGGGACGGCTCGCGCAAGGCGTTTGGCGCGGCGGCGGACGTGACGGGCGACGCGATCCCGCACGGGCCGATCACGGCTGCGGAGCTGGATGCGTTGGACGTGCGCGACCTTCTGGTCAAGGCGGGGCTTGCGGGGTCGAAGGGCGAGGCGAAGAAGCTGATCCAGGGCGGCGGCGTGCGCGTGGGGGAGGCGAAGGTGTCGGACATCGCTGCGAAGCTGACGGCGGGCGACGCGACGGAGGCGTACTTGCTTTTGCGGGCGGGGAAGAAGCGGATGTTCCGGTTTGACCTTGATGAGAGCTGAAAAGCTGAAAAGCAGGAAAGCAAAAAATCGGAGCGGGGCGGACGCATTTGGCGTGGCTTTTGTGCTTTGTTGCTTTTCTGCTTTTCTGATTTCTGCCGCCGCTTGCGCGGCGTCGCCTCGGGGAGCGTCGGGTGATGATGTGGCTGCGCGGTGGGAGCGGCTTGACCCGTTGCCGATGGCGGTGATTTCGCCGGCGTCGAGCGTGACGGGGGGGCGGTGGGTGGTGACGGGCGGGGTGCGGACGGACTTGTCGGGGGCGACGGAGGTGCAGGTGTTCGACTTCGCGGCGCAGCGGTGGGCGCTGGGCGAGGCGTTGGGGGTCGGGCGGTTCGGGCACGCGCAGGCGACGCTTGCGGACGGGCGGGTGCTGGTGGTGGGCGGTCGGGCGATCGAGGCGGAGGCGCGGCTGGTGGCGTTGGACGCGGTGGAGCTGATCGAGGTGGATGGGGACGGGGTGGCGGCGGGGGGGACGCTTCCGGTGGCGATGGGCGAGCCGACGCTGACGGTGCTGGGCGACGGGCGGGCGGTGGCGATCGCGGGTGAGAGCGCGTGCGTGTTCGACCCGGAGACGAACGCCTGGGTCGAGACGATCGGGCTGCGCGAAGGGCGGCGAGCGCACGCGGCGGTGGTCGTGGGTGGTGCGGAGGTGTTGGTCGTTGGCGGCGGGCGGGCGTCGTTTGAGGTGGTGGATGTGGACGCGGGGGTGAGTCGTTTGCTGGGCGCGGGGCTGGGGTTTGCGATCGATGACGCGGCGGTGGGTGTCGGGGCGGATGGTGTGGTGTGGATCGTCGGCGGGCAGCGGACGCGGACGGGGCGGACGGTCGATCGGCTGTGGCGGCTTGAGCTTGATGGCGATGGTGGCGCGGCGTTGACGGAGATCGAAAGCGGGCTGGGCGTGGACGGCGGGGTGGCGGACCACCGGCTTGTGGGGGTGTCGGGCGGGTTTGTGGCGGTGGGCGGGGAGACGCAGACGGCGGATGGAGACGTGGAGTTGGACGTGGCGTTTGCGGTGTCGGCGCGGGACGGCGGGGTGCGGCGGCTGGCGTCGACGGCGGTGGCGCACGACGACGCGACGGCGGTGGCGCACGGGGGGTTTGTGTATGTCGCGGGCGGGGGGGCGCCGGGGAAGATGTTTGGGGTGCGGCTGCCGGTGATGCCGGTAAGCGTGGCAGAGCGGCTGGGGGTTGCAGGGTTGTTTGAGTAGGTGAGGCGCACACCCACGGACACAGTCCGTGGGCTTCAGGATGGGATGGTGGTTAGACTCCGGGTCTGCCGGCCTGCTGTCGGAATGGATTCCTTGCGAGAAGGTGCGTGGCTCGACCGCATTTCACCCGTTTTTTCGTGCGTGGTTTGGCGGTGTCGCTGCCGTCGATTCTGACGCTGGCGCTGATTATCTATCTGTACAACTTTATTCAGGGGTACGTGGCGGACCCGATTAATACGGGGATCCGCTCGGCCGTGGTGAACATGACGGCGTGGCCTCCGCCGGAGTCGCGGGACCTGGACACGGCGTTCGCGGAGCTGGAGCGGTCGGAGCTGGACGAGTGGGAGTCGCGCCTTGCGGGCTTGAATGAGCAGCGTCAGGCGCTGGGCCTTGTGGATTTTCGGGGTGACTCGTTGGTGGCTCAGCGGCGTCAGTGGATGATCGACACGCCGGCGGCGATGCGGACGGCACAGGAGGTGGCGCTGGATCGGTATTGGGGGACGATCACGGTGCTGGGCTGGCGGGTGCTGGACCTGATCGGGTTGGTGGTGGCGGTGGTGCTGATTTATTTCGCGGGGCTCTTGCTGGCGAGCTATGTGGGGCGGAAGGTTTACGAGCGGGTGGAGCGGGGGATCAACTCGGTGCCGCTGATTGGGCGGGTGTATCCGGGGATCAAGCAGATCACGGATTTCTTCGTGGAGCAGAGCGAGCGGAAGCCGGGCCAGGCGAGTTTTTCGCGAGTGGTGGCGGTGGAGTACCCGCGTCGTGGGATGTGGTCGGTGGGGCTGGTGACGGGTGCGACGATGCGGGATATCCAGGGCCAGCTCGGGGTGCCGAGCCTGACGGTGTTTATCCCGAGTTCGCCGACGCCGTTCACGGGGTATGTGATCACGGTGCCGGAGACGGAGACGGTGGACATCGATGTGAGTATTGAAGATGCGTTGAAGTTCGCGGTGAGCCTAGGGGTGTTGGTGCCGCCGTCGCAGCAGATGACGGCGGCGGAGTCGGGGCTGGATCCGGCGGACTTTTCGCCCGCCGGGGAGCTGGAGGGGTCGGCGGAGTCGGGCGAGGCCGGCGGGGATGACGAGGAGGGTTCGGCGGAGCGCTCGGGGTCGGGCGGAGCAGGCGGGTAGACTTGGGCAGAGCCGGGGCGAAAGGAGACACACCGGATGGAGATCACGCTGATCGGCCGACACATGGAGATCACGGAGGCGATCCGTACGCACGCGGAGGAGCGGGCGTCGCGGCTGCCGCGGTATTTCGACCGGGTGCGGTCGGCGGACGTGGTGGTGGACAAGCTGGACGGGCTGCGGTTTGGCGTGGAGTTCGTGGTGCACGTCGATCGGCACGACCCGGTGGTGGCGACGGGGGAGCACGCCGACCTGCACGCATGCCTGGACGCGACGGTGGCGAAGGTGGAGCGGCAGTTGCACGACCTCAAGGAGCGGCAGCGCAACCGCAAGCACCCGGTGGGGTAGTTGGCCGCTGGGCTGAGTAAGGGGTGGCGCGGGTGCGGTGATCCGCGGCGGTGGATTGCTGTAGGATGCTGGGTGCTGTCAACCGACGAGGACACGATGAAACTGACGGATTTTGTGAAAGCTGAGGCGATTGTGGTGCCGCTGGACGTGGCGGAGCGCGACGCGGTGATCGAGCTGCTGGTGGAGAAGCTTTGCGCGGCGGGGGTGGCGCCGAAGAACGCGAAGGGGGCGTTGACCGAGCAGATTCTGGCGCGGGAGAAGCAGGGGTCGACGGGGTTTGGCCGCGGGGTGGCGGTGCCTCACGTGAAGCACGAGAAGGTGAAGAAGCTGGCGGCGGCGGTGGGCGTGAGCGAGGGGGGGATCGACTTCAATGCGTTGGACAAGGCGCCGGTGTATTCGGTGTTTTTGCTGATGAGCCCCAAGGACGAGCCGGACCAGCATCTGCAGGCGATGGAGAACATCTTCTCGAACCTGCAGAACGACCGATTCCGCAAGTTTTTGCGTCAGGCGTCGACGCCTGAAGAGGTGGTGGACCTGCTGGAAGAGTCGGACGCGCAGAAGCTGACGTCCGGCTGAGCGGAGCGTGGGGGGAGGCGTGCGGAGTGTGTGGTGGCCGGCGGCGAGCCGGCGAGTGATCAGGGACTGCGAAATCGGAGCGTGCGTTGGCGAGTGCATCCACCCAGGTCGTCGTGCAGAACCCGCTGGGGTTGCACGCGCGCCCGGCGATGGCGTTTGTTGATGCGGCGAGCGGGTATCAGAGCGAGGTGCGGGTGAGCAAGGGCGAGCAGACGGTCGACGGCAAGTCGATCATGCAGCTCATGATGCTCGCGGCGGTGCAGGGGACGGAGCTTGAGATCACGGCCGAGGGCCCGGACGCGGACGACGCGGTGGCGGCGTTGGGCGAGCTGGCGGGTCAGGCGTCGTAGCCGGCGTAGGGCAGGTCGGTTGCGTCGGCGGGGTGCAGGGCGTGGCGGCAGGCGCGTCCGGTGAGCTTGGGGAGGAGGGGTGCGGCGGCGTAGGCAAGGGTCCACAGGGCGATGCCGAGTCCGCCCCAGGCGGCGACGAGGATGGGGGTGATGATCGCGTTGAAGGCGAGGGTGCGGGCGGTGCGTGGGTCGCGGTTTTGGATGTCGGCGGCGATGGTGCCGAGGGTGCGGTAGCGAAGGGTGGACTGCATGGCGGTGGCGAGCAGCGCGGCGTGCGCGGCGACGGCGTACCAGGCGATGGCGGCGATGGGGTCGATCGAGGTTGGGTTGGCGAGGTGCCAGGCGGAGACGGCGACGAGGCCGAGGGCGGCGAGCGGTGCGGGCATGCCGGTGAAGTGCCGGCCGCGGGGCGTGGGGTCGGCGGCGAAACGTGCGAGACGCGTCACGGCGGCGAGGGCAAAGGCAAGTGCGACGACGGAGCCTGGGGCGTTGGCCCCGAGCGCGGCGAGGGCGAGCATCGCGGGGGCGATGCCGGAGGTGACGGCGTCGGCGGCGGCGTCGAGCCAACGGCCGAGGGTGGTGGCGGCGTCGAGCTTGCGGGCGAGGGCGCCGTCGCAGGCGTCGGCGGCGAGGCCGATAACGAACCAGATCAGGCAGCGGGTGAGTGCGCCGTCGTCGGCGGGGTTGGCGATGAGGCGAGCGGCTTCGACGGAGGCGGCGACGCCGCACGCGAGGTTGGTGAGCGTGAGCGCGGTCGGCGGGATCAGGCGTAGCCAGCGGGGGGTGATGTCGGGCACGGTCCGACATCGTAGGGTGGGTTTACAGCGTGGCGTTTGGCGTACCATGGAGGGCGGACGGGGTGCCACACCTTGACCCGACCGGCGGGAGGGCAAGGTGTGTTGAAATTTCTTAAGCGTTCGCACACCTTGCCGCTACGCGGTCAAGGTGTGGCACCCGGTGTTGAGTGTGGCGGGCCGTCAGCCTGCGACGGGTTGCGCGGTGGGCCAGGATCGACGGGTGAGGGCGGCGGCCACGACGCCGAGCTTGGCGAAAGGGCTGAGGGAGACGCGGGAATTGAGCACGCGGCGGGGCTGAGTGGCGATGCGGTCGAGCAGGCCGCGGTAGACGCGCATGAGCGCCCAGCAGGACGGGCGGCAGTCGGCGTCGAGGTGTTGCTCAAGGGTGGCGGACATGTCGTAGTAAGAGCGGGCGCGTTCGATCTGAAATTTCATGAAGCGGTCGAAGCTGTCGGAGGCGCGGCCTTTGGCTAGGTCGTCGGGGGTGACGCCGAAGCGTTCGAGGTCTTCTGCGGGGAGGTAGACGCGGCCGCGTTGGGCGTCTTCGGCGACGTCGCGGAGGATGTTGGTGAGTTGCAGGGCGATGCCTCGGTGCTCGGCGAGCTTGGCAACGCCGGGGTAGTTGTCGTGGCCCCAGACGGCGAGGCAGACGAGGCCGACGGTGGAGGCGACCTGGTAGCAGTAGTCGTAGAGGTCGTCGAAGATGGCGTAGCGGGCGGGGGAGAGGTCGGCGATCTGTCCGTCGAGCATGGCGTCGAGGTGGGCGGGGTCGACGCCGTGGGTCTGGCAGGCGTGGATGAAGGCGGGCCACATGGGGTCGTCCTGCGGCGGCCGGTCGGCGGCGAGGGCGGCGTGGGTGTGGGCTCGGAAGGCTTCGATGCGGTCGCGTGCGTCGGCGGGGTCGGCGTTTGGGGGGAGGTCGTCGGCGAAGTCGTCGCAGGCGCGCATGTAGGCGTAGACGGCATAAAGGGCCGAGCGTTTGGGCTCGGGGGTGAGGCGCATGCCGTAGTAGAAGTTGGCGGCCTGCTTTCGGGCGACGCGTCGGCAGTGGGCGTAGCTCTCGGCGAGGCCGGGGTGGTACTCGTGGTTCGTCGCGGGCATCGCGTGGGGGGCGGGCTTTGAGGGTTACGCGGGCCGAACGGCGGGGCGAGGGTCGCCGCAGCGCCGGGCGGGCCAGAGCTTACCCGCGGCGGCGCGCAGGAGCAGGGCGGCTTTGGTGGTCTTGCCGAGCTTGGGTCGGCGGTCGATCGTGCGGTGGTCGATGCGGCGGATGGCCGAGAGGACGGACTCGCCGCCGAGCGTGAAGAGGGTGAGGGTCGGGCGGTCGGCGGGGGCGACGCGGGGGATGAGTTCGCGGCCGGTGGCGAAGAGCGGGGCGGTGCGGTCGCAGGCGTCGCGGACGACGGTGGCGGCGGCCCGGTCGTGGCGATCGATGGGGCGGGCGTGGCGGAGGTCGTCGATCATGGCGTCGCGGTCGAGGCCGTGGGCTTGGCAGAGGTCGGCGGGGAGATAGGCACGGTCGCGTTCAAGGGCGTCGCGGCGGACGTCCTGCCAGAAGTTGACGAGTTGCAGGGCGGTGCAGGTGGCGTCGCTGAGGCGGTCCATCTCGGGGTCGCGGTGGCCCCAGAGGCGCAGGACGATGCGGCCGACGGGGTCGGCGCTGCGGGTGCAGTAGTCGAGGACCTGGTCCCAGGTGTCGTAGCGGGTGACGGATTGGTCCTGGATGAAGGCGTCGATGAGGTCGGCGAAGGGCTCGACGGGGAGGCGGTGCTTGTCGGCGGTGGCGCGGAGGGCGACGAAAACGGGGTGCCGGGCGTCGCCGGCGAAGCAGGCGTCGAGCTGGGACCGCCACCAGTGGAGGAGCTCGGTGCCGCGGTCGCGGTCGGCGGGGGTGTCGCCCAGCTCGTCGCCGAGGTCGTCGGCCCATCGGCAGAACGAATAGACGGCGGCGAAGTCGTCGCGGAGGTCGCGGCGGACGAACCACGACAGGACGCTGAAGTTTTCGTAGTGGCCCAGGGCGAGGCGGCGGCAGTAGGCGCGGGCCTCGTCGAGGGGGACGGCGGGGTGGTCGGCCTGCGGGCCGTAGCGCCGCAACTGGTCCTCGATGGCCCACATGGGCGTGGATGATAGCTGGCGGGCGGTATGCGGCGGTTCGGGTGAGGTTTTGGGGCGAGGTTCTCGGGCGTGACGGGCGGGCGAGAGCGGGTTTTGGCTGCTTTGACGCGATTCAGGCGGAAAACGATCTGGCCGACGTAGACGGAGCGGTGCGATCGGTTCGGCCGCGGAGTTTGGGTTGGCCGGGAGCGATCGAGGGCCGATTGTGTCGTGGACGTCGATGCACTTCGCGGTAGGGATGGCGGGGGGTGCGGTGATCGCGGCGGGGGCGGCGCTGGTGCTGCGGCGGGGGTGGCGGTACACGCCTTTGGCGATGACGCTGGGGGGCGTGTGGGCGATCATCCCGGACACGCCGCGGCTGGTGCGGATCGATTTCCCGTCGCTGCGGGGGGTGCCCGGGCTGACGGCGTTTGGGGACAAGGCGACCGAGGCGTGGCTGCACGGCATTGGGGATGTGTTTTTCTTTCACCGGACGCTGGACCGCAACGCGCCGGACCTGGCGCTGGCGGGGGTGTTCGGGATGGCGTCGCTGTACACGGTGGGGCTGGTGGTGCTGCTGGGGGTGATCGGCTGGCAGGCGGCTCGGATCCGGCTGCTGCGGGCGCGGCTGCGGTCGCACGCGACGCTGGGCGGGCCGGGCTTCGTGGAGCGGCGGCGGGCCGACCCGGAGGAGCCGCGCGGGGGCCGGCCGGGCGAGCCGATGCCGCGGCGACGGCGGACGGACTGGCAGCGGAGCGCGTGAGCGATGGGGATGGGTGGGGTGGGTGCGGGCTTGAGCGGCGTTGGGCGGGGCTGGCGGTGTGTTGGTGACATCTGGGGGGCATGAGCGCGGGAAAGACCTAGCGGTGGAGGGCTGAGTTCTTCTGGTCTTGGGCTGGGCGAGGGGGTATGGTCAGGCGTGACGCGGCCTCATTCATTTCACGCATCTGCCGCGTATTGCAAGCAGGGTTAAAGGAAGCCTGCGGTTCTTTTGTTTCTCATGCGAAAGCGAGCTCAGGGATGAACGCTGCGATCGGTTCGGTGGTTGGATTGGACGAGGTGTGGCAGTTCGAGGTGGACGCGCCGCAGGCGTGCTCGGTGTGCCTGGTGCGGGAGACGAAGGCGGGGGTGACGCAGTGGGTACGGATGACGCGGGCCGCGACGGGCCTGTGGACGGCTCTGGTGTCGCGTCAGGACGGCGACGCGGGGTTTTCGTACGTGATGGGCCAGGGCGAGACGTTCATCAACTGCGGCCGATCGGGCCTGACCGCCAAGCGCGTGGCGTAGGCCGGGCTGCGGTGACGCTCAACCGATAGGCCATCCGCTTAGTGCTTATCCGATAGCGAGGTGTTTTCAGCTACGGCTGATGGGTTTTCGCGTGGCCGAGTGCGCGAAGGTGATGTGGGGCGCTGGGGTTGGTCGTGCGGTCGGCGCGTTACGTGCCGGGCAGCAGGCCGCCGAGGGCGCCGAGGTTGAGGCCGCCAGCGGCTTCGGAGAGTTTTTCCTTGGCGGCTTCCTGGGCTTTGCGGAGGGCGGCGTTGGTGGCGGCGGCGATGAGCTCGGAGACCATGCCCGAGTCGGCGTCGGTGCCTGCGCCGGCGATGGTGGCGATCATCGCGCGGTCGAGTTCGACCGACAGCACTTCGAGCGTGCCCGAGCAGCGGACGGTGACGGCACCCGCGCCGGCGGTGCCCTCGACGACGGTGGCTTTGAGCTCGGTCTGGACGGCCTCGAACTTGGCCTTGAGCTCGGCGGGGTTGCCGAGCAGGCCCATCACGTCGCGCATGGCTTTCATCTGGTCGAACATGCGTGCATCCTAGGAATTGGTGGGCGAGGTGGGGGCGTCGGCGTCGTCCGTGTCGGCGTCGTCGGGGTCGGTCGCGACGGCCGGGGCCTGCAGCGGGGCTTCGCGGCGTTGGGCGATGAGGCGGACGTGGTAGTCGCCGAAGACTTCTTTCATCTTGCGGACGATGGGCAGGGCTTCGACAGCGTCGGCGTCGTCGGCACCGACGCGGCGGCCGTCGGCGGGGCGGGCGGGGGTGTCGGCATCGGCGCGGGGCTGCATCGCGAGTCGGGCGCGGACGCCGATGACGTCGCCGAGCAACGCGGCGGCGGGCTCGAGGCGGGCGGGGGTGGCGAAGGCGACGAGGTCGCCGTGGCCGGGCAGGGGCTCGATGGTGGCGGCGTAGCCCTGCGCGGCGTCGCCGGTGAGCGCCACAAGGCGGGTCTTGCGCAGCCATGACAGGGCGCGGGTCGACTCGGCACGCTCGGCGATGGCGGCCCAGACGATGTCGGGCTGGGCGGGGTCGACCGGCGCTGAGGGTGCTGCCGTCGCGGGCTCGGCTTGGAATGCGCTCGATGCGTCAGCGGCCGGGCGGGTCGGCGGCGGGCTGGCGGGCAGCAGGCGTGAGTCGACGTGTTTACGCCGGACGGTCAGTTTTTTTTTTGGCCGTTGCCGACGAGCCCGGCGACGTCGGCGAGGGCGTCGGCGGTGGCGAGGCGGACGAGCGCGGCGTCGAGCAGGGCGCGGTCGTTGCTTGAGCTCTTGACCGCGCGTTGGGCTGATTCCATCACGGCGATGAGGTAGACGATGCCCTGCGTGGTGAACCCGCCGGCCTGCTCGACGAGTTTGCCTTTGCGGTCGTCGCCGGCTTCGATGAGTTCGCTGTCGGGGCCGCAGGCGGCGATGAGCATGAGCTGGCGGAGTCGTTCGATGAGGACGCCGCAGACGAGCTCGGGCGAGGTGCCGCGCGAGAGCAGGTCGGCCGAGGCTTCGAGCGTGGCCTTGGGGTCGGCGGCGGCGATGGCGTCGACCATGCGATCGACGAGGTCGGCGTCCGGCAGGCCGAACACGGACTCGACGGTCTTCATCGTCAGCGGGTCTTGCCCGGTGGCGAGCAATCGATCGAGCAAGGAGAGCGCGTCGCGCATCGACCCGCGGCCGAGGCGGGCGACTTCCCACACGACGGCGTCGTCACACTTCACGGACTCGCCTTGGACGACCTCGGCGAGGTGGTCGGCGATGCGCCCGCTTGGGATGTCGCGGAAGTCGAAGCGCTGGCAGCGCGACTGGATGGTGGCGGGGACCTTCTGCGGCTCGGTGGTGCAGAGGATGAACTTCACGTGCTCGGGAGGTTCCTCCATGGTCTTGAGCAGGGCGTTGAACGCCGCGGTCGAGAGCATGTGGACCTCGTCGATGATGTAGATCTTGAAGCGTGCGTTGCCGGTGGGGGCGAGGCCGGCGTTGGCGATGAGCTGGCGTGCTTCTTCGACGCGGTTGTTGGAGGCGCCGTCGATCTCGATGACGTTGAGGTCGTCGCCGCGCATGATGGCCTCGGCCATGCGTTGCTGGACATCTACATCGGGGAACTCGACGCCCTGGGGCGCGGGGTTTTCGGGGAGCGAGCCGGGGGCGTTGAGGGCGCGGGCGAGCAGGCGGGCGAGGGAGGTCTTGCCGACGCCTCGGGTGCCGCAGAAGAGGTAGGCGTGGGCGACGCGGTCGGTGCGGACGGCGTTGAGCAGGGTGTTGGCGACCGGCTCCTGGCCGACGACGGCCTCGAAGCTCTGGGAGCGGTATCGGCGGGCGAGGACGGTGTACGCCATGAACCACGCACCATAGCAGGGGGCGGCGAGAGGCCGGCTTGGTAGGGGCGCGACGGTGGGGGTCAGACGGCCAGGACACCGACGGCACCGGGCCGACGACGCTTAGGGCTGCTCCGGTCAAGGCCTGACCCGGTTCACGAGCCGACCCGTGCACCGGGCCCGGCCGCCTGACCCCCACCGCGGCGGGATCGGGCATCGTAAGAGCGATCGATCGGCCCGGCAATCGCTCGGGAAGATCGCGGATTGACGTTGGTCAGCACCGGCGGGACCGCCTATCGTGGGGGCCGCTGTGACGGTCGAATCCGCGAAGAGCTCGCCATGATCCTCAACACCCTGCGTGGCGTCGTGATCGTTCTGGTCGCCTCGGTGATCACGCTGTACGTGAGCACGGAGTTCCAAGAGCAGACGGGGCTCGGCTTCGTGGCGGTGGTGGCGCTGATCATGGGGGCGCTGTTGGTGGCGGGGGTGGTGATCGGCGTCGACGTCGCGATGAAGGACAAGAAGCTCTCGGCGGTGTCGGGGGTGTTCCTGGGGTTGATCGCGGGGCTGGTGGCGGCGTTTGCGTTGAGCTTCGTGGTGGACCTGACGGCCCGGCTGGTGGTGCCGGAGGTCGGCACGCCGCCGCGCGACGTATCGGAGGCGGAGTACACGGCGGCGACGCCCGAGAGACAGCGCGAGATCGACTACCAGCGCGAGCTGTTCCAAGCGATGGTCGATCGGCGCGAGGCGTTCTTGAATCTGTTCGAGGGCGTGAAGGTCGTGATCGGGCTGATCGCGTGTTATGTGGCGATCTCGCTGGTGCTGCAGACGAAGGACGACTTCCGGTTTGTGGTGCCTTACGTGGAGTTTGCGAAGGAGATCCGCGGGAATCGGCCGACGATTCTGGATACGTCGGTGATCATCGACGGGCGGATCGTGGATTTGATTGAGAGCCGGGTGTTGCAGGGGTCGTACGTGGTGCCGCGTTTCGTGCTGGAGGAGTTGCAGCAGGTGGCGGACTCGGCGGACAAGCTCAAGCGGTCGCGCGGGCGGCGGGGGCTGGACGTGCTTGGCAAGCTGCAGCACGGCCACCAGGTGGAGGTGCGGATCGAGGAGCGCGACGTCGAGGGCAACGGCGTGGATCAGAAGCTGCTGGTGCTTGCCGAGCTGCTGCAGGCGCGCGTGATGACCAACGACTACAACCTCAACAAGGTCGCCGAGGTGCGGGGCGTGGACGTGGTGAACCTCAACGACGTCGCGAAGGCGATGCGGCCGATCGTGTTGCCCGGCGAGCACATGACGGTGCGGATCGTGAAGCCCGGCGAGTCGGCGACGCAGGGCGTGGGGTATCTGGACGACGGGACGATGGTGGTGGTGGAGCACGCTCGCGACCAGATGGATCAGGAGGTAGAGATCACGGTGACGTCGACGCTGCAGACGTCGGCGGGGCGGATGATCTTTGGGAAGTTTGACGGGCCGGGCGCGGGGGCCGGGGCCGCGGGTTCGGGCGTGCACCGGGCGCAGCGGTCGGGGGCGCACACGCCGCCGCCGTCGGCGAGCGAAGGGCCGCGCGGGGGTCAGGCGGCGGGTGGCGAGGGGCCGCAGGCCAGGCAGCGGGCGTCTCGGCGGAACCCGCGGCGTGGGTGAGGCGAGCCGCGAGGGATCGGCGGGGCCGGTGCGGGCGGTGGTGGTGATGGGCGTGAGCGGCAGCGGCAAGTCGCTGATCGGGCGGATGGTCGCCGAGCGGCTGGGCGGCGATTTTGAGGATGGCGACGATCATCACCCGGCGGCGAACGTGGCGAAGATGGCGGCGGGGCGGGCGTTGACGGACGCGGATCGCGGGCCGTGGCTGGCAGTACTGCGGGGGCTTATTGAGCAGCGGCTGGACGACGGGGCGTTGCCGCCGCTGGTGCTGGCGTGCTCGGCGTTGAAGGGCGGGTACCGCGGGGAGTTGGCGAAGCCGGGCGAGGCGGTGTGGTTCGTGTTTTTGGAGGTGGAACGCGGCACGCTCGAGCGGCGGCTGGCGGCGCGGGCGGGGCACTTCTTCGATCCGAAGTTGCTGGACGATCAGCTCGCGACGCTGGAGGTGCCGGGGGAGGGCGAGGCGTTGCGAGTGGGTGAGGGTGAGCCGGAGGCGATGGTGGGGGTGATTTTGCGTGGGTTGGGGTGAGGGCGTGGAAGCGTTAGGGGGTGCCACACCTCGCCGCACGCTTTGTGTGGTTGCGTGCGTCCAACCCCGGGATGCGTCGCATCCCGGCTGCAGAGGGAAGGTCCGCTGGCGATTCCGCAGCCCTTCGGGCTTGCGGCTTAACGGCTACTCGTCGGCGCGGGTGGCGTTGGTGTAGTTGGGTGATTCGCGGGTGATGGTGATGTCGTGGGGGTGGGACTCGATCATCGAGGCGGCGGAGACGCGGCAGAACTGGGCGTTTTCTCGCATGGCTTGGATGTTGGCGGTGCCGCAATAGCCCATGGCGGCGCGGAGGCCGCCGACCATCTGGTAGACGAAATCGGAGAGCGGCCCGCGGTAGGCGACGCGGCCTTCGACGCCCTCGGGGACGAGCTTGTCGCGGCCGGCCTTGGAGTTGGCGGCCTGGGCGTAGCGGTCGGCCGAGCCGGCCATCATCGCGCCCTCGGAGCCCATGCCGCGGTAGGTCTTGAAGCGTCGGCCGAGGTGGATGACGATCTCGCCGGGGGATTCGTCGAGGCCGGCGAAGAGCGAGCCGAGCATGACGACGTGGGCGCCGACGCCGATGGCCTTGGCGATGTCGCCGGACTGGCGGATGCCTCCGTCGGCGATGACGGGCACGCCGGCGGGCTCGGCGGCGGCGAGGGCGTTGCGGATGGCGGTGATCTGCGGCACGCCGACGCCGGTGACGACGCGGGTCGTGCAGATCGACCCCGGGCCGATGCCGACCTTCACGGCGTCGGCCCCGGCCTCGATGAGGGCCTTGGCGCCGGCGGTGGTGGCGACGTTGCCGGCGATGACGTCGATGTCGTAGCGGGCTTTGATCGCTTTGACGGTCTCAACGACGTTGTCCGAGTGGCCGTGCGCGGAGTCAACGAAGATGGCGTCGACCTCGGCTTCGATGAGCGCGGCGACTCGTTCGAGCTGGTGCACGCCCACGGCGGCGCCAACGCGGAGGCGGCCTCGGTCGTCGCGGCAGGCCTGGGGATATTGCTCGAGCTTGGCGATGTCGCGCATGGTGATCAGGCCGTGCAGCGTGAAGTCGTCGTCGACGAGGATGAGCTTTTCGACCTTGTTTTGATTGAGGACGTCGCGTGCGGTGGTGAGGTCCGTGCCGGGGGCGGCGGTGACGAGGTTCTGGGCGGTCATGACCTCGTGGATGGGCTTGTCGTCGTCGTGCAGGAAGAGCATGTCGCGGCGGGTGAGGATGCCGACGACGCGGCCGTTGGGCTTGCCGTCGAGCGTGATGGGCACGCCGGAGATGTGCTGCTCGTGCATGAGGCGGCGGACCTCGGAGCAGGGAGCGTCGGGGGGCAGGGTGACGGGGTCGGTGATGACGCCGTTGGCGGAGCGCTTGACCTTGACGACCTCGCGTTGCTGGGCGGTGGGGTCGAGGTTTTTGTGGATGACGCCCAGGCCGCCTTGCTGGGCGAGGGCGATGGCGAGGGCGGACTCGGTGACCGTGTCCATCGGCGCGGAGAGCAGCGGGATGTTGAGGTCGATGCGCGAGGTGAGACGGGTGGAGGTGTCGACTTCGGCGGGGACCAGCTCGGAGAAAGCGGGGAGCAGGAGCAGGTCGTCG
>JBCCQE010000005.1:0-143596 GCA_039024495.1 Planctomycetota bacterium | reverse complement strand
CCCCCCGCCCCCCCCCCCCCACCCCCCCCCCGCCCCCCCGCCCCCCCGCCCCGCCCCACCCCCCCCCGCCCCGCCCCCCAACACCCGCCCCCAGCGCCCAGCCCAGCCTCCCTCCCCCCACCCGCTACCCTGCCCCTCATGCGTGTCATCTACCTCGGCGACGTCGTGGGCACCCCCGGCCGCCTGGCCGTCGAGGCCGCCATGCCCCTGCTGCGCAAAAAGCACAAGGCCGACCTCGTCGTCGTCAACGCCGAGAACGCCGCCAACGGCACCGGCCTCACCCCCGAGCAATACAAAAAGCTCCGCGACGCCGGCGCCGACGGCATCACCCTCGGCGATCACTGCTTCAAGAAACAACAGATCGCCTCCATGCTCAACCGCGCCGACGAGCGCGTCATCCGACCCCTCAACCTACCCCCCGCCGCCGCCGGCCGCGGCGTCATGACCCTCCACGCCAACGAAGGCAACGGCCCCGCCCTCACCGTCATCGTCGTCCTCGGCCGACTCTTCATGCCGCTCCCCGCCGCCGACCCCTTCGCCACCGTCGAAACCGCCCTCGCCGAGCTCCCCCAAGACCGCGCCGTCATCCTCGAAGTCCACGCCGAAGCCACCAGCGAAAAGGTCGCCCTCGGCTGGCGATTCAACGGCCGCGTCGCCGCCGTCGTCGGCACCCACACCCACGTCCCCACCGCCGACCACCGCATCCTCCCCGCGGGCGTCCCCGGCTCCCACGCCGGCGTCCCAGGCACCGCCTACATCTCCGACCTCGGCATGTCCGGCCCGCCCGACTCCGTCCTCGGCAGACGCGTCGACCGCGTCCTCAAACACATGACCACCGCCATGCCCAGCCCCTTCGACGTCGCCGACGGACCCGCCCTCGTCTCCGGCGTCCTGCTCACCATCGACGACCGCTCCGGCCGAGCCACACGCATCGACCCCATCCGCCAACTCGTCGACAACAACACACTCAAAGACGCCTGACCCAACCACGCTTCACGCCTGATGCAGGGCGCCACACCTCGTGCGCAGCACGACGCGTGCGGTCACGCGCACCCACCCACAACCGCAAACCTTACGACCCGCACCCGCCGCACGACCCGCACAGCTTCCCGCCCACCGCATCATCGGCAGCACCCTCCGCTGGTCGTCGCAAATCCAAATCCCTCGCCTCCTTGCGTTCGCCCCGCAACGCCTTGAATCCGTCCCTTGATCGACCCGAGCCAACGCTCGCTCACCGATCGAGGGACACCATGCCACGCACCCCCCCCCCACACCCTGCCGCTCCGCCCACCGTCGCCGTCGACCCCGGCGCTACGCCCGACGTCCACAGCGATCCCACGCAAACCCCCTCCGCCAAGGCCCTTTCAACGCCCGCCTCCTCTGCGCCGCACGACGCGCTCACCGACCCGCCGCTCCCCGACGACACGCCCTGGTACCGCCACTGCTCGCTGCGGACCAAGGTCGCCGCGCTCACCCTGCTCAGCTCCCTTGGCGGCATGTCGATCGGCCTGCTCGTCGCGCTCTCTCCGCAGCCCTTCGTCATCGGGCTCACCGCCGCCACCGCGCTCGCCATCGCCACCCTCCTCATCGGACAGGCCTGGGCCGTCAGCCCCGTCGACCGCCTGCTGCGCTGGGTCGAAGGCCAAGGCGACGCCGCACGACCCACCGACCTCGACCGCCTCCCCACCCACCGCGACGACGAGGTCGGCCGCATCGCACGCGCCCTCCACGCCATCGCCGGCAACGCCATCCGGCAACGCATCCAGGCCGGCGTCCTCGCACGACGCTTCGACGACAAGCTCCGCTCCGCTACCCGCAAAGCCGTCGCCGAACTCCGCGACGAAGCCATGCGCGACGAGCTCACCGGATTAGGCAACCGCAAAGCCTTCAACGAGCTCGGCCCCACCATCTTCCATCGCACCGCCGTCTCCGGCACCGACCTCATCGCCGTCGCCATCGACCTCGACTACTTCAAATCCGTCAACGACACCCTCGGCCACGCCGCCGGCGACGCCGTCCTCAAACTCCTCGGCGAACTCATCCAAAACAACGTCCGCGAACGCGACCTCGCCGTCCGACTCGGCGGCGACGAGTTCGTCATCCTCATGGCCGGCGGCACCCTCGAACGCGCCACCGCATTCGCCGAATCCCTCCGCAACCGCTTCGCCCGACGCGTCGCCGCCATCACACCCGACACCCCCAAACCCACCGACCTCTCCATCGGCCTCGCCTGCCGATCTCTCGACCGCGCCGACGATCTCGACGCCCTGCTCGCCAAAGCCGACCAACGACTCTACGCCGCCAAACGCGAAGGCCGAGGCCGCACCATCGTCGCCGACCCCCGCTCCAACTCCGGCTCGTGGGCCGCCATCGAATCCGCCGCCTGATCGACCAGCCCATCCCACCCGGGTGCCACACCTCGTGCGCAGCACGATGTGTGCTTGAACCCACCGCCATAAAAAACCCTCGGCCAACCCGCCCGAGCCCCGTATCGTGAAGGTGCTAAACCTCCGGAGGCTCACCCATGCAACCCGCCCCCACGCTCGTCGCCGCGCTCGCCGCGCTGCTCATCGCCCTCGCCCCCGCCGCCACGCCAACCGCGCACGCCGGCCACGTCTCGTTCCGCATCGGCGTCGGCTTCTCGTCCCACGGGCACGTGGGCCACCGCGTCCACACCCGCACCTTCAAGACCTACACCTTCTCGCACCACCATGCCTACGCCTGTCGGCCGTATCGCTATCGCAATCACCGCCCCTTCCGCTATTGCGGCCGCGCCTACCGCCCCGCCATCGTCCACGCCCCCCACCTCCACACCTGCGCTCGGATGATCTACGCCCAGCGCCCCACCGTCTTCCATCTCCAACCCGCCGCGCAGGTCGCCCCCCCACCCCGCGCTCCACGCCACACCGCCGCGCGACACGAAGGCAACACCCAACAAGCCGCCGCGCCTAGCCCCTTCCCCCAGCGACCCGCCGACCGCGTGCTGCAACGCGCCCAAGACGCCCTCGCCCTCGGGGAATACCGAGCCGCCCGCGACGCTTATGCCCAAGCCTCCGCCATGAACCCCACCCACCCCGACCCCAAGATCGGCTTCGGCCTCGCCGCCGCACTCGACGGCGACCTCCACCGCGCCCGCCTCGCCCTCCAACGCGCCTTCCGCCTCAGCGGCGCCGACGCCTTCGACCGCTTCACCGTCGACGGCACCGCCCGACACGACCTCCACGCCCTGCTCAACGCCCCCCACATCGAGGAAACCACCAACTTCCTCCGCAACGCCCTGAAAAAGATCGCCCAAGCGAACCCGCCCGCCCCCCGAACGTATCAACAGCAGGCAACCAAGACCCCCAACCCATAGAAAGCCGTTCACACAAACGGGCCGCACGCGAGGCCCGAACAACACAGATCGCCCCCTAGGCCGCTTACCCATGCGGCGGCCGTGTGACTTCTTCTCCCCTGTACGCCCCCGGTCGTCCTCCCGCGGCCGGTGGCGTTTTTGTTTCTACCCACAGCGCGACACAATCCGGCATGCCCGCGTGGAACGGCTGGTATCACCTCATGGCCAACACCTACGGCACGTGGCTGCCCGGCGACCCGCGCGGCTTCCGCACCCGCGCCCACCGCGAGCACGTCGAAGGCGATTACAAGTCCCCACCCGCCGAAGACTACTCCGCCCGCCACGCCGCGGCCGAGCAATCACTCAAACGCGATCCGGTCGTGCTGTCGCCACAGGCACGCCGCGTCGCGGTTGAAGCACTTCGAGTGCGACTACATGAGATGGGCTGTGAGGTCCTCGCCGCCGCCGTGAGCAGCCGCCACCTGCACGTTCTCTTGCGTGTCCAAAGCCCACGCATCGCGATGCGTGGGCTTTCAAAATCTAACCGAGTTCGAGAAGGCCTCGACCCACTCCCCCGCCACGTGCTCGGCGTCGCCAAGAAGCACACCGCGCACGTCCTTAGCTCGAAAGCCCTCGTCTCCGCCGGCGGCGTCTGGGCCAAGCGCGGCAAGATCAAACCCATCCGCGATCGCGCCCACCAGCTCAACACCTTCCACTACATCCTCGATCACGAGAAAGAAGGTGCCGCGACCTGGTCGTTCAACGACAAGCCAAAGAAAAAGCCCACGGATTGAATCCGTGAGCCTCCACAAACAAATCAAACTCAGACAGCCGCTCAACTCGCGGCCATCTTCTCCGCCTTCGCCTTCGCGTCGTCCAGCGTGCCGACGTACATAAACGCCGACTCGGGCAGGTCGTCCGCCTCGCCCTCGCACAGCCGCTTGAACGAATCGATCGTCTCCTTCAGCGGCGTGTAGATGCCTGGGAAGCCCGTGAACACCTCGGCCACGAAGAACGGCTGCGACAGGAAACGCTCGATCTTGCGGGCTCGTCCGACGATCAGCTTGTCTTCCTCGCTCAGCTCGTCCACGCCCAGAATGGCGATGATGTCCTGCAGGCTCTTGTACCGCTGGAGGATCGACTGCACCTGACGCGCGACGCCGTAGTGCTCTTCGCCCAGGACGCCGGGGTCGAGGATGCGCGACGTCGAACCCAGCGGGTCCACCGCCGGGAAGATCCCCTTCTCCGCGATCGACCGCTGCAGCACGACCGACGCGTCGAGGTGGGCAAACGTCGTCGCCGGCGCGGGGTCGGTGTAGTCGTCGGCAGGCACGTACACCGCCTGCATCGACGTGATCGCGCCCTTGTCCGTCGACGTGATCCGCTCTTGCAGCTCGCCCACGTCCGTGCCCAGCGTCGGCTGATAACCCACCGCCGAGGGCATGCGTCCCAGCAGCGCCGAAACCTCCGAGCCGGCCTGCACGAACCGGAAGATGTTGTCCACGAACAGCAGCGTCTCCTTGCCGGACTCGTCGCGGAACTGCTCGCACATCGTCAGCCCCGACAACGCCACGCGGAACCGAGCGCCCGGAGGTTCGTTCATCTGACCGAACACCATCGCCACCTTGTCGAGCACGTAGCCGGTGTTGCCATCGGCATCGGTGTACTGCGCCTCGGCCATCTCGCGCCACAGGTCGTTGCCCTCGCGCGTCCGCTCGCCCACGCCGGCAAACACGGAGTACCCTCCAAACTCACGCGCGACACGCGCGATCATCTCCTGGATGATCACCGTCTTGCCCACGCCCGCCCCGCCGAACAGGCCGATCTTGCCGCCACGCACGAACGGGCACAAGAGGTCGATCACCTTGATGCCCGTCTCGAGCACCTCGGTCTTGGGGTTCAGCTCCGTGAACTTCGGCGGCTCGCGGTGGATCGCACGACGCGGCGCGTCCGTCACCGCCGGCTTGTTGTCCACCGGGTCGCCCAGCAAATTAAACACCCGACCCAGCACGCCCTCGCCCACCGGCACCGCGACCGGCTGGCCGGTGTCCGTGATCGACTCGCCGCGCGTCAGCCCGTCGGTCGTGCCCAGCGCCACGCACCGCACCTGCCCGCCGCCGAGGTGCTGCTGAACCTCGCCCACGAGCTTCACGTCCTCGCCGCCGACTTGGTAGTTCACCTCGAGGGCGTTGTAGATGTCGGGCAGCTGATCTTCGGGGAACTGGGCGTCGAACGTCGAGCCGATCACCTGGGAGACGGTTCCGGTAGCGGGCATGGGGCGAATCCTCTGGGCAAAAGGGGGCAGAAAAGCAGATCAAGCGGGCGCCAGCGGCACCCCGCAGAGCCGCGGAGTGTAGCGAGCCGCAGCCCCCGCCGGGCCGCTCATGCATCGCCACGTGACATATCTGTTGACGATATATTTTTTCTCGATATATTACCCGCATGAACGGACTCGACGCCAAGCAACGCCGCGACCTCTTCCGAGGCTCCTTCGACGTCATGGTCCTCGCCGTCCTCGCGGACGGCCGGCAATACGGCTACGCCATCCAGAAACGCGTCCACCAGGCCTCCGGCCAAACCATCAAGGCCGGCACCCTCTACCCCCTCCTCCACCGCCTCGAAGCCGAAGGCCTCGTCGCCGCCACCTGGGAAACCGGCGCCGGCCGCGACCGCAAGTGGTACGCCCTCACCCCCGCCGGCCAGGCCCGACTCAAAGCCGCCGCCGCCGACTGGCAAGCCGCCTTCGCCCGCATGCAGGCCCTCATCCTCCCCGCCCTCCGCCGCGTCGCCGCCCAACCCATCCCCGAATAACCCCACCCCACCCCCAAGCCGCTCGCGGCTTAGCGCTCCCAACAACCCACCCACCCCCACCCCTTCCGGACCCCCTCCCATGTCCGAACACGAGTTCGAGGCCTACCTCCAACAACTCGCCAACCGCCTCCGCCTCTCCACCCGTCAGCGCCACCACATCGCCGGCGAACTCCGCGACCACCTCGAAGCCCGCCTCGACGACCTCACCACCCGAGGCATCGATCGCGACACCGCCATCCAGCAAGCCCTCCAAGAGTTCGGCGACACCCACACGCTCGCCCACGACATCGCCACCCCCGCCCGTCGCCGCCGACGCGTGCGCATCGCCAAAGCCCTCGCCACCGCCGCCGCCGCCGTCGCGCTCGTCGCCACCGTCGCCGTCATGCGCCCCATCAGCTTCCCCGGCCTCGAAGCCGAGCGAGCGCCCAGCCTCCCAACGGTCGACATCGCTTCCCCGCCGCCCGCCGCTCAAGCCTCCAAACCACCCCGCACCCACGGCACGCAAGTCATCGTCGAGACGCGGCTCGTCACCGCCAACGATCGCGCCCTCGCCGACGCCGGCCTGAACCACGCCAACCTGCTGCGCACCCCCACACCCATCGCCGATCAAGCCACCACCGCCGCATTCATCAAAGCCGCCACCACGCCCCACATCACCACCCCACGCCTCACCGTTTGGGCAAGTGAACCCGCCTACCTGCTCCTCTCCACACATCGCGCCTGGCTTCCAGAAGGCAAGGAAGATGTCGCAGAGGAAGTGGTCTTCCTCAATCAAGGCATCGCCGTCCGCGTGCTCCCCGCGGCCTATTCGGACACGCAACAGCTCACCATGTCGTTTGAAGTCTTGACACGGTGGGGCGAAGACACCCACAACCTGCCTCCAACGACATCAGAGGATGAGCCGGGCCGTTGGCTCGGCGGCCGCTATCAGGCCACATGGGAGCCAGGCCAAACCCTCGCGATCGAGCTGCCCGTTGACCCCCGAACGCTTGACTTCAAAGAGTTCGCCAACGCGGAGCCCAACGATCGCTCGATCCTCCTGATCCGCCTTCGTGCCCTGGATACCGACACAGAAGGCACGGTCACCATTTGGCCCGAACCCGCTTAACCCCTCCCCCACCGCCCCAAAAGCCGCTTGCGGCTTAGCGCTCCCACAACCCACCACCCCCAGCCCTTCCGGAACCCCGCCATGTCCGAACACGAATTCGAGGCCTACCTCAACCTCCTCGCCCGCACGCTCCGCCTCTCCGACGCGCAGCGCGAACAGATCGCCGGCGAGCTCCGCGACCACCTCGAAGCCCGCCTCGACGAACTCACCGACCAAGGCATCGACCGCCACGACGCCATCCTCCAAGCCCTCGACGAATTCGGCGACGCCAACGTCCTCGCCGACGACCTCGCCCGCCCCCGCCGCCAACAAACCCGGAGACGCATCATGCAGACCAGCTTCGCCACCATCGCCGCCGCCGCATGCGCCGCGATCGCCGTCATGTACTTCGCCCCCACCAACCGTCAAGGCCAGGCCCCGCAGTCGCCGGCGATCGCCAACGAATCGCCCGAGCAACCCACGCTCCGCCTCGAAGGCAACCCCACCCTTACACTGCTTGACCCCGATACCGGCGGCACCACGATCACCGCCCAGCGTCTCGACATCCGCGTCGCCGAAAAGGGCACCGCGGCCGTCCCCGACGCCATCGACCTCGATTTCCAAGAGACGCCGCTCGAAGAAGTCATCACTTTCTTCCGCGACGAGGCCAACCTCAACATCCTCGTCGACTGGGCCGATCTACGCACCTTCGCCGAGATCGCCTACGACCAACCCATCACGGCCACCCTGCGGCAAGTCGACCCCTATGTCGCGCTCGAGCTCGTCCTTGACACCCTCCCGCCCCATAGGGATTCGGTCTTGGCGATCGAACGCGACGGCGTGCTCTTCGTCTCCACCGGCAGCAGCGTGCCCCCGTCCGAGCCCGAACCCGTCGTACTCGAGCAAGCCACCTTCGACTGCACCCGCCTGCTCGAGCTCCGCTTTGATTTGGGCCTGCCCACGAGCGAGGCCGACTCGGTCGAAAAACTGCTCCGCCAGTTCATCATCGACACCATCGGCGTCGCCGACACCCGCCCCGTCAGCCCGGACTTCAACGAGCCCGTCCGCTCCGTCGCCGTCTTCGGCACCATCGTCACCGTCAACCAGCCCAAGCCCGTCATCGACCGCCTTCGCGACGCCCTCGACCGCACGCAGGCCATGCTCGAAGAGCTACGCGAACAGCAGGCCGACCGCCAAGCCGACGCCAAAGAAAAAGCCCTCGCCAAACAACGCGAAGCCCTGCTCAGCGAACGCGACATCCACCGCGCACACCTCATCCACGCCCGCCAAAAGCTCGACCGCATCCAGGCCCTCGCCGACAGCGACACCGCCGCCGCCGCCAAACTCGAAGAGGCCCAGCACGAGGTCCGAGTCGCCGAACTCAGGCTCCAACAACTCGAGCAAAGGCTCGCCATGCTGACCCCCTGACGCGATCGCCGAGCGGCTCACCCCAGCCGCTTCTGCGTCTCGGGGCAAGCGAACACGTTGCGATTGGCGATCGTGAACTTCTCGACCTTCTTGCCGTCGCGCAAACACTTCGTCCGTCGATACACGTAGAACCGCTGGTCGGCCGTCAGTGCGCGGTGGTTCTTCGCGCCGAACTCCTCCGGCTCGGTCGTCACGATCTTGCCCACACGCACGCCGATCTTCAGCATCGCCACCGCGTCGTCCCACAGCGCGTCGAACTGCTCGCGCGACAACGCCCGCGCCTCGCTCAGCGGATGGATCCCCGCCCGGTACAGCAGCTCGCACCGGTAGATGTTGCCGATGCCGCTGACGACCGACTGATCCATCAGCATCGCGCCGATCGTCGCCTTGCTCTTACTCATCCGCGCCCACACCCGCTCGCGGTCGGCCTTGGGGTCCAGCAAGTCCGGGCCGATGCGCTGCCTGATCGTCTCGTACGCCGGCGCTTCGAGCAGCTCGCACGCCGTCGGGCCGTTCAAGTCGATGCACGCCGCGTCGCTCACCATCCGCAGCCGCACCGCGCCCCGCGGCTCCTTCGGCTCATCGCCGTCTTTCAACTTCGCCACGCGAAACTTGCCGTACATCCCCAGGTGCACGTGCACGATGCCCGCGCCGTCGGCGAAGTGATAGAACAGGTGCTTGCCCAACGGCTCGATCCGCTCGAGCACCCGCCCGTCGATCATCGACGCGCCCGCCTCGAACCGTCCCTGCGGCGACGTCGCCGAGATCGGCCGATCCTCCAGCAGCTTGCGCTGCTGCTTGGCGTGACGATGAATGGTGTGGCCCTCGGGCATAGTCGAATGCTAAGCCGCGCGGTGGCCGGGCGATTCGTCACGGCGTATGGTTCGTTAAGTCTTGCCTCACGCCACCCCCGATCCGCAACCCCGCGCCTGGCGGCGATGGCTCGCCTCGGTCGCCCGCTTCGCCGCCGCCGTCGCGCTCGTCTTCGCCGCCGGCATCGTCATCGGCCAGGCCGCCAACGACCCACCCACGCCAGCGCCCGAGCCAGCCGACGACTCAGCGGTCGAAGCGATCGCAGACAACGACGCCGTCACCATCGAGATCGACCCCGATGCCCTGCCCGGCGTCACCGTCACCACCCCCGGCGCCGACGCCGAAGCAGAACCCGCCATCCCCGAGCCCACCGGCCCCGTCGGCCGCGCGCTCGACGACCTCGTCCAGGACACCGGCGTCAACTGGATCGACTCCGCCGTCAACACCCTCATCTCCGCCGTCAGCGCCATGCTCGACGGATTCATCCAGGCCCTGCCGCGCATGGCCATCGCCTTGGTTCTGCTCGTCCTCGTCGGGCTCGTGCTCGCGCTCGGCACCGGCCTGGCACGCAAGGCCTTCACGCGCATGCGCCTACGCGAAAGCCTCCGCGACCTCTTCCTCATCTTCATCAAGACCGGCGTCTGGGTCGCCGCCCTGCTCGTCGCCGCCGGCATCGTCTTCCCCGGGTTCGGCCTCACGCAGATCGTCGCCACCGCCGGCCTCGCCTCCATCGCCATCGGCTTCGCCTTCCAAGACATCTTCGAGAACTTCTTCGCCGGCATCCTCATCCTCTGGCGGTTCCCCTTCGAAAACGGCGACTTCATCGAGATCGACGGCCTCGAAGGCAAGGTCGAAGACGTCGAGGTCCGCATGACCCGCCTCCGCCTGCCCAACGGCGAGCTCGTCCTCATCCCCAACTCCAAGATCTTCAAAAACATCGTCCACGTCGAAACCGACTGGCCCGCACGGCGCATCGAGATCGTCGCCGGCGTCGCTTATCAAGAAGACGCAGACCACGCTCGCGACGTCATCTACAAGGCCGTCGACGCCTGCGACACCGTCATGTCCGAGCGCGGCGTCCTCGTGCTCGCCAGCGAATTCGCCGACAGCAGCGTCAACTTCGACGTCGCCTGGTGGACCGAGCCCAACCCCCTCAACCGCCGCAAGAGCACCGACGAGGTCATCCGCGCGATCAAGCGCGCCCTCGACGCCGAGGGCATCGAGATCCCCTACCCCTACCGCACGCTCACCTTCAGCAAGAACGAGCCCGACATCATCCACGCCGTTGCCGGCCGCGCCAGCCCAACCCGCGACGCGCCCGACGCCGAGTTAAACAACTCAGATTGATGGGTTCACCCCGATCGACCGCGCTCACGCCGCCGTGCGCGCCGGGTTGGCCGTGCCGGTGTACGTGCCGAGCTTGCGTTCGATGCGGGCGATGCCGCGGAGGATGTCGGCGGCCGTCTTGTACTCGGCCTTGTCGTCGGCCTTGGGCCGCAAGACGGCGGCGGTGAGCTGCGCCAGGGCCTTGGCCTGCGGGCTGTCCTTGTCGTGCTGCACGAGGTGGGCGAACAGCGGGTTGTGCCGCGGGCGGTTGATCTGCACGGCCAGGTAGTACGAATCCAACGCCGGCGAAACCTTCTGGTGCGCCGCGGTGAGCGCGGGGTTGTGCACATCACCCGTTTCGATCATCCGGCCGAGCATGCGCTGGATCTGGCTGGTGCGCATCATCTCGCCGAACAGCGACGTGAGCATCGGCGACTCGGTGAGGTCTTCGCCGATGCGCACGGCCGAGCCGAAGTCGACAAACCCCACGCCGTCGTCGGTGAGGACGAAGTTGTCCAGCCGCAGGTCGAGGTGCATGACCTTCGCGCGGTCGTGGATCACGGCCAGCAGCTCGGCGGCCTGGCGGGCGAACTCGAGCTGGCCGATCGGCCGCGTGCCGGTGCGCAGCCAGTTCATCGTGAGCTTGCGGACGAAGCCCCTGTCGTCTTTCTCGGCGGCGAGCAAACGCGGCACGCGGTTGCGATAGGCCTCGGGCAGGTCGCGCTCGAGAATCTTCAGGAACGCCGCCTCGCGCGTGAGAAACGTCGGGAAGACGTGGTCGACGAACTTGTGCGCCCGAGCCGCGAGGTCGTCCGCGCTGGCTGCGGGGAAGCGGTGACGCAGCCGAGCGAGCAGCGCCTGCTCTTCGGGGACGCGCTTGACGACGGTGTAACCCGCGTTGGGTGCATCGGTGAAGCGCCGACGCGGGGCGGCCGCGCGGGGCGGCGGCATGAGCTCGACGTCGTAGGTGAACCGCTCGGTGAGCTGGCCGGGGAGGATGAGCTGCGTCTTGCGCGCGGCGAAGAAGAGGCCCGACGGCGTGAGCCCGGGGATCCGCACGCCGAACCGCGAGACGTGCGCCGCCGACACCGGCGTCTCGACGTGGAAGCCGGGGTGGTTCGCGAACGACTCGGCCAGCCGCATCAGCCGGGTCGCCGAGTCGCCGACGCACGCGAACACCCCGCCCCAGCGCAGGCGCTTGAAGATGTCGGCCGGCAGGTTGGGCTCGCCCGGGCTGGCGAAGAGGAAGTCGTACGTGTCGTGAGCATCGGGATTGAGCGAGGCGGTGCGGGCTTCGACGCGGCCGCGGCGCTCGGCCTGATAGCGACGCTCGGCGATCGCGCGGATAAGCAGATCGGCGTGCGACGGCCGCAGGCGGGAGGAGGGATCGGCAGCGGTCGCGTGCATGAGGTCGGCCGGAACGGGGGCAAGCAGCAGGCGCAGCAGCCACGGGGCGGGCCGATGGAGTCGGCTCGGGTGGCTGAATGGCTTGGCCTGATATCGGCCGACCGGCTCGCCGAGCGCGGGCGCGGGCGCGAGATCGGGCGGGTCGGGCTCGGGGGCTGGGCCGTGCATTCGATTCAGCCGACATTATCGTCACGCGGCCGATCTCGTCGGCGCACAAAAAAACACCGGCCCTGAGACCGGTGTTCCTTCAGGGTTCAACGCAAATGTCAGTCCGTTGCGTCTTCGATGTCGTCGCCGATCTCCTCGACGCCCTCGCGCAGGTTGTCACCCGCGTCGTCCATGGCGTCGCCAACGTCTTCGACGGCGTCTTCCATCGAATCGCCTGGGCCTTCTTCCTCGCAACCCACTAAGGCCACGCTCAGACCAAGCGACGCAATGCCGGCCAAAATTAACTTCGCGAAACGGTTCACAAAAATCTCCTCTGCAAAGTACCAGGCTAATGAGTCACGATCCCTTGGCTGTTCGTCAAGCTGGGAGGCGCTTGCCGGTCACAAAACTCAGCACGAGGAAGACGAGGAACACAATGAAGAGAACGCTGGCGACCCACACCGCAAAGTCGGCGATGCCAGCCAGGCCAAGCACGCCGGCGATGATCGCAAGCAACAAAAAACCAATGGCCCATGAAAGCATAAGAACACTCCTTCTCAGTTCGGCTCGGCTTCGCCTGACCCACCTAGGACCCGCTCGCCGCACCAGTCACACCCGTCTCGCCTGTAACAAAGACGGGTCTTGTCCGATCAAGAAAGACTAGCGCGGCGGATCGAGGGGTCCAATAGTTCTCGCAAATCTGCAAACACCCGTTAGTTGACGTCGCGCACGCAGCGAAAGCCGTTGTTCGTTGTCGCAGAATCGGGCGTGTTGGCGGTGCGGGCGGCGGTGCGATAGCGATTGCAATACGAGACGTGGCAGAGGTACGACCCGCCTTTCTGCAGCTTCGTCGTCCCGGCCTCGGGGCCGCGGGGGTTGCGCAACGGCGACGCATCCGCAGCGTCGAGCGCCTCGTATGGATCGACCGGCTCGCCCCCGTCGCCCTGCGTTGCGCTCGGGGCCCAGCCCGCGGCGCGGAGCTGGTCGACGTGGTGCGTCGGTGAGAACCAGTCGGCGCACCACTCCCACACGTTGCCGTTCATGTTGAACAGCCCGAGCGGGTTCGGATCGAACGCGTCAACCGGGCACGTGCCCGCGAACCCGTCGTCGGCCGAATCGCGCAGCGGGAAGTCGCCCTGCCACGTGTTGCACTTGTGCTTGCCGCGCGGCGTCAGCCGATCGCCCCACCAGAAGACCGTCTGCTCCCGCCCGCCGCGGGCCGCCAGCTCCCACTCCGCCTCGGTCGGCAGCCGCTTGCCGGCCCACTTCGCGTACGCCTGCGCATCGTTCCAACTCACGTGCACCGCCGGGTGATCACCGCGCCCCTTCAAGTCCGAGCGCGGGCCGAACGGCCGATCCCACGTCGCCTCGGGCACGGCGATCCACCACGTCAGCCCCTGCACCGCCTGCGTCTCCCGCAGCTTCTGCGCCCACTTGCTCGGCAGGTGCGTGTGAAACACGAACGACCAGCCGAACCGCTGCGCCTCGGTCCGATACCCCGTGTCGGCGATGAACGCCGCGAACATGTCGTTCGTGACCGCCGTCGCGTCCATGTAAAACGAATCGACCACGACCGGGTGCACCGGCTGCTCGCCGTCGGACGCCCAGCGATCGTCGGCGTCCGTGCCCTTGAGATACGCCCCGCCATCAACGCGGACCATCCCGTCCGTCGAACCCGTCACCGCCCGCTCGATCGCCGGCTCCACCGGGTACGCCAGCTCGGCGATGTCCGTCGCCACCGCCCCGCCGCGCGACGCCAGCGTCGGCGAACCGGCCGCGGCCTTGCTCGGCGTGCAGCAGGCCTTGCGCTCCCCTCCGCCCGAGCCGTCGATCGTCTCAAGGTTCATCGGCCCGAGTGTACGGCTTGTCGCGAAACACCGAACCGATATGCTTCTAGCCCCATCACAGGAGGCCCGATGAGCACGCTCAAGGTAGGTTTGATCGGAGTTGGGGGCATCGCAAGAACCCACATGCCCGGCTGGGTCGCGTCCGACCACGCCGAGGCCGTCGCCGCCGCCGATATCGCCGAGCCCACCGCCAAGGCCTTCGCCGAACAGCACGGCCTCGCCCGCTTTACCGACGACCCCCTGCAGCTGATCGCCGACCCCGATATCGACATCATCGATCTCTGCACGCCGACCAACCTGCACACCGACCTCGTGATCGCCGCGCTCGACGCAGGCAAGCACGTGATCTGCGAGAAGCCGCTCGCGCCGACGCCCGATGAGATACAGCGCATCATCGAAGCGCGTGACCGTTCCGGCAGGCTCGTGATGACCGCCATGAACCAACGCTACGACGCAGCGCATCTTGCGATCAAGCGAGAGATCGATGCCGGCCGGCTGGGCGATGTCTATTACAGCCGCGCATGGTGGCTCCGCCGCACGCAGCTGCCCGCACGCCCCGGGTTCATCTACAAGAAGAACTCCGCCGGCGGCCCGTGCATCGACATCGGCGTCCACGTCCTCGACCTGGCGATGTGGATGATGGGCCACCCCAAGCCCGTGAGCGTCACCGGCGTCGCGGGCAAGCACGTCGCCGCCGTGCCCGGCGCGTTCAGCGACTGGGGCGGCGACGTGCCGGCCGACATGGATGTCGAGGACTTTGCCGTCGGCCTCGTGCGCTTCGACAACGGCGCCGCACTCACGCTCGAGGTCAGCTGGCTCATGCACGAGCCCACCAGCGGCCCGCACGTCTGGCTCTACGGCCCCCACGGCGGCGCGGCCGTTCACGATCGCACCCTCTACACCACCGATAACGCCCAACGCCAACGCTACGACACACGACTCACCCACTTCCCCGAACCCTTCGACGGCATCGACCCTCAGGGCGCCAAGTGCTGCGACTTCGCCCGCGCCATCGCCCAAGACACGCCCAGCCCCGTCCCGCCCGAGCAGGCGCTCAACGTCATGGCCGTGCTCGACGGGCTCTACCAAAGCCAGGCGACCGGCCGCGAAGTCCGCCTCGACCTCGCCTGACGCACGCCGCCCCGCGCCACCCGTCCGCAGGACCGCCCGCCATGATTCGCATCGGCTTCCTCTCCGCCGCCCACATCCACACCAAGAGCTTCCTTGAGCGCGTCGCCGCGATCGACGACGCCGAGGCCGCGCTCATCTGGGACGACGACGCATCGCGTGGCACGGGCTACGCCGACCGTTTCGGCACGCGATTCGTCGGCGACCTCGACGCCGCCCTGAACGACCCCGCCGTCGACGCGTGGATCGTCACCGCCGAGAACACCCGCCACCTGCCGCTGCTCGAACGCGCCCTGCCGCTCGGCAAGCCGCTGATGTGCGAAAAGCCGCTCGTCACCACCGTCGACGACCTCGACCGCCTGCGTGGCCTGATCGCCCAGCACACGCCGGTGCTGACCAACGGCTACTTCATGCCCCACCACGCGTCGTACCGCGCCGCCGCCGCCGCCATCGCCGACGGTGCCCTCGGCAAGATTACTCACGCCCGGTTCTGCAACGCCCACCACGCCGCCTACGGCCGCTGGTTCGACGACCCCGAGCTGCGCTGGTTCACCGACCCCGCGCTCGCCGGCGGTGGAGCGCTCATGGACATGGGCGCCCACGCCGTGCACCTGCTGCGCCTCCTCTTCGGGCCCGTCGAAGCCGTGTGGGCCACCACCCGCAACCTCAGCGGCGCGTATCCCCGCGTCGACGACTGGGGCGTGATCGAGATGCGTTTCGCCTCCGGCGTCGCCGGCCGTGCCGAGGCCGGCTGGGTCATGCCCGCCGTGCGCAACGGGCTGGAGGTCGTCGGCGAGGGCGGCACGCTGACGGCCAACGGCAACCAAGCGTCAATCCACCGCGTCGACCGGCCAGCCGAACCGCTCGAGATCGGCTCGGACCTCGCCGCGCCCGACCGGGTCGATCGGCTGATCGCCGCCGCGCGGGGTGAGCTCGAGCCGAACGACCTGCGCGACGACCTCGCCGCCGCGCTCGACGAGGCCGCGATCATGGCCGCCGCTTACCGCGCCTCGGCGACGGGCACGTGGGAAGCCGTGACCGGTTGACCCTGCCGCCACGCGATCCGCCCTCGCTCCGGCCGAATCGCCGCCCGCCATCGCACGCAACCCGTCGCACCCGCCACGCCATCGGCCGGGCCCGAGTAAAATCAACGGAATGCAAGCGGCCGAGCGCGCCCTCCTCACCGTCCGGAGCCTCAGCGACGTCGGCCTCCGCCGCCTCGCCAACGAAGACGCCTACGTCAACGACGATCGCTTCGGCATGTACGTCGTCTGCGACGGCATCGGCGGCCAGCCCTCCGGTGAAGCCGCCTCGCAGACCGTCGTCCACGCCCTGCCCCACGTCCTCAAGCGCCGCCTCCGCGAGGCCGGCCACGCCGACGACGCCACCCTCCGACGCGTGATCGAAGAATCGCTCATCGAAGTCAGCGCCGGCCTGCGCGCCGCCACCAAGGGGATCGACATCCTCCAGGGCATGGGCGCCACCGCCGTCGGCCTGCTCATCGATCGCAGCCGGGCCTTCCTCTTCCACGCCGGCGACTCCCGCGCCTATCGACTCCGCGACGGCCACCTCGACCGACTCACCGCCGACCACGTCCGCACTTACAACCGCCCCACCCGGCGCGGCCCCATCAAGCCCGGCACCACCCGACCCACCCAGCGCCGCCTGCTCTACGAATTCATGGGCATGGGCAGCCGCCTCGACCCCGCCGTCACCGGCCTGCACCTCGAGCCCGGCGACCGCCTGCTGCTCTGCACCGATGGCGTCTGCGACCCCGTCCCCGACGACCGCCTCGCCCAGCTCCTCGCCCAACACCAAGACCCCGCCGACGCCGTCCGCGCCATCGTCGAAGCCGCCAACGCCGGCGGCGGGCCCGACAACATCACCGCCACCCTCATCGACTACCACGCCCCACGCGGCGGCCCCCTCCCCGACCCCCCGCCCACGCCCGAGCCGCCCACCAAAGGCGTCGCCGTCACCCTCGACCACGCGCTGCGCGATCTCGAAGACGACCTCGGCTGGCTCCACGAGGGCGCCGTCGCCATCGGCCACAAACCCCTCGACGACGCCTTCGAAGAAGTCAGCAGCCGCCTCGGCCCGGCCGCCTATCACCGCTTCGTCCAGCTCGACCCCGCCGCCAACCCCGCCCACGTCTTCCACCAGGCCTGCACCTCCATCGACGGCCTGTGGCGCCGCGGATACCAGCTCCACCTCGACGCCATGACCACCCCCATGCGCGAGCTCGACGCCGCACGCCTCAGCCCCGTCCTCACCGCACGCGAGACCGCCGCCATCTTCCGATCGCTCTGGCACGACTGGCGACACGTCGAAGCCCGCTACTACGCCACCTCGCAACGCCCCGCCAACGACAGCGAAGAACGCTCGCTCGACGTCCTCGTCCACCACATGCTCCAGTCCGTCCGCACCCTCCGCGGCCTGCTGCTCTTCTACCCACGCTTCCTCCGCCACCCCGACCTCCCGCCCGCCCCCCAGCCCGACCCCGGCCTCGACGACACCGACATCGCCCCCGCGCTGCGCGCTTAACGCATCTTGCTTGAACGATGACCGGGTGCCACACCTCGCCGAAGGCGATGTGTGTGGATGGATCAATCTCGACGAGCATTAAAACTCACGCGCAACACGACGCACGAGTAACGCACGACAAACACACTCAACCAAACTCACCACCCCGAATCGTTCGCCGGCAACACGCACGCCGCCAGCCCCCGCAGCAGGTCCGATCGCGTCAGGATCCCCACCGGCCGGCCCGTCATCCCCAGCACCGGCAAGCACGACACGTCGTGCATCTGCATCAAACACGCCGCCGCGTCCAGCGTCGCTTCCTCTTCGATCACGATCGGGTGCCTCGCCATGATCTGATGCACCCGCCGCTGCAGCAACGCCACATCCTGCGGCCGCTCCGCCAGCTTGTCGATGAACGGGCTGAGGTTCCGCAGCAGATCGCGATCCGACACCACGCCCACCAGCCGACGCTCGTGCATCACCAGAAGGTGGTGAAACCCATACCGATCGAACAGCCGCTGAGCCGCGGCGACCGAGTCGTCCGGGCCGATGGCCACCAGCTCGGTCGACATCATGTCGGCACAGCAAGGCGTCGGGTTGGCACACGCGGCGAGCATGTTCAAAACATCGGCTACGCCCGACGCCCAAGCCGCTCAATGCAGCCCCGCCCCGCACGATCCGCTCGGCCGCCGACCGCCTGCACCACCCGGGCGAACGGTTGTAACGATTAGGCAACGCCCGCCTCAAAAAGGCTGCGTCATCTGGGCGATTCACTCGTCCGCGTGCGTCACCGTAAAGCCCCCGCCACGCTTCAGCGCCGCGATCAACCGCTCGGCCGACGCGTGATCCAGCGTCGCGATGTGCTCGCGGCTGCGCGTCCGCAGGTGCGTCAAGATCACGTTCGACCCCCGCGAGTTCACCTGCACCACCGCGTCCGGCGACCACCGCACCGCCTCGCCGCGCTTCATCCCGTGGTGATACACCAGCCGACGATCCGTCAGCACCACGCCCTCCTCGCCGCGATGCTCCGCGTCGCAAAACATGTCCGCGTAGAAGTGCCGGTACACCTCCGTCGTCTCCAGCTTCACCCACGACTGCAACGTCCGACGCAAATTCCGCGACAGCCGCCCCCACCGCGGCCCGTGCGGCTGAGGCCCCTGCCTCTTCTGCGCCCACCGCGCCTGCGCGTGCGACGCGCCGTGCGCCGCCGTCGGATAGAGCGAGTCGTGACCGCTCGCCCCCTCGCCCTCCACCACCGGCCGCGGCTTGCGCCTCGGCCGAGCCGCCAGGTCGCTCTCGATCTTCGAGTGGCGGTCATCGAGAAACGTCTCAACGTCCTCAAGGATCCAACCCGCGACCGTGTCTTCCAACTCGTCGCGCGTCGCCACAAAACGATGACCGCACGCCGGACACCGCACCGAACGCCCCTCCAACGAATCGGGGGCGTGCACAGGCTGCGTGCACGAAGGACACACCAAGGCAAGCGTCATCTCTACGCTCCCAAAACCAGACTCAGCGTCGGGCAGGACCGAGATGCAAACAGAACCAGATCGGCCCAGGACGGGAACCCGTCGCGACCCCATCGTATCGGTCGCGCTCCGCGAGCCCAATGATTTTCTGCACCCCTCACCCCACCCCGCCCCACGCCGCCACGCCGCATCCGGGACAACCCGCGCCACCCGCACCCTGACCACACCCTCAGCCCACCAGACGCTCCACCCGCTCCAGCAGCCACCCGCCAAACGCCCGCTTGTCCATCGCCCCGCTCCGCTCCACCGCCGCGCCACCACCCGGCTCCCGCACCAGCCACGCCGCGTCAATCCCCTCCGACTCCGGCGTCTCCAACGCGTTCGCCACCAACGCGTCCACCCCCTTGCGCTCCAGCTTCGCCCGCCCCCGCTCGACCATCTCCCCCGCCGGCTCCAACGCAAACGCCACCACCCGCTGGTCCACCCGCCGCTCGCCCGCCACCCCCGCCACCAAGTCCGGCGTCGCCTTCAACCGAAGCGTCATCTCCCCCGCCCCCCGGCTCAGCTTCGCCTCCGTCGCCCCCGGCTCCACCACCGGCACGTAATCCGACACCGCCGCCGCCATCACCAGCACATCGCATTCTCCAAAACACTCGTCCAACAACCCCGCCAGCTCCGCCGTCGTCGCGTACCGCCGCGTCGTCACGCCATCGCTCACCTTCAAATGCGTCGGCCCAAGAAGCAGCGTCACCTCGTGCCCCGCCGCCGCCGCCGCGTCCGCCAGCGCGATCCCCACCCGACCGCTCGACCGGTTGCCCAGGTAACGCACCGCATCGATCGGCTCGTGCGTCGGACCCGCCGTGATCAGAAGCCGCATCCACGCTCCCCTCAACCCGTCGGCGGCACCAACGCCTCGGGACCAATCGTCACCCACGTCGTCGCCCTCGCCCCGCCCTCGGCCACAAACGCGTTCACCGCGTCCAACGTCAACGCATCCACCTGCGCCGCCCGCGCCCCCAGCGTCCGCGGCCCGCCGTGCACATACACATCCCGCGTGATCGCCGACGCCCGCGCCGCCGTCGACTCGCCCTGCATCACCAGCCGCGACTTCATCCCCACGATCGCCCGATCAAACTCCTCCTGCGTGATCCCCGCGCTCAGCCGATCCAACTCGCCCGCCAGCACGTCCAGCGTCTCCTGCGCCCGGGCCGTCGTCGTCCCCGCATAGCTGAACACCGCCCCACGATCCGCCAGCCCAGCGTACGTCGCGAACACCGAATAACACAGCCCCCGCTTCTCGCGCACCTCCGTAAACAGCCGACCCGACATCCCGCCCGACAGCGCCGCCACCGCCGCCTGCTGCACCACCGCACGCTCCGCGTCCCGCTCGGCCACCGCGTGCGACGCACCGGCGATATGCACCTGCGTCGTCTTCGCCTCTAGGTGTGTGTACCCCGTCGGCCGGTCGTCCGACGCCGCGACCGCCTCCGCCTGGCCCGACCACCCCTCGGTCAGCTCGCCCACCCGCGCCGCCACCGCCTCGGCGTCCACGTTCCCCGCCACGCCCACGATCGCCCCGCCCGGCAACGCCACACGTGCGTGCAACGCACGCATCGCCTCCACCGTCATCCCCCGCACGTCCTCAAGCTCGCCCAGGTCCGACCGACCCAGCACCCCAGGCAAATGCCGACGCTTCAGCTCGATCATCGCCCGACGCTGCGGCTCGTCCGCCAAACCCTCGATCGCCTGCACCGCCAGCGCCTTCGCCCCCGCAAACGCCTCCGCCTCCAGGTTCGGCCGACGCGCGATCTCCAGCACCATCGGCAACAGGTCCATCAGCCGGTCCGCCACGCACGACGCCGACACCGCCACGTGATGCGTCGTCGCCGACGTCGATCGCTCCGCCCCCAAACCATCCAACGCATCCGACACGGCGCGGGCCGACTTCCCGCCGCTCCCGCGCAAAAGCATCCCCGCCAACAGCCCCGCCGACCCCTGCGCCCCCTCCGCCTCCGCCGCCAGCCCCCCCGGCAGCAGCACCTGCACCGCCGCCGACTGCACCCCCGGCATCGGCTCCACCGCCACCTCCAACCCACTGCCCAGCCGCGTATGCAAAATCCCCGCCGTCGCCGTCGTGCTGCTCATCCAAGAACTATAGAACAACCCCGATCCGCCGCCCCACATCACGCACGATCACCCCCTCCCAGCCCACGGCTTCCAGCCGTGGGTCCCACACCCACCCAAACCCTCACTCCCCCGTCGGCACCTCAACCCGGCCCCCCGCCACCACCGACGCCGGCTCCGGCGACGCACGCGTCACCTCCACCTCGCCCGGCAGCGCCATCGCCATCGGCAACCGATCAAACGAAATGTCCGTCGCCACCGGCAGCTCCGACAGACCCACCGCGTTCACCGCGTTGTAAAGCTCCAGCGTCGCCGCCGCCGTGCCCTGCATCGGCACCCGCGCCCGCACCGCGCCCGTCGTCGGGTTGAACCAAAACCCCGCCTGCGTCGAACGCTTCAGCACCGGGTCCGGCGGGTGGTCGCCCGTGTCCCCCGGCGGTGCCACATCGATCCAAGGCCGATCCGCGTCGTCCAGCCGGTTCACCGGCTTACGCTCGCCGAACCACGCCGGGTCCACGATCGGCCGCAACACCGGCAGCCGCTGAGGCTCAACGCCCGCGATCGCATCCGCCGCCTCGGCCATCACCGCCTGATACCGCACCATCGCCTCGATCGACCCCGCCGACGCCGACGTCTCCAGGACCTCCGCCCGGCTCACCCGGTCGTCCGACCCAAAGCCCAGCACCACCGCCAGCGTCGCGGTCAGCAGCAGAGCAATCAGCGTGTCGATCCAAAGGCGCATCCAAAGCTCCTTCGCCGGGCCCACCGCCCAGCCTTACGAGTCTTCGATTCGCACACGCCGCGAGCCCCGCGCCGCCAACCTTTTCCAGCATTTCCACCCCAACCCGCGCCCCCCAGCCCGTCCAGCCCGCACCACCCCACCCACCCCATCACCCATCACCCCCCGCGCCGCCGCCGCCCCATCGCCAACCCCACGCCCAGCATCACCCCCGCCACCACGCCCGGCTCCGGCACCGCGACCGCGCCCGCCAGACCCACCGCCGCCCCCACGCCCTGGCCGAACTGCAACGCCAGGATCGCCAGGTCGCCCGTGTCCACCACCCCGTCGCCATTGAAGTCCCCGTCCTCCCAGCCGTTCACCGCCTGGTTGAAGTTCATCGCCAGGATCGACAGGTCGCCCGTATCGACCATGAAATCCAGGTTCGCATCGCCCCCGAACGTCACCACCGCCGTCGCCACGATCGCGTCCGCCAGCACCGTCGTCGTCTCGCCCGCCACGTCCTCGTCTGACACCGCCACGTCCCACGCCGCGTCAATCAGCCCGACCGCCGACGGGTCCAGCGCCACCGAAAAGCCCACCGACCCGCCCGCCGCCAAGCCCGCGTCCGCCGTCACCGCATCGACATCCAACGCCGACGTAAAGCCCGCCGTCGATTCCAAGTTAAACAGCTCCGCACCCGCCACCACCACCCCGCTGCCCACCGTCACGATCCCGAAGTCGACCGACACCGAATCGACATCGCTCGCCGAGTCGAACGACGCGTTCGACGCGTCCAGCACCGTCGCCGTCACCGTCGCGAGGTCATCGACATCGCTGGACCCCTGGCCCGGCAGCTCGCTGGTCGCCGCGAGGTTGTCCAGCGTCACCGCGATCGCCTTATCCCCCGCCGTCGAGGTGTCCAACGTCACCTCGACCGTCCGCGAGGCAGCGCCCGCCGGCGCCACCGCCCCGCCGATCGAATCGATAAACGCCTGCTCCGCCGTCGCCGAGCTGTCCACCGAGAACTCGCCGAAGCTCGAGTCCGTCCCCGGGCTCACGTCCGGCAGCCCGCTCAACCCAAACCCATAAGACGTCACGCCCAGCACCTTGAAGTCCGACAGGTCGTCCGCCTCAACAAACGTCTCGACCGCCGTGCCCGTGACCGCCGCGTCGCCCGCGACCGTCAGCGCATAGTCCGTCGTGTTCCGCCCAGCACGATCGATCGTCAGCGTCGCCGACGCGTCGGCCCCCACGATCATCACCCCCAGGTCGCCCCCGCCGCCGAGCGTGAGCGTCGAGTCGTTCGCCTCGATAAACGTCGGCCCGCCCGAATCGCCGGGCGCGCTGTTCACCTCGAACGCCCCGAACCCCGTGTCCGCCAGGCCCGATGTCGAAAACACCTGCCCGAACGCATCATTGCTCGACGACCCGCTGTCGAAGTCAAACGCCAGCGTGTCCAACACGTCCGGCAACGGCCCGCCAAACGGATTCGACCCCCCGCCAAACGCCGCCAGCACCCCCGCCGCGTCGAAGTCGTAGCTGTTCACCCCCGCACGCTTGGTCCCCGCACCCGTCGTCGCGCCCGTCTGCCCCGCGCCCGACTGCCCGTACCCCACCTTCAAGCGCGGCTCGCCCAGCCCCACCCCGTCCGCGCCGCGGTAGATGTCGTACCGCGGCACCGAGGTCGGCACCGCCGACGCCAGCGTCAACATCGCAAGATCGTTCCCGCCCGTCAGGTTGCCCGTGTAGTCCGGGTGCAGCGTGATCGTCGCCGCCGAGTTAAACACCGTCCCGCCCGGCGTGTCGAAAAACACATTCACCGTCGTGCCCGGCTCCAGCGTCGCCGTGTTGCTCGCGTCCAGGCAGTGCGCCGCCGTCAGCACCTGCGTCCCGCCGTCCAGCAGCGTCCCCGTGCACCGAAAACTCCCCACGCCCGGCACCGAGATAATCAAGTCCGCCACGCCATCCACATTCAACGGCGTCGAGAACAGCGAGCCAAACGTCAGCTCCACCCCCGGCGTCGTCTGCAACTCACCCGCCCCGCCCGGCGTCACCAGCCGAGGCTCCACCGCCGTCGCCTCGATCCCCTCCGCCACCTCCAACTGACCCCACACGCTCCAACCCGGCGCCCCGCACACCACAACCGCCGCCGAGGCCCAGGCCACACGCTTCCCGCCCGGACGCACGTCAATCGATGTTTCAGTCAAAACAAGACTCGCAGAGCAGCACCATCGCCAGCAGCACGCAACGGCCGGCGTGATCAGCTTATGTCATCGGCCTCAATTCGCCTTGCACCGCGTTGAAAAACCAACGCCTCGCCAGCAAGACGACCCGCCTCACACCAGCAGGCTCGCCGGGTTCTCCAGCGACGCCTTCAGCGACGCCAGGTAGATCGCCCCGCTCGCGCCGTCGATCACCCGGTGGTCGCCCGACAGCGTGATCGACATCCGCTGACCCACCGCCAGCGCGCCGTCGACCACCACCGGCTGCTCGATGATCGAGCCGATCGCCAGGATCGCCGCGTTCGGCGGATTCACGATCGCCGTGAACTGCGTCACCTCGCCGAACTGCGGCCCGCCCAGGTTCGACACCGTGATCGTCGCGTCCGACATCTCGTCGACCGACAGCCCCGCGTCCCGGGCCTTCTTCCCGAGCCGCTTCGTCTCGGCCGACACCGCCCGCAGGCCCATCGACTCCACGCCCTTGAGCGTCGCCACCACCAGCCCGCCGCCGCGCTCCTCGGGCAACGCGATCGCCACGCCCACATTCACCGTCCCGTGGTACACGATCTTGTCGCCCGCCCACGACGCGTTCATCACCGGGTGCTGCGTCGCCGCGACCGCCGTCGCGCGCACGATGAAGTCGTTGACCGTCAGCTTCACGCCCTGCGGCTCGAGCTGGCCGTTGATCGTCTTGCGCAACGCCATCAGCGGGGCCATGTCCACCGACGTGCCGACCTGGAAGTGCGGCACCGTCGTCTTCGACTCGACCAGCCGCTTGGCGATCGTCTTGCGCATCCCCGACACGGCCACCTCTTTGGCCTCCAGCGCCACGCCACCCCCGACCGACGGCACCGCCGCGCCGCCACCGGAGGGCGCCGCCGCGCTGATCGATCGCGGCTGCTCCACCGGTGCCGGCCGCACCGCAGGCCCGCCCGACGTGCTGCCCTCGGCCGCCGACAGCACGTCCTTCTTAATGATCCGCCCGCCCGGCCCCGACCCCGCGATCGACCCCAGGTCCACGCCCTTCTCCTCGGCCAGCTTGCGCGCCAGAGGCGACGCCTTCACGCCCGACGACGACCCACCCGACGCCGCCGCCGGAGGCTCGGCCACCGCCGTCGCGGCGCTGCCGTTGCTCGATGCGTCGCCGCCACCCTCGGCCGCTTGCTTCTGTTCCTTATTCCCCCCGCCCGACGAGCTCGACGCCGACTTCGCTGCCTCGTCGAGGTCTTCGCCCTCCTCAGCCACCACCGCGATCACGTCGCCCACCGCCACGGTCGACCCCTCGTCCACCGGCAACGCCGCGATCGTGCCGTCGTCGAACACGTTCACTTCCATCGTCGCCTTGTCCGTCTCGACATCGGCGATGTGGTCGCCCGACGACACCGAATCGCCCTTGGCGACGTGCCACTTCAGCAGCGTCCCCTCCTCCATCGTGTCGGACAGGCGAGGCATCTCGATCTTGATCGGCATGGCGGATTCCCAGCGGGCTAAAGGCGAAACAGGCTCGGGCCACCCGCGCCCCGCGCCAACCTGCGACGGGGCCCCGACCGAGTCCCAATCCTAGCAGCCCCGCCCGCCGTACGATGCCCGCCATGAGCGACGACTCGCCCCGCCTCACCGCCCACCCCGTCCTCGTCGGCGGCGTCGCCGTCATCGCCTTCGTCGCCATCACCCAACTCCTCACCCAGCTCGAGGTCATCCTCGTCCCCTTCGTCCTCGCCGGGTTCCTCTTCTTCTCCATCAGCCCGCTGCTCGACTTCCTCGTCCAAAAGCTCCGCTGGCCGGGCTTCCTCGCCATCCCCGCCACCTTCCTCATCGCCCTGGCCGTCCTAGGCGCCGCCGGCACCGTCATCTACGACTCCGCCGGCCGCATGGCCCGCAACGCCGACGCCTACGAACAGCGACTCAACGCCTTCATCGACCGAGCAGAAAACTTCGCCCCCATCCGCATGCTCGTCGAGGCCAAAACCGAAACCACCGCCGACACGCCCGCAACCCCCGACCCCGCCAACCCCGCGCCAATCGACGCAGCCACGGCCGAAAGCAAAATCGACGCATCCGCCACTTCCGCCCTCGACGCCGCCCCCGCGCCCGTCGCGCCCGAACTCGCCAACGGCCAACCCGCGCTCGCCGAAGACACGACCACCTCCGACGCCGCGTCCCAAGACGAAGCCGCCGCTCGGCCCAGCCTCGCCACCCTGCTCCGCGACCTGCTGCAAGACAACGTCGGCCCCATCCTTCAGGGCGTCGCGCAGTCCGCGCTCGGCGTCATCTCCAACGGCCTGCTCATCCTCATCCTCATGTTCTTCATGATGCTCGGCCGCGTCGTCAGCGTGAAACGCGCCGGAGGCCTCGTCGCCGATATCGAGGGCGGCGTCAAGGGATACATCATCCTCAAGACCATCATCTCCGCCGTCACCGGCCTCGCGCAGGGCGCCGCGCTCTACTTCTTCGGCGTCGAGTTCGCCGTCGTCTTCGGGCTCCTCGGCTTCCTCTTCAACTTCATCCCCAACATCGGCCCGTTCCTGGCCACCCTCGCGCCCGTCCCCATCGTCCTCCTCGCCCTGCCCGACCCCATCACCGCTTCTTCGCTCGTCTGGGCCGCGCTCGCCCTGGGCATCCCCGGCCTCATCCACTTCACCTCGGGCCTGCTCGAAACCCGCTTCATGGGCGAGCGATTCGACGTCCACCCCGTCGTCGTCATGCTCGGCCTTATGTACTTCGGCCTCGTCTGGGGCATCGTCGGCGCGTTCCTCTCCACCCCCATCCTCGCCGTCGTCCGCATCCTCTGCGCCAAGTCCGACACCTTCCGCCCCGTCGCCCTCGCCCTGGCCGGCCGCATCGACGAACTCACCGAAGACGACCCACGCGAACAATCCTCCGCGTAGCGGGCGACGCGAAGCGTCCCGAGTTGACGTGCGAAACCACGGAACCACGCGGGGCCCTGCGGGCCTCCGGCTACGCGATGCAATAACAGAAACAACCGCCGATCAGGCGTTGTACGTCGCCTGCCGGACCGCTTCGGCGATCTTGCGGGCGTTGGGGAGCATGTCCTGCTCGCGGTTGCGGTTGTACGGCGGGGGGATGTCGTCGTTGTTCACCCGCTTGACCGAGTTGTCCAGATCGTCGAAGCAGTGCTCGTGCACCGTCGCGGCGATCTCCGACGCGATCGACGCGAACGGCCAGCACTGGTCGGCCACCACGCAGTAGTTCGTCTTGCGCACCGACGCGGCGATCGTGTCGATGTCCAGCGGGCGGTACGTGCGGCAGTCGATCACCTCGACATCAATCCCTTCCTTCTCCAGCTCGCCCGCGGCCTCGAGCGCGAAGTGCACCGGGCGGCCGGCGGTGACGACCGTGCAGTCGGCGCCCTCTTTAACCACGTGGGCCTGGCCGAAGGGGATGGTGAAGTCGTCGTCCTCTTCGGGCGTGGGCGGGGCCCAGCGAGCGCCCGAGAGGTACGGCGAGAAGTCCTTGTCGCCGCGGGTGCCCATGCCGAGCATCCGCTCGGATTCGAGGAAGAACACGGGGTCGCCGTCGCGGATGGCGGTCTTGAGCAGGCCCTTGGCGTCGCGGGGGGTCGAGGGGATGGCGAGCTTGAGCCCGGGGACCGAGCTGAACATCGACTCGACCGACCACGAGTGCGTCGAGCCGAGCTGCCCGCCCGCGCCGTTGTTCCCGCGGAACACGCACGGCACGCCGAACTGCCCGCCGGACATGTAAAGGATCTTCGGCGCGTTGTTGATGATCTGGTCGGCGGCGACGAGGCAGAACGACCAGGACATGAACTCGATGATGGGTCGCAGGCCGTACATCGCGGCCCCGACGCCCAGGCCGGCGAACCCGGTCTCGGAGATGGGCGAGTCGACGATCCGGCGGGGGCCGAACTCCTCGATCATCGGGCCGGTGACCTTGTAGGCCCCGTTGTACTCGGCGACCTCTTCGCCCATGACGAAGACGCGCTCGTCGAGGCGCATCTCCTCGGCCATGGCCTCGCGGAGGGCTTCGCGGTACTGGATTTTGCGGTCGGCGGTGCCGTTATTGGAGGCCATGGCGGCAGTTTAGCCCATTCGCGTTGGCGCGGGCGGGCGTCGATTCGGCCGGCGGATGCGGGGAAACGGCGCGGCTCAGGCCGCCTTGCCGGTCTTGGAGGCCGCTTTGGAGGCCGCGGGCGGCTCGCGGTCGTCGGTGCCGTTCAGGCGGTGCGGGATCTCATCGGCCCAGAGGTTCTGGGCGTCGAGGATGTCGCCAAGGCTGTCGAAGAAGGCCTCGACCACGTTGGGGTCGAAGTGGCTGCCCGCCCCCTGGCGGATCACCTTGAGGCACTGGTGGCGAGGCAGGGCGTCCTTGTACGGCCGGGCCGAGCCCAGCGCGTCGTACACATCGGCGACCGCCGTCAGCCGACCGCCCAGCGGGATGTCCTCGCCGATCAGCCCCTGCGGGTAGCCCGACCCGTCCCAGTGCTCGTGGTGGGTCCGGGCGATCTCCGACGCCAGCCGCAGCACGTCGTAGCTCGTCGGGCTGACGATCCGCTGGCCCATCGGCGACTCCGCGCCGTCGTGCGGCGTGCGGACGTGCTCGCGGCGGTCGATGATCCGCGCGCCGTGCGTGGCGTGCTCGCGCATCTCGGTGAACTCCGAGTCGTCCAGCGGGCCCTGCTTGAGCAGCACGCGGTCGGGCACGCCGATCTTGCCGATGTCGTGCAGCGTCGCCGCCAGGCCCATCGCCTTGGCCTCGCCGGCCTTGAGCCCCATCGCCTCGGCCAGCACCGTCACGTACGCCCCGACGCGGCGCGTGTGCCGGCCGGTGTTGTCGTCGCGGTACTCCGAGGCACGGGCCAAGCAGTGCACCACCTCTTCGCGCGTCTGGATGATCTCGCGCGTTCGGCGGACGACCTCGATCTCCAGCTCCTCGCGATAGGCCTGCAGCTCGTCGTTGGCGCGCTCGGCCGACATCAGGCACCGCCGCAGCTCGAGCTGCGAGATGACCTGCCGCGCGAGCGCTTCGAGGTGCTTGGTGTCCTTCTCGGTGAGCGTGCGGGGCTTGTCGTCGATCACGCACAGCGAGCCGAGCGCGTGGCCGTCGGCCGTGAGCAGCGGGGCCCCGGCGTAGAAGCGGATGTTCGGCGGGTGGGTCACGTACGGGTTGTCCGCGAACCGCGGGTCCTTCGACGCGTCTTCCACGACGAACACCTCGGGGTCGAGGATGGTGTGCCCGCAGAACGAGTCGTCCCGGCTGCCCTGGCACGCCTCGAGCCCGAACTTGGCCTTGAACCACTGGCGGTCCTCGTCGATCAGGCTCACCAGGGCGATCGGGACCGAGAACCGGTTGGCCGCGAGCTCGACGATGTCGTTGAACCCCTGCTCGGGCTCGGTGTCGAGCACCTCGAACGCACGCAGCGCCTCGAGCCGGTCGACGTCATTGGATGGACGGGGGGCTGCCTCCACATTTGTTCTATCGACGCCCCGCCCCGCCCGCTGAACCCCGCCGCCGCGGCGACGGCTAACCCTTACTCGGCCGCATCAAGCCCCGCTCACCCCCGTCCGATAGCCATGCTCCAAACCTCAACCCGACAAGCTGCATTGCAACGCCATGCAGAGTTGGTTGAAGGTGCGTAGGCGGCGCTCTGCATTGCGTTGCAATGCAAGCTTCACAGACCTCAATCACTCTGCTCACCCCCGCCCGATCACCCCTCCACCGACGCCGCCCGACCGCCCAGTCGCGACCACAGCAACACCGACCCGAAGCACAACGCCGAGGCGATCGCATAAAGCCCCGGCGCCGGGTTTGCCCCGACCGGCCGCGGCTCGTCGGCCGCCTCAAAGGCAGCGCGAACCTTCGGCTCAAGCTCGCCGCCACTGGGGGAACCCTGCGACTCCAGCATGGCCATCTGCACACGCGTCGCCGCGTCCTGATACGTCGTCGTCAGCACCGACGGAGCCGTCATCGCCGCCAACAAAAAGTAAATCCCCAGCACCACCACGATCACGGGGAACAGCTCGCCGAGCGAACGGGCCATGGCGGTCTCCTGCGCGAGCCGAGCGACGGCCCACGCGGTCAAGGGTCAGTCGCGGAAACCCTCGGCCGGCTGGCCGACGGGGAACTTCTGCTTGTCGGGGTGGTCGAGGTAGATGTCCGTGAACATCTCGTCGACCGGCATGTCCGGCGACTCCTCGGCGAACTTGATCGCCGCCTTCGCCGCGTCCTTCGCCTTGGTGTCCAGCGTGTCGATCTGCTCCTGCGTCGCCTGGTCGTGCTCGATCAGGTAACGCACGAGGCGGTTGATGCAGTCCTTGTCCTCGTACTCGCCGACCTCGTCCTTGCTGCGGTACTTCTGCGGGTCGGACATCGAGTGGCCCTGGTAGCGGTACGTCACGACGTTGATGAACGCCGGGCCGGGGTTGCTGCCGTCCTTGTGGTACTCGGGGATGTGGCCGCGATCCCACTGCGGGTTCTTGGCCCCGCGGGTCATCGCGACCTGCTCGGCGAACGTGCGATATACCTCCAGCACGTCCAGTCCGTCGCACTCGGCGTACCGCATGCCGTAGCTCTCGGCCTTCTCGTGCAGCCCGTCCGCCATGGCCGTACCACGCGCGATGTGCGTGCCCATCGAATAGCCGTTGTTCTCGAGCACGAAGATCACCGGCAGGTTGTAGACCGCCGCCAGATTCATCGATTCGTGGAACGCCCCCTGGTTCAATGCCCCGTCGCCGAGGTAGCACAACGCGACGTTGTCCTTCTGCTCGTACTGGATCGCAAAGCCCAGCCCCGCGCCCAGCGGGCACTGCCCACCGACGATCGCGTGCCCGCCGTACATGTGGTTCGGCTTGTCGAACAGGTGCATCGACCCGCCTTTGCCCTTCGAGCAGCCCGTCACCTTGCCGAACATCTCGGCCATCGCGTGGTTCGGGTGCATCCCCTTGGCCAGCGCCAGCCCGTGGTCGCGATAGGCCCCGACGACCGGGTCTTCCTTGCGAAGCGCGGCGCACGACCCCACGGCCACGGCCTCCTGCCCGCTGTAGATGTGGCAGAACCCGCCGATCTTCTGCTGCATGTACGCCTGCATCGTCCGCTCCTCGAAGCGGCGGATCAGCATCATGTCTTCGAGCATGCCCAGCAGACGCTCGGCGGGCAGGTCAACGGCGGGCGGGTCCGCAGCTTCCGGGGTGGCGGTGGGCATGGGGGCCTTTCAATGCGGGCAGTCGGGGCGGGCGGAGCAGCCAGAAATCGGCGTCGCACGCCCAACAAGAGTCCAAACGCACGCCTGACAACGCATCGTCCGCCTCTCGAACCGAGTTTAGAGGCCACCCCGGCACCGGGCAACCGCCGCGACACGCCCGCACACCGTTTCCTCCCACGCCCACGCCACGCCCCATCCGCCGCATCGGCGATTCACCGATGCCTTACACTCCGCGCCCCCGCGGAACACCCCGCGGCCGATAAGGGCTCGATCTTGATGTGGCGATGGCTGGCTGTGGCGTGGGCGGGGTGCTTGCTGGCCGCTGCGCCGCTCGCCGCCCAGGCCCCCGACCCCGCCGACACCCAGCCCTACGCCGAGTTCGCCGGCCGGCCCATGGCCCAGGTCCGCGTCACCGGGCTCGACCGCGTCCCCGAGACGCTCGTCCGCAACGCCATCCGCGCCCAGCCCGGCGACCCCTATGACCCCGACGTCGTCTCGCGCGACGTCGTCCGCCTCACCCACCTCGGCCGGTTCGACGCCGTCCGCGCCGAGGTCACCCCCCTGCCCGCCGAGGGCGCGGTCATCCTCACCTACGCCCTCACCGAGCAGCCGCTGCTCACCGACGCCCGCACCGTCGGCAACAAGGCCCTGAGCGACCAGGAGCTGCTCGACCGCGTCCGCCTCCGCGCCGGCGACCCCGCCGACCCCTTCCTCATCGAGCGCGGCCGCCAGCAGATCGTCACCGCCTACGAAGACAAGGGCTACTTCGTCGCCGAGGTCGAGATCGACGAGCCGCTGCTCTTCGAGCAGGGCCTGCTCATCTACCGCATCCGCGAGGGGCCGCGCGTCCGCATCCGCGGCTTCCGCTTCGAGGGCAACGAGCACTTCCCGCCCCGCGAGCTCCGCCCGCACATCGAGTCCCGCCCGCACTTCCCGCTCATCGAGGGCGGCGAGCTCAACCGCGCCCAGCTCGAGCTCGACGCCGGCTCGCTCCGCAACTTCTACCGAGGCGAGGGCTACCTCGACGCCCAGGTCGGCCGCCGCATCGACATCGCCCCCAACGAGCGCGAGGCCGTCGTCGCCTTCCTCATCGAAGAAGGCCCGCGCTACACCGTCCGCGACATCCGCTTCGAGGGCGTCTCCGTCTTCCCCGAAGCCCAGCTCCGAAACACCATCCCCCTCAAGCGCGGCGGCGTCTGGACCCAGGAAAAAGCAGGCAACTCCGTCCAGACCATCATTGACCTCTACGGCAAGCTCGGCTACCTCGACGAGGGCCGGCCCGACGACCTCGAGGGCACCGAGGTCGCCATCGAACGCCTCTTCGTCGAGGGCCGCACCGAGGTCGACCTCATCGTCCGCGTCCACGAGGGCAAGCCCGCCGTCGTCGGAAAGGTCACCATCCGAGGCAACGAAGTCAGCAAGAGCAAGGTCGTCCTCCGCCGCGTCCGCGGCCTCACGCCCGGCGAGCCGTTCGACCGCGCCGGACTTGACCGCACCCGCGCCGGCCTGCGGAACAGCTCGCTCTTCCGCGACGGCACCGTCACCATCCTCGGCGGGCCCGACGACCCCGTCCGAGACGTCCTCATCGAGGTCGACGAAGCCCAGACCGGCTCGATCACCTTCGGCGCCGGCATCAGCTCCGACGCCGGGCTCGTCGGCGCCGTCGACATCGCCCAACGCAACTTCGACATCGCCGACTTCCCCGAGTCCCCCGGCGAGATCGTCTCCGGCCGCGCCTTCCGAGGCGCCGGCCAGACCCTCTCGATCAACCTCCAGCCCGGCGTCGAGACCAGCCGCTACGCCGTCAGCTTCTCCGAGCCCTCCTTCCTCGAGTCCGACTTCTTCCTCAGCCTCAGCGGGTTCTTCTGGGAACGCGAACGCGAAGACTTCGACGAAGGCCGCTTCGGCGGGACCGTCGGCATCGGCCAACGCTTCGGCGACATCTACTCCGCCTCCGTCCGATTCCGCGCCGAGAACGTCGCCATCGACTCCGTCGACCGCGGCGCCCCCGTCGACGTCTTCGAGGTCGAGGGCGACAACTTCATCGAGTCCCTCGGCTTCACCGTCTCGCGCAACACCCTCAACTCGCCCGTCACCCCCACCGCCGGCAGCGTCGCGTCCGTCTCGTTCGACGCCTTCGGCCTCGCCGGGTCGGACTTCGACTTCCAGCGCATCACCGGACGCTTCCAGACCTTCTTCCTGCTCGACCGCGACTTCCTCGACCGACCCAGCGTTCTCTCCTGGCGGCTCGAGGTCGGCTACCTCTTCAACGAAGACAACGCCCCGGTCTTCGAGCGCTTCTACGCCGGCGGCTCGCGCACCTTCCGCGGCTTCGAGTTCCGTGGCGTCGGACCCCGCGGCGTCCGCAACGACAACGGCCGCGTCGGCAACGACCCCGTCGGCGGCAACTGGCTGTTTCTCACCGGCCTGCAATACGAGTTCCCCCTCCTGGCCGACTTCCTCCGGGGCGTCGTCTTCACCGACCAGGGCACCGTCCAGGAAGACGTCGGCTTCGACCAGTGGCGCGTCAGCGTCGGCACCGGCATGCGCATCAAAGTCCCCTTCTTCGGCCAGGCGCCCTTCGCCATCGACTTCGCCGTCCCCCTGCTCGACGAGGACGGCGACGAAGCGCAGATCATCAGCTTCGACCTCGCCCTGCCCCTGCGATAACGCCCGCATCGCTGGCGATCCCCCCGCGCGGCTGCTACAACCGCACGCGCCCGCACGACGCACCACCAACCCCGACTCTTCCCCCAAGGCACGGAGACCGCCATGAAGCTCGGACACGCCGCGATCCTCGCCACAGTCACGCTCGTCATGGGCCTGGGCCTCACCGCCGTCCGCGCCCAAAGCGGCGCCGCCCCGCAGACCTCCGTCGCCGTGGTCGACATCGAAGCCGTCTTCGGCGCGCTCAAGTCGCTCACCGCCTTCGAAGCCGAGCAGGCCGCCGAAGGTCAGACCCTCAACCAGGAACTCGAGCGCCGCCGCACCGCCGCCCGCGCCCTGCAGGCCGACCTCGAGCTGCTCACCCCCGGCACCGATCGCCACACCCAGGCCGAGGCCGAGCTCCGTCAGGCCGCCATCGAGCTCAGCGTCTGGCAGCAGTTCGAGCAGGAGCGCATCGCCCGCCAGAGCCTGGCCGCGCTCGAACGCACGTACCGCGACATCTCCGAGACCATCGCCCGCATCGCCCAAGAGCAAGGCATCGACGCCGTGCTGCTCGACCAGCCGATCGACGACCTCCGCGCCGAAAACCGCCAGCAGTTCGTCGCCCAGGTCAGCGACCGCAAACTGCTGTTCGCCAGCGAGCGTATCGACCTGACCGACACCGTCATCCGCCGGATGAACAACGAATTCGACGCCGCTCGCTAACCCCGCGCGTCGCTCACGACTCCCCCTAAGAAGCGAAAGGCCCGCCATGACCCGCACCCGACCCGCCCTGATGTTCGCCACGCTCCTCGCCGCCCTGCTCGCGGTCGCCACGCCCGCCCTCGCCCAGTCCGCCGGCGCTGATCGCGTGGCCGTGGTCGACCTCCGCGAGGTGCTCGAGAACCTCAACGAGCGCACCGAGATCGAGGCCCGCGCCCGCATCGACGCCCAAGGCGCCGAGGCCGAGCGGGCCCGCCGCGTCCGCGAGATCGAATCGCTCCGTGGCGAGCTGAACATGCTCGCCAGCGGCAGCGACGCCCGCCGCGCCAAGGAAGACGAGATCGTCCTCCGCCAGGCCGAGCTCCAGGCCTATGCCACCGTGCAGGGCAACAAGCTGCAGCGCGACCAGGGCGAGGCGATCCAGGCGCTGCGCACCAAGATGGAACAGGCCGTGCAAGACGTCGCCGAGGAGCAGGGCATCGACATCGTCTTCACCCGCGCGATCCAGGTCACCATCCCCGGGCCCGACGGCCGACCGCGCTCGGTCCCCGCGCCACAGGTCGTCTGGGCCGCCGACTCGGCCGACATCACCGCCCAGGTCATCGACCGCATGAACCGCGCGCACGACCAGCAAGGCGCGATCGACGCCGAAGCCGACGACGCCCAGGCCCACGCCGACACCGACGCCACCACCGACACGCGCATCGCCCGCGCCGAGGTGCAGCGTTGACCCAGGCCGGCTGGACCGTCGCAACGATCGCCGAACAGGTCGGCGGCGAGGTGCAGGGCGATGGGTCGGCCGCGATCGACGGGCTCGACGAGCTCACCGCCGCCGGCCCGGGCGACCTCACCTTCATCGGCCACGCCAAGTACGCCGCGCACTGGCCCGACAGCCGCGCGACCGCCGCGCTGGTCAGCCACGCCCTCGCCGACGACCCCGCCGCTAAGCTCGAACCCGGCGACGGCCGCGCGCTCATCTGGGTCGACAACGCCGACCTCGCCATGGCCCAGGCACTCGGCCTCTTCGCCGTCGAACCCGTCACGCCCCCCGCCACCGCCGAGGGCAGCCCCATCCACGAACGCGCCTGGGTCGACCCCGCCGCCACCCTCGGCCAAGGCGTCTGCATCGGCCCGGGCGCGATCGTCCACGCCGGCGCGACCCTCGGCGACGGCGTCACCCTCCACGCCGGCGCGGTCGTCATGCACGACGCCCACGTCGGCGACGCATCCACCCTCTGGCCCGGGGCCGTCGTCCGCGAGCGATGCGTCGTCGGCCGACGCTGCATCCTCCACCCCAACTGCACCATCGGCGCCGACGGCTTCGGCTTCCGCCCCGTCACCGTCGACGGCCACACCACCCTCATGAAGGTCCCGCAGAACGGCGACGTCCGCATCGGCGACGACTGCGAGATCGGCGCGAACACCACCATCGACCGCGCCAAGTTCCGCTCCACCGTCCTCGGCGACGGCTGCAAGATCGACAACCTCGTCCAGGTCGGTCACAACTGCGTCCTCGGCCGATCCGTCGTCATCGCCGGCTGCGTCGCCCTCGCCGGCTCGGTCGCCATCGGGGACGGCACCGTCATCGGCGGCATGACCTCCGTCAAAGACCACACCCGCATCGGCGCAGGCTGCCAGGTCGCCGGCGGCTCGGCGGTGATGAACGACATCCCCGACGGCCAAACCTGGGCCGGCTACCCCGCCTATCCCGCCCGCGAAACCTTCAAGATCTACGCCACCCAACGCCACCTCCCCGAGATCTGGAAGCGCGTCAAAAAACTCCGCTGACCCGCCCGCAACCCACCGCCCAACCCCCACCGGCCGCGCCCGTGGGCATTCCCCACCCCAACTCCCACACGGCCCGACCCGCGTTTATCATGCGTGGCTCGACCGATGACGCCGCAACGCACCATCTCCAAGCCCGTCTCCCTCGCCGGCAAAGGCCTGTTCTCCGGCGTTGAGTCGTCGCTCACCTTCGAGCCCGCCCCGGCCAACCACGGCGTCGTCTTCCGCCGGCGCGACCTCAACCGCGCCGAGGTCCCCGCACGCATCGACCACGTCGTCCGCCGACCGCGACGCACCGCCCTCCGCGCCGGCGAAGCCGTCGTCGAAGTCACCGAGCACGTCCTCTCCGCCGTCGCCGGCCTCAAGATCGACAACCTCATCATCGGCCTCGACGCCGCCGAAGTCCCCGCCATGGACGGCTCGGCCCAGCCCTTCCTCGATGCTCTCACGCAGGCCCAGCCCACCGAGCTCGACGCCGAGCGCCGCGAGCTCGTCGTCCGCGAGCCCATCGTCGTCCGCCAGGGCGACGCCATGCTCGCCGCACTGCCCAGCGACAGCGCCCATCTCGAGCTGCTCTACGAGCTGAACTACCCCGACGTCCCCGCCATCGGCCGGCAGATCAAAGCCTTCGACGCGTCCAACGGCAGCTACGCCCACGACATCGCGCCCTCCCGCACCTTCGTGCTCGAGTCTGAGGCCAAGGCCCTGCTCGCCCGCGGCTTCGGCAAGCACCTCAGCTCGTCCGACATGCTCGTGATCGGCCCGCAAGGCCCGCTCGAGCCCAACCGCCTCCGCTTCGACGACGAGCCCGTCCGCCACAAACTGCTCGACCTGCTCGGCGACCTTTATCTGCTCGGCGCGTTCATCCGCGGCCGCGTCGTCAGCCACAAGGCCGGCCACTCGCTCAACCACGCCCTCGTCCGCCGCCTCGTCGAGCAGGACCGCGCCGAGCGCCGCCGCAAGGCCCTGCTCAGCTCCACCGCCTTCGACGTCCGCGCCATCGCGCGCATGCTCCCCCACCGCTACCCCATGCAGCTCGTCGACCGCGTCCTCGAAATCGACGGCGACCAGCGCGCCGTTGGCGTCAAGAACGTCACCATCAACGAGCCGTTCTTCCAAGGCCACTACCCCGGCACGCCCATCATGCCCGGCGTGCTCATCGTCGAAGCGATGGCCCAGCTCTCCGGCGTGCTCATCGGCCAACGCCTCGAAAACACCGGCAAGCTCGCCATGCTGCTCAGCCTCGATCGCGTCAAGCTCCGCCGCAAGGTCATCCCCGGCGACCAGCTCGTCATCGAGGCCGAGGCCGTCCGCGTCCGCAGCCGCATCGCCCACATGCGCTGCCGCGCCTACGTCGGCGAAGAGATGGCCGCCGAGGCCGAAGTCAAGTTCATGCTCGTCGACGAAACCGAGGAGTAACGCGGAGCCACGCCCGCCCCGCGCCACCAGCCCATGACCCAAGTCCACCCCACCGCCGTGATCGAAGAGGGCGCCACCCTCGAAGACGGCGTCCACATCGGCCCCTACTGCCACGTCGGACCCGCCGTCACCCTCGGCAAGGGCACGCGCCTCCGAAGCCACGTCGTCGTCACCGGCCGAACGACCCTCGGCCAGGGCAACGACGTCTGGCCTTTCGCCGTCGTCGGCGCCGACCCCCAAGACCTCAAGTTCAAAGGCGAAGACTCCGAGCTCATCGTCGGCGACCGCAACACCATCCGAGAGTCCGTCACCATCCACAAGGGCACCGCCAACGACCGCAGCCTCACCCGCGTCGGCTCGGACAACCTGCTCATGGCCTACGTCCACATCGGACACGACTCCACCATCGGCAACCACGTCGTCGTCGCCAACGCCGTCGCCGTCCCCGGCCACGCGCTCATCGAAGACCACGCCGTCATCGGCGGGCTCACCGCCTTCCACGAGTTCGTCACCGTCGGCCGATACGCCTACGTCGGGGGCATGGCACGCATCACCCGCGACGTCCCGCCCTTCATGAAGGTCGACGGCATGGGCGTCGTCCGACTCTTCAACGACGTCGGCCTCAAACGACACAAGTTCGACCCCGCCATCGCAGGCTCCATCCGAGACGCCTGGAAACGCCTCTACAAACGCAACGGCGAAGAGCACGGCGTCATGGCGCGCGGCGAAGTCCTCGACGAACTCCTCGCCGAATACCCCGAAAACTGGGCCATCCAGGAACTCGTCGCCGCCATCAAACGCTCCCGCGCCGGCATCCACGGCCGATACCGCGAAACACTCCGACGCGACAACGCCTTCACCAACCCCGTCAAGTAAGCTCCCTCACCCGGCAGGGCCAACCGCCCGCCGACGCAGCGGAGGAACCCCCATGACCCAGCACACCTACCTCGTCACCGGCGTCGCCGGCCTCATCGGCTCGCACGTCGCCGAGGCCCTCGTCGCACGAGGCGACTCCGTCGTCGGCGTCGACAACTTCAACGACTACTACGACGTCCGCCAGAAACGAAACAACGTCGCCGCCCTCCTCGACGGCCCGCGCTTCACCCTCTTCGAAACCGACTTCCGCGACGCCCCCGCCGTCAACACCCTCGTCGCCGACCACCGACCCCACGCCATCGCTCACCTCGGCGCCATGGCCAACGTCCGCTACTCCATCGGCCGAGCCCCCCTCTACCACGACGTCAACATCTCCGGCAGCCTCAACCTCCTCGAGGCCGCCATCGCCCACGGCAACCCCAACTTCGTCTTCGCCTCCACCTCCAGCGTCTACGGCCACACCAAGCAGCTCCCCTTCGTCGAAACCGACGTCTGCGACCGTCCCCTCGCGCCCTACCCCGCCAGCAAACGCGCCGTCGAGCTCCTCGGCCACTCCTACCACAACCTCCACGAACTCCCCTTCACGGCGCTGCGCTTCTTCAGCGTCTACGGCCCACGCGCCAGGCCCGACATGATGCCCTTCATGGTCACCGACCGCATCGCCCGCGGCGACACCATCAAGCTCTTCAACGCCGGCCAGATGAAACGCGACTGGACCTACGTCGACGACATCGCCGCGGGCGTCGTCGCCGCGCTCGACACCCCAAGCGACTACGAGATCATCAACATCGGCCGCGGCGAGCCCGTCCTCATGGCCGACTTCGTCCAGATCGTCGAAGAGCTCATCGGCAAGAAAGCCATCCTCGACACCCCGCCCGCACCCGCCAGCGAGCCGGAGATCACCTTCGCCAACGTCGACAAGGCCAAGGCCCTGCTCAACTACGAGCCCACCACCGACGTGCGCACCGGCCTCGAAAAACTCTGGGCTTGGTACCAGTCGCGCGGTGCCTGATCCCGTTTGACGAAGCTGCATTGCAACGCAATGCAGTGCCCCGCCCGCACCGATGACCGACGCCCCCACCTACGCCTCCCGCGGCGGCATCAAGCTCGCCGCCGCCCTCGACGCCTTTGCCCTCGACCCCGCCGGCCAAACCTGCGTCGACCTCGGCTGCTCCGTCGGCGGCTTCACCGACTGCCTCATCCAGCGCGGCGCCGCCGCCGTCTACGCCGTCGATACCCAGTACGGCCAGCTCGCTTGGAAGCTCCGCCAAGACGACCGCGTCCACGTTATGGAACGCACCAACGCACTCCACGCCACCCCACCCGATCAAGCCCAAGCCGCTTGCGGCTTAGCCACCCTCGACCTCGGCTGGACCAAGCTCGACAAAGCCATCCCCGCCGCCCTCCGCTGGCTCGCCCCCGCCGGCTCCATCGTCGCCCTCGTCAAGCCCCACTACGAATCCGGCCAACACCACATCGAAGACGACGCCCAAGCCCACGCCATCAGCCGCGCCGCCGCCCAAGCCGCCGCCCAAGCCCACAGCCTCACCGTCGCCGGCCTCATCGACGCCCCCATCCGCGGCAGCAAAGGCGGCAACCTCGAACAACTCGCCTGGCTCAAGCCCAACGCCTGACCGGCACCACGCTTCACCCCCACCGCCGCTTCGCTCGCTCAACCGCCGCGCGACGACGCACCACGTTCCCAGCCAGCTTCGCCCCGCACTCCGGGCAGTCTTCCCGATCCAACCCGCGCGTCGGGTACCCGCACGACCCGCACACCAGCCCGGTCTCGCCCTCCCCGCCCGCCACCACCCGCCACACCAACAGCCCCACCCACGCAACCGCCGCCGCGAAAAACAAACCGATCACCACCACCGTGACCAACAGCAAAAACCCACTGACCAACGCCATCACCCAATCCTAAGCCCCGCGACTAATCACCCCCCGCCCCACACCCCGCCCGATCTAACCTACCCCCATGCCCACCGACCGCGAACTCCCCCAACCCAAGCCCGAGCCCAAGCCCAAGCCCAAGCCCAAACCCGACGACGCAACCGCGCCCGCAGAACAACCCGCGCCCACCACCACCCCCGAATCTTCCAACGGCCACGCCCCGCCCACCGAGCGCCAACCCTCCGCCGTCACCCGCCCCTCCGTCGACCCCGACTGGTGGGTCCGCAACTGGAAAAAGTTCTGCCTCACCGCCGCCCTGTTCACCACCTTCGCCCTGCTCTCCTGCTTCGGCGGCGGGTTCCTCGGCTCCACCCTCTCCACCAAACAGACCCCCCAGTACCAAGACGCCAAAGCCCTCGTCGAAGCCGACCCCGAGCTCGCTCGATTCACCGGCGCCCCGCTCGCCGAGTCGTGGATCGCATGGACCAACATCGTCACCAATGACCGCGGCTTCGCCGAACGCACCATCCTCTTCACCCTCACCGGCCCCGACGCCGAAGTCACCGTCGAAGCCGTCGCCACCGACGACACGCCCAACAACGGCCTCGACGACTACCGCCTCCACACCGTCCGCGTCCACCTCCCCGACGACGCCCCCCCCACCATGGGCGACACCATCACCCTGCAACCCTGACCGACCCCAAACGCCCGCCCACCACCAAGGCCAACCCCTTGCGACACGAGCATTGGGAGTTACCCTTGCCCGCGTTCGCGCCCACTTCGGGCCATCAGGGAAACCACAACAGAGGAAGGAAAACGCCATGACCTGGAACCCGCTGCTGTTCCTCGCGCAGGACGCCCCCGCGACCGACGCCGCCGCCGAAGAAACGCCCCCCGCCGACGACCCCGTCGCAGCCGCCGATGAGGCCATGACCAAGGCCGCCGCCGATACTCAGGACGCCGCGGGCCGCCTCCTTCAAGGCGACGTCTCCGGCGTGTCCGACCTCTGGGAGACGTACCAAGAACCCATCATCGCCTTCGGCGGCCAGGTCGCCGGCGCGATCGTCCTCTTCATCATCGCGCTCATCATCTCCGGCTGGCTCAAGAGCCTGCTCACCCGCGCGCTCACCAAAGCCAAGTTCGACGAGACGCTCACCAAGTTCTTCGGCAGCATGGTCCGCTGGATCGTCCTCGTCGTCGCCCTGCTGACCTGCCTCACGATCTTCGGCATCGAGACCACCAGCTTCGCCGCCCTCATCGCCGCCGCAGGCCTCGCCGTCGGCCTCGCGTTCCAAGGCACGCTCTCCAGCTTCGCCGCCGGCATCATGCTGCTCACCTTCCGGCCCTTCAAGGTCGGCGACGTCTGCGTCCTCGACGGACAGCTCTGCAAAATCAACGAGATCAGCCTCTTCGTCACCAACGTCGACACCCTCGACAACCGACGCATCATCATGCCCAACGCCAACATCTTCGGCTCCACCATCGAAGTCATCACCTACCACCCCGAGCGCCGCGTCGAGGTCGTCGTCGGCGCCAGCTACGACGCCGACATCGACAAGACCCGCGAGGTCCTCGAAAAGGTCTGCTCCTCCCGCGACGACATCATCGAAGGCGAAGGCCGCGGCTACACCGTCGTGCTCGACCAGCTCGGCGGGTCGTCCGTCGACTGGAAGATCTGGTACTGGGCCAAGGCCGCCGACTTCCTCGCCGTCAAGCAAAGCCTCACCCGCGACGTCAAGGTCGCCCTCGACGAAGCCGGCATCGGCATCCCCTACCCGCAAATGGACGTCCATCTCGACGGCAAGGTCGTCCAAGCCCAAAGCTGACTCGCCGAACACAACGAAACAAAGACCCAATCATTACCGCGTCGTGCCGCCTCCAAGGTCGCACGACGCGGTTTTTCATCGGGTGCCAACCTTGACCGCGCAGCGGCAAGGTGTGCGGTTCGCGCATCGATCACCGCAACAACGGCACGTCCCCCGACCGATCCACCGGCAGCTCGATCGGCCCGAACGGGCTCTCCGCCGCGAACGACCCTCTCAACCGATACGCCGTCGACGACCGCGACATCGCGCTCAAAAACGCCGCCCCCAGACTCAGCGGTCGAACCCGCACCGGAAACGCAAACGACCCCGACCGCCCCGGCCGAAGCGCCGGCACTTCCGCCACCGACGCCGACGCCACATCCCGCCCCGCCAGACTCAACGCGTAGTCCAATCGCCCCAGCGCCAGCCGAAACGCGTTCGGGTTCGTCACGTCCACCCCCACCTCCATCTCAATCAGCGCCGGTGAAAATCGCCCGACATCAATCCCGCTCAACGCCACCGTCGGCGGGGCCGGCACCGGCAGCTCACCCGTCTGACGCAGCGGCAGCGACACCGCCCCAAACGCCGGCGCCTCCGTGCTCAGCGTCAGATCGATCGCATAGTCCACCACCTCCCCGAGCTCGACCCCCTCCGCCGCCGCCAACACATTCGCAAACACCACGCCCACCGGCACGCGCATCACCCGTCGCCCGTTCGCCGGCACCGCCCCGCCCACGTCCGCCGACCCCCGCACCACCGACGCCCCGTTCGCCGACAACGCGTAATCAAACGCCGGCGTCGGCAACGCCACGCCATACGGATTCGCCACCTCCACATCCACCAGCAGCTCCACCCCCTCGACCGACAGCCCCGCCAGCGACGCATCCACCACCCGCGCCGTCGGCCGATCCGCCGCCTCCAGATAAGCCTGCGCCGCCTCGCACCCCGCCAGCCCCATCACCGCCCACGCGCTCGCCAGCGCCAGCCCAGCCCCCGCGACCCACCCCGCACGACGACGCTTGCTGTGATCGTTCATCCCCCCGTTGTACCCCCCGCCTCACACCACCGCCAGATGTTCGTGCACGTACTTCACCGCCATCGAACCCTCACCCACCGCCGACGCCACCCGCTTGATCGAACCCGACCGCACATCCCCCACCGCAAACACGCCCGGCCGCGTCGCCTCCAACAAAAACGGCTCCCGCTCCGACCGCCCCCAATGCTCCGCGAACTCGCCGTGCTGCCGCGCGTCCTCGCCCGTCACCACAAACCCCCGCCGATCCAGCCCCACACACCCGCGCAGCCAATCCGTCCGCGGGTCCGCACCGATCATCACAAACACCGACCGCGTCTCCAGCATCGCCTCCGAGCCGTCGCGCTTCGTCATCCGCACCCGCTCCAAGCCGTCGCCGCCCTCGAAACCCGTCAGCTCCGTCTGCGTCACCAGCTCGATGTTGTCCGCGCGCTCGATGCGATCGATCAGGTACCGCGACATCGTCGCCGCCAGCGAGTCCCGACGGATCACGATCTTCACGCACGCCGCCGTCTGCGACAGGTTGATCGCCGCCTGCCCCGCCGAGTTGCCGCCGCCCACCACCACCACCGTCTCGCCCGCGCACTGCCGCGCCTCCTGATGCGAAGCGCCGTAGTACACGCCCTTGCCGTCGAACCGCTCGCAGTCCGGGCAAGGCAGCTTGCGGTAGTTCGCGCCCACCGCGATCACCACCGACCGCGCCTCCACCACCTCGCCGCCGTCGAGATGCACCCGCTTGTACGCCCCCTCGCAGTCGATCGACTCCACCCGCCGCGGGCTGCTGATCGTCACCCCGAACTTCCGCGCCTGCAGCACCGCACGCTGCGTCAGCTCGTCGCCCGACAGCCCCGTCGGAAACCCCAGGTAGTTCTCGATCTTGCTGCTGGTCCCCGCCTGCCCGCCCGGCGAATCCGCCTCGATCACCAGCGTTTCCAGCCCCTCGCTCGCTGCGTACACCGCCGCCGCCAGCCCGCCCGGCCCCGCGCCCACCACCAGCACGTCCACCGTCGTCCCCTCTTCGATCGTCCCCCGCAACCCGAAGTTCGCCGCCACCTCCTCCACCGTCGGGTTGCGGTGCACGCCCTTCGGGCAGATCAACACCGGCGTGTCCTCCGGATCAATCCCAAACGCCTCGAGCATCCCCTCCACCTCGCCGTCCGTGTCCAGGTCGTAATAACGAAACATCAACTGATTGCGCGATAAAAAGTCCCGCAACCGAAACGTTTGCTCCGACCACCGCGAGCCGATCAGCTTCACCTGCCCCAGCCCATGCCCCGACAGCCACTCCCGCCGCGCGATCAGCGTCCGCAGGATCAAGTCCCCCACGTCCGCCGTCTCCGCGATCAGCCGACGCAGCGCCGCCCGCTCCACCATCAACGCCCGCACCGGCTCGCTCGCCACGCACTCCGCCACCGTCGGCTCGCCCGTAAACATCGACACGTCACCGATGAACCGCCCCTCAATCACCTTCGCGATCAGCGTGTCGCCCGGCTGCGTCCGATCGAAAATATCCACCGACCCACGCTCGAGCACGAACAGCGGCGCATCCCGCTGGCCGTGCTGAAACATCACCTCCCCCCGCTCATACTCCCTGCACACCGCCACCCGCGCGACCTGCTCCATCTGCCGCTCCGACAGGGCCGGGTGCAGCACCGGGTGGTCCGGATCGACCATGTCCTCAGCCCGAAAGGCCCGGTCGGCACCGCTCGTGGGGATCGTCGTCATGGCTCGCAATCTTACGCCTGCAGCGCCATGCGGCCGCCGCGCCTCAAACCCCCGACCCCACGTCGCTCAGCATCGCCACATACGCGTTGCAAAACGCCGGCAGATCGTCCGGCCGCCGCGACGTCACCCGACGGTGCTCGACATCCACGTGCACCTCGGCGTCTACCCACGTCGCGCCCGCGTTCTCCAGGTCGTCCTTAATCCCCGGCGTGCTCGTGTACGTCACGCCCGACACAATCCCCGCCGAGATATCGATCCAAGGCCCGTGGCAGATCGATGCGATCGGCTTGCCCGCCTCGGCGATCGACTTCGTGATCGCCTTCACCTCGTCGTACCGCCGCAGCTTGTCCGGCATCCACCCGCCCGGCACCACCAGCCCGTCAAACAAATCGGCCGACAGCGACGCCACCGCCGCCTCGCTCGCCTGCGGGTACCCGTGCTTGCCGCGGTGCATCACCCCCGCCTCCAGCCCCGCCACCACCACCTCCGCACCGGCCTCGCGTAGCCGATACTTCGGGTACTGCAACTCCAGGTCCTCGTAGTCATCGCCCACAAAGACCAGCACGCGACGACCCGCCAACGGGGAATCCTCAATCATGCCCGACTCTAGGCACGCCCCCGCGCTAGGCTCGCCCATGCCCTTCCTCCCGCCCGTCCAACCCGACAAGCCCGGCCCAGGCCAAGAGTCCGTCTGGGACTACCCCCGTCCGCCCCGCCTCGAACCGGTCCCCGACACCCTCCACATCGAGTTCGCCGGCCGCGAGATCCTCCGCACCACCGCCGCCTATCGCGTGCTCGAAACCTCCCACCCGCCCACCTATTACATGCCGCCCGACGACTTCGTGCCCGGCGTCCTCCGCCCGGTCGACGCCGCCGCCAGCTTCTGCGAGTGGAAAGGCCGCGCGTCGTACTTCGACATCGCCGTCGACGCCGCCACCGCCGAGCGCGCCGCCTGGGCCTACCCCCAGCCCACGCCACGCTTCGAGGCGATCGCGAACTTCGTCTGCGTCTACTGCCACGCCATGGACGCCTGCTGGGTCGGCAACGACCGCGCCTCGCCCCAGCCGGGCAACTTCTACGGCGGGTGGGTCACGCCACGCGTCGTCGGCCCCTTCAAAGGCGAGCCCGGCACCATGCACTGGTGAATAAGACCACACCGCGCCAAAGGCGAAGCATGCTGCTTAGAGTCTTTTCATCAATACCTGCCATGAGCGCAAAGACGCCGGGTGGCCCGACCCTTTAGGATCGGGATGCAAAACAAAGCACTTCGTGCTGTGTTCAACCCGAGGCTGAAGCCTCGGGCCACCCGGCAGCCGCATTGACCATAGCAAAACACCAAGCAGAACGCTCTAAGCCACGCTCTCCGCCACCCGCGCCGCCGCCGGCCGATACCCCAGCAGCTCCACCGTCCGACCCAGCTTCCACTGGTACTCAATCGGATCGACCGCCGTCGCCAGCTCCAGCGTCGCCTCGTCCTGCCCAAGCTCGTCAAACAGCCCGATCCGCTGGTCGACCACGTTCACCACGCGCTCGCGCCACGCCGCGTCGTCGCGCGACACCTCCGCCAGCCGTACCCGTCCGTGGCCGTTCGGCGCCATCGACACCGGGCGGTACCGCAAAAACTCCTGCGCATCCTTCAACGTCGGGAAGCACGAGTCCGCCGCCCACGTCGCCGCGACCTCCACCGCGGGCACAGGCTCGCCCAGCGCCACGCGCGAACCCGCCGCGCCGTCGCGCGTCACCTCGAACCCGTCCGCGCCCACCGCGATCGTCGCCGGTCGAAACTTAAAGTCCGTCACGTGTCGGCCTGTCGCCGTCACAAACGCGTGGTCCGCCTCGCTCCGCACGAAATACAACCCATCAATAAAGTCCGTCTCCGCCGTCACGCAACGCGTCAGCAGCCGATACGCCACGTGGTGGTACGACAGCCCCGCCCACTGCGGCACGCCCTCGGGACGCACCTGCTCCACCCGGCAGGCCACCACGTTCCAGAACGCCCAAGGCCCGCGCGTGATGAGCTGCAAACCCGCCGGCACCAGCCCACGCACCGACTCCGCGGGCGTGCGATAGCTCAGCAGCAGGCAATCCGACAGACGACCGCGAAACGTCCACATCACGACGCACCTCCCAATCCCGTCGCCGCCTGCACCGCCAACACGGCGAAGTAGACCGCGACGTAAACGCCATCCAGAACCAAAAACCAAAGCCCCGCCGCGCCCATCAGCGACAGCCCAAGCTCCCGCCGACGCAGCAAAAACATCAACGCCATCACCGCCTGGCTCCCCAGCAGCCAAGGCCACGAAAGCGAACCCAACGCCAACCCCACAATCAGCACCACGATCCCCGCCGCCGCCGTATCCAGGCACACCCGCACCCGCGCGATCCGCTGCTCACCCGACGACATCCCCAGCAGCACGCTCAAAAAAACCGCCCATGCCAGCGCCGCCGCGATGGCCACCGCCTGCTCCGCACGGATCGCCAGCAGCGCCATCCCCAGCCCAACCAGCGCCATCTGAAACAGACGAAACGCCGAGTACGCCGACGGGTCGCCGCCGTGCGCATCGCCCGGGTCCGCCGGCGTCACCGGCGGGATCGAGATGTCCGGCTTAGGCGTCACGCCGCGCTCCCCAGCAGCTTGGGCACCTTCGCGCCGAGCTTCAAGAACTTCTCCAACGCCTGCCCCGGCAACGCCGCGATATGCACGTACCACGACGTCATCGCCGACACCAAACCCAGCAGGTTCGACAGCCGGCCGTGCACGTGCGGGTCGCTGCCCTTCGCCTCGGCCACGCACTCGCGTAACAACTCGAGCGTCGGGTCGATCTCCCGCCGCTTGCGCTCGTCCAGGATCACGCGAAACATCGTCCACACGTCCGTCGTCGTCGTGAAGTGGTCCCGCCGATCGCCCAGCACCGGCACGCGATGCAGGATGCCCCACGAGTCCAGCTCCTTCATCGAGCTCGACACGTTCGACCGCGCGACCTGCAGCGTCTCGGCGATCTCGTCTGCCGGCAGCGGGCGCTCCGCGATGAACAGCAACGCGTGGATCTGCGCGACCGTCCGGTTGATGCCCCACCGCGAGCCCATCTCGCCCCAGTGGAGAATGAATTTCTGCGTCGTGGGCGTGAGTTCCATGCCGTACTCCCTGCCGATCCGGACCGCCGATCGGGACCGCCGATCGGGGAACATTCCTTATCGACCAAACGGTCAGTCCAGTTCATTCAGTTTTGACTGAAATAAGTATACGGCACCAAACCCGCCAGGCAAGCCCCTTGTGCGTGTTTTTCAGCCCCCGTCCGCGGCGTCCCGCCACGCCGACTCGATCAACGCCCGCTCCATCCGCCACGCCGTCCGGTATGGCTCCAGCAACGCCCCGCCCTCCCCGTACACCGTCTCCAACGCGTTAAACGACCCCAACGCCAGCTCCACCGCCACCCGGTCCCCCCGCCGCCACACCTCCAGCACCACCACCGCCCCGTGCGTCAGGTCCTGCACCCGCTGGCTGAGCTGCCGCACCCCGTCCTCCGGCCGCATCGCCACCCCGTCGATCGCCACGATCACGTCCCCCGCCTCCAGCCACTCATACCCCGGGAAGCCCGGCATCGTCGCCACCACCCGCGCCCCCCGCCGGCCCCCCGCCACCCAACGCCGCCTCCTCTGCGCTCACCGTCCGATGCGACACACCGATCGCGCCCTTTGCCCCGCCCGGCACGCGCTCCTTCGTCATCCGCCCCAAAAAACGATGACGCCACACCGCCAGCAACCGATGCCGCGCCTCCGGCGACCGCGCCTCCACCGTCAGCCGACGCAGCCGCCCGTCCTCCACCTCGCCCCCACGCCGCACCCGTCGGCTCATCGCCTCGCGCTCCGCAAACGACGCCGCATTCAACCCCGCCAACACCTCCGCGTCCGTTACCCCCTGCCCCCACGCCACGCCGCCCCACACGCAAACCCCAAGCACCACCGCCGCCAGCCAGCCCGCCCGCCGTCCGCATCCGTCCGCCCAACTCACGACGCCAACACCTCCACCAGCCGCGCCTCGTTCGCCAGCAGCCAACGCACCTTCCGACCCACCACGTCGAACACCTCGATCCCGCTCATGCTCCCGAACCGCCCCGCCTGCGCGATCGGCACCGCCACCTCCGCGATCAACGCCTCCACCATCAAAGGCACCACCACCGACCGCTCCTCCTCGCTCAACACCCCGCCCGTCACCGACCCATACCCCGCCACGAACCGCCGGAACCGCGCCTCATCCAGATGCTCCGGCCACTCCGCCGGCTTCCGCCCACCCACAATCGAAAACTGCAACGCACCGTTCGCCACGTCCACCACCCGAGGCAGCCGACGCGCCGAGTCGAAGTCAATCACCGCCACCGCCTTGGTCCCGCGATAAAGCAGATTCCCCGGGTGAAAGTCCGAATGCACCACCGACGCCGGCCACCCGTCCAGCCCCGCCTCAGTCACCCGCCCCGCTGCGTCGCGGTACGCCCGCTTCAAGTACTCAAGCCCCTCGACGATCCGCTCCGCCCGCTCCTCCACCGCGTCGCCGTACACCCGTCGCAGCGTCAGCGGCGCGTGCTCCAACGCCGACCGCACGCTCTGCGACCCGTGGAACGAACCGCTCGACGACTCAAACGCGCACTCAAAGTCGCCCAGCAAGCGGTGCATCGTCGCCAGCACCCGCCCGCCGTCGTGCGTCGCCTCCGCCGACTGGTCGTACGCGTTGCCCCGCACGAACTCGAACAGCTCGTACACCTTGCCGTCCAGCTTGAGCATCGAGTTGTTGTCCCGCCGCGTCCCCAACAGCTTGGGCAGCGGAAACCCCTTGTCCATCAAGTGAAGCTGCACCATGTGGCAGAACGCAACCCGCCGCGGGTCTTCCTTGCCCTTCGCACGACGCTTCAGCAAGAACAAACCGAACGCGCTCTTCAGCACCACCTTCGGGCTCTTCCGCGACCCGCGCGGGAAAGGCTTGATCCGATCGATCGGCCCGATGTCGTAGTGCGACATCACAACCGCCAGCTCCTCCGACTCAAACTGACTCCGCCGCGTGCCCGACTCCCCCGCCGACGAGCCCGCCCCCACGCCCGCCTCCACCCCCGACCCCGACGCCACCTCGTGGCTGATCCCCGACGCCAGCCCCGCCTCGCTCGGCACCGCCGACAGCGTGTCGGAAACCAGCGTCTCCGTCAGATCGGTGTGCGTCGCGCGTCCGGGTTCGCCCTCGGCCATCCCAACATCCTCCCGCCCCCAAGCCACCAACGTCAAACCTCAGCCCAAATCCCCAAACACCAAACCACCCCTCGAAGCCCACGGCTCCCAGCCGTGGGTCCCAATCCCAGCCCCACTTCTCACCCCTCACTCAATATTCTGCACCTGCTCCTTCAGCCGGTCGATTGCGCTCTTCATCACCACCGCCGCTTGGCTGATCGCCGCGTCGTTGCTCTTGCTCGCGATCGTGTTCACCTCGCGCAGCAGCTCCTGGCCGATGAAATCCAGCGTCCGACCCACCGGCTCGGCCCCCGCCTCGTCCAGCAGCCGCTCGAAGTGCTCCAGGTGCGTCCGCGTCCGCGCCAGCTCCTCGCTCACGTCCGCCTTGTCGGCAAACACCGCGACCTCTTTCGCCAGGTCCGCCTGCGAGATCGTCAGCTCCGCCGTCGCCACTAGCTGATCCACCCGCGTCCGCAGCTTCTCGTGGTACTCCTTGATCACCACCGGCGCCCGCCCCTCCACCTTCGTGGCCTGCTGCCGCAACGCGTCGCAGTGCCGCCGCAGGTCGTCCGCCAGCGCCGCCCCCTCGCTCTGGCGCATCCGGTTCATCTTCTCGATCGCCTCGTCCAGCAACGCCTTGAGGATCGGCCGCGCCCGCTCGGTCAACGCCAGCTCGTCCTCCGCCGGCTGCAGCACGCCCGGCAGCGTCAGCAACGCCGTCAGATCGATCGTCACCGAGTGGTCGGCCGTGCGATGCTTGAGCGTCTCCAGGTGCTGCAGGTACGCCAGCACCGCCGCGTCGTTCACCCGCGACACCGCCGTCGCCTCGCCCTGCCGCAGCTTCACCACCAGCGCGAACGACCCGCGGTGCACCCGCTTGCGCAGCGCCGACTCCAGCTCCGCCTCGAGCACGTTGATCTCGTCCGGCAGCCGGACCAGCGCCTTGAAATACTTGTTGTTCAGCCCCCGCAACTCGAGCGCAAAGTGCGTGCCCCCGTCCTCCCGCGTCGCCTCGCCGTAGCCGGTCATCGATCGGATCATGCGTGCCCTTCCGCCCGGCTCAGCCCCGGCCTCACTCGGTCGCCGGCGCCTCGGCATCTATCGCTTCACTCGCCTCGGGCGTCGGCACCTCGAGCGGCGCGTCGCTTGGGTCGACGCCCGGGTCGAACACCTCGGTCTCCATCGGCGGCAACTCGACCGTCACCTCTTCGGGCTCGCCCGTGCCCATCGCCGGAGCGCTCGTCGTCGTCGCCGGCGGGGTCGCGGGCGTCGAAGTCCGCGGCTTGATCGTCCACTGCAAGCCCACCGCGACCACCAGAAACACCACGAAAAAACCCACCGTCGCATACGTCAACACGTCCCCCGTCTTCGCCCCAAACGCCGCGTCCGCGCTGCCCCCCGCCCCGCCAAACGCCCCCGCCAGCCCGCCGCCCTTGGGCCGCTGGATCAGAATCACCAGCATCATGAGCAGGCTCACGAACACAAACAGCACCGCAAGAATGATGACCAACGTCACCGGCATGGACGATTGTGCGATCAGAGGAAACATGGCCAACAAGCCTTCGGTTCGATTCGTGTCCAAGTGAAGCCGTCGCCCGGATCAACCCGGGCCGGCACGTCACGGGCAGGCCGCGTCGATGATGCTCAAAAAGTCGTCGCTCTTCAGCGACGCCCCGCCGATCAGCCCGCCATCGATGTCCGGTCGGGCAAACAGGTCCGCCGCGTTCGCCGGCTTCACCGACCCGCCGTACTGAATCCGCGTCGCGTCCGCCACGCCGCCGTCGTACAGCATCCGCAGCACCCCGCGGATCGCCGCGTGCGCGTCCTGCGCATCGTCCGGCGTCGCCGTCTTGCCCGTGCCGATCGCCCAAACCGGCTCGTACGCCACCGTCACCTTGCTCATCTGCGCCGCCGACACCCCAGCCAGCCCATACCCCAATTGCCCCGCATTAATCGCGTCCGTCTTGCCCGACTCCCGCTGCTCCAGCGTCTCGCCGATGCAGAGCACCACCTCCAGCCCGTCCGCCAGCGCCTTGAGCACCTTCGCGTTGATCACAACATCGCTCTCGCCGATCACGTGCCGCCGCTCGCTGTGCCCGGCCAGCACCGTCTTGCAGCCCACGTCCGTGAGCATCGACGACGACACCTCGCCGGTGAACGCCCCGTTGCCCTCGCTCGACAGGTCCTGCGCCCCCAGCGCGATCGCCGACCCCGCCTCGCACAACACCTCCGACACCGTCGCCAGATACGGAAACGCCGGGAACACCGCCACGTCCACGCCGTCGGTCTTAGCGTGCTCGGCCAACGCCTTGGATAGATCCAAGGCCTCCTGCCGGTGCAAGTTCATCTTCCAGTTTCCACCGATCGTCGGACGGCGTTGCGGCACGGCTCACTCCAGGCCAGGTAGGGCCGAGCAGTATACGGATTGCCCCATCCGCTCGAACCTCACCGACACACCCGCCGAGGCCCACGCATCCGAGCCCCCGCTCGGGTCGAATTAGCCCGGCTCAGCACACCGCCCGACTCGCTCGGCAGGTCATTTGAATCAACCCGAACCCTTCGACCACGCCGCCACCGTTTGAGTCGCCTCAAGCGCGCGATATCCGCCCCATTATCAGCAGGACCCACGACCCACCGGCAAAACCCTTGCGGATAGCTTAGGGACAAGGTAGCATATAGCTAATACGTTTTAGCAAATTAGCCACAACGTTTCATCTCGAATCTTCGTCCCAAGCCTCGATCAGCAGCTTCTCTTTCACCCCGGCTCTGCCGCTTCTTTCTCAGCAGGAGACCTCCCATGCCCAAGTTCGGCCTCATTCCGCTTACTCGCCGTCTCGTCGAATGCCTTGCTCAACCCTCAGCCCCACGCCCTGACCACCGGCCCGAGTTCGAGCCCCTCGAGCCTCGCGTCCTCTTCTCAACGACCTACTGGGTCGACGCATCCGTCGCCTCCAGCGGCAACGGCCTCAGCCAGGGGGCCGCCTTCAAGACCATCGGCGAAGCCACCGCCGCCGCCGACCAGGCCGGCGACATCGTCAACATCAAGCCCGGCACCTACCGAGAGACCGTCACTTTCGCCCACAGCGGCAACGCCAACGACCCCATCACCTTCCGGCAAGCCCCCGGCACCTCCGGCGACGTCGTCGTCAGCGGCCTCGACGAGATCAACTCCGGCTGGTCCGTCTACAGCGACCCCAGCCGCAACATCTTCCAACGCACCATCAACCCCACCTGGGACTGGGACTCCGGCCAGAACCAGATCTTCATCGACGGCAAGGCCATGACCTGGGCACGCTGGCCCAACATCACCGACGTCACCGACGTCAACCAGCCCAACTGGGCCTTCGCCGACAACCTCACCTACGCCGACAGCGGCAGCACCCGCAACATCACCATCACCGAAGGCTCGATCCCCGGCAGCAGCTTCTCCGCCTGGGGCGAGGGGTTTGTCCACATCTCGCCCGGCGACGGCTGGGTCCACCAGACCGGCGAGATCACCTCGGCCACCAACGACGGAGCCGGCAAACGCATCAGCTTCGACGTCGAAAAGTTCTCCAGCGGCAACGTCTACCGACCCGAAACCGGCGACCGCTTCTACCTCGTCGGCGCCTTCCGCGCCCTCGACGCCCCCGGCGAGTGGTTCATCCAGGACAACGGCGGCGGGAGCCACACCCTCTACCTCCGAGGCGACAACAACCAGAACCTCGGCTCCGGCAGCATCGACGTCGAATTTAAGGCCCGCGACACCGCCATCAACTTCGCAGGCAGGTCCCACATCGTCCTTCAAGGCATCGACGTCCTCGGCGCACGCGTCATCACCGGTAACGACAGCCGAAACCTCGTCATCGACAGCATGGAAGCCAAATACATCGAGCACTACGACCTCATCGATGACAGCGGCATCACCAACCCCTTCAGCTTCAAAACTTCCTCGGGCATCCGCCTCAGCGGGGAGAACCACGTCCTCCGCGACAGCACCATCCAGTTCTCCGCCGTCAACGGCATCACCGTCGAAGGCAAGGGCCACAAGGTCCTCCACAACTCCATCAGCGAGGTCAACTATGTCGGCGTCAACGGAGCCGGCATCAGAATCGGCTATGGCAGCGGCGGCGGCATCGACCAATCCACCCTCACCCGCCACGAGATCGGCTTCAACAAGGTCTTCAACACCGGGCGATCCGGCATCACCGGCGCCATTCAGGGCGGCAGCATCCATCACAACGAGATCCACAACGTTCTCATGCAGTCCCGCGACGGCGGCGGCATCTACATCAACAACGTCCGCGGCAACGGCTCCGTCATCGCCTACAACAAAATCCACGACGTCTTCAACTACGACAACGTCACCGGAGGCGGCAGCAGCCCCTCCGACAAAGAAAACACCACCGCCGGCCTGTCCTCCGACGCCGTCGGCATCTACCTCGACAACACCCCCACCACCGCCTCCGACTTCGTCGTCCACCACAACACCGTCTGGAACGTCGGCGAAGCCCTCCGCCTCAACGCCTCCGCTTTCACCAATGTCAACAACAAGGTTTACAACAACACCCTCGTCGGCGTCGGCAAGGCTGTGGCCTCCTGGGTCGGCACCGACGGCAGCTTCTCAACATCCCTCGCAGGCACCGACTTCATCAACAACATCCTCGTCGGCGAGATCTTCGGCACCGACGCCTACGACCAGGTCGATTTCTTCAACAACGTCTACACCGACGCCACCACCATCAACAGCCTCCAGTCCGGCCAAGGCAACGTCAAGGTCAGCCGGTCGTCGCTTAACTTCCTCAACGACACTTCAAACGCCAACGCCGATTTCCGCCTTGGCTCCGGGTCCACGGCTCGCGACGCCGGACAATTCATCAACGCCTACACACAAGGCGCCAACGGCACGCCCGACGCCGGATCGCTCGAAGGCGTGCCCTCCGGCGGCGGCTTCGACGTCGGCCCAGGCGGCGACTACTTCGACGACAACCGCGGCACCACCGTCTCCGCCGCCAGCCCCACCGCCATTAAAGCGAACTGGTACGACACCCTCGGCGGGGCCGTCTCCTACTTCGACACCAACTCCGCCAACCCCTCGGGCTGGCGCGACCCCTCCGCCGTCGACGCCAGCAGCTTCGCCGTCAACAACGTCTCCAACGGCGAATACCTTGACTACACCCTCGACGTGGCCGGCGACAACGAATACGACATGGTCATCCGCGCCTCCAAAGGCGGCAGCGGAACGACCATCATCACCGTGCACACCAGCAGCGACGGCGTGAACTTCAACCCCGCAGGCTCGGTCAACATCACCGGCAACGGCAACTGGGGCGATTACCGCGACCTCGCCGTCAATGGACTCGGCCTCGGCTCCGGGTTCCAGGTCGTCCGCCTCAGCTTCAGCGGCGCGACCAACGTCGACAAGTTCACCCTCACCCCCGTCGTCCTCAACACCAACGCACGCGTTCAGGCCGAAGACTTCTCCGGCCTCGCTACCTCGGGCAGCAACGACTGGCGTGCCGTCACATCGGGCAGCCCCGATTACGCTTGGGTCCCCTCCGTCTCCACTTCCAACCAGCGCTTCTGGAACGCCAGCGCCGGCCCCACGATGAGCTACACCCTCAGCGGCATGCAGGCCGGCACTTACAACCTCACGGTCCGCACCAATTCCGACGCCCAGGGCAGCGCCTATCGAGGCAACAACAACTCGTTCTGGATCCGCGTCAATGGCTCGTCCTGGAAACTCGTAAGCGTCAACACCTCCGCCGGGTGGTCCACCAAGACTTTCACCAGCTTCTTCGACCTCACCAGCGGCGACAACAACATCGAGATCGCCGCCCGCGAAGACGGCACGAAGATCGACTGAATCGAATTCGCCTGACCCCGCACGCCGGCCTCAAAAGGCCGGCGATGCGCTTAAACCTCTGATCGCGCGACCGGAACCTCGACCGACGCCTCCTCCGCCCACGCCCCGTCCGCCAGCCCCCGCGCCTCCAGCATCGCCCGCCCGCCCCGCGACTCGATCGCCGCCACCACGTCCCGCACCCCGTGACGCAGCCGCTTGCCCGAGCACGTCGCCCTCGCCTCGGCCATCTCCGACCCATCCGCCGTCATCGCCCGCACCCAAAGCTCCACCTCGTCTACCGAACCCACCTTCGCCCCCTCCACCCACCGCACCAGCACCCCCAACGCGCTGTCGCACGACGCCCCGAGGCTCGCCACCACCTGCCGCTCGGCGTGCACCGCCGCTGCCGACGCCGCGTGATTCATCGGCAAAAGCCGAGTCACCGTCACGTGGTCGTCCGCCCGACACTGCACCGCCAGCGCCCCCTGGCACGCCGCCGGCAGCATCGCCTCCAGCGGCAGCACCGCCGATGCCCGATCCAGCATCCCCAGCCGCTTCAGCCCCGCCACCGCCAGCAGCGTCGCGTCCGCCGGGTCGTGCCCGTTGCTCGGCTGATCCAACACCGCCGCCACACGCGTCGGCACGTTCCCGCGCAACACCCGGAACCGCAGGTCATCCCGCACCCGCCGAAGCTGCGCCAGCCGACGCGGGCTCGCCGTCCCCACCATCGCGCCCTCCGGCAACGCCCCCACCTCCGTCACGCCCGACCGGCTCAGCAGCGCATCACGCACGTCCGCCCGCCGAGGCACCGCCGCGATCGTCAGCCCCGGCGTGTCCAACGCCGGCAGGTCCTTCATGCTGTGCACCGCCACATCCGCACGCCCCGTCAGCAGCTCCGCCTCCACCGCCTTCGTAAACAGTCCCTTGCCCCCCTGCTCGTTCAGCCGCCCCGACAGCCGATCCCCACGCGACTCCACCCAGTTGAACGTCACCTCCACCCCCGCGTGCAGCCGACGCAGCACCCGCGCCACCATCTCCGCCTGAACCCGCGCAAGCTCGCTGCGACGGGAAGCGATGACGATGGGCTTGCGACTGCGACGCACGGGTCCTCCTGTCGCCATCAATATATCGACCACCCGCCGTGCGCCTGCGCGCATCCACAACACGCACGTCGACGCCGTGTACACGCGGTGGAAAGCCCGCTCCACGCCACCCCCCAACACCCGCCTATCGTTTGCGCATGGCACGCATGATCCGCTACGAAGACACCGGCCCCATCGAAGTCAAGCCCAACGCCGAGGGCAAGTCCGCATGGATCTGCGCCTGCGGCCTCTCGCAAAACCTCCCCCACTGCGACGGCAGCCACAAGCTCTGCAAACAAGACGGCGGCGAAGAGCCCGGCAAGCTCTACATTTACAACAAAGAACGCACCGCCGTCGCACGCATCGAAGACGACGCCTAAGACGTCATCGACGCAGTCCCCGCATGTCGCAGAGGTCTATCGCAGGCTGCCAGCAAGAGCAATCCCGACGACAGTCGCTAACATCGAAGGGATGATCACCGGGGTACTCAGATGGGCGGCACATCTAACGCTTGCAGTCAGTCTTAGCGCGTCGTCCGCCTGCGTCAACATCACCAAAGATACATGGCCAGCCGAGGGACCGACCGCTCAGCAGGTTGCCTGCGCCCAGCGCCTTGCGACCGATGTCTCCACCCTGTGCGACGACATCGGCGTCAGAAGCCTCTGGAATCAAGATGGCTACGACGAAGCCGCGCAGTCTATTGGGACCCGCTTCGAGGGCATCGGACTGCGCGTCCGTCAACACGAACTGATCTGCCAGCTCGACGGTATCAACCCCGAGCCCGTCGTGTGCGTGACACTCGAGGCCGAGGTTCCGGGATTCGGATCCACCAGCGAGATCGTGCTGATCGGCGCACACTATGACTCATACCGAGAAACCGTTGGCGCCAACGACAACGCCTCAGGCGTCGCCGTGCTTCTCGAACTGGCCAAACGTTTCGCGCACTCACCACGCCACCGCACGATCCGCTTCGTGGCGTTTGCCAACGAAGAACCCCCGTTCTTCCAAAGCGACGGCATGGGCAGCTTGGCGTACGCCCGCGCATGCCGCGAAGCCGGAGACGCCATCGTCGCCATGATCGCGCTCGATGGGCTGGGCTACTACTCGGACAAACGCGGCACGCAACGCTACCCCTTCCCCGCCGGGATAGCCCTGGGGCCCAAGGCGGACTTCATCGCATTCGTCGGGAGGTTAGACGCACGCCCCGTTGTCGATGAAGCCCTCACCGCGTTCCGATCAAATTCAGCCCTGCCTGCAAACAGCTACTGCTTTCCAGGCTGGGTCCAGGGCGTGGGCTGGTCCGACCAATGGTCGTTCTGGCAAGCGGGCTACACCAACAGCTTCATGGTCACCGATACCCTTCCATTCCGGTACAAGCACTACCACGAGCCCACCGACACGCCCGATCGACTCGACTACGACGCGATGGCCCGTCTCACCGACGGTCTTGAGGCCGTCATCGACCGCCTCGCAGCCCCCGATCAGTAACGATCAATACTTTCCCCGCCGTCGTCCCGCATGCTGAATGCCAGCTGATTCGCCTCCGCCTCGGCGTCCTCGTGACGCAGGTGGCTCGCGCCGTTGTCCAGGTCGATCTTCGGCGGGCCCAGCAGCTCGCACGCCCCGTCCAGCCCCTCACGCTGCAGCAGGTGCGCCAGCGACTCGGCTAAGTCCGCCGTCGCCGCGACGCGCAGCCCGTCTACGCGGAACATCGCCGTGCGATCGCCCTGCGTCAGCTCGATCACCACGTCCGCCGTCGCGTCCGCCGCGCGCGACGCATCCCGCAACCGGCGGTGCGCGTCCTCAAGCTCGCCGTTGAGCCGCGTGTCACGGTCGATCGGCGACGGGTCACGCACGATCAGCTTCACCGTCCGCGTCAGCCGATCCGGCGCCAGATCGATCGGCACCACGTCGTCCACCACCAGGTTCGCCTCGCCGCGTCGGCGATCGATCTTGCCGACCAGCAGCACGATCGAATCCGTCTCCTGCAGGTGATGGCTGGTCATCGCGTACGTCCGCGGGAAGGCGACCGCGTCGATCTTGCCCGACCGGTCCTCCAGCGTGAGCATTGCCATCTTCTCGCTCTTCGCCCGCGTCACCGTCGGTCGGATCCGCGTGAGCATCCCGCCCAGAATCACGCGCGTGTCGGCCTTGAGCTGCCGGGCCGTCGCCACGTCGCACGTCGCAAACCGCGTCAACGCCTCGCCCGCCTCCTCCAACGGATGGCTTGACACGTACAGCCCCATCGCGTCGCACTCGAAGTCCAGCGTCTGCTTCGTCGTCCACGCCGGCACGTCCGGAAGCGACGTCTCCACCACCGCCGAGTCCGCGTCCGCCGCCGCCTCGGCAAACCCGCCGAACATCCCCATCTGACCCGAAGCCCGATCGCTCGCCGCCCGCTGCCCCGCCTTCACCGCCGCCTCCAGGCAATCCACCATCGCCGACCGCTTGTCGATCCCGTGCACCGAATCAAACGCCCCGCACTTGATCAACGCCTCGATCGTCGCGCGGTTCACCTCCCGCAGGTTCACGCGCTCGCAGAACTCGTACAGCCCCTTGAACGCCCCGCCCTTCTCGCGCTCGTCCATGATCGCGCAGATCGCCTTCTCGCCCACGCCCTTCACCGCAAACAACCCAAAACGGATGTATCCCGAGTTCGCGTCGTGCTTCTCGCCGTCGTCGAACACCACGTTGAACGCCACATCCGACTGATTGATGTCCGGCGGCCGAACCTCCACGCCCTGCGTCCCATCCGGCTTGCGCACCTGCCGGCACTCGCCCATGTACTCGACGACCTTGTCCGTCGACACCGACTCGTAAGTCAGCACCGCCGCCATGTACTGCAGCGGGAAATACGTCTTGAGGTACGCCGTCTGATACGCCACGATCGCGTAGCCGGTCGAGTGCGACTTGTTGAAGCCGTAGCCCGCAAACTTCAAGATCAAATCAAACAGCTCGACCGCCTGCGACTCGGCCGTGCCGTTCTTGCCCGCCCCCTCGATGAACTCGCCGCGCGCCGAGTCGATCGTCTTGGCCTTCTTCTTGCTGATCGCCTTGATGATCGAATACGCCTGGCGGAGCGGGATCCCGCCGAGCCGGTTCAGCACCTGCATCACCTGCTCTTGATAGACCATGATCCCGTACGTCTCCGCGGTAATCGCATCGACGTGCTCGTTCACCGTCGGCACCGCCGATCGGCCGTGCTTGCGGTCGTTGTAGTCCGGGATCAGGTCCATCGGCCCCGGCCGATACAGCGCGTTCGCCGCGATCAGGTCCTCCAGCCGGTCCGGGCGCATCTGCATCAGCAGGTTGCGCATCCCGCCGGATTCAAACTGGAACACCCCCGCCGTCTCCCCACGCTGAAACAGCTCGAACACCCTCGGGTCGTCGTACGTCAGCCGCTCGAGGTCCAGCGGATCGACATCGCCCGAGGCCCCGACAGTCGCCGCGATCGTCTTCGCGTCAAACGATTCGCGAATCAGCAGCTTCGCCCGCTCGATGATCGACAGCGTGCGCAGCCCCAGGAAGTCCATCTTTAACAGGCCGACCTTCTCGCACGTCGGCCCGTCCCACTGCGTCACCACCTGGTCCGTCCCCGCCGGGCGGTACAGCGGGACGATGTTCTCCAACGGCTGCGTCGCAACAATCACCCCCGCCGCGTGCACGCCCGCGTGCCGGTGCATCCCCTCGAGCTTCCGAGCCGTGTCGTACACCTTGCCCACCCGCTCGTCCGCGTCGCACCAGTCGCGGATGTCCGGCTCCTGCTGATACGCCGAGTCCAGCGTCGTCTTCAGCCCATCGCCGATCAGCTTGCACAGCTTGTCCACCTCGTTCAACGGCAGGTCCAGCACCCGCCCCACATCCCGGATTGCCGCCCGCGCCTTCAGCGTGCCGAACGTGATGATCTGCGCCACGTGCCCGTACTTCTCGCGGACGTACTCGATCAGCTCGCCGCGCCCGTCCTGGCACATATCGATGTCGATGTCCGGGTACTCCGACCGATCCGGGTCGGTGAACCGCTCGAACAGCAACCCGTACTCCACCGGGCACGCGTTCGACAGGCCCAGGCAATAGCCCACCATCGTGCCCACGCCCGACCCGCGCGCGTTCACCGGGATGCCGCGGTTGCGTGCCTCATTGACGAAGTCCCACACGATCAGGAAGTACGCCGAGATCGACTTGTCCGCCAGCACCTTGAGCTCGCGCTCCATCCGCTGCCGCACCTCGTCGGTCACGCCCTCCGCCCCATACCGCCACACCGCCCCCGCCTCGGTCAGCAGGCGAAGCGCCAGGTCGCCGTCGGCCTTGAGCTTGCTCTCATCCAGCTTCACCGCCCGGCCCTTCTTGTCGAACATCGACACGGGCTCGATCACGATCTGATTGCGGAAGTCGTCGAACCACGCGTTGCTCCCCGCCGCGTGTTCGCTCGTATACGCAGCCGCGTCCATCGCGTCGTCCGCCGACCGCTTGCCGACAAACTTGATCAGCCGCTTGCCGATCACCGGCTTCACGACCGGCGCGTGATTGGCCTCGAAGTCCAGATCGACATCGCACCGATCCGCGATCCGCACCGTGTTGGCCATCGCCTCGGCCATGTCCTCGCCGCAGTCCGCGCCCTCCCCCTCGAAGTGCGCCGCCATCTCGTCCGGCGACTTCACGTACAGGTCCTTCGGGTAGTGCAGCCGGCTCGGGTCCGTCTTCACCTTGCCCATCGAGATGCAGCACAGCGTGTCGTGCGCATCCCAGTCGTCGGCCGTCAAAAAGTGCGCGTCGTTGTCGCACACCAGCGGCAGGTCGAGCTCCTGTGCCAGCCGGATCGTGTGCCGATTGACCCGCCGCTGCAGGTCCTCCGCGTGGTACTGCAGCTCCAGATAAAACCGCGGCTGCCCATCCGGCCCGGGCGTGAACACCTCGGCGTGCCACTCCGCCTCCGCCTTGGCCGCGCGGTAGTGCGCCTCGTCGCCCGTCTGGTCGTACTTCACCAGCCGGTGCGCGAGCGACGAACCCAGGTGCCCGTTGATCGCGATCAGGCCGTCCGACCAGTCGGCCAGCGTCGACTTGTCCATCCGCGGCTTGAAATAGAACCCCTCGAGATACGAGTCCGAACTCAGCTTCAGCAGGTTCGCCCACCCCGCGTTGTTCTCCGCGAGCAACACCAGGTGAAACCCGCCGTCCGACACGCCGGTGAACTCGCGATTGCGACGATCCGACGGGCCATCAACATCCGGCGCAACATACGCCTCGATGCCGAGGATCGGCTTGATCCCCTCCGCCTTCGCGCGGGTGTAGAAGTCCACCGCCCCGAAGAGGTTGCCGTGGTCCGTCACCGCCACGGCGTGCATCCCCAGATCGGCCACACGCTTCACCAGCCGATCGACGCGGTTGCCCCCATCCAGCAGCGAATACTGCGAGTGCAGGTGCAGGTGCACGAAGCGGTGCGGCGGCGTCGGCGAAGCGTCTTCCATGACCGACTCAAGCCTAACGCCCACCGCCGCGCGGTCAACGCCCCGCCGCACAACCGACAACACATCCCGATCCGCCGCGCACAAGCTACGCTGCCGGCTCATTCGTTTCGGAGACACACCCATGCCCCTGCCGATCGCCCTCCAGATGTACACCGTCCGCGACGCCATGGCCGACGACGCCGACGCCGGCTTCGCCCAGGTCGCCGAGATCGGCTTCAAGCACGTCGAGCTCGCCGGGCTCTACGGCCACACCGCTGCCGAAATCAAAGCCCTCCTCGACAAGCACGGCCTCACCGCGCTCGGCGGGCACGTCGGCTACGCCACCGACCCCGACGCCCTGCCCCCCGCCGTCGCCGACGCCAAGACCCTCGGCTACACCTTCCTCGCCCAGCCCTTCTGGCCGCAAGACCGCCGCTCCGCCGCCGGCTACGCCGAGGTCGTCGCCGCCGCGGAGGCCGCCGCAAAGGCCCACCCCGACCTTCGCTTCGGCTACCACAACCACGACTTCGAATTCGAAACCGTCGACGGCGACCGCACCGCCTACGACGTCCTCTTCGACGACACCGACCTGCTCGCGCAGATGGACGTCGCCTGGGTCTGCGTCGGCGGCCACGACCCCCTCGCCTGGCTCGACAAACTCAAAGGCCGCGTCCCCGCCCTGCACATGAAAGACGCGAAATACAAGGCCGGCAACACCCAGCTCTGCGAAGCCGGCACCGGCGACGTCGACCTTCCCGCCATCGCCAAGGCCGCCCCCGCCGCGGGCGTCGAGTACCTCGTCGTCGAGCAGGACAACTCCTGGATCGACAACGACCCCATCAAGTCCGCCAAGATCAGCCTTGACTACTTGCAGTCGATCATCCCCTGACACGTAAACCGCTTTCCTCTAAGGAAGGCACGAAGTCAGGAAGCGAAGAAACCAAACAACCCGCGTTGCATGGACAGCGCAGAAACCCGGGTGCCACACCTCGTGCGCAGCACGATGTGTGCTGTCCATGACTCACACATCACCACCCCACTCCCACCCCTCTCCCCAACTCCTCCCCTCCTGCCTTCCTTAGCGTCCCTACCCCCCCGCCCCCTTCTTCCGCCCCCGCTTCAACTCCGGCGACCGCACCGGCTCCGCCTTCTTCCGCGGCTTGCCCTTCACGATCCCCTTGTCCGCGAACGTCGTCGTCACCGACGCCCCCGTCTTCTCCACGTGCTTGATCCGCTGACGCGCCTTCTTCGCGTACTCGCCGCTCAGCTCGCACCCCAGCCACCGCCGCCCCAGCCGCGCCGCCACCGCCAGCGTCGTCCCCGACCCCGCAAACGGGTCGAACACCAAATCCCCCTCGTTCGACGCCAGCTTCACGATCCGCTCCAGCATCGCTTCGGGCAGCTGACACGGGTGCCACCCCAGCCGCTCCTTGAACGTCCCGCACACCCGCGACAAATACCACGTGTCCTCGTCCCCTCGGAAGTAACGCTCGACGCCTTCCGCCTCCACCTCCTGCGGCCTCAGGTACCACGTGTCGTCCGGCAGCTTGCCCTTCGGGTTCGCACGCGCGTCGCCATAAGTCGTCTGCCGCGCCGAAGGCACCGCCACCGCCTCGCGGTTGAACGCAAACGGCGGGTCGCTCGCCTTCCACTTCCCCAACGCCGCCGACCCCACGCAGTAAAAAAGATGCGCGTGCGACCGGTTGAACTTCGCCCGGCAGTTCTGCCCGAACGTGTAATGCCAGACGATCCAATTCCGAAACGCCAGCTTGCCCTCTTTCTCAAGCGTCTTGAGATGCAGTCTCGTTTCCGCCGCGTATTCATCGCCGATCAGCACGAACATCGAGCCCGTCGGCTTCAACAGCGTGGCGCATTTCCCGATCCAATCCTGCGTCCACTGCACGTAATCGTCGCCCGAGCGGTTGTCGTCGTACCGGTCGTACGAAAAACCGATGTTGTAAGGCGGGTCGGCGAACACCAGATCCACGCTCCCCGCCGGCCACTTCGACATCGCCTCCAGACAGTCCCCCACCACCACTTTGCCGGTCGGAACCAAACCCATTGCCTTCGCCATAGGCGTACCTATACTTCGCGTCGCGCCCGAGCGCAAAACCGGCCATACCGTTCACCTCGAAAGGAACCCGACATGCCGCACATCATTGCTGAGCCCTGCGTCGGCACCAAAGACACCGCCTGCGTCGCGGTCTGCCCCGTCGACTGCATCCACCCCACCAAGGACGAGGCCGAATACGAGGGCGCCGAGATGCTCTACATCGACCCCGACACCTGCATCGACTGCGGCCTCTGCGTCGACGAATGCCCCGTCAAAGCCATCTTCCCCGAAGAAGACCTCCCCGACGAATGGGCGAGCTTCGTCGAAAAGAACGCCGAGTTCTACGCCTAAACCCCACCCACCCCCGGAAGTGTCGCCAGACACGTCCACAACCAACCGTTGATCCACCCCGAAGCCCACGGATTCAATCCATGGGCTTCTGTCATACTCACCCCTCAGATTTTCAGCTTTCCCGCTTTCAAGCTTTTCAGCTTTCCCATGCTCCCCCTCGTCCTCATCACCGAGACCCTCGACGAAACCTGCGCCGCCTGGCTCGCCGAGCGCGCCACCGTCGAGCGCGTCCGCTTCGACGACCCCTCCTTCGGCGGCCGACTCGCCGACGCCCACGCCTTGGTCGTCCGCACCTACACCCAGGTCAACGCCGACCTGCTCGACCGCGCGCCGAACCTCAAAGTCGTCGGCCGCGCCGGCGTCGGCCTCGACAACTTCGACCTCGACGCCTGCCGCGCCCGCAACGTCCGCGTCGTCCACACGCCGGATGCCAACACCCAGGCCGTCGTCGAGTACGTCCTCGGCCTCGCGCTCGACCGCTACCGCCCCCGCACCCCCCTGCCCCCGGAAGCTTCCCCCGACATATTTCACGAAATGAGAAAGACCGAGGTCGGCCGCCAGCTCGCCGACCTCTCGCTGGGCATCGTCGGCATGGGCCGCATCGGCACCCGACTCGCCGCCGCCGCCCACGCCCTCGGCATGAACCTCTACGCGACGGATGTCGAATCCGAAGCAACCCTCCGCAAGCGCATGAGCCACCAACTTCCGGGGGCCGGAGTTCCATTCGAGTTCGTCAACCACGACGCCCTCTACGCCCAAAGCGACATCGTCACCCTCCACGCCGACGGCCGACCCGCCAACCGCCACCTCATCAACGCCGCCGCCCTCCAACACCTCAAGCCCGACGCCCTGTTCATCAACGCCGCCCGAGGGATGCTCGTCGACGAAACCGCCCTCCACGCCTGGCTGTCCAACCACCCCCAGGCCCACGCCGTGCTGGACGTCCACGACCCCGAGCCCCCCGCGCCCGACGCGCCCCTGCACGCCCTGCCCAACGCCACGCTCCTGCCCCACCTCGCCTCCCGCACCGACACCGCCCTGTTCAACATGTCTTGGGTCGTCAAAGACGTCGCCGCCGTCCTCGAAGGCAACGAACCCCACTTCCCCGCCTGGTCGTAACCGCATCGACCCGCGAGCTCAACATCGCGCAGCCGGCGAGCAACGCTCGCCGGGAGCGACCTCCGTCCGCCCACCCCACGCCCAACGCGCAACCCGCCTCACGACCACGGCAAGCAAGCCCCAACATCACAAACGCCCAGTAAGCATCCGCTGGCGGCTGAGTGGTGGTGAGCGCAGACCAAGCCCGCGCGTTTCCCGGCGAGCGTTGCTCGCCGGCTACTCACCCGTGCCCTGAAGTGCCGCGGGCAGCTCAATCGACACGCCCTCGAACACCACCTCTTCCCCCCAATACTCAAACACGTCCGTGGTCCGGCTCGCCCGCTCCCCGCTCGGCCGAAACACCACGTCCGCCACCTCGGCCTCCCACGTCAGCCCCTCCGCCGAGTGCCCCGTCCTCAGGTGCGTCGCGTCCATCGCCGCCTCGGTCACGGTCCCGATCTTCGCCTCACGCCCTTCCGCATCCACGACAAACACGTCGAACGCGATCGCCACCGGCGGATGATCCAGCTCAATGCTGAAGTCGAACCTCGGCCAACGACCGGGCTTGAACTCGATCGAGTCGATCTTCAGCGCATCCCGCACGCCCTGACGGTGCTCGTCCAAGACCACCGCCTTCACGGTTGGTTCATCGGTCAGCTCGAACGTATCCGTCAGCGTCCGCTCGATCACCAGGAACGCCGGCTCGATCGACCGATGCGTCACCGGGTCGACCTCGAACAGCTCGATCTCCACCGTCTGAGCCGCGTCGTACGTGCCCGGCTCAAGCCCGCCCCACACCTCTTGGTTGAACGCCACCATCCGCCCGCTCGACCCACGCCCGGAACGCCCGCTCAGCGACCCGCCCGACCTGCCGGCATATCGCTCGCTCCGCGGGTCCTCGATCCCGTCGATCACAAACCCCCGCATCCTCGACATCACCTGCCAACGCCGCCCGCTGTCGCTCAGCCGCGCGCCCGTTCGCACCCTCGACATGTAGATCGGATCGCCGATCCGCACCCGCGGCCGCACCTCCAGCGACAGCGACGAACCCACCGCCGTCTCCATGTACCCATGCCAGTCCGCGTCCACCACCCATCCCTGCTCGCGCGAATACTCCACCACCTCGCCCCACCTCGGCTCCCACGGAATCGACGGGTCCGCCTGAACCCGCACCCCCTCGGCCACCAGCAGGTCCACCGCCGACGGCCCAAGCCGTCCGCCGTGCAGCCGCGCGATCAACTCCTTGAGCGCCAAGTACGACGCCACCGTCCCGTGTCGTTCCGCCTCGTACCGCAGAAGCCACACCGGCTTGTACGGATTCAACTCGACGCGAACCCCGCCCGTCCACACCGCCACGCCCGACCAACCCGCCGACCCAAGCACCATCACCAGCCCGACCGCCACCACGCTCCACCGCCGCCGTCGCCAGCCCCTCGTCACCCGCCGCTTCGGGCCAAGCGACACCCCGCACTCCGGGCAGTTCGCCGGCCGACCGCCCATCGCCTGCATCGACCCATACAAGTCAAACCCGCACCGCCGACAGTGCGGGTGGTCGCCGATCCGCTGCCCCACCCAACCCAACAAGGCAAGCAACAGCCCGACCACCGCCACGCCAATCGGCAGCGCGAACGACACGCCAAACCACCATGCAGAAGGCACCATCAGCCGCAGAGCCTACCGACCACCCGCCTCCCGGATCGACCACTCACTCGCGGCCGATTCGCAGTGCTGCAACCCGCCACGCGGTAGAGTGATCGCGGATTAACCCCCGCCCACCGAGGAGACACGCATGGGATTTTTCGACGCCCTTCGCGCTGAACTGATCGACATCGTCGAGTTTCTCGACGACTCCAACGACACGCTCGTCTATCGCTTCGAGCGCTACGACAACGAGATCAAGAACGGCGCGCAACTCATCGTCCGCCCCGGGCAGATGGCCGTGTTCGTCGACCAGGGCAAGATCGCCGATGTCTTCGGGCCCGGCCGCGTCAAGCTCACCACCGACAACATCCCGATCCTCTCGACCCTCCGCGGCTGGAAGTACGGCTTCGACTCGCCGTTCAAGGCCGAGGTCTACTTCGTCTCCACCCGGCAGTTCACCGACCTCAAGTGGGGCACGCGCAACCCCATCATGATGCGCGACCCCGAGTTCGGCCCCATCCGCCTCCGCGCCTTCGGCACGTACGCCATCCGCGCCGCCGACCCCGCCAAGCTCATCGAAGAGATCGTCGGCACCGACGGCCACTTCACCACCGGCGAGATCACCGAGCAGCTCCGCAACATCATCACCGCCCGCTTCGCCGACGCCGTCGCCACCGAGCAGACCGCCGCGCTCGACATGGCCGCCAACTACGACGAGTTCGGCGAGCTCATCCGCGACAAGATCGCGCCCGAGTTCGCGTCCTACGGCATCGAGCTGGTCAAGTTCCTCGTCGAGAACATCTCGCTGCCCCCGGCCGTCGAAGAGGCGCTCGACAAGCGCACGAGCATGGGCGTGATCGGCAACATGAAGATGTTCAACCAGTACCAGGCGGGCCTGGCGATGGAGAAGGCGGCCGAGAACCCCGGCCAGGCCGGCGGCGCGATGGGGATGTTCGTCGGGGCGAACCTCGCGAACCAGATCGGCCCGCAGGGCTACGCCGGCCAGCAGCAACCGATGGCCGCCGCCCCGCCGCCGCCCCCGCCCGCCGGGTTCCACATCGCGGTCAACGGGCAGACGACCGGGCCGTTCGACCCCGCACGGCTCGGCGACATGATGAGCGCCGGCGAGTTCACGCCCGACTCGCTGGTCTGGCAGGCCGGCATGTCGGGCTGGACGCCCGCCGGGCAGGTGCCCGCGCTGTCGCGACTATTCCCGCCGCCCCCGCCGCCGGTGCCGCCCGCCCCGCCGGCGTCGTGACCCTCAAGCTGCATTGCAACGCAATGCAGTGCCTCCGATCGATCCGCGGCCATCCGCTGACGTTCACCGACCCGCGTCGCGTCGCAGCTCATCGCCATGTCGCCAACCCCGCCGCCCCCACCGCCGCCGACCGACGACCCCTCGATCGAGGTCATCGACGAGGTCGAAGAGCTGCCCGTTGCTGGCGAGTCCACCAACGCCTCGGGCGATCAGCGCCAGCCCACGCGCTTCCCCTGCCGGCAGTGCGGCGCCCAGCTCACCTTCGCCCCCGGCACGTCCACGCTCACCTGCCCGTACTGCGGCACCAAGAACGCCATCCCCACATCGGCCGACCACGTGCGCGAGCTCGACTTCAAGACCTACGTCGCCAAGCTCTGGTCCGACAACGACGCCGGGCTCGAAACCATCGAGATCGCCGAAGTCACCTGCCACGCCTGCGCCGCCGAAGTCACCAAGCCGCCCGGCCTCGACAACTTCGCCTGCCCCTTCTGCGGCACCAACATCGAAGCCGCCACGCACTCCCGCCGGCTCATCAAGCCTAAGGCGATGCTGCCGTTCCGCATCACCGACAAGCAAGCCAAGCAATCCTTCCGGGAATGGATCAGCAAGCTCTGGTTCGCGCCGACCAAGCTCAAGACCTACGCCCGCTCCGATCACGGCCTCAGCGGCGTCTACATCCCCTACTGGACCTACGACTCGAAGACCACCTCGTGGTACACCGGCCAGCGCGGCGAGCACTACTGGGTCACGCAGACGTACCGCGACTCGAAGGGCAACACCCGCACCCGCCGCGTGCGTAAGACCCGCTGGTACCCCGCGTCCGGCGTCGTCGGCCGGGCGTTCGACGACGTACTCGTGCTCGGCTCCGACTCGCTGCCGAGGCAAAAGACCGAGAAGCTCGAGCCGTGGGACCTCGACCAGTTGGTCGACTACGACCCCGCGTTCGTCGCCGGCTTCACCGCCGAGGCGTACCGCGTCGACCTAGAGTCGGGCTTCGGCCACGCCCAGCAGATCATGGACGGCGTCATCCGAGGCGACGTCCGCCGCGACATCGGCGGCGACGAACAACGCATCCACTCGGTCAAGACCCAGCACGACGACATCACGTTCAAGCACATCCTGCTGCCGATCTGGATCAGCTCGTACCGCTGGAAAAACAAGGTGTATCGCTTCCTGGTCAACGGCCGCACGGGCGAAGTGCAAGGCGAACGCCCGTGGAGCTGGTGGAAGATCGCGGGCGCCGTGCTGGGCGGCTTGGCCGTCGCGGGAATCGTCGCCGCGGTGGTGGCGCTGACGCAGGGCGGGTGAGGGAACCGATTCACCACAGAGGGCCACGGAGGGCCACAGAGCGAAGGCGTGCGTGATCGTGCGTTTTGGAACACGCTGCGCTTTGGCGGAGTGCCATCCGAGCCTGGGGGTTCTATCTCTGTGGCCCTCTGTGTTGAATCCGTTCCCTACGGCCGGGGGTGGTGTTTCTTGATCACTTCGGTCAGGCGGGATCGATCCACGTGGGTGTAGACCTGGGTGGTGCGGATGTTGGAATGGCCGAGGAGTTCCTGGACGACGCGGAGGTCGGCGCCGCCGGCGAGCAGGTGCGTGGCGAAGGAGTGGCGGAGCGTGTGGGGGTGGACGTCGCGGAGCCCGGCGCGGGCGGCCATACGTTTGACGACCTGCCAGACGACGACGCGGGTGATCGGCCGGCCGGTGCGCGAGAGCAGCAGGTGGTCGGTCGGCAGCTCGGGGCGGAGGAGGTCCGGGCGGCAGTCGCGGAGGTACAGGCCGACGGCGCGGAGGGCCGGGCGGCCGACGGGGACGATGCGTTCCTTGTTGCCTTTGCCGAGGACGCGGACGACGCCGATCTCGGCGTGGAGTCGGTTGAGCGTGAGCCCGGCGACCTCGGCGGCGCGCAGGCCCGAGGCGTAGAGCAGTTCGAGCAGGGCGCGGTCGCGGTGGTAGAGCGGGTCGTCGGGGTCGGGGGCGTTGAGCAGGGCCTCGGCATCCGGCTGGCTGAGGACGCCGGGCAGGGACTGCCAGGTCTTGGGTCGGCTGAAGAGCTCGGCGGGGTTGTCGGCGGTGCGGCCGGTGGCGTGGAGGAAGCGGCAGAAGACGCGGAGGGTGGCGATGTGCCGGGCGAGGGTGGAGAGCGCGACGCCGCGGGCTTCGAGGTGGCGAGCGTGGTCGGCGAGGTCGTGGTGGGTGAGGGTGGCGAGGTCGGTTCGGTCGAGGTGGTCGAGCCAGGCGGCGAACTCGCGGAGGTCCGAGCCGTAGGCGGCGAGGGTGGCGGGGGAGAAGCCGCACTCGACGCGGCAGTAGGCGAGGAAGGCGGCGACGTCGGCGGCGTGCCCCCCGGAAGTGGGGGACGGGGCGGGCTTATCGGAGGTTGAGACGCGACCCGCGGGTCCGCTTCGCTCACCCGCGGCGTGGGGGCGGTTGGGAGGTTGGCGGCGGAGATGGATCGGGGCGAGAGGCAAGGCTGTATTACGTCGGCCAAGCGGGGCCGGATCGTGCAGGATGGGCCGATCGAGGTCGCGGAGGGGCCGACGAGGCAGCGGCGAGCGGGTGGATGCGGGGGGTGGCCGCGGTTAGACTGCGGGGCTCGCGGGCGGCATAGCTCAGTTGGTTAGAGCGAGGGATTCATAAGCCCTAGGTCGCTGGTTCGAGTCCAGCTGCCGCCATTTCACCCCTCTGCCGGAGGGGTTTTTTATGGAGCCTGTGCGGGCCCGCGACCGCCCGAGGCCTGCCCTTAGACTGCCGCCATGTCCGACGCCCCCGGAAGTCGCCCCGCCCCCACGCCGGCCCCCGCCGCCGACGCTTCGGCGGAGAAGCCGAACTACAAGAAGACGATCCTGCGCCCCAAGACGGCGTTTTCGATGAAGGCGAACCTCGTGCAGAACGAGCCGGCGTCGATCAAGCGGTGGGACAAGCTGGGCGTGTACGACAAGCTGCGGCATAAGCGCAAGGCCGACGGGGCCGAGCCGTTCGTCTTCCACGACGGCCCGCCTTACGCGAACGGCGACATCCACCTCGGGCACCTGTTGAACAAGGTGCTCAAGGACCTGGTCGTGCGGTCGCAGTCGATGCTCGGCAAGGACTGCCCGTACACGCCGGGCTGGGACTGTCACGGCCTGCCGATCGAGCACAAGGTGATGCAGTCGCTCACCGAACAGCTCGGCGACGAAGCCAAAGCGATGGAGCCGATCCAGGTCCGCCGCAAGTGCAAGGCCTACGCCGAGAAGTTCGTCAAGCTGCAGAAGGGCCAGATGCAGCGGCTGCTGACCATGGCGGACTACGACGACCCGTACCTGACGATGCTGGGCAAGTACGAGGCGGGGGTGCTGGAGGTGTTCGCGGGGATGGTCGAGGCGGGGCTGGTGTACCGCCAGCTCAAGCCGGTGCACTGGTCGATCGAGAACCAGACGGCCCTGGCCGAGGCGGAGCTGGAGTACTACGACCGCGAAGACACGTCGGTGTTTGTGTTGTTCGAGGTGCACGGCGGGCAGCCGGGCGAGCACCTGATGATCTGGACGACGACGCCCTGGACGCTGCCGGCGAACCTGGCGGTGGCGGTGTCGCCGCGGGCGGAGTACGGGCAGTACGACTTGGGTGGAGGTAAGTCGGCGTGGGTGGCGTGCGACCTGGCGGAGAAGGTGCTGGCGATGGGGGGGATCGAGGCGGGCAAGCCGTCGCGGGTGGTGCGTGGGGACGAGCTGGTGGGCAAACGCTACGAGCACCCGTTTGTGTCGGCTGCGCCCGCGGTGGCGCACGAGGCGTATCGCGTCGTGACCGCCGAGTACGTCACGCTCGAAGACGGCACGGGCATGGTGCACACCGCGCCGGGCCACGGCGTCGAAGACTGGCAGACCGGCGTGCGTGAGAACCTCGGCGTGTATTGCCCGGTGCAAGCGGATGGCACGTTCGACGCGACCGCGCCCGACTGGCTGGTCGGCAAGAGCGTGTGGGCCGGCAACGGGCTGGTGGTGGATCGGCTGCGGGAAAGCGGGCACCTGTTCCACGCGAATCAGTTTGACCACAGCTACCCGCACGACTGGCGCGGCAAGACGCCAGTGATCTTCCGCGCGACCGAGCAGTGGTTTGTGGGTGTGGATCGGGTGCTGCCGCACACGGATCGGCCGGACCACACGCTGCGCGAGCGGGCGTTGCACGAGACGGCCGAGGGGATCGACTTCATCCCCGGCTGGGGGCGGAATCGGATGCGTGGGATGCTGGAGGGTCGGCCGGACTGGTGCGTCAGCCGGCAGCGGTCGTGGGGGTTGCCGATCCCGGCATTCTTTAACGAAGGAGATGCGTCGGCCGAGCCGCTGCTGACGCCGAGGTCGGTGAAGGCGGTGGCGAACACGTTCGAGGCCAAGGGCAGCGACGCGTGGTTCACGATGGACCCGGCCGGTCTGCTGGCCGGTTACGACCCGGCGACCGACCCGGACGCCCCGGCGTGGTGCGCGTCGGTGGATGACCTCAAGCGGCTGACCAAGGGCCGAGACACGTTCGACGTGTGGTTCGAGTCCGGCTCGTCGTGGCACGCCTGCCTGCGCAAAGGGTGGCGCGACAAGCAGGCGGTGCGCGACGACGACGCGCTCGTGCCGACCGATCTTTATCTCGAGGGCTCGGACCAGCACCGCGGGTGGTTCCAGCACTCGCTGCTGCCGGCGTTGGCGGTGACCGGCCGGCCCGCGTTCAAGCGCGTGCTCACGCACGGGTTCATGGTCGACCGGCAGGGCAAGAAATACTCGAAGTCCAAGGGCGACACGATCGAGGAGCTGCTCAAGAAGTTCGGCTCGGACGTGCTGCGATGGTGGGTCAGCTCGATCAACACGGATAACGACGTGAAGGTCGACGAGGACTACTTCAAGGAGGCGGGCGAGGAGTACCGCAAGGTGCGGAACACGCTGCGCTTCCTGCTGGGCAACCTCAGCGACTTCGACCCCGGCAAGGACGGCCACGAGTTCGGGGATGCGGACGCGGCGAGCGTCGATGCGTGGGCGTTGGCGGAGTTTGATGCGCTGGTGGCGGGGGCGCGCGAGGCGTACGCGGAGTTTCGGTATCGCGATGTCAGCCGGGCGTTGTTTCGGTTCTGCAACGAGACGCTGTCGTCGGTGTATCTGTCGGCGACGAAGGATCGGCTGTATTGCGACGCGGTCGATTCGCCCCGCCGGCGGCGGACGCAGACGGCGATGCACGCGATCGCGTCGGGGCTGATCCGTCTGCTCGCGCCAATCTGCCCGCACACGGCCGACGAGGCGTGGCTGGCGTTGCACGGCGAAGACGCGAAGGGCAGCGAGCGGTGCGTGCATCTGGAGACGCTGCCGGAGCCGACGGGCGTGACAGTTGCCGAGGGCATGGCCGAGTTCGTGAACGCGTTTCGGGTCGCGACGCTTGGCGACATCGAGCGGTTCCGCCAGTCGAACGACATCGACAACCCGCTCGACCTGGGCGTGCGGTTCAACTTCAACCGGGCCTGGCGTGAAGACGGCCTGGACGCGACGGACCTCGCGGACCTGCTGGGCATCAGCCGATTCGAGGACGCCGAGGGCGGGCTTGAGGTCGTCGACCTGCGCGGCGAGCCGCGGTGCGAGCGGTCGTGGAAGCGGGACGGGACGGTGCGGCCGCGGAGCGACGGCGGGGTTCTGAGCGATCGTGATGCAGAGGTGCTGGGGGTCTGACGTTTCGCGGCAGGCGCGGGCGGCGGGGCTTATCGGTCTTGGGTGACACGGGGTGGGCGCTTGGCGGTGGGTGAGTCAGCGGGCGGCCCGCGAAATCCTGAAAAGTGCGGTGCCAGCCAGCTCGGCGCTTTTGCGGGGCTGGCTTGGCGTCGATATCCGCAAGGTGAACCAGGGGATCCAGATTCGCGAGCTGCGACGTCACGAGATCGATCGTGCGCTGGAGTTTGCCCGGCCGCTGGGCGTGGAGCTTGGGCCCGAAGAGGTGAAGTGGACGCTGAGCCTGACGGCGGTGCGCGGCGACGCGTGGGTGGCGGCGGCGCTGACGGCGCCGGACGAGACGGACACGCTGCGGGTGTGGGTGGTGGCGGTGGAATCGCTTGAGGACTTGCAGGCCGAGCCGGACCCGGATGCCGCGGCTGGTGCGGCGGGCGGCGACGCGGCGTTCGACCGGGGCGGGCTGATCTGCCGGTTGATTGATAAGGCGATGCTGAAGCTGCGGAGCGAGGCGGCGGGGGCGTGCGCGGTGACGGTGTGCGGCGAGGCGGGCGAGGCGGTGATGTCGCGCACGGTGTGGGCGGCGGACGCCGAGGTATCGGACGTGGCGTTGGACGATGAGGCGGGCGAGCGGGTGCGGTCGCTGGACGAGGTGTTGGATAAGCCGCCAGCGGCGGGGGCTGAGGAGGAGGCCGCGGATGAGGGCGGTGAGGCGGAGGGTGAGCCGGGCTCGGCGGCGGCGTGACGGCGCGGGGGGATCGGGCGGGCGGGTGTGGCGTGGACGCGACATGAAGTGAGCGCGACGGGCGAGGTCGCCGATAAAGGTGTCGCATGGCGGCAACACCCGACGAGCCCCAAGGCCCCGCACGCAATGGCGACGGCGGCGGCGACAGCACGCCGAGCGAGGCCGGGTCGCGCGAGGTGGCGCACGAGCTGGCGAACCTGCTCGACGGGTCGATGCGCAGCCTGGGATTGGGGCTGAAGAAGCTGGACGGGGCGGACGGTGATGAGCGGTCGGCCGAGGCGTTGCAGCAGTTGCGGGTGGCGGACCAGGCGATGAAGCGGATGGCGGCGCTGCTGCGTCAGTGGATGGGCCGATCGGCCGGGGTGGGGGGGGTGCTGGCGGGGCTGGAACGGGGGACGCTGGGCGAGGCGATCGATCACGCGGTGGAGCTGACGCGGGCGGGGGCCGAGGCGCGGGGCGTGCGGCTGACGGCGGACGTGTCGACCGACGCCGCGGCGTTGCCGGCCGGGCCGGTGTACGGCGTGGTGGTGAACGGGCTGCGCAACGCGATGGAGGCGATCGACGCGGCCGACCGCGGGGGCGAGGCGGGGCTGCCGGCGCCGGGCGGACGGTTCGAGCACCACGAAGTCGCGGTGCGGGCGTGGGTCGAGGGCGGCGACGTGCGGCTGACGGTGACGGACTCGGGCGCGGGCGTGGCGGCGGAGATGCTCGATGCGCAGGGGGCGGTGCGGGTCGGGCGATCGACGAAGGAGACGGGGCGCGGGATCGGCCTGGCCGTGGGCCGGGAGGTGATCGAGGGGCTGGGCGGCCGGCTGCGGCTGAAAGACCGCGAGGACGAGCGGCGGGGCGCGGTGCTGACGCTGCGCTGGCCGCGGGCGGCGATCGACGAGGGGTACCTGCACGACCGGGTGCGGCACGGAGGCGGTGATGGCGAGTAAGGCCAAGGCGAAGGTGCTGATCGTGGACGACGACCCGATCGTCGCCGAGTCGCTCGCGGGGCTGCTGAGCGAGTCGGGGTATCGCACGGCGACGGCGGGGGGCGCGAAGGAAGCGCTCGAGCTGCTGGCGGCGGCGCAGGCCAAGGGCGAGGGGTTCGGCATCGTGGTGACGGACGTGCACATGCCGCGCGGGGGGGGGTTCGACCTGCTGCGCGGGTTGCGCGAGGAGCACGGCGACGCGGTGCCGATCGTGGTGACGGGGTTCGGCAAGATCGAGGACGCCGTGGAGGCGGTGAAGCTGGGCGCGGCGGACTACCTCACCAAGCCGGTGATCGACGACGAGCTGCGGCTGGCCGTGAGCAAGGCCGAGCATCAGCACGCGCTTCTTGCCGAGAACCAGACGCTCAAGAAGGAGCTGACCGACCGCTACGGCATGGGCTCGCTGGTAGGCGCGGACTACCGGATGCAGCGGGTGTACGACCTGATCGAGGCGGTCGCGCCGTCGCGAACGACGGCGCTGATTACCGGCGAGTCGGGCACGGGCAAGTCGATGGTGGCTCGGGCGATCCACACGACCAGCGACCGCAAGAGCGAGCCGTTCATTACGTTTGCGTGCGGGTCGATCCCCGAGACGCTGCTGGAGAGCGAGCTGTTCGGTCACGTGAAGGGCGCGTTCACGGGGGCGGATGCGGACAAGCCCGGCAAGCTGCTGGCGGCCGACGGGGGCACGCTGTTTATCGATGAGATCAACTCGGCGACGCCGGCGTTGCAGCTCAAGCTGCTGCGGGTGCTGCAGGAGAAGGCGTTCGAGCCGGTGGGCGCGACGACGACGACGAGCGTGGACGTGCGGTTTGTCTTGGCGACGAACCAGCCGTTGGAGCCGATGGTCGAGTCCGGGGAGTTCCGTGAGGACCTGTACTACCGCATCAACGTCGTGAACATCAAGCTGCCGGCGTTGCGCGATCGGCCGGGCGATGTGGCGTTGCTTGCCGAGCACTTTTTGGCGAAGTACTGCGCGGAGCTGCGCCGGGACCGGGCGTTGGGCGAGGCGGCGATGGACGCGCTGCGCGGGCACGACTGGGCGGGGAACGTGCGCGAGCTGGAGAACGCGATCGAGCGGGCGGTGCTGCTGAGCAAGGGATCGACGATCGAGCCTTTGGACCTGCCCGAGCAGGTGGCGGCCGGCGCGGGGGTGACGGGCCCGGGGCCGATCGGCGCGATCAGCGGCGGCGCGGTGGTCGTGCCGGCGCTGGCCGATGGGTGGACGCCGACGCCCCTGAGCGAAGCGATGATCGAGCCGGAGCGGCAGATCATCTTGGCCGCGCTGCGGGCCAACGACTGGAACCGCCAGCGGACCGCCGAGCAGCTGCAGATCAACCGCACGACGCTGTACAAGAAGATCAAGCAGTTCGGGCTGGAAGAGATCGACGCGGCGTGAGGGTTACAAGCGGTTAAAGTGATTCCATGGCCGGCTTGAACATCAACCCGAATCTGATGTCTCGGTTTTGCAAGAAATGGGGCGTGGCCAAGCTGTCGCTGTTCGGCTCGATGCTCGACGGGCGAGCGACGGAGACCAGTGACGTCGATGTGCTTGTTGACTTCCGCCCGGGCAGCCGCGTGACGTATTTCGACATGGCGCGGATGGAACGCGAGCTTCAAGACGTGCTGGGCACTGCTCGGCGGGTTGACCTGCGCACGGTCCGAGAGCTGAGTCGCCACTTCCGCGACGACGTCGCGTCGCGAGCCAAGGTGCTTTATGCCGCTTGACGATCGAGTCAGATTGCAGCACATGCTCGAAGCGGCCGAGACAGCCACCGAGTTTGCGGACGGCCGATCCCGCCAAGACCTGGATTCAGACCTGAAACTCGTCTATGCGCTGGTTCGCTGCATCGAGATCGTCGGGGAAGCGGCCAAGGGCGTCAGCCAACCGAGACGGGAGCGTCTGGATTCGCTTCCGTGGAAAGACATTTGCGGGATGCGGGATCGTCTGATCCACGCGTATTTCGACGTGGACAGCGATATTCTCTGGGCAACGGTTCAGAATGACCTTCCAAAAGTCATCGAGGCGCTGCGTGAGGCGTTGGAGGCCGGCCCCGACTAGCGCTGCGCTTGGGCGCGATTCGTCGGTTTGGGTGGCGAGAAGCGGGTGGGTGGCCGATGGCGGGTTACGATCTGACGATGGAGCAATGGCTTCTCAACCCGGCGACGTGGGTGGCGGGCATCCCGGTGGTGCTGCTGCTGGGGGTGATCACGTTCGAGGTGGGGATGGCGTGGACGATCGGGTCGCTGCCGCGGAACAAGGCGCTGGACCTCAAGCCCGAGCACTGGCGGAAGATGCGGAAGATCTGGCTGGTGCTGGGGCTGTTCTGGCCGATCGCGATCGGCTCGGCGTTGCTGCTGGTGCTTGGGCCGTTGAAGGTGCAGGTATTGACGCTGCTGACGCTGGGCGGGGGGGTGGCGGTGGGGGTGATCGCGCTGCGGAGGCGGGGGCGGTGGCGGCGGCACCTGGAAGAGGGCCGATGCGTGGCGTGCGGGTACGACCTGCGGGGGTTGGTGAGCCACCGCGATGAGTGCCCGGAGTGCGGCACGCGGCAGCCGGTGATGGCCGTGATCACGCGGAAGCCATCGGTTGAGCGGTCGCCATCACGGCCGAGCGTGCCGGCTTCTTCTTGAGGGGTGCGGTTGAGTCTTGAAGCTTTGTGCCCCTTGCCGCTTGGCGGGCGAGGTGTGGCACCCGAGTCAAAGTGAGCTAGGCCTTGCTGAGGTAGCGATGCGCGATGCCGTTGATGTCGCCGGCGCCCATGGTGACCAGCAGCGTGCCGGGGGCGGCGAGGGAGTCGATGGTGGCGAGAAGGTCGGCGGGGTCGGGAAGGTGGCGGGCGTCGTGGCCGCGGGCGGTGAGGCGGTCGACGAGGTCTTGAGCGGAGACACTGCGGCGTTCGGCTTCGGAGTCGCGGACGAAGTAGATGTCGGGGATGAGGACGTGGTCGGCGTCGGCGAAGGAGGCGGCGAAGGCGTCGAGCAGGAAGCGCGTGCGGGAGTGCTGGTGGGGCTGGAAGACGCAGATGAGTCTGTCGGGGCGGTGGTGCTGGCGGAGGGCGCGGAGGGGGGCGTCGACCTCGGTGGGGTGGTGGCCGTAGTCGTCGACGACGGTGACGCCGTGGCGCGAGCCGAGCGTCTGCATGCGGCGGTCGAGCCCCCGGAAGGTGGAGAGCGCGTCGGCGATGGCGGGCCAGTCGACGCCGAGGGTGTGGGCGGTGATGGCCGCGGCGGCGGCGTTGTAGGCCATGTGTTCGCCGGGGAGCGGGCGGGCGAAGGTCATGAGGTGGCCTTGCTTGCGGTGGGCGAGGTGGGCGTGGCCGTTGTCGACGGCGATGCGGTAGTCGGCCTGGGGCGCGAAGCCGAGGGTAGCGACGGCGGCGGGGGTGCGGCCGGCGATGTCGAGGCGGTGGACGCACTCGTGCTGGATGAGCAGCGAGCCGTGGGCGGGGAGGCGGTCGGCGAACTTTGCGAAGGCGGCGACGATCTCGTCGAGGTCGGCGTAGTAGTCGAGGTGGTCGGCCTCGACGTTGAGGACGACGGCGTGCGTGGGGTGCAGGTGGTGGAACGAACGGTCGTACTCGCAGGCCTCGGCGAGGAGAGTGGGGCCCGTGCCGACGCGCGCCGAGCCGCCGATCTGGGCGCAGGTCGCGCCGAGGATGAAGGAGGGGTCGCGGCCGGCGGCGAGCAGGACGTGGGCGAGCATGGCGGTGGTGGACGACTTGCCGTGGGTGCCGGCGATGGCGACGCCGGCGCGGCCGAGCATGAGGCGGCCGAGCATGTCGGCGTACTTGAGGACGGGGACGCCTCGCTGGGTAGCGGCGGCGTGCTGGGGGTGGTCGGGCTTGATGGCGGCGGAGGCGATCACGGCGTCGAGCGCGTCGGGCAGCGCGGCGGCGGACTGGTCGAGGCTGACGGTGACGCCGGCGTCGCGGGCGGCGGCGGTGGTGGGCGACTCGAGATGGTCGATGCCGGTGCACGCGGCGCCGAGCGAGGCGGCGAGCCGGGCGAGGCCGGACATGCCCGAGCCGCCGACGCCGATGAAGTGCAGGCGTCGGCCGGCGAGGTCGAGGCGGGCGGCGGGGTCGGCAGAGTCAGCGGGGGCAAGCCAGGTGTCGGTCACGGGGCCCATTGTGGCGGGTCGGGCGGAGGCGGTGGTCATCGCAGAGATATCGGCCGGGATCGGCGGGGTTCTGGAAAGCGCTAGACGTGTAGATCGGCTGAAACGAGCGTGCCGAACCGCGGGGGAGCGACGGGCGTTGGTGGTAGGCTTGCCGCATGAGCGATCCCCTCGGTTCTTTCTGTCTCGTGCTCCACGGCCACCTGCCCTACGTCCTGCGGCACGGCACCTGGCCCCACGGCGAGGACTGGCTGTACGAAGCCGCTGCCGAGACGTACCTGCCGATCCTCGCGATGGTCGACGAGTGCCTGTTCTTCAACGCGACGCCCCGGCTGACGATGGGGCTGACGCCGGTGCTGCTCGAGCAGCTCAGCCACGAGCACTTCAAGAAGGGGTTCGTGCACTACCTCGAAGACCGGATCGCCAAGGCCAAGGCCGACCGCGCGACGTTCGCCTCACCGAACTTCGACAACGGCCACATGGTGTACCTGGCCGAGCAGTGGGAGGCGTTTTTCAGCAAGGCGTTGGAGCAGTTCGAGGGCTACGGCCGCGACATCCCCAAGGCCTACGCCGAGCGCGCGGGCAAGGGGTACTTCGAGATCCTCACGAGCAACGCGACGCACGGTTACATGCCGCTGCTGTTGGAAGACGCGTCCATCCGCGCGCAGGTGCGGGCGGGCGTGGCGAGCAGCGAGCGGATTCTCGGGTTCAAGCCGACGGGCATGTGGCTGCCGGAGTGCGCGTATCGGGGCGGCGGGACGTGGACGCCGCCGATCAACTGGGGCGTGCGCGAGGGGCGCATCGGCATCGAGCATCTGGTGTCCGACGAGGGGATCACGCACTTTTTTACGGAGAACCACCTGATCGAGGGCTCGCGGTCCGAGCAGGTGTTCAACGACGGGCAGTGGTGGAAGGTCGACTGGTCGGAGGCGGAGAAGTACCCGTCGCGCGGCTGGCGATCGGTCAACGAGCCGCACGGCGTGAACTCAGACGGCACCGGACTCGCGCGGGCCACGGCGTTCGGGCGGGACCAGCACGTCTGCGAGAAGGTTTGGTCGGGGTCGATCGGCTACCCGGCCGACGGGGTGTACCTCGAGTTCCACAAGCAGTTCGGCCCGCGGCGTGGCCTTCGGTACTGGAAGATCACCGGCAAGGGCACGGACCTGGGCGACAAGCACCTGTATTACCCGGAGAACGTGGCCGGCAAGCTGCACGAGCACGCGCAGGACTTCGTGAACTCGGTGAAGGATCGGCTGCGGGCGTACCGCGACGCGGTCGGTCGGCCGGGCGTGGTGGTGACGACGTTCGACGCCGAGCTGTTCGGGCATTGGTGGTTCGAGGGCCCGCAGTTTCTGCGCGACGTGATGCTCACGATGCACGCCGATCCTGAGATCAACCTCACGACCACGAAGGACTACCTCGACGACACCTTCGTCGACAAGGTCGCGAGCCTGCCCGAGGGGTCGTGGGGCGACGGCGGCGACCACCGCGTGTGGACCAACGACCAGGTCAACTGGATGTGGGACATCGAGTATCGCTGCGAGTCGACCTTCGGCCGGCTGACCAACGAGCTCAAGTGGCGCGACGGCGCAAACGACCAGGTGAAGTCGCTGCTCGAGAAAGCCGGGCGCGAGTTGTTGTTGCTTCAAGCGAGCGACTGGCCATTTGTGATTCGGCGGGGTCAGGCGGTGGACTACGGGATCAAGCGGTTCATGCAGCACGTCGCGCGGTTCGAGAGCCTGTGCGACATCGCCGAGAAGGTGAACAGCGACTCGGCGTACCTCGGCCAGCTCAACGAAGTCGAGAAGCACGAGATCGCCGACGCGGACATCCACGACGTGATCTTCCCGGTGATCGACTTGGACTGGTGGAGCATGTAGGTGGTGGCAACCGGGCGTGATCAAACATGAGACCGAGTAAAACCCATATTGCTCTGTCTCTTGGCAAGCTTGGCTGGGCAAGTCATGCAATCTAAGTGGCGGCTGATCTGCAACACCAAGAACGAGACATCAACCAGAAAGGTTGTGTCGTGGATTGCAAAGGAAGCGGGCGCCAGACTGACAAATCTTGAAATTGCGACGTATCACAAAGGTGGGCATACCGTTTCATTTGCAATCGATCACTCAGACATGGCGTGGAACGATTTTGTCATCGAGGTTATCGAGCTCGGACAGCGGGTGGCATACGGCTGGCTCCTCACGGGTAGCGTCAATGATGATCTCGATGGGTCATCGAGCCAGCCTCGCGTGTCTGGAGTTGAAGCGATCTTCTGGCACCTTAGTCGCGAAGACTCCAAGTCTTGAGGCGTCCGTGGGCTTTGGCATAGTCTGTCACGATAGAACCGACCGTGATTGAGCTTCATGAAGTTACTCCTCGCGACGACGAACCCGCACAAGCTCCAAGAGATCCGCCAGATCATGGACGACCCGACGATCGAGTGGGTGACGCTCGATGCGCTGGGCGGGGGGATCGAGGAGCCGGTGGAGGATCAGGAGACGTTCGCGGGCAACGCGGCGCTCAAGGCCAAGCACTACGCCGAGGCGGCGGGGTTGCTGACGCTGGCGGACGACTCGGGGCTGGCGGTCGATGCGTTGGACGGTGCGCCGGGGGTGCGGAGTGCGCGGTACTCGGGGCAGACAGGGCCGCGGCCGCGCGTGGACCTGGCGAACAACCGCAAGCTGCTTTCGGAGATGCGCGGCAAGGCGAACCGTGCGGCGCGGTTTGTGTGTGCGATGTGCGTGTGGGACCCGCAGGCGGGCGAGGCGTGGGCCGAGGCGGAGGGCGAGGTGCGTGGGCGGATCCTGGCGTTGGCCGAGCTGGACGCGGCGAGCCCGGAGCGCGGGCGCGGGACGAACGGGTTTGGCTACGACCCGATCTTCATGCTCGATTCGATGGGGATGACGACGGCCGAGCTGTCGGCCGACGAGAAGAACCGCATCAGCCACCGCGGCAACGCGGCACGGTCGATCTGGCCGCGCGTTCGGCTGCGGCTGATGCGTGAGTTGGAGGGGTGAGGGGTATAGAGAGCTTGAAATCTAAAAATCTGGAGAGCTGAAAATTGAGGCAGCCGAAGCGACTGGCGGGCGTGGGCCGTGCGTGGCGTTGAGCGGGTACATTTTGCTGCTGAGCGGGTCGATTTTTGGCTTTCTTGATTTCTTGTTTTTCTGGTTTTCGATGCCATGCCTATCGATGACGCGACACGACCGACGGTGATGGTGAGCGGGTGTTTTGATCTTTTGCACTCGGGGCATGTGGCGTTTCTGACTGAGGCGGCGGCGCTGGGTCGGGTGGTGGTGTGCGCGGGTGCGGATAGGACGGTGATGGAGTTGAAGGGTCGTCCGCCGATCAACAACGAGCGTGAGCGGGCTTACATGCTCGGGGCGCTCGGTTGCGTGGACGAGGCGCGGGTGTCTCGTGGTTCGGGGGTGATGGATTTTTTGCCGGAGCTGGAGGAGATTCGGCCGGAGGTGTTTTTCGTGAACGCCGACGGCGACTCGCCGCAGAAGCGCGAGGCGGTCGAGTCGCGGGGCGTGCGGTACGTGGTGGCCGAGCGGGTGCCCGCGAAGAAGCTTCCGCCGCGTTCGACGACGAGCCTGCGGACGGCGGCGGTGGTGCCGTATCGGCTGGACTTGGCGGGCGGGTGGCTGGACCAGCCGTGGGTGAGCGAGCTGGCGGCGGGGCCGGTGGTGGGCATCTCGCTTGAGCCGGACGACCGGTACGAGCGGCGGAGCGGGATGGCGAGCTCGACGCGCCAGTCGGCGATGGCGATCTGGGGTCCGCGGCTGCCGGTGGAAGATCGGGAGAAGCTGGCGAAGCTGTTGTTTTCGTTCGAGAACCCGCCGGGGACCAAAAACATGGCGGGCAGTCAGGACGCGATCGCGGTGGTGTACCCCGGGCTGACGAAGATGGATTACCACGGCGCGTATTGGCCGGACCGGATCACGTCGTGTCTGGACCCGGATGTGCTGGAGTTCATCGAGTCGCACTTGTATCTGCGGTTCATGCGGACGCGGCCGGGGCAGTTCGAGGTGCTGGACGAGACTCGGGTGAACGCGGACGCGGCGAAGCGTTTGGGCGATGCGGCTGAGCGTCTGTGGGCGGCGGCGTTGAGCCGGGATGCGCGGCGGTTCGGGCGGGCGATGACCGACTCGCTGGAGGCGCAGGTCGACATGTTCCCGCTGATGCGTCCGGATGACGTGCGGGCGGAGCTGAATGCTTTTTCCGAGGTGTCGCTGGGCCACAAGATCAGTGGCGCGGGCGGCGGCGGCTACGCGGTGTTTTTCTCCGAGGAGCCGATCCCCGATGCGATTCGGCCGAAGATCCGCGTTGAAGACTGACCGTTCGGTAGACAGGTTGCACGCGGGATGGTGATCGCGGTGCCGGGCTGGAGGTGACACCGATCGGGCGTGTTAGGCCGCGCGTTGGAGCGGGTGGTCGGCGGTGTCGGCGTGCTCGGCGATGAGGCGGTCGAGTCGGCCCCAGGGGAGTTCGTGCAGGAGGCGTGCCCACTTGTCGGTGGTGCGTCGGAGGTTGACGTAGTGGCGGAAGGCGTTGAGGCGGGACACGCCGTCGGCCGGTCCGAGGCGGGGCTGGCCGGCGTCGAGCTCCCAGGGGTGGAGGTAGAAGACGACGGGCTGCCACGCGTCGAGTCGGCGTTGCAGGCCGGCGCGGAACACGGCGTAGGGCAGCAGGCGGAAGTACCCGCCGCCGCCCCAGGGCAGGCGCTTGCCGAGCACAGGGAGCGTGGCGACGGCCGCTTCGTAGAACCCGGGGAGGACTTCGGTGAGCGTGTGGTCGGCGTCGACGCCGCGAAGCTGGCCGTAACGGTCGTGGCTGGCGATGGGCTGGAGCGACGAGTCGTAGGCATGGCCGAGGTGGCGGAGGATGGGCAGGGCCCAGTCGGTGATGGAAAAACACGGGGCGCGGTAGCCATCGATGGGCTGGCCGGCGACGTCTTGGAGGAGCTTGCGGGCGCGGTCGGCGTCGCGGGTGAAGGCGTCGGGCGTGAGGTCGGAGACGAGCTCGTGGCCGTAGCCGTGGGAGGCGACCTCGTGGCCGGCGTCGGCGATGCGGCGGACGAGCGCGGGGCAGCGTTCCGCGACCCAGCCGAGGACGAAGAAGGTGGCGGCGACCTCGGCGTCGTCGAGCAAGTCGAGCATGTGGTCGGTGTTGGCCTCGACGCGCAGCTCGCGGTCGGCCCAGGAGCTGGGCGCAATGGCGGGGCGGAGGTTCTCGACGTGGAACCAGTCTTCCACGTCGATCGTCATGGCGCAGCGGGTGCCCATCTGCCGGTGTATCGGGCCGGTGGGGCGGTGGACGATGAGAAAACGATCGAGGGTAAGGGGTTAAAGCCGGGGGATGGGCGTGCGTCGGGCCGATCAGGGCAGGTTGCGGGCGGCCTGGGCGGTGACGCGGATGCCGGTCTGGGCCTGCGTGAGGGCGACGCGGACGACGGCCGACTCGGCGGCGGCGACGGCGGCGGGGTCGAGCGGAGCCTCGAGGGTGTAGTGCGTGCCGGTGAAGCCGGTGCGGTACGCGGCGTGCCAGTCGGGCGGGGCGAGGTCGATGCGGGCGAGCGTGACGGCCTGGGCGTCGGGCGACTCGGACGGCGGCAGGCCGACGACGTGCAGCGTGGCGCGGCCGGCGACGGGCAGGAAGCGGCCGTGCTGTGAGAGGGGTCGCGCGTAGGCACGGACGGTGTCGGGCGTGCCGTCGCCATCGGTGTCGAGCAGGCCGGTGTATTGGCCGAGCTCGAGCGTGGCGAGCACGGTCGGCTCGGCGTCGGGCATGTCGGCAGCGGTGGCGTCGGCGTCACGCATCGACTCGATCTGCGCCACGCGCAGCTCGAGCTTGCCTTCGAGGTCGGCGACCTGGTCGCGGAGGTCGAGGTTCTCTTCGCGAAGGTCGTCGTCGGCGTTGGCGGGGCCGAGGCGCGCGGTGCAGGCAGGCAGCGCAAGCAACGCGACGAGCGCGGCGACGAAGCGGAGCGTCGAGATGGACGCGGCGCGGCGGCGCATCAGGCCTCGTCGTCGGGCACGTGGCCGGCGGCCATGCTGTCGGGGATTTGCTCGAGGACCTTGTCGCACACGCCGTAGGCGACGGACTCCTCGGCGTTGAGCCACTTGTCGCGCTCGCAGTCCTTCTGGATCTGCTCCATCGACTGGCCGGTGTGGTCGGCCATGATCTTGTAGAGCCGTTCGCGGGTGCGGACCATCTCCTGGGCTTGGATGCCGAGGTCGGTCGCCTGGCCCTCGATGACGCCGCCGACGAGCGGTTGGTGGAGGAGGACCTTCGCGTTGGGCAGGACGTGGCGGTGGCCCTTGTCGCCGGCCATGAACAGCACGGCCCCCATCGACGCGGCGACGCCGATGCAGTACGTGCTGACGCGCGAACGGACGAACTTCATCGTGTCGTAGATGCCCAGCCCGGCGGAGACGGAGCCGCCCGGCGAGTTGATGTACATGTGGATGTCGGCCTTGGCGTCCTCGTTGGAGAGGAAGAGCAGCTGAGCGACGACGAGGTTGGCGGTGTCGTCGGTCACGGGGCCGCCCATGAAGATGATGCGGTCCTTGAGGAGGCGCGAGTAGATGTCGTAGACGCGTTCGCCGCGTCCGGTCTTCTCAATGACCGTCGGGATCAGGGGCATGGCATTTCCTGCGGGGAGTTCACGGAGCCGACCGCCGATCCGTGGCGGCCGAGAGGCAGATGTTAGCCCGTTCGCGGCGCGGGGCGGAAATGACAGACCCCGCCTCGAGGAACCGGGGTCTGGGCAAGGTTTCAGAGAGGTCGCGTGAGGCGGCGATCAGCGACGCGTGCGGCGGATGAGGCCAAGCGAGCCGAGGCCAAGCAGGGCCAGCGTGCCGGGCTCGGGGATGACCACGTCGATGGCGACGGATTCGATCGGGAAGAACCCGTCGGTGACGCCGATGGCGAAGGTGTACTCGCCGAGTTCGTTGGGGTCGAAGGTCTGGCCGGCGGGCGGGACGATGAACGGCGGGGAGCCCGTGGTGAGGAAGCTGAAGAGCAGGTTCTGCGAGCCCTGCGAGATCTCGCCGTCGGCGAAGTCCTCGAAGGTCGAGATGGTCGCGGTCGGGCCGACGACGTCGAAGTCGATGAAGCCGAGGTCGGCGAGCGGCGTGTCGAAGCCGGCGTCGAAGTCGTAGAGCAGGCTGATGTCGTAGTCGGCGATGCTCGGGTCGTTGAGGCCGGAGATGCTGCGAACCTCAACGTAGAAGTTGAAGTTCCAGCGGGAGCCCTCGAAAGAGGTGGTGGGCGGAGTGTTGCTGCCGGGGGTGGCGAAGTACGTGCCTGCCCCATCGTTGGTGAGGGGCGGGTTGGTGAGCCGCTGGGTGGCGGAGAGGGCGACCGTGATTTCGGTGTCGCCGTCGATGATCTGCTTGGACGCGGCAACCGAGTCGGTCGGGATGCCGCTTCCGCCGAAGGTGGCGTTGGGGAAGGAGCCGAAGTCGTCGAAGATCGGCGTAGCGGAGAGGCCGACCACGGGGAGCGCGGTGGCGGCGAGGGCGGCAAACACGGAAGCGGTCTTCATTTCACGTTCTCAAAAGGAGAGGTACTGCATCTGTCCCGGGAGTGGTCGGGGAGAGCGACGTGGCTCTCTTGCAACTTCTTTTAGACCCGGCATTCACGAAGACAAGCCATAACCCGCAACCCTGACTGAAACCTCACAGAACGCGCCAATTCCTAACACTTGGGGTGCTTAAAACGGTGGGCCGACTCGAATGTGGATACGTCGTGGACACAATGGCGTTTTGCTTTGTTTTGGCGCATTGTGTTGCATTGTGGGGCGTAGTGGGTAAGCTTGGGCATCGGGCCATGGGTTCGACGCCGAGCATGGACGTCTTGGCAGGGGCAGTTGCACGGAAGCGATCCGCAACGACGCTGGAGCCGTCGAAGGGGTCCTGAATGTGGTCTTTACCGGCACCTTCGAGCACGCGATCGACGGCAAGCAGCGCGTCGCGATCCCGAGCAAGGTGCGAGCCCAGGTCCAACGCACGCTCGGCCTGGCCGACGGCGACCCGATGGTCTGGGTCGTCACGCTCGGCGACGACGGCTGCCTGGCGCTCTACACCGCCGAGGGCTTCAACGACCTCGCCGAGTCGCTGCGGTCGTCCGACCTCGACCCCGACGAGCTGCTCGCCTACGAGCGTCTGCTGTTCACCACGGCCGAGGAAGTCGAGACCGACCGCACCGGCCGCGTCCGCCTGCCCGAGCGATTGCTGGAGCAGGCGGGGCTGGCGGGCGAGGTCGTCATCCTTGGCAACAACGACCACTTGGAAATCCGAGACCGCCAGGCATGGAACGCCGAGCGGTCGCGGCTGCTCACCGAGCGCCCGGACCTGTTGATGAACCCCCGCCGGGCGTTGCGCATGGCGGGCAAGCGAAGCGATTGACTGCGGATGCCGGCACGGATCGCCGGCGTCGAGCGAACACGAGTCGGGCCAGGAACCCGACCAGCGGACAGGGCCGGCCGTGTAAGGGACGACACGGCGGGCTCAGCGGGCTGAGGCCGGATGCCTGCCCGCGTTGACAAATCGACGGAGGGAGAACGGACTCCTCCAAGGCACGGATCAAACCGTCGTGGCACACGGACGTGACCACGCTCCGCCGCCGGCCGGCTGCATCAGTGATCGGGCTTGCGTTTCGACGCTTTGCCGTCCACTTTCTGGCAGGTGGCGCGGGACCTTGGCCCTTCGTCGATTTTATCCGCTTGGCGACGCGGAGCACCGCCTTTTCGCGTCGTTTGGCGAACATGGGGCGGAATATTGAGCCCCGCAGCGCATTAAGCCCGATAACTGATACGACTTGCGTCGCCTGATCGCGCGACGGCGAACCCCCGAGTCGCCCGTACGTAATAAAGGTGCAAGTCACGTCTAACGCGCCCGGTGTCCTCCTCCTGCACCGGGCGCGTTTTTTTTTGCGCAATGCCCCCCAAACCGGCCTTCGTCGCCGCCGCGTTCGGCGTAAGTGATGAATCTGTCAGCGTTTGATGTTTCTCGGTGAATTTCGCCTGCCTGCCTTTATGGTGCGGCTTGGCATGATCCTCGAGCTGTACTGCCCCACCCGAGCCATCGATGCGCTGGTCGTCACCTGCGTGACCGACGATCGCGGCCCGATCCGCGTCACCGCCCACCTCGACGCCGCCGCCCTCCCCGGCCGGGCCATGCACCCGCCCGTCGCCATCGGCCGAGGCCGCGGCTACCACTTCCTCTTCGACGGCCTGGCCCCCCGCCGCATCCTCGACATCCGCGCCCAGGACGCCGCCGGCCGCGTCCACCACCTCAAGGCCGCCACCCTCGACCCCCCGCCCGGCCCCCGCCTGGCGCGCATCGGCGTCGTCGCCGACGCCCACCTCACCGACGACACCCCCGACACCTACCGCCTCTACCGCCACACCGCCGAGCTGCTCGAGCACGCCCTCACCCGCCTCGCCGACGCCGGCTGCGACGCCGTCGTCGCCCTCGGCGACCTCACCGACCAGGGCACCGACGACCAGCTCGCCCGCGCCAAGTCCCTCTTCCAGGCCTGCCGCGTCCCCGTCCACCCGATCATCGGCAACCACGAATACGTCCCCGAACGCTTCCTCAAGGCCTTCGGGCTCGACCGCGGCTACCGCGCCATCGACATTGGCGACGCCCGCCTCGCCCTGCTGCACACCCACAGCCCGTCCAGCCTCGCGCCCCGCTCCAGGCAGGTCCGCTGGCTGGCCGCCACGCTCGACCGCGAGCCCGATCGCCCCACCGCCGTCTTCAGCCACTACCAGCTCGCCGACCACGCCTACCTCGCCCGCGAAACCAGCCGCACCGTCATGAACCACCGCGCCATCGCCGAGATGCTCGCCGCCAGGCCGGGCGTTCTCGCCGCGTTCGCCGGCCACAGAAACATCCCCGCCCGCACCGAGGTCGATGGCGTCACCCACGCCGTCTGCGCCCAGCCCTGCCAGGCCCCCTGCGGCTTCGACATCGTCGACGTCTACGCCACCGGCGTCGTCCGACAGACCCTCGAGATCCACCGCCTCGACCTGCTCCATCGCTCACGCCGCGCGCTCGGCACCAGCAAAGGCCCCGCCCACTACCGCTACGGCGTGGAACGCGCCCGCAACTTCGTCGCCACCCGCGAACCCGCGCCCCGCAAACGCATCCCCCTCGCCGCCGCCCGCTAGAGCGTGTTGCTTCCTTCTCTAGCCGGTGACGAATCGAGTGCCACACCTCGTGCGCAGCACGATGTGTGCTGATGGACGATCGACCTCCAACCACACATCGCCTTCGGCGAGGTGTGGCACCCGGCCAAAGATCACGCAAAACGCGCTAACCGCCGCCGGTCACGCCGCCGCAGCGACATCGCCCCCATCACCCTCGTCGCCGCGCACCCGCACGTGGCCCCGCCCCGCTTCCTTCACGTCGTACAGCGTCTCGTCGGCCACGCGCAACAGCTCCGCCTCGCTGCGCGTATCGTCGGCCGTGCACGCCACACCCACGCTCAGCCGGATCGGGAAGTCGATCAACGCGTCGGGCTTGAACGCCGGGTCCGCCAGCCACGCCGAGGCCTCGCGCATCGCCTCGGCCAGCCGCCGCGGCGACGACTCGGTATCGAGCACGACAAACTCGTCGCCGCCCAGCCGGGCCGTGAACGCCGAGGCCGGCATGCTCGATCGAATCGCCGTCGCCGCCCGACGGATCGCGGCGTCGCCCACGTGGTGCCCGCGCGTGTCGTTGATCGACTTGAACTTATCGATATCGCAGATCGCGCACGTCACCTTCGGATAGTCCGCACCCGCCACGCCGCCCCACAGCTCCCCGACCCGGTTCCGCATCGCCTGGCGGTTGTAAAGCCCGGTGAGCTCGTCGTGCATGGCCGCGTGCTCCAGCCGACGCGTCATCCGCTCGAGCTCGGTGTTGTGCCGACGGCTCAAGTGATTCTGCATCGACAACCGGTGCTCCATCTCGCAGATCCGCCGCGCCCCGGTCAGCCGCGCGCGAAGCCCGATCGGCCCGACCGGCTTGACGATGAAGTCGTCCGCCCCCGCCTCGAACGCCCGGCCGAGCGACGCCTCGTCGTCACGCGCCGTCAGCATCAAGAAATACACAAACCCCAGCTCTGCCTCTTGGCGGATCGCCGCGCACAGCTCAAGCCCCGTCATGCCCGGCATGTGCCAATCGCTCAGCACGATCGGCGCCGGCTTCGCCCGCAGCGCCGCCAACGCCGCCACCCCGTCCGCCGCGACCTCCACGTCGAAACCATCACGCTTGGCGTACACCGCCAGCGTCTGCCGCGTCGTCGGGTCGTCGTCCACGATCAACAGACGCAGAGAACGCCGCTCGCCCCGGGTGGGGTCGATCTCGCAATAAGAAGGCCCGCCTGTGTAAAGCTCGCTCACGACAACGCTCAACGCCGGAAAAACACCAATGTCTATCCGGCATATCGTCTCTCGCCGGGGCGCTCCTGAGGTCCGGTAAGGCATAATCCCGAAAGACCCATGACCCAAGCCCCAGCCATCGCACAACCCGAGCCCACGCCCGCCGCCGATCCCTCGGCCGAGCAACCCAGCAAGCCCGCCGACCTCATACGCTGGCTGCGGCCGGCCCGCGCGATGGCCGCACGCGACCTGCTCCGCTTCGCCCGCCAGCCCACGCGCATCGCCTCGGCCATCCTCACCCCGCTGCTGTTCTGGCTCATGCTCGGCTACGGCTTCGGCACGGCCTTCCAACCCGGCGCCGCCGTGGACGCACCGCCAGCCGAAGTCACCGAAGCCACCGCCGAAGCTGCCGCGCAAGCACCCGCCAGCCCGACCTACGCCGCCTACCTGCTGCCCGGCTCGGCGCTGCTCATGGTGATGTTCACCGCCATCTTCGCGACCATCGGCGTCATCGAAGACCGGCGCGAGGGCTTCCTCCAGGCCGTGCAGGTCAGCCCCGCGCCGCCCGGCGCGATCGTCGCCGGCAAGGTCGCCGCCGCCGCCCTGCTCGCCGTCGCCCAGGCCGCCGTCCTGCTCGCCGTTGGCTGGCTCTTCACCGGCACCCTCAGCGGCTGGCCCCAAGCCGTCCTCGCGCTCGCCGCGCTCACCGTCGCCGCCGTCGCGTTCGCCGGCGTCGGCCTCGCCGCCGCGTGGGTCATGAAGTCCACCGCCTCGTACCACGCCGGCATGATGATCGTCCTCATGCCCGCCTGGGCCGTCTCCGGCGCCGTCTTCCCCCTCGCCACCGCGCCCCCCGCCATGCAGGCCGTGATGTACGCCAACCCCGCGACGTACCTCCAGTCGATCACCGCCTTCGCCGTCCTCGGGCCGTCCTCCGCCGAGCTGCTCATGCCGCTCTGGCTCGCCGCCCCGGCCGCCCTGCTCGTCGCCGCCGCCGCGCTCAGGCTGGCGCGCTCCGCGGTCGCAGCGCGTTAACGACCCACATCCAAACCTACGATGCCGGCATGAGCGAATCGCCCCCCCCGCCGCCCGCGCCTAACACCCCCAGCGACGACGCGCCGCCCGCCCGCACCGGCCCGCCGACCTGGCTCATGCTCCTGCTCCTCGCCGGCGTCGTCCTGCCCGCCATCGGCATCTTCATCGCCGACGCCGCGCTCGACTTCGACCCCACCGACGAAAGCCCGCAGCCCCTGTTCGCCATGCCCGACTTCGCGCTCACCGACACCACCGGCAACACCTTCACCGACGAAGACCTCGCCGGCCAACGCACCGTCGTCGAGTTCATCTTCACCCGCTGCCAGCTCTTCTGCCCCGTCATGTCCGACCGCATGAGCAAGCTCCAGGCCGCGCTCGACGCCGACCCCGCCATGGCCGACGTCCGCCTCGTCAGCATCTCCGTCGACCCCGATCACGACACCCCCGCCGTCCTCGCCAGCTACGCCGCCAATTACGACCGCAACCCCGAGCGCTGGGAGCTGCTCACCGGCGAAAACCGCGCGGAGGTCTGGTCGCTCGTCGAAAGCGGCTTCCGGCTGCCCGTCAGCGACGAGCCGGACAACCCCGCCATGCCCATCGGCCACAGCAGCAGGTGGCTCATCTTCGACTCCGCAGGCTTCGCCCGCACCACCGTCAACGCCATCGAGGGCGAGACCGTCAAAGAAACCCTCGCCGCCCTGCGCGACATCGGCCCGCCCCGCAATTAGATCGCTTGGCGTCAGTGGCGACCGGTTGCCACACCTTGTGCGCAGCACGATGCGTGCGAGCTAAAAACCAGCTCACCCCTTCGGCACGATAAACGAGAAGTGCAGCTCAGCGTGCCGGCAGCTAAACGCCTCGTACTCCTCGGCCGTCAGCTTGCCCAGCAGCGGGTTCGGCTGCGTCATGCCTCGCTCTCGCGCCCCCGCGATCGCCTTGCGTAACCGCTCGATCGCGCCCTCCAGCGTTGCGTTCGGGTCGGGCGCAAATGTCTTCGCGATCGCGTCCGGCGGCTTAATCCCCGGCCCGAACCCCTTCTTCAGCACCCGCCCCTTCATCAGCTTCATCATCGTCTTCACGATAAACGGCGTCTGCGCCGCCTCGGGCGGGTAGCCGTCCGTCGCGAACTCGATGCCGAAGCACACGTGCTCGATGTTCATCGCCGCCGTCCAGTTGCCCAGCGCCTCCACCGGCCCCGCCGCCGCCAGACGCTCCACATCTGCCAACGCCTCGTCCAGAGTCTCGTACCGCACCTCGCGCCGGCCGGCCACCTTCTTCGTATCGATCTCGCTCATGCCTTCGCTCCATCCTCCGCCGGCTTCGGCTTGCCGCCCACCGCTTCGCTCACGCCCTGAATCACCGTGTAAAACGCCGGCACAAACACCACGCCAACCACCGTCGCCAACAGCATCCCAAAAAACACCGCCGTGCCCAGCGACACCCGGCTTGCTGCGCCCGCGCCCGTCGCGATCACCAGCGGGAACGTCCCCAGCAAGAACGAAAACGCCGTCATCAGGATCGGCCGATACCGCAGCCGCGCCGCCTCCTTCGCCGCCTCCACGATCGACTTGCCACCCTCGCGCAGCTGCTTGGCGAACTCCACAATCAGGATCGCGTTCTTCGCCACCAACGCAATCAGCAACACAAACCCCACCTGCGTGTACGTGTTGTTGTCCAGCCCCCGCGACATCACCCCCAGCAGCGCCCCCAGCACGCCCAACGGCACCGTCATCAAAATCACCAGCGGGATCGTCCACGACTCGTACTGCGCCGCCAACACCAGATACACCAACAAAAAACCAAGCCCGAACGCGATCGGCGCCGCGTTCCCCGCGTCCAGCTCCTGATACGTCATCCCCGACCACGCATAGCCAAAGCCCGGCGGCATCTCGCGATCCGCGATCTCGCTAATCCGCTGCACCGCCTGACCCGACGACACGCCCGGCACGTTCGACCCCGAGATCGACGCCGACGGATAAAGATTGAACCGGAAGATCGCGTCCGGCCCCGTGACGTCCTCGACCGTCAGCAGCGTCCCCAGCGGCAGCGTGTTGCCGTCCGCGTTGCGCACCTCCAGCCGCGCGACATCATCCGCCTCAGCACGGAACTCCGCGTCCGCCTGCGCATACACCCGGTACACCCGGTTGAACAGGTTGAAGTCGTTCACGTACGTGCCCCCCAGGTTCGTCGCCAGCGTGTCAAACACCACCGGCATCGACACCCCAAGCCGCTGCGCCTTCACCCGATCCACATCCAAAAACAACTGCGGCGTCCGGGACTGGAATCCCGAGAACAACCGAGTCAACCGCGGGTCGCGGTTCCCCTCAGACACCAGCGTGTCGGCCGTCGCGTTCAGCTCGTCCAACCCGTTCGCCCCGCGGTCCTGCAGCTCCATCGAGAACCCACCCGCGTTGCCCAGCCCCATCACCGGCGGCGGCGTAAACGGAAACGCGATCGCCTCCTCGATCTGCGACAGCCCCATCGCCAGCCGCCCCACCACCGCGTTCACCGACTCCGCACCCGGACGATCGTCCCACGGCTCGAGCATCACGATCGCCGTCCCCTTGTTCGGCGTGATCGTCCCGTCCAGAATCGAAAACCCGGTCACCGACACCACGCTCGTCACGCCCGGAACATCCATCGCCATCCGCTCGACTTCGTCGATCACCGCACGAGTCCGCGACAGCTTCGCCGCGTTCGGAAGCTGAACGTTTACGAACAGATACCCCTGGTCCTCATCAGGCAAGAAGCCCGTCGGCACCGCGCGGAACCCCGCCACCGCCATCGCGCAGAACACCGCAAAAATCAGCAGCGTCACCACCGACAGCCGGATCGACTTGCCCACCAGCCACATGTACCCCACCCGCGACCCGTCCAGCAGCCGGTTGAACCCCGTGAACAACGGGAACCTCGACTTCTTGCTCGGCCGCAGCACGATCGCGCACAACGCCGGGCTCAGCGTCAACGCGTTGACCGTCGAGAAGCACGTTGCGACCGCCACCGTCAACGCAAACTGCCGATACAGCACGCCCGTCAGCCCCGGCAGACACGCAGCCGGGATGAACACCGCCAGCACCACCAGCGTCGTCGCGACCAGCGCGCCCGATACCTCGGTCATCGTTTCCTTCGCCGCCGTCTTGCCGTCCGCCCCCTCGTCCAGCCGGCGGATCGTGTTCTCCACCACCACGATCGCGTCGTCGACCACGATCCCGATCGCCAGGATCATCCCGAACAGCGTGAACAGGTTGATCGTGAACCCCATCGCCAGCATCACGCCAAACGTCGCCACCAGCGACACCGGGATCACCACCACCGGCACCAGCGTCGCCCGCCAGTCCTGCAAAAACAGCCACGTGATCAGCACCACCAGCCCCGCCGCGATGAACAGCGTCGTCGCCACCTCACGCACCGACGCCTTCACGAAGTCCGTGAAGTCAAACGCCACCTTGTAGTCGATGCCCTGAGGAAAGTCCGCCGAAAGCCGCTCGAGCGCATCCTTCACACCCTGGGCCGTGTCCAGCGCGTTCGACCCGGGCAGCTGATAGATCCCGTACATCGCCGCCGGCTGACCGATCTTCAGCGACCCGTCCTCCAGCGTCTGGCTCAGCTGCGCCCCCCAGTCGTACGAGTCGGCGCCCAGCGTGATCTCCGCCACGTCCCGCAGATACACCGACGCCTGATCCGCGTTGGTCCGCAGCACGATCTCGCCGAACTGCTCCGGCTCGCTCAGCCGACCCTGCGTGTTGACCGTGTACTGAAAGCCCGACTCCGTCGCCGCCGGCTCCGCGCCAATCCGCCCCGCCGCGACCTGCACGTTCTGCGCACGCAACGCGTCCAGCACGTCCACCGTCGTCAAGTCACGCTTCGCCAGCTTGTTCGGGTCCAGCCAGACCCGCATCGCGAAGTCCTGCGCGCCAAACGCAAACACATCCGACACCCCCTCCACCCGCGCCAGCTCGTCGCGAACGTTCAGCGTGCCGTAGTTCGAGAGCTGCAGCGCCGAGACCGACCCATCCGGCGAGTACAGCCCGAACACCATCAGAAGCGACGGGCTGCGCTTGCGCGTCTTCACCCCGCGGCTGCGCACCTCCTCGGGCAGCCGCGGCTCCGCGACCGCCACGCGGTTCTGCGTGTTCACCGTCGCCAGGTCCGGGTCCGTGCCCAGCTCGAACGTCACGTCGATCGTCACGCTGCCGTTGGCCGCGGTCGTCGAGTCCATGTAGATCATGCCCTCGACGCCGTTGATCTCCTGCTCCAGCGGAGCCGTCACGGTGTCGACGATCGTCTGCGGGTCAGCCCCCGGATAGTTCGTGCTCACCTGCACGACCGGCGGCGCAATCTCGGGGTACTGCTCGATCGGCAGCAGCACCAGACAGATCCCACCGATCAGCGTCATCACGATCGCGAGGACGGAGGCGAAAATCGGCCGATCGATGAAAAAGTGCGACATAGGCTCGGCCGGGGGTTAGTCGTCGGAGGGCGGCGCGGCTTCGTCCGGCTCGGCGTTCGATTCCGCGTCCGCAACGTCTTCGAGCGGCACCGCATCCACCGTCGCGCCCGGCCGTGCCTTGTTCAAGCCCACCGCGACGTACGTCTCGTCCGCCGACAAGCCCTCACGCACCACCACCATCGACCCCACCGTCGGCCCCAGCGTCACCAGCCGTCGGCTCACGACATTCGCGTCGTCCACCACCAGCACGTAGTCGCCCGACAAGTCCTTGCCCGTCGCGTCTTCCTTCACCAGCACCGCGTCTTCGATCGTGGCATAAGGCGCCCGCAGCCGAGCCGACATCCCAGGCAGCATCCGCTTATCCGCGTTCGGAAACACCCCGCGCACCCGCATCGTCCCCGTCGACCCATCCACCACGTTGTCCACGAAATCCAGCTCCCCCACGAACGGATATTCACCGCTGGGCGTGCTGTCCAACGCCAGCTCGATGCGGTCGCGATGCCCTTCGTCGATCGTCCCGTCTTCTCGCCGCTGCAGGTACTCGTCGACGATCGCCTCGGACACGTCGAAGTAGCACCAGATCGGGTCGATCTGCACCACCGTCGTCAGCAGCGTGTTCTCGCCCGAGCCCACCAGGTTCCCGACGTCCACGAGGTTCCGCGACACCCGCCCGGCAATCGGGCTGCTCACCTCCGTGTAACCAAGATCGATCTGTGCATCGCGGATCGCCACCTCCGCCGCCACCAGCTGCGCCCGCGCCTGAGCCAGCTGCGCCCGTGCCTCGATCACCTCCGCCTCGGTCGCCGCGTTGCGATTCCGCGCCTGGTCCACCCGGGTAAAAATCGACAGCCGCTCGTCCACCAACGCCTTGAGTCGATCGCGCTCCGCCTCGGCCGCGCTCACGGCCGCTGCGTAACGGTCCGGCTCAATCAAGAACAGCGGCGCTGACTGTTCGATATCGGTCGAAGGCCGAAACCGAACCTCCTCCACAAACCCCGCCACCCGAGCACGGATGTCCACCGACTGCACCGGCGCCAGCGTGCCTCGGTAGTAGTAGTACTCCGTCACGTCCTGCACAACCGGCTGCGCCACCTTCACCTGCGGTAACGGCGGCGGCGGCGGCGCTTCCCGGTCACACCCCCCCAGCATCGCCAGCCCCAGCGCCCACCCCGCGACCACGCCACACACCCCTGCCCGCGCCCAGCCCGCAGATCGATCTGTCGTTCGCCCTCGGTGCACACGCAGACTCTACCCAATTTGCCACGCCAGCAAACCCCCTTCACGGACAACAAGCTAGGCCGGCCGGCCCTCCGCCGATACGATGAAATGCAGCGTTTCTCACGATTCACCTCCCCACAACCCCGCTTCGTCCATGAACACCCGCATTAGTGCCTCTCTGCTGTGCGCCGCACTGCTCGCCCCCGCCGTCACGGCCGCCACGCCCATCGACCTCGGCCGGCCGGACGGCATCTCGATCGATCAGTTCCGCGTCCCCGTCAATGTCTTCGACGCCGCCACCAACCAGCTCGCCATCAACAACGGCTTCGTCTTCGCCCTCGACACCGGCGCCAACGGCACCGTCTTTGGCGCGGGCGCTCACGTGGAAGACGTCCTCACCGGCGTCGACGCCGACATCTACGACCCCTACATCTCCGGCGAGTACGCCGAGATCGGCGTCGGCGGCATCGAGCTGCTCGACCTCGCCGGCGCGTTCGACCTCGTCTACACCGGACACGACGGCGACCCCTTCTTCTCCAACGTCGGACCCAACCGCCAGATCGACGACCAGTTCGTCTTCACCCGACCCTCGCTCGACCTCGGCAGCTTCGACGGCATCATCGGCATGCCCGCCATGATCGACCGCGTCGTCGACGCCGACCTCACCACCATGACCGGCGACCCCGCCGGGCCCACCTTCGGCATCGGCTTCATCAGCATCGACATCTCCGACCCGCCAGGCCCCGCCGCCGCGCCGCCCGCACCCACCCCACCCCCCGGCGCCACCCAGTACCGCGTCGAGTTCAGCCAGCTCCCCGTCGAGTTCAACGAACCGGTCGGCCCCGACAACGACCTGCCCACCTTCGCGCCCCTGCCGCTCATCGACGACATCACCGTCACCGCCCGCCCCCTGGCCAACGCCGCCACCCAGCCCGCCACTGTCTTCAACGGCGCGACCGCCCTCATGGACTCGGGCGCCCAGCTCTCGCTCATCTCCGAAGAGATGGCCGCCTCCCTCGGCCTCGACCTCGACGAGACCAGCCCCACCACCGACGTCCGCGACTTCCTCGGCGTCTCCGGCGTCGGCGGCACGACCTTCATCCCCCTCGTCGTCATCGACGAACTCCGCCTCCCCGCCTCCATCGTCGGCGGCGACCCCGACGTCGAGATGGTCTTCGAAGACATGCCCGTCGGCGTGCTCACCATCGAGACCGTCCCCTTCGACGTCGTCCTCGGCTTCAACCCCTGGACCACCGGATACCTCGAAAACGTCACCGTCTCCCAAGACGACGGCCAGTTCACCCACATGCGCCTCGACTTCACCGACCCCAACGACTGGCACATGGTCATCACCGACAACCCCGACTACACCATCCCCATCACCGCCGACGTCAACGGCGACGGCGTCCTCAACGCCGACGACGTCAATGAAATCGTCGACAACTTCGGCAACAGCGGAGAAGACTTCCCCGAGTACGACCTCAACTTCGACGGCCTGATCAACCAGGCCGACCTCGACGTCCTCGTCAACATCGAGCTCGACACCGTCTACGGCGATGGCAACCTCGACGGCACCGTCAACACCTCCGACCTGGCCATCCTCGCCGCCGGCTTCGGCCAGTCCGGCGTCGGCTACGGACAGGGCGACTACACGCGCGACGGCACCGTCAACACCTCCGACCTCGCCGTCCTCGCCGCCAACTTCGGCTTCACCAACGCCGCCGCTTCCTCGCTCACCACGCCCGCCGCCCTCGTCCCCGAACCCGGCACCGCACTCACCCTCGCCGCGATCTCCACCGCACTCTGCCTGCGCCGTCGCCGCGCCTGAGCGGTCAACATCACCCACGTTCCAAAGCTGCATTGCAACGCAATGCAGTGCTTATCGCTATCGCCCAACTGCATTGCGTTGCAATGCAGCTTAAAAAGCCGAGTGCCGAGGGTGCCACACCTTGACCCGACCAGCGGGAGGGCAAGGTGTGCAACGACATCCCGCACGCTCGCACATCTTGCCGCTGCGCGGCCATGACGTGGCACCCCCGACTCACCTCAACGCCCCGCCCACGCCCCCATCTCCACGAGCTGCGCCGTCGCCCGCTCGGCCCACCCACGATTCGCCGCGGGCGACGCCGGCGATGGGTGCAACACCGAACCCACCACCGCCTCGCCCCCGTCCGCCGGGTCGACGCCGTGGGCCGCCACCACCCGCGCTAACTTCGCCTCGGCGTACTTGCCGATCCCCACCAACACCGTCGGCCGCACGACCCGCAGCACCGCCACCAGGCGCGCGTCGCATGCCGCCTCCAACGCCGCTCGCTCGTCCTTGCCCAGCTTGTCCGGCGTCACGTTCCGCCCCGTCTCGGCCATGAACACCAGCGGGCAATAGTTCGTCACCCAGTGCCCGCCCTCGGCCGCGAAAAAATCCCCCGGCTCGCCGTACCGCTCAGCAAACAACCCCCACAGCCGCCGCCCAGACACCTCCGACCGACCGCACGCCATCCCCTCGATCGGCCGCTTGGGGTGCTCGTCCCTCACTGCCGCGCGATCGATCGGCTCGTCGATCCCCAGCCAATCCCGCACCGCCGCCACCTCGCCAAACGGCACGCCCGTCTGCGCCATCCCCCAAGGCCCGGGGTTCATCCCCATCATCAGCACCCGCCGCGGCCCCCCGCCGAACCGCCGCACCCACGCCGCGTGCGCCGCCCACGCATAACCCAGCGGGTTGTAGACATGCGTCACCGCCCCGCCAAAGCGCAACCCCGACACCGCGCTCGACAACGCCTTCGCCGCTTGCGTCAACGCCTTGGAACCCGCCTGTGCCATGCGGGCGAACTTATCAAACCCCCGACACATACGAAGATTCCCCACCCAAACGGCTTAAGGAAAAAACCTCGTGGACATCACCGCCTCGTCGCGTACAGTCTTCGCAGAGGCAGCAGCCTCCACGGGTGGGGACCCAAGACAAGGCACGGCGGCCGACCTGCGACCCAACGCCCTCGATCCGGCGATCCAAGGAGCATCGATGTCTCTCAACATCCAAGATGCGCTCGCGCCCAAGCAACACACCTGGTCGCTCGCGATCGCCACACACAACCGCCCCGGCGTTCTCCGCCGCTGCCTCACCCTCGCCGCCGAGCAAACCCGCCCGCCCGTCGACGCCGCCATCTGCGACAGCTCGGTCAACCCCCAGCCCGTCCGCGAGGTCGTCGATGACATGCAGCGGCGCTACCCCGCGATCCGCTGGCATTACGTCCGCGCCGACCCCGGCATCGGCCACCAACGCAACCTCGCCTGGCAGCACACCGCCGGCGACGTCGCCTTCCTCATCGACGACGACTCGCTCATGTATCCGGACTGCGCCGAGCACGTCATGGCCGTCTACGACGCCGACACCCAAGGCCGCGTCGCCTCGGTCATGGCCGTGCTCCACCCCGCCGCGCCCGATCAAGCCGACGAATCCCACGAGCCCGACTCCATCGACGAGCCCTACAACCCCGACGCAGGCCCCTCGCTCACCCGCCGCGTCGTCCGCGGCGTCAAGCGGCTCGTCGATATGGACGCGCCCTTCCCGCCTTACGACGGCCACTTCCACGAACACCCCATGCCCGATGCGCTCCAGCCGCTGGGCCTGGGCACCGCCCGCCTCGTCCACGGCTGCCGCATGACCGCCCGCCGATCCGTCCTCGAACGCGAGCCCTTCTCCAACCAGGTCCGACGCGCCGGCGGCATGGAACTCGACGCCAGCTACCGATGGTCCCGCCACGGCCTGCTCACCACCTGCTTCCAGGCACGCCTGCACCACGTCTTCTCCAGCGAGTCCCGCGACCGCCTGCACGTCCGCACCACCGCCTCGGCCATCAACACCCTCGCCGCCGCCGCCTTCTACGCCCCCGACCGACGCCGCGCCCACGGCATCGTCGCCCGCTACTTCCGCTGGAAGACCCTCGTCTGCCTCCTGCACGACCTCAAAAAACGCGACCACCGCCTGCCCCGCGCCCGCGGTGCCATGACCGGATGGGCCGAGACCGCCGCTCCCTTCCGCCTGCCCCGCGAACGCGTCTGGGCCTGGCACCGCCGCGCCATGCAGCGCCACGGCGTCAAGGGCCCCCAAGTAGTCCGCAAGCCGGGCAACCCCGCCGCCCTCGCCGCACCCGCCGGCTGAACGCCGGCCCCGGCCGCGAGCGCGTTCTTCACTTGGTCACGCCCGGTCCACGCAGTACCGTGCATCTGGAGCAGATCGCAAACACCGGGCCCGCGACGCATCCAGATCGGCCCACACCCAGGAGGGGAACTCACCGTGCCGAGCACATCACCACCCACGCCCGACCGCCTCACGTGGTCGCTCGCCATCGCCACACGCAACCGGGCCACCGCCCTGGCCCGTTGCCTGCCCCTGGCCGCGACGCAGACACGCCCCCCGATCGACGTCGCCGTCTGCGACGCCTCGGACGACCCCACGCCCGGCCGCGACCTCGTCGATCGCCTCCGAAGCGAACACCCCCACATCCAATGGACGCACCTGCCCGCCCGCCCCGGCGTCGGCCACCAGCGCAACGCCGCCTGGCGCGCCACCACCGGCGACGTCGTGTTCCTCATCGACGACGACGCGTTCATGCACCCCGACTGCGCCGAACACCTCATGGCCGTCTACGACGCCGACACCGAGCAACGCATCGCCTCGGTCATGGCCAACCTCGACCACCGCGCCCCCGACGAACCCGACGTCCCCGATGCCCCGCCGCCCGCCGCGTCGGCCCGCCGGGCCCCCAGCCTCCGCGACAAGCTCGTCCGCCTGGTCAAAGACGTCACCGACATCGACCACCCCTTCCCCCCTTACGACGGCGACTTCCCCGCCCACGACCTGCCCGCCTGCGTCCGCACCCTCGGCCTGGGCACCGCCAAGCTCGTCCACGGCTGCCGCATGACCGTCCGACGATCCGTCCTCGAACGCGAGCCCTTCGCAGACCACGTCGCCCGGCCCGGCGGAGAAGACCTCGACTCCAGCTACCGCTGGTCGCGCCACGGCCTGCTCACCACCTGCTTCGCCGCTCGCCTGCACCACCAAACCACCCCCGACGATCGCGACGCCCTGCCCCGACGATCGCGCTTCTCCGTCCTCAACATCGTCGCCTCCGCCGCCTACTACGCACACGATCGGCCCCGCGGCCGGCGCATCACCCGGCGGTACTTCCTCCGCCGATCGGCCGTCTCGCTCCTCCACGACCTCAAAAAACGCGACCCCAGGCTGCCACGCACCGTCTCGGCCGTCGTCGGCTACCGAGAGGCCCACGCCGCCTTCGCCCAGCCCCGCGACCGCGTCTGGGCGTGGCACCGCAACGCCATGCGCCGCCACCACCTCACCGGCTCGGCCGCCCAGCCCGCCGCCGCGGCCGCCACCGCCTGACGCCTTGGAGAAGCCCCGGCAGGCGATGCGATAGACTCCGGCCCCTTTGCCCGGAGCCCGCGTGAAGATCACCCTCCCCGACGGAAACACGGTCGATGCCGCCGCAGGCGCGACCCCCCGCGACATCGCCAAGACCATCGGCGAAGGCCTCGCCAAGGCCGCCATCGGCGCCCGCGTCAACCCCGCCGGCCAAGGCGAAGCCCGCGCCTGGGAGGGCGGCGGCGAACTGATCGACGCCGACCGCCCCATCGACCACGCCCTGCCCGACACGCCCGAGGCCGAGCTCGGCATCGTCACCGCCCCGCGCCAGGACAAGAAGGGCCGCAGCAAGTTCCGCGACGCCCAGCACGAACAAGACGCCCTCTACCTCCTCCGCCACTCGACCGCCCACGTCATGGCCGAGGCGATCGAGAAGCTCTACCCCGACACCCAGCTCGCCTACGGCCCACCGCTCGACACCGGCTTCTACTACGACCTCAAACTCGACACGCCGATCAGCTCAGACGACTTCGCCAAGATCGAAGAGGCGATGAGCACGATCACCGCCGAAGACCGCCCCTTCACGCGTTACGACCTCGACGCCGCCGAAGGCAAGGCCAAGCTCGACGCCGAGGGCAACAAGTACAAGCTCGACAACGCCGACAAGGCGCTCGGCAACGGCGCGGCTTCGCTGTCCTTTTATGTCACCGGTGAAGCCCACGGCGTGACGCCGTGGGCGTCGATGGACCAAGCGCCGGCCGTCGATCAATGGGAAGACCTCTGCCAGGGCCCGCACGTCGATCGCACGTCGCGCATCGGCGCGTTCAAGGTCATGTCCGTCGCGGCGTCGAACTGGCACGGCGACATCAACTCCGATCGCTTCCAACGCGTCTACGGCACCGCCTTCTTCTCCCAGGCCGACCTCGACGACCACCTCGACAAGCTCGAGCAGGCCCGCCAGCGCGACCACAAGGTCGTCGGCCCCAAGCTCGGCCTGTTCACCATCGACGAGCAGGCCGGCCAAGGCCTGGTCCTCTGGAAGCCCAAGGGCGCGATCATCCGCCAGGAGCTGCAAAACTTCATCACCGAGCACCTCGATCGGCAGGGGTATTCGCAGGTGTTCACGCCGCACATCGGCAAGCTGGAGATGTACCGCACGTCCGGGCACTTCCCGTACTACGCGGACTCGCAGTTCCCGCCGCTGGTCGATCGCGAGACGGTGAACAAGCTGGCCGAGGGCTGCTCCACGTGCGCCGAACTGGCGGACACGCTCACGATCACGGACCCGGACAACGCCGAGGCGATCGACGCGATTTCCGGGGGCGGCTACCTGCTCAAGCCGATGAACTGCCCGCACCACATCCGCATCTACGCGTCGGAGAAGCACAGCTACCGCGACCTGCCGATCCGGCTCTACGAGTTCGGCACGGTGTACCGCTGGGAGCAGTCGGGCGAGCTCGGCGGGATGACGCGCGTCCGCGGGTTCACGCAGGACGATGCGCACCTGTTCGTCACGCCCGACCAGCTCGCGACCGAGGTCGCCGGGTGCTTGGAACTCGTCAAGATCGTGTTCGGCACGCTGGGCATGGACGACTACCGCGTCCGCGTCGGGCTGCGTGACCCGGACTCGAGCAAGTACGTCGGCGACCCCGGCGACTGGGACGCCGCCGAGGCCGCGTGCAAGGACGCCGCCAAGGCGCTCGGCGTGCCCTTCGTCGCCGAGGCGGGCGAGGCCGCGTTCTACGGGCCGAAGATCGACTTCGTCGTCCGCGACGTCATCGGCCGCGAGTGGCAGCTCGGCACGGTGCAGGTCGACTATCAGCTCCCCCAGCGGTTCGACCTCAGCTACACCGCCTCGGACAACACCGAGAAGCGCCCGGTCATGATCCACCGCGCGCCCTTCGGCTCGATGGAGCGGTTCGTCGGCCTGCTGATCGAGCACTTCAACGGCGCGTTCCCGCTGTGGCTGTCGCCCGAGCAGGCGCGCGTGCTGCCGATCTCCGACAAGTTCGTCGGCTACGCCCGCAAGGTCGAGGCGAGCCTCAAGCAGGCACGGCTGCGCGCGAGCGTGGACGCGGGCAACGACCGCCTGGGCGCGAAGGTCGGCAAGGCCGAGGTCGACAAGGTCGCGTACATGCTGGTCGTCGGCGGGCGCGACGCCGAGGCCGGGACCGTCTCCGTGCGCCACCGCGAGAAAGGCGACCTGGGCGCGAGGCCGCTGGATGAGGCGGTGGCCGCAATGGTCGCAGAGCGTGACACGCGGGCGCTCACGCCAACGGAGTAACGATCGAGCTAAGCCGCGGCCGCATTTTCGTTTGAATCGCCGACGCGCAGCCAGCCCGTGAGCATCCGGATCAGATCGTCCTTGGTTAAAGGCTTGGTGAGGTAGTCGTCGCAGCCGGCGGCGAGGCACTTATCCCGATCGCCCGTCAGGGCGTGGGCCGTCAGCGCGACGATCGGGATGCGATTGCCTCGCTCGCGAAGGGCGCGCGCGGTGGAGTAACCATCCAGGACCGGCATCTGCATGTCCAGCAGGATGATGTCGAAATCTCCGTGCTGTTCGATAAGGTCCAGCGCCATCTGGCCGTGCTCGGCTTCGACCACCTCCAGCCCCAGCCGACGGAGCATCAGGCCAATGAGCTTGCGGTTGGTGTCGCCGTCTTCGGTGAGCAGGACGCGACCGGCAAACTGGGCTTGGGGGGGAGGCGTGTTGTCGGCCGCGTGGGCTTTTTGCGTCGAGCCGCGAAGCGTGGGCTCGGGTGATTCGAGCGGGTAACGCGCCACGCCGTCGAGCGCCCCGGTGGCGAACGTGGCCGTGAAGGTCGAGCCTTGCCCGACGACCGAACTCGCTTCCAGCCGACCGCCCAGCCCCTCGCAGATCTTGCGGGTGATCGTCAGACCCAGGCCGGTACCGCCGTGTTTGCGCGTGACCGAGACATCGGCCTGTACAAAAGGCTCGAAGATGCCGGCCAGGGCCTCGGGCGCGATCCCGCAGCCCGTGTCTTGGACAGCGATGCGAAGCTGGCTGGGCGTGGCGTCGTTGAGCCCGATCCGGACTCGCACGGACCCTTCGTCGGTGAACTTCAGGGCGTTGGACGCCAAGTTGGTGATGGCCTGGCGGAGCCGCGTCGGGTCGGTCTGGATCGTCGCGGGCGTGCCGTCGTCAACGCACACCTCGAGCAGAACCCCGCGCTGATTAGCTTTGTCACGCAGGGTCTCGGCGACCTCGCGCGCGATCTCCACCGGCGCGCACGCCACCGACTCGAACTCCATCCGCTCGGCTTCGATCTTCGACAGATCGAGGATGTCGTTGATGAGCGTTAGCAGGTGCTCGGACGATTTGAGAGAGATGTCGCACCACTCGTCGCGCTGCTCGGGCGTAGCGTCGGGCTCTTCCCGCAGCAGACGCATGAACCCGATGATCGACGACAGCGGCGTGCGGATCTCGTGCGACATGTTCGCCAGGAAAGCCGACTTGGCGATGTTCGCGGCCTCGGCGGCATCGCGCGCCGTCCGCAATGCCATCTCGCGCTCTTTGGCTTCGGTGATGTCCGACTCGATCGCCATGAAGTTCGTGAGTTCACCGGCCTCGTCGAAGATCGGGATGATCTCGATCAGCATCCAATAAGGCGTGCCGTCTTTGTGGTAGTTGAGGATCTCGGTCTGGACCGGCTCACGCGCGGCGACCCCTCGACGCATCGTGTCGATGGCCTCGGGCGAGGTGTCGGGGCCTTGGAGCAGGCGGCCGGGCTTGTGGCCGATCGACTCTTCGGGCGTGTACCCCGAGATCCGCGTGAACGATTCGTTGACCCAGGTGATCAGGCCTTTGGCGTCGGTGATCACGACCGCGTTGTCGGTTCGGGCGGCCAGGGTGTCCAGCACCCGCAATCTGGCCCAGGCTTCGTTGCGCTCGATCGTGAGGTCGCCCACCCATTGCTGAAGCTCTGTCACTCGGTCTTGTGCTGGAGTTTTTGCCATCCACGAACCTCGTTTTGAGAATCTCAGACAGTTGATCTTCCGCGACATATCGGCAAAGCGGAATCGCTGTTTCAAGCTATTTGCTGGGTAGTTGCCCCAAGCAGAAACCCAAACGTGCACGACTGGCGCTTCGCCCGTAGCGGATAACTCCGCCTAGGCTTGCCGATGCCCGTCCCGTTCGTTTATCACCCGGATTACGTCACGCCCCTGCCCGAGGGGCACCGCTTTCCGATGCCCAAGTTCGGGGTCATCGCCGAGCTGCTCGCGGCCGAGGGGCTGGTCGGCGAGGCGGGGTTTGCCGAGCCCGTGCGGGCGACGCGCGACTTCGTGAGCCGGGTGCACGACGCTGGCTACGTCGACGCCTTCTGCGACGGCGGGCTGGCGGCCGACGCCGTTCGGCGGATCGGGCTGCCCTGGTCGCCCGGGCTGGTGAACCGCACGCTCACGGCGGTCGCCGGCACACGGCTGACCTGCGAGCTCGCCCTGCGGCACGGCCTGGCGTGCAACACCGCCGGCGGCACGCACCACGCGCACCGCGGATTCGGCTCGGGGTTCTGCATCTTCAACGACATCGCCGTTGCCCTAAAGACGCTGCTCGACGACGGCGCGATCGACGTCGCGCTCGTGCTCGACCTCGACGTCCATCAGGGCGATGGCACCGCGACGCTGTTCGCCGACGACCCGCGCGTCGTGACCGCCTCGATCCACAACGCGACCAACTTCCCGCTGCGTAAAGCGACCAGCGACCTCGACGTCGCGCTGCCGGATGGGATGGGCGACGACGAATACCTCGGCCTGGTGATGCTGGGCACGCCCGCGGTGCCCGCGGGTCGAGCGGCGGTGACGGGCGCGGCGAGCTGGGCCAAGCGCGGGTGGCCGGGGCTGGCGGCGATGGTCGAGGCGGTGGAGCCGGACCTGGTGGTGTACGACGCCGGCGTGGACGTGCACGCCGACGACCGGCTCGGCCGGCTGGCGCTGACGGACGACGGGCTGATGCGCCGCGACACGGCGGTGTTGACCACGCTGCGCGAGATGGGCGTGCCGACGGCGTGCGTGATCGGCGGCGGCTACGACGCGGACCACCGCAGGCTCGCAAGCCGGCACGCCACGCTGCACCGCGCGGCGCACGCGGTAACGAGCTCGATCACTTCTCAAACAGCGATCTTGGCAAGCCCGACTGGCGGATGATCGACCTCAAGGTGCCCACCCGGAGCGTGCGGTGATCGGGCACGGGCACCGTTTTCGTCTGATCGTCAACCGACTTCTGCATGACGACGTGGCTCCCGCGTTGACGCACTTGGCAAAAGCCATGAGCGGCGAGAATGCCACACACCTCTTGGCCCGAAAACTGGCCCAACTTAGCCAACGGAAACCTCAAGCCGGGTCACAAAGCAGTCGCCGTTTAATCGATCGGCGACCTCATCTTTGGGTGCGGTCTCGAGAAACAGCTCGACGGCTTCTAGAAGGTTGCCCTTGGCTTGGTCGATCGTGTCGCCTTGGCTGGCCACATCGAGTTCCGGGCAGAGCGCGACGAATCCGTCCCCTTCGGCTTGAATGATGGCGGTCAGGGAGTGGCGCATGTTGAATCCTGGTGACGGCGTGCATTCATACTATCCCTCGCGATAGGCTCCTGCGATGGACTGGCGGGATGAGTCGACGGCGGGGGCGGTGGAGCGGCGGACGGAGGGCGAGGCCCGGCCGCGGCGGAAGTGGTCGCGGGTCGAGCGGTGGCTGCGGGATCGGCTGCGGCGGCCGGGGGCGTGGCTGATCCTGGCGGCGGTGGGGTTGGTGGTGCCTGCCTTTTTCAGCACGGTGGGCGGGGCGGTGTGGGAGGGGCTTTTGAAGTGGACGGGCGGGTGCGTGTACGTCGGGCTGGCGTACCACGCGGTGCGGCGGCACGTGGCGTTTGCGCCGGCGGTGATGATGGCGCTGGGGTGCGGGGTGAGCTGGCTGACGGTCGCGCTGATGGTGGAGGCCTGGCGGGCGAACGAGGCGGGGGCGGCGTGGTCGGGCGGGTGGGGGATGAGCCTGTGGATGGGGTGCGCGGTGCTGGGCGGGCTGGTCGGGCTGGAGACGCTGCGGGACGGGAGTTGGTGGGCGGTGCGGCTGATGGGCGGCGCGGTGGCGGCGGGGCTGGTGCTGTGGGGCGGGGGCGGGTCCGTGGGGGCGTGGGTGTTGCTGGGTCTGGCGGCCGGGCTGACGGCGTGGGACGCGGGGCGTGGCCGAGCGACCATGGCGGCGACGGCGGCGAGCCTGGCGGGCGTCGGCCTGACGATGGCGGGGGGCGTGGCGCTCGCGAGCGCCTTTGGCAACGGCGGGCCGGGCTCGAGCTCGGGCCCGCCGATCATGTGGCGGGTGATTGCGGAGGGCGATTGGGCGTGGGCTGGGCATCTGATACACACGGTTCCGAGCTATTGGTCGGGGGTGATGTCACTTGACCTGTGGTGGTGGGAGACGGTGCGATGGCAGGAGGTGACGATGCTGAGCATGGGGACGGCGGTGCTGGCGTGGCCGGTGCTGGCGTGGGGTTGGTGGCGGTGGTCGCGGCAGACGGGCGACCTGCTGGTGCTGTGCTGCCCGTGGGTGGCGCTGCTGATCAGCGCCGACGCGGGGGGGCGGGCGATCCTGCTGGCGCTGCTGCCGATGGCGTGGCTGTCGGTGTGGCGGTTGGCGATGCGTTACGAGAAGCGGCGGCTGACGATCATGGCCGGGCTGGTCGTGATTCAAGCCGGGCTGACCACGCTGATGATGCTGAGGTGGTGAGGACGCGAGCATGACGGGGTGCGATGGCGTGGCATCGCGGGCTACACTGAGCTTGGCCTGCACGCCGCGTGTTGAAGAAGGGAGCGGTTGTGCACGAGTATTTTTCGCCGGACCAGGTGTTTCACGTGGTGTCGCACGATCGGGTGCTGCACGTGGTGGCGTTGCCCGACCCTTCGGGCCGGACGATCGCGTGGTGCTTGGAGTTTCCCGACCTTTCGGCAACGGCCGACTCGCGCGACGCAGCCATCCGCGCGCTGACCGAGTCGATCGACGTGACCTGCGACGCCGACGATCACGCGTAGTCGACGGGCGTCGCGAGCGTGCCTCGCACCAGCGTGACGGCCTGGCCGGCGAGGGTGACGCGCAGCGCGTCGGGTGCCTCGTGCGTCACCCGCACCACGCCGCCCCGACGCGAGCACTGATGGCCAACCAGCGATGCCTTGCCGAGGCGCTGGGCCCACATCGGCCCGAGGATGCAGTGCAGCGCGCCGGTGACGGGGTCTTCGTCGACGCGCAGCGACGGCGCAAAGAATCGCGAGACGAAGTCGGCCTCGGGCACGCTCGCTAATGCCCCGGCGGCGGTGAGCGCCACGCCGCGGGTGTCGGGCACGGCCGCAAGATCGGCGAAGCGCGGCGCGGCGGCGGCGACCTCGTCGGCGGTCGCCAGCTCGACGATCCAGTCGTAGGTCGAGCGCGTCACGGCCACGGGGTCGACCTCGAGCGCTTCGATGAGCCTGGCCGGAGGCTCGGCCGGTCGTGGCGGGTCGGCGGGGAAGTCCATCGCGATGTGCCCATCGTCGTCGGCGGTGCAGACCAGCTCGCCCGAGAAGCGCGTGGCGAAGCGGATCGGCGTGCCGCGTTCGGCCAGGCCGAGTTCGAGCAGCGCGTGGGTCGAGGCCAGCGTGGCGTGGCCGCAGAGCTCGACCTCGGCCGCGGGCGTGAACCATCGCAGGCCCCACGGCAACCCTGGCTCGGCGGGCCGGACGACGTAGGCCGTCTCGGAAAGGTTCATGTCGTCGGCCAACGACTGCATCCACGGCCCGGCGGCCGGCCGATCGAGCAGCACCACGGCGGCGGCGTTGCCGGCGAAGGGGCGGGCGGTGAAGGCGTCGATGTGCAGAAATTGCGGTGCTTGTGCCATGGCCAAGAGGATACGATCGCCCGGCCGACCGATACCTCAAACGTGATCTTTCGCATGGCCCCGTACGACCCGCAGGACCCCAGCCACGCCGACCCGCCCGGCCTGCCGCCTCAAGGCGACGGGCGGCTGGCGATCGTCGTCGGCTACGGGCTCGTCGGTCGGCTGACCGCCGAGCGCCTCGCTCAAGCCGGCTTCCGCGTCACCATTGTCGAGATGAACCTCAGCACGATCCAGGCCCAGCTCAGCCTCGACAAGCGCTGCACCTACGGCGACGCGCGCGAGGCCGAGACGCTGCACAAGGCCGGCATCGATCGCGCGGACGCGCTCATCGTCACCATCCCCAACGAAGAAGCCACGCTCGAAGTCTGCCGCGTTGCGCGCGAGTTGCGCCCGCAGCTGTTTATCGCGGCGCGCACAAACTACGTCTCGCGCGGGCTCAAGGCCAGATCGATGGGGGCCGACGCCGTGGTCGTCGAAGAGATCGTGACCGCCGAGGCGATGGAACGACTCGTCACCGATCGGCTCTGCAAAAACAACCCGCCCGGCGACGCGTCGTCCGACCGCCAGGCCGGCTAACCATTACGACGGTAATGCGTCAGTCTTCGGCGGCTTCGATGGTCGTCGTGGGCTGGGCCTTGCCCCAGAGCTCATCGAAGAAGAGCCGCATCTGCTGCCACGAGCGACGGTCGGCGGTGGCGTCGTAGCTCACGCCGTCGATGCCGTGAGCGTCGGCGTCGCGGTTGGTAAAGCTGTGCTGCGCGCCGCTGAAAATGTGAACCTGCGTGTCCGCCCCGGCCTGGGTCAACGCATCGAGGAGCCCGGCGACGGTGTCCATCGGGACGAGCGGGTCGTCGCCGCCGTGCAGCACGAGCAGTCTGGCGTCGAGGTCGTCGCCGTCCATCGGAGCCAGCGGGTTGCCGTGGAAGCTCACCGCCCCGTCGACGCCAAGCCCCGCGTACGCCAGCTCGAACGCCATCGTCCCGCCGAAGCAATACCCGATCACCGCGACCCGCGAGGGATCGACCATCGGCTGATCGCGCAGCGTCGCAAGGCCGGTGGCCAGCCGCGCCCGGGCGAGGTCGCGGTCGGTGTAATACGTCGTCGCCCAGGTCTGGGCCTGCGTGGGGTCGTCGGTGAGCTTGCCTTGGCCGTACATATCCAACGCGAACGCCGCGTAACCCAGCTCGGCGAGCTGCTTGGCACGCCGGGTCATGTGGTCGCCCCGGCCCCACCACTCGTGCACGAGCAACACCGCCGGTCGCGGGCCGACCTCGGCGTCTTCGTACGCCAGCACGCCCTCAAGCGTGACGCCGTCGTGTTCGTACGTCACGGTTTCAAGCTCGACTTGCGCCATCGCCGGCCACGCCAACGCCAACAATAAACATGCTTGTGCGAGATGCGAGTAGTTCACGGCGGGTCCTTAAAAAGTGTGCGCAATCGAAAAAGCGCATCGCGAGATGCAGACGCTAAGAACATAACTTAAATGAAACCCTCAAAAGGCGCGAGGCAGAGCGACCGCGCCTCGCGGGTGTCAGTCGATGATCTCGAAGTCGTACCCGCCCGCGCCGCCGGTGGCGATCGAGCCGGCCGATCGAGACCCACGCCCCTCACCCGCCGCAGGCTGAGCCGGTGCAAACTCGCGAACCGCGTTGACCAGCATCGCAAGCGTCGGCAACTGACGCACCCCGGTCACATCAACCGGCGGCAGCGACTCCGTGCCCTGACCGCCGAGCGTCACGATGCCGTCCCAGTCGGCCACGGTGTGAGCCAGCGCGACCAGCTCGTCGCGCGAAGGCGCCGCATCCACGACCGAACACGAAAGCCACGTCACCTTCGGGCGGTAGTGCTTGGCCGCGGCGATCATCGACTTGATCGGCGTCTCAGGGCCGAGGTTGACCTCGCGGAAGCCCATGTCGGCCAGCACGGTCGCCACCATCAACGAGGGCAGGATGTAAGGATCGTTCGCCGGGCAGCCGCCGATCGCCACGGGCGCGTCGAGGTTGGCCTGACGATCGTCATGACCCTCGCCGCCGGTGACGAGGCTGCGGATCATGGTGACCGCTTGGATGCAGATATCTGTCGCGCGGTGCTCGATGTAGATGCCCGCGTCGGTGTGGCGCCACTTCTCGCCGATGCGCTGCATGGCCGAGCGCACGGGCCCGTCGAAGACGTCGCTCAGCGGTCGGCCCGCGAGGTAAAGCTCGAGCAGAATCGCCCGCACTTCCTCGGCTTGGCCCTCTTGGAGCTTCTGGTAGATCGTCTCGTTCAGCGACTCGATCGGCTGGCCCTGTGCCGGGCGGTGTCGGCCGATCTCCGGCAGGTCGAGGATGTCCGGCCGAACGACGGGGAAGCCGTTCTCCCGGGCAAACCGGATCGCCTCTTGGATCGAGATCCGCCGGTGTCCGCCGGCCGTCCGCCGCACGCGCAGGCGTCCGCCGTCAGCCCACCGCTTCAGCGATGATTCGCTCACGCCAATGGCGAGCGCGACTTCTTTAGGCGACAGGACATTTCGCATGGCGTCGTCGACTTTCGACCGAGCGGAGAAACCGCCACAAGGCGGCTGTCGTCTTGAACGTGCAACTCGGGCGTTTCCGCTGAGTGGGTGCACGCTTTGACTGAATAAGTCTAACCCATTACCCGAGATATCGGCTCGCCAAGCCCCTGATTTCCCCATTAGTGCCAAATTGTCCCCTTTATCACCCCCCAAACACCCTCACATCTGAGAATTCTCAGCCCTGCAGGCCGGCTCCAAGCCGCGCCCGGCACGCAAAATCGGCCAAGATGCCCCCATGAGCGCCCCGCCCGCCCACCGCCTCGACATCGGCAGCCACGGCTATCTCGACGACGCCCTGCCCCCCCTCGACGCCTCGCCCATCGACCCCGGCCGCCTCTTCGCCTTCGACCGCCCCGACCTGCCCCTCGAGCTTGAGATCGGCTCGGGCAAGGGCACCTTCCTCGTTCAGCAGGCCCCCCACCAACCCGACACCAATTTCCTCGGCGTCGAATACGCCCTCAAATACTTCCGCGTCGCCGCCGACCGCGCCCGACGCCACGCCCTGCCCAACGTCCGCCTCCTCCACGCCGACGCCGGCCCCCTCATCCGCCACCACCTCGCCACCGCCACCCTCCAACACGTCCACATCTACTTCCCCGACCCCTGGCCCAAGGCCCGCCACCACAAACGCCGCTTCGTCAACGCCGACAACCTCACCACCCTCCACGCCCTGCTCGCCCCGGCCGGCACCGTGCGCCTCGCCACCGACCACGCCGACTACTTCGCTTGGATGGAACACCACGCCGCCAGCGTCACCCACCTCTTCGACCGTCTGCCCTTCGTCCCGCCCGCCTCCGCCGACGCCGGCGAACTCGTCGGCTCCAACTTCGAACGCAAGTACCGCGATCAGGGCCGCACCTTCAACGGCATGGTCCTCGCCAAACGCTGATCCCCCCACCACACGCGCGCTCAGCCCTTCACGAACCGCCCCATGACCAGCGGCCCCACCGTCACGCCCAGCACGGCCCCTACCGGGATCCACACCGCGTACAGATCCGTCGCCGCCCCCATCACCACGCCAAACACCACACCCACGATCACGCCCCACGACCTGCGACTCCGCTTGCTCATCTCAAACTTCAAAGACAGCGAATCAAACCACACGCACCCACCGCAACCACGCGACCCGGCTCGCGCGGAATCGAACTCCTAAAATATACCCATGCACGACGCGCATCGAAGCCCAAGGCCACCGGCAAGCCGAACCCACACCGCAGCGGCGCTCGTCGTCGCCCTGATGTGCATCGGCACGCTCATCGGCTGCTCCAAGCCTCAAGGCCTCTACATCCGCAGCGAGCTGCAAATCCTTGCCGTGAACTCCGGCCAGGTCGGCCCGCAGGTCACGCAGCCCATCGCCCGCGTCTACAAGTCGCCCGACGACCTGCCCGCCAGCGCGGGTCAATGGCTCATCACCGCCGAGTCCGCCGACTTCGCCTTTGTCGATTGGTCCCGCCGCGACGTCGTCGCCGTCACCCTCGGCCAAAAGCCCACCTCCGGCTTCGGCATCCGCATCGACCGCGTCGTCGCCACCGACTGGGGCCTCGAGGTCGATGTCACCGAGATCGCCCCCCGCCCCGGACAACAGGTCGCCCAAGTCGTCACCCACCCCTGGGCCGCCGCGCTGGTCTTCAAGTCCGACAACACCGTCATCAGCCAGCTCAACATCAGCCGCGCCCGTTAAAGCGACTTTGGTTGACCTCGATCGGGTGCCACACCTTGACCCGACCAGCGGGAGGGCAAGGTGTGCCGATCCCCGTTGCACGCTCGCACACCTTGCCGCTGCGCGGACAAGGCGTGGCACCCAACACATCCCAAGTGAAAACGCCCCGAGCCATCCTTGGTTCATCCGCCCATCCGATAACCCGTCCGCCGCGACCCGTCGCCTCTGCACAACCGATACCCCACGCATGCCCCGCCGCCCCCGCGTGCTGCTGCTGACCCACCGCGTGCCGTTCCCGCCGGACCGCGGCGATCGCATCCGCGCCTTCCACCTCTTGCGCAACCTCGCCAAGCACGCCGACGTCACCGTCGCCTGCCCCGTCCGCGAGCCGCTCTCCGACGCCCAGCGCCGCGCCTTCCAGAAGCTCGCCAAGGGCGTCATCCTCGAGATCGACACCCCCGCCGCTCGGCTCCGCCGCCTCGCCGCCGCCCGCCTCCGAGGCGACGCCCTCACCCCCGCCAACTTCTACCTGCCCAAGCTCGCCCAACGCCTCGTCGACGTCCACACCGCCGACCCCTTCGACGCCGTCGTCGCCTTCTGCACCGGTATGCACGGCTACGTCCAGCGCCTCCGCGACCTGCCCCTGCCCCCGCCGCGATGCATCCTCGACATGGTCGACCTCGACTCGGCCAAGTGGGCCGACCTCGCCCAGCCCAAGCCCCCCGCGACCGACGCCCCCCCCACGCCCGCCTCGCCCCGCCAGCGCTCGATGCTCCGCGCCCCCCTCGCCGCCGCGCGACGCATCGCCTATCGCTACGAGGCCGCCCACCTCTCCAAGCTCGAGCGCGACATCGCCCGCGCCTACCAGACCATCAGCTTCGTCAACCCCGCCGAGGCCGACGCCTACCGCCGCGCCGCCATCCCCGACGTCCCGCGCTACCGCATCGGCCGATCCTTCGCCGAGGTCATCGCCTCCACCAACGGCGTCGACCTCAAGCACTACACCCCCTCCCCACGCTCCCTCAAAAGCAAAACCGTCCTCTTCACCGGCGTCCTCGACTACGCGCCCAACGTCGACGGCCTCGCCTGGTTCGTCGAGCACTGCCTCCCCCAGCTCCGCGCCGATGTCCCCGACACCACGCTCCGCATCGTGGGCAAAAACCCGGGCGCCGCCGTCCGCCGACTCGCCGCCCAGCCCGGCGTCGAGCTCGTCGGCCCCGTGCCCGACACCCGACCCCACCTTCACGACGCCGCCATCGTCATCGCGCCCCTCCACGTCGCGCCCGGCGTCCAGAACAAAGTCCTCGAAGCCATGGCCGCCGGCCGACCCGTCGTCGCCACCCCCCAGGCCGCCTCGGGCATCGACGCCACCCCGGGCACCCACCTGCTCACCGCCGCCCACCCCACCCGCTTCGCCCTGCTCTGCGCCTTCCTGCTCACCCAGCCCCGACACGCCAACCAGATCGCCACCCTCGCCCGACGCCGCGTCGAACAACGCCACCGCTGGTCCGCCGCCCTCGCCCCCCTCGTCGACCGCATCGTCACCCCCGCGCGCCCATCCGCCCGCGACGCACCCACCCCGCCCCTGCGCCTCGCGGCCTAACCCCCATAAACTCCCACCGTGGCCATCGGCAGCCGATCCATCCTGACCAAGATCGTCTGCACCCTCGGCCCCGCCTCGCGCGATCCCAAGCTCGTCGCCAAGCTCATCGACGAAGGCATGCGCATCGCCCGCATCAACTTCTCCCACGGCACGCTCGACGACTTCAAAACCACGCTCGACGCCGCAAGAGAAGCCTCGCGCATCGCGGGCGTCCCGCTCGGCATCTTCGGCGACCTCTCCGGGCCCAAGATCCGCGTCACCTCCGTCGACGACGGCCGCATCGACCTCGCCCCGGGCGACCACGTCGAGATCCTCCACGACCCCGACCGCCCCGGCTCCCGCGACCCCAGCACCGGCGTCGTCACCCTCGCCTGCACCTACGAACACATCGCCCAGGAAGTCGAGCCCGGACACCGCGTCCTCATCAACGACGGCGCCATCCGCATGCTCTGCACCGACCGCATCCTCGACAACGCCGATGGCCTCAACCGCGGCGACCGGCTGATCTGCTCCGTCGTCGTCGGCGGGCCCGTCACCAATAAAAAAGGCATCAACCTCCCCGACTCCGACCTCTCCGCCCCCTCCATGACCGACTGGGACGAGACCTGCGCCGAGTGGGCCGTCGAGCACAACCTCGACTTCCTCGCCCTCTCCTTCGTCCGCCGCGCCGACGACATCAAACAACTCCAGGCCCTGCTCAAAACCCTCGGCCGAGACCACCGCGAGCTCCGCTCCCACACCCGCCTGCCCATCATCGCCAAGATCGAGATGCCCCAGGCCATCAAAGACCTCGACGACATCTGCGCCGTCAGCGACGCCATCATGGTCGCGCGCGGCGACCTCGGCGTCGAGATGGACCTCGCCCAGGTCCCCACCATCCAGAAGCGCATCATCCAGGCCGCCCACAACCACGGCCGGCCCGTCATCGTCGCCACCCAGATGCTCGAGTCGATGATCGAAGCCGCCGCGCCCACCCGCGCCGAGGTCTCCGACGCCGCCAACGCCGTGCTCGACGGCGCCGACGCCCTCATGCTCTCCGGCGAAACCGCCGTCGGCCAATACCCCTTTGAGGCCGTCAACATCCTCGCCCGCACCGCCCAGCAAACCGAACGCTACCTCCGCCAACAGGCCGACCAACGACCGCCCCGCCCCCCAAAACTCGCCCAGGAATCCAAGTACCGCACCGCCGCCCTCACCCACGGCGTGTCCGTCGTCGCCCACGACCTCGACGCAAAATACGTCGCCATGTGGTCCGAGCTCGGCGGCTCCGCTCGACACCTCTCCCAGTGCCGCCTGCTCATGCCCGTCCTCGCCGTCTCCTCCAACGAGCGCGCCCTCCGCCAGATGTGCCTCAACTTCGGCATCACCCCCATCCACATGGACCGCCCCGCCGACGCCACCACCTTCATCGAAGCCATCGACCGCTTCCTCCGCGCCGCCAACCTCGCCGACCCCGGCGACGCCATCGTCCTCTGCCAGGGCGACCCCCTCGGCACCCCAGGCGTCACCAACTCCATCCGAGTCCACTACATCGGCGACGTCTGCCGCCTCACTTGGCACGTCAAAAACTGACCCACGCTACAGCCCCGCAGCGGCCCGGCGACGCGCACTCGATGGCGACTCGCCGAAGTGCTGGCGATACACCGATGCAAAGTGCTGACTGCTGGCGTATCCAAGCCGGTGCGCGATCGCTGTGATCGACACATCGGTCGTGCGCAACAGCGCGTCGGCTCGCCGCACCCGACGCTGCGCGGCGAACGCTCGCGCCGAGCGACCCACGCTTGCTCGGAACAACTCGTTGAGCCGCGACCGCCCCACGCCAGCCAACTCACACAGCTCGCCAAGCGACCACGGGTGCTCCGGCTCCGCGTCGATCACCTCGGCCACGCGCCGAACCACGCCGCTGCCCATAGGCGGATCGGCCCCCTCCTCAGCCAAACGCAAGGCCGCGTCTATCAGCAAATCAACCCACGCCTCCACACATCGCGGGCTGCTCGGACGAGGCAGACGATGGTGCTCTAGTAACCGAGCGTGGTACTCCCACAGCTCGGCCGCCGCCGGCCAGCAAGACTTGTCTACCTCATCCAACGCACGCGCCCAACCACGACGACGCGCCCAATCACAATCGATCTGAAACCACGCCAATCGGCAAGGTTGCAGCACGCCGCCCACCGCGCCATGCCGCTCCCCGGGTCGGGTCAGGAATACAGACGGCCGATCAATCCGATACGCCCGCCCCGCGACATGCCAATCAACTGCACCATCGGCCAACAGGCAGATCTCATAACCGCCGTGCTCGTGCTCACCCAAGGCCCGCCTCGCCGTGGTCTGATGCGAAAGCCCCAGCATCGGCACCGCCGGGATTAACGCATCCGCGCCGGCATAACGCTCGATCTCTGCCTCGGGCATGGAATGACAATACCGAAGGATTCATCAATGTACAAAAAATGCCGGCACCCATAATCGGTCGCCAACACCGATCGAAGCGGGCAGAATCCCGGAGAAATACGAACCCGCGCAAAGAAAAGCAAGAATGAGCCAGGCCGCCTCCGCCCCATACGCACCCACCCTCGATCAGTTCCTCGACGATGGATTCTGCCGAATCGACAACGCCATCGACGCCGACGAACTCGCCCAACTCGAGACTCTCTACGACGCCTGCTTCTCAAGCGACCAGCACCGCGACGTCACACGCAAGTCGCTTGGCGGCACCGACGATCAAGGCCGCGATGCCCTGCCTCAGGTGCTTAACCCGACCTCTCGATTCCCCGAACTCGCCGAGATGCGTTATTTCAAACACATGCGCGAGATCGCCGCCGAGGCCTTCGGTCAGCCCATCACCGCCGAGTACTCCCACATGATCCTCAAGCCGGCAGGCTACGGCGTCGCCACACCATGGCATCAGGATCAGGCATACCACGATCCCGCTTTCATCTATCGCAAGATCAACTTCTGGCTGCCGCTCGACGGGGCCACCGTTGAGGGCGGCTGCATGCACTACGTCCAAAGCAGCCACCGCGGCCCCGTATTGCCGCACGAGTATCTGGTCGAGGGCGACGAACAGTCGGCGATGGTTGCCCAAGATCAAGAGTACTGGTCGCTCAACAGCACACCCGTCCCTTGCCCGCGCGGCAGCGTCTGCCTCCACCACAGCTACTGCATGCACTACGCCGGTCCCAACACCACCAACCTGCCTCGTCGGGCCTACATCCTCGTCTTCGGCGTCGAGCCCGAGCCTCGCAAGACGCCTTGGCAGTTCCCATGGCAGACGCGCTGACGCGTCACGTCACGAACGGCGCGAGTTCGCCACCCAAAGCCGCGCCGCAGATCGAGCCCGTCGCCCACGCCCATTGGAAGTTGAACCCGCCGATGCGGCCGTCGACGTCCAGCACCTCGCCCACCAGGCTCAGCCCCGGCACCACGCGCGACGCCATCGTCTTCGGGTCGACCTCGCTCATCGGCACGCCCCCCGCCGTCGTCTCGGCGTGATGCCAACCCCGATCGCCCGCCACCTCCACCACCGTTGCCGTCAGCGCGTGCGCCAGCCGGCGTCGCGCGTCCTTCGTCAACGAGGTGCCCGCCGTCGCCGGGTCCACGCCGACCGACGCGCACACCGCCGCCGCTAATCGCTCGGGCAATCGGCTCCGCAATACCCCGCCCACCGTCGATCGCCCCAGCGCCCGCAGCCGTGCATCGGCCGCCTCAAACGTCACGTCCACCAGCCAGTTGATCACCAGCACCCGCCGCGGCACGCCATCGTTCGCGAGCTCCGAGCCGTCGCCGTGCACCGCCGAGCCGTCGAGCTCGAGGTATCGGCTGGCGTCCATCGCCGCGGGCCCGCTTAGCCCGAAGTGCGTGCACAGCAGGTCGTTCTCGAACGCCGCCACGCGCTTGCCACCCCGGCCCGACGGCGAACGCTCGCACACCGCCACGCCCGCCCGGCAGCTCACGCCGCTCAGCTCTGTCACCCACGCCGACCCCTCGCCCGCCCGCACCGGCACCAGCGACGGCCACACTCGATCCGTCACCGAATGACCCATCGCCCGAGCCATCGCGTGCCCCGCCCCGTCCGACCCGCTCCGCGGCAACGCCCGACCGCCGGGGGCAAGCACGACGTGGCTCGCCGAAATCGTCTCGCCAGTGGTGGAACGAACTCGAAACTCCGAACTCGAAACGCGAGAAGATGCGTCATCAACCCCGCCAGCAACGCTCGCACCCCCTCCCCCACTTCCGCGTTCCGACTTCCGATTTTCGAGTTCCTGTCGCTCAACCCCCTCCACCCGCCACGGGTGCCGCAGCTCCACGCCCACCGCTCCGAGCCTGGCGATCTCGCTCAGCAGCGCGCTCAGCACCGTCATCGCCTTGTCCGTCACCGGGAACAGCTTGCCCGTCGGCTCGCGCTTCAGCTCCACGCCCAAGCCCCGGAAGAAGTCCACCGTGTCCTCGACCATCCACCGCCGCAGCACGCTCTTCACCGCGCCCGGCGTCGACCCCGCGTACGCCCGGTGGTCCACCGCGTGATGCGTCACGTTGCACCGCCCGCCCCCCGCCACCAGCACCTTGGCCCCGACCTTCTTCGCCCCGTCCACCAGCACCACCCGCCGCCGCTGCCCGCTGGCTTGGAGCGCCCGCCCCAACGCAATCCCCGTCATCAGCCCCGCCGCCCCCGCCCCCACGATCACCACATCGGCCCGCTCCATCGCCGCACGTTACCCCGCCCCACCCGTCGAAGCTGCATTGCAATGCAGTGCCCCGCCTCACGCCGTCGCCTCGACCTCCGCCGTCTTCAGCGCACACCGCCCGGTCCCCGCGCAGCTCTCGCACTCGGCCGCATCCCCCGCGATGTGCGCCAGGCAGTGGTCGATCCGCGAGGTAATCACGTCCTGCATCATCGGGTGCAGGACGATCGGCGCCGTCACGACGAACGACACGCCCGGGTGCTTGCCGGCCGCCTCCTGCGCGAGGGCCGGGATGTCCTGACTCCAGTGCTTGCCCGGCAGCAGGAAATACGGGCAGATCAACACCTGCGTCGCCCCGCGCTGCACGCACTTGTCGAACGCCGTCGCGATCGAAGGCTCGGCCAACTCCATGTGCGCCGCCTCGACGATCGGGTACCGCCCGGCCGACTCCAGCTTCTCGACGAACACCTCGAGCATCGCGTTGCTCGCCGACCGCCGCGACCCGTGGTCGACGATCACCATCCCCGTCGTCCCCAGATCGACCGACTCGGTCGGCAGCCCGGCCAGCGGCGTGTGGTCGGGCACCTCGGCCGGCGAGTCGTCGTGGAACGGCTCGTCGTGATGGTGGTGGTGCCCGTGGTGGTCGTGCCCGTGGTGATCGTCGTGGCTCATGGGCTCACTCTACGCCGCCGGATCGGCCGCCCGCCACGCACCGGCCGCGATCGCCGGCCCGGCGCGTTGCCGCACCCGATCGCCCCCCGTATAACGGCCCGCCCGCCACGCCGCGGCCCACCGCACCTTTCCTCCAGACCCCCACCCGCCATGACCACCGCCCTCAACCTCGCCATCGTCCCCGGGGACGGCACCGGCCCCGAAGTCGTCGACCAGGGCCTGCGCGTCCTCGACGCCGTCGCCTCCGAGCTCGGCCTCACCGTCGCCCAGAAAACCTTCGACTTCTCCGGCCAACGCTTCCTCGACACCGGGCACGTCCTCTCCGACGACGACCTCGACCAGCTCCGCGCGTTCGACGCCATCTACTTCGGGGCCATCGGCCACCCCGACGTCGCGCCCGGCGTCCTCGAGCGCGGCCTGCTTCTGAAGATGCGCTTCCAGCTCGACCAGTACATCAACCTCCGACCCGTCAAGCTCTACCTCGGCATCTCCACGCCCCTGGCCGACCGCTCGCCCGACGACATCGACATGGTCGTCGTCCGCGAGAACACCGAAGACCTCTACGCCGGCGGCGGCGGCACCGCGCGGCGCGGCACGCCCCACGAGATCAGCACGCAGGAGATGCTCGCCACCCGCTTCGGCGTCGAGCGCTGCGTCCGCTACGCCTTCGACCTCGCGGTCGACCGCAAGAAGCAGGGCCACCCCGGCAAGCTCACGCTGGTCCACAAGACCAACGTGCTCACCCACGCCGGGCAGACGTGGTTCCGCTGCTTCGAGGAAGTCGGCAGCGAATACGAAGACATCGAGCGCGAGTACCACCACGTCGACGCCTGCTGCATGTACCTCGTCGCCGACCCCGGGCGCTACGACGTGGTCGTCACGGCCAACATGTTCGGCGACATCATCACCGACCTCGGCGCCGCGATCGCCGGGGGCATGGGCATCGCCTCGTCGGGCAACCTCAACCCCGACGCCGACTCGCCCAACCCCTCGATGTTCGAGCCCGTGCACGGCTCGTCGCCCGACATCGCCGGCCAAAACAAGGCCAACCCGCTCGCGGCGATCGACACGCTCGCCCTGCTGCTCCGCGAGACCGGCCGCAACAAGGAAGACCGCGAGCTCGGCAAGGCCGGCGACATGATCGCCAATGCCGTCCAGAAGGTGACGCCCAAGTTCACCGGCAAGCGTCTCGACCGCTCGGGCTACTCGACGACCGAGGTCGGCGACATGGTGCTCGACGCGCTGGGGTGAGAAGTCTCCGACGCAAACCATCCTGAATAGCCGGGACGCCACGCGTCCAGGGATGTTGCGTGCGCCATCTCCAATCGCCCAAGCCCAACCCCGGGTTGCGTGGCAACCCGGCTGCGAAAAACGCGATGCGGGGATCGCCTCACGCGCCGGTACGATCTGGCGATGAGCGTGCCCGAGCCATCCTCTCCGCCGCCCCGTCCGACCAGCGACGCCTGGCCGCAGACCGTGCGCTGGGTGGCGATCGTGTTCCTCATCGTCGCCGGGCTGGTCGCCGCGATCGCGATCCCGTCGTACCTCGCGTACCTGCGGGCGGGCGACCTGCTCAGCGTGCTCCAGCCGGCGCGGATCCACACGCAGATCGTCGCGCACGTCGATCGCACGCTCGGCACCACCCGGCTGCAGCTCGTGGAGCGCAGCGTCGTCGAGCAGATCACGCGCACCAGCGAGCGCACGCTCTTTCGCAGCATCGAGCTGCCCGATGTCGTGACGTCGGTGCGCGTGCCCGTGACGTACACGTTCACCACGGACGTTGCCGCGATCCGGGCCATCGACCTCGACGACGCGACCGGCGTGCTGACCGTCGTGATGGACCCGCTCGGCTGGAACCCGCCGGCCGCCGATGTCTCGGCCATGGCGTTCGAGCAGCGCGGCAGTTGGCTTCGGCTGGACGAGTCGGACGAGATGGAGACGCTGCGGTCGTCGATCACCGAGCTGCTCGACACGCGCGCCGCCGCCCACGCCCAGGCCGTGCGCGAGGAGGCGCGTCGGCAGGCCGAGGCGTTCCTGGCCGCGTTCTTCGACGAGCACCGCCAGACGCTGGGCACCGAAGAAGTCGCCCAGGTCCAAGTGCGTTTCGCCGACGAACTCGAGCCCGACGAAGCCAACGCCACCGCGCCGACCGCGCCCGAACCCGCCACGCCGCCCGCGACGAGGTAACGCCATGCTCAGCTTGATCCGATCGCTCACCGTGTTCGCCGCCGGCCTGTTCGCGACCGCGTATCTGCTCAACCCGACGCTGGGCGTCTTCGAGCTACTCCCCGACAACATGCCGCTGCTCGGCAACCTCGACGAGGCCGCCGCGGCGACGCTGCTGCTGATGTGTCTGAGCTACTTCGGCATCGACCTGACGCGGGCGTTCCGCCGCCGGCGCGTCGATAGCCGTGAGACCTCGCAAGACACGCAATAGACGCCACGCCGAAAGCCCAAGCGGTGGATCAGCGGCGTGGGATGGCGAGCTCGGCGTCCTCGGAGAAGTTGTCGCCGAGGTGGTAGCGCTCGATCGTGACGCCCGGGGTGACCAGGAAGTAGAGGTAGAGCACGTTGTTGCCGGTCATCTCGTGTGTCGGGATGAGCTGGGCGTTGCGCATCGGCTCGCCGTAGTAGATGTCCATGCCGTTATCGCCGCGGCCCTTGTCGACGACGAAGGCGAGCGGGTTCGAGCGGTTGCCGTTGGCGTCTTCGAGCCAGATCTCGGATTGCTTCTCGGCTGCGGCGAGGGCGTTGCCGAGGTGGGCTTGGGCGGTGCGCGTGCGGATCGCGAGGCGCACCATCGTCTGGTGCGGCGGCGCGTACATGCGGCGGACGGTGGTGCTCTGCCCGCCGGTGGAGGTGCCGGCCGGCACGTTCGCCCGGCCGCCGGTCATCGAGCCCTGATTGTTGTGGCGGACGCCACCGACGGAGTTGACCGAGAACGCCCAGGGCAGCGCGTCGGTGATCTCGAGGGCTTGGCTGCCCGAGCCGGAGGCCGACGCATCGTCGCCGCCGTCGACGACCTCGACCCCCTCTTCGGGGGCGCCCAAGGCGTCGGTGATCAGCATGGCGACGGGTTCGCTGCGCGGGACGCGCTCGGCGATCTCAAAGCGGGTGTTCCGCAGCAGCAGGTAGCTGGGCTCGGCGTCTTCGGGCAGCAGGAACGTGAAGATCAACGGCTCGGTGCGCGTGGAGAACGCAAACGTCGCGGTCTGGTCCCACGAGCGGAAGACCCGGGCGTTGGTAACGACGTCCTCCTGGGTGATCGCGATCGGCCCGTAGATCGCGGGCGTCTCGTCGGACTCGTAGGCGTCGGTCACGAGGCGGACCTGGTTCCAGTAGATGCGGGCGGTGTTGTCGCGGTCGTACGTCGTGGGCGAGCCGGGCAGGTTTTCCCAGACGGTTTCGATGACGAGGATCTTGTGGTCGCTCTGCTGATACTCGGCGGGGAGCTGGGCGGCGATGTCGTCGTCGAGCCCGGGCACGACGGTCGGGTGGACGTACACCGCGCTGACCTCGACGGTGCCGGGCGCGACCACGTTGGAGGTCTTCTCGTCGACGGCGAGGCGGGAGAGGTGGGCTTGGGTCGCGAGCTCGGGCTGATAGCGAGCCAGCGGGGTGGACGTGCCGAACGAGCCGCTGGAGACGAAGTCGTAGAACCCTTCGGTCCACTTGTCGGCGGGGACCCAGAGGCTGGTGGTGCCTTTGGAAACGGTGAGCTGGTTGTTGTCGGAGGTGATGGCGTAGGGCTGCACGCCGAAGAGGAACGGGCCCATGGGCATGAAGCCCAGGCCGATGATGATCAGCCCGCTGGTGAGGACCGCGGCGGCGAAGCCGCAGGCCCCGCCAAGGATGTTCGAGAGGATCGGCTGATAGAGCACGTTGCCGGTGATGAACTTATCGCTCAGCAGGCGCAGCACGATGAGCAGCAGCGCAAACGGGCCGACCAACGCCAGGCCCCAAGCCAGCGTGCCGACCGGCGTGCCGAGCAGGGGCACGGCGATGGGCTCCCAGAGGCTGAGCGCGAGCGCGCCCGCGACGATCGTGACCATCAGGTGCAGAAACGCGCTGAACAGGCCTTGCGCGCCCCACCAGTAGGTCATGAAGAGGATGAACAGGATGAGGGCGATGTTGAGGATCATCAGGCGGACTGTTGTGGGGTGGGTTGTGCCCGTTTCTGGGCGGGGGCGGCCTTCTCGCCGAGGGCGCGCGTGACTTCTTTGATGTCGGTGATGCCGGCGACGACCTTCGCCAGACCGGCCTCTTGCAGCGACCAGTGCTTCTGCTTGCGGAGGTGGAGGCGCAGGCCGTCGAAATCTTTCTGCGCGAGCAGCTTGCGGGCCTGATCGTCGAAGGGCAGGACCTCGAACACGGCGGTGCGGCCGCGATAGCCGATGCCGTGGCAGGTCGGGCAGGTCTGCGGCTTGTCTTTGATGATGACCTGGCCGGAGGCGTGGTAGAGGGTGGAGACGCGGTCGGCCGGGAGGTTGAGCTTCTTGATCGCGGCCTTCTCGGGCGTGTAGGGCGTCTTGCAGGTGTCGCAGAGCTTGCGGATCAGCCGCATGGAGATCACGCCTTGCAGGCAGCGCGAGCCGCGCTTGAGGTCGCCGGTCGCCTTGAGCCAGGCCCGGGCGGCCTTGAGCCCGTCGTCGGCGGCGATGCCGACGTAGCAGCGGGCGTCGCTGCCGTCGTTGGCGATGAGCTGCGCGGTGCCGGCATCGAACAGGCGGTTGATCCCGACGACGCCGGGGTCGGTCCGCAGCACGGCGGCGAGCTTGGAGTTGGCGACATCGGCGGGCGTGCCGGGCTCGAGCTTGTTGTGCGAGACGCCCTCGATGTCGAAGCTGTCCTCGTCCTCGACGGTGACGATCGACTGCGTGTAGGGGTCGTGCTCCATGAGCATCGCGAACAGCGTGGTCGTGAGCCCCTGGCCGGCGGGCGCGGCGAGCAGCACGACGCCGTTCTCGTCGGCGACCATCTTGTTCACGGTCTCGATCTGCGGGCCGATGAGGCCGACCTGCTTGAGGCCCATCTGCATCTTCTCGCCGGCGTTGATCAGCAGGCTCATCTGCAGGGCCTTGGACGAGCCCTTGGTCACGGCGGTGAGCGTCTGGCTGCCCCACTCCTCGGACTGGACGTAGATATTGCCGGTCTGCTTGCGGCGGCGGTCTTCGAGGTCCAGGTCGGCGTGGGTCTTGACGTAGTTGATGAGCGCCATGCCGGCGGCGGGCTCGATCGATTCCTGCGGGTAGGCCACGCCGTCGATGCGGGCGACGATGCGCGTCTTCTCGGCGTCGACCAGCATGTCGATCGAGTCGGCCTCGCGGGGGATGGCGAAGTCGACGACCTTGGCGAGGGTGGCGTGGGCGACGGCGTCGGCGGTGCCTGCGCCGGGGACCTCGCGGATGCCGCCGTCGCGGTCGGAGATGCGCAGCGTGGCCTCGCGTTGGGTTTTGGCCCGCTCGCGTTCCTCCATCGCTTCTTTAAAGGAGTCGAGGTTGAGCGACCACTTCTGGTGGTCGGCGACCTGGGTGTTGCGGTAGGCCGCGTAGCCGACCAGCGACCCGGCCATGAGCAGGACGCCCAGCGGGAAGCCGAGCAGGAAGTACGGGATGAGCAGGACCAGCCCCACCGAGAGGATCGCGACCAGCGAGAGGGCGAGGTTGAGCCAGATGCGCGGGAGGTTGTAGTAGTCGGCGTCTTTGTCGATCTTCGTGGCGCACCACGCCCAGCCGAGCACGAGGGCGAGGAGCAGCAACGGCGTGATGCCGTTCATCAGGAAGACGGACTGAGCCAGGGCAATCGGTGTCATAAGAGGGCCGGGTAGGGCGTGGGTCCGGGGCGGGCGGTCGAGCGGCGATCAGGTGATGCCGCGGAGCTTCATCTTGACCTCTTCGGGCGACGAGGCGTTTTCGATCGCCACCTTGGGGTGGATGTATTCGCGATTCACCAGGTCGATGAGGCTGTCGGTGAAGGTCTGCATCCCGTCCTCGCGGGCCTCGCGCATCACCGAGGGCAGTTCGGCTTCTCGGCCCTCGAGGATGAACTTCCTCGCCGGGGGCGACTGGAGCAGGATCTCGCAGGCCGGCACGCGCTGCAGGTCTTCCTTGAGCGTGGGCAGCAGCTTCTGATAAACGAAGGCGACGAACTGGTACGCGAGGATGTTGCGGATCGCCTCGCGCTCTTCGGGCGGGAACAGGTCGTAGATGCGGCTGAACGCCTGCGACGCCGAGGAGGCGTGGATCGTGCCGAACACGAGGTGGCCGGTCTCGGCGGCACGCAGCGCGGCCTCGAACGTCTCCTTGTCGCGCATCTCGCCGATCAGCACGACGTCGGGGTTCTCACGCACCAGCGCCCGCAGGGCCGTCTCGAAGTCGGGCACGTCGAGGCCGACCTCGCGCTGGTTGATCATCGCCTTCTTGTCGGTGAAGAGGTACTCGATCGGGTCTTCGACGGTGAGGATATGGCAGGCGCGGTCCTCGTTGATCTTGTCGAGCAGCGCAGCAATGGTTGTCGACTTGCCCGAGCCCGTGACGCCGCAGAGCAGCACCAGCCCGGCGCGGGCCTCGGTGATGTTCTCGAGGGCCTTGGGCAGGTGGAGCTCTTCGACCGAGAGGATCTCGTTGCTCACGCGGCGCGCGGCGATGCCGGATCGGCCGCGGGTGCGGAAGATGTTCACGCGGAAGCGGTGGATGTCGCCCTTGATGTCAAAGTCGATCCCCATGTCGATCGACCCGAACTCGGAGTAGTGCGCCCACTGCGCGGCCGAGAGCGACGCCTCGATCCAGTGCTCGAAGTCGGCCTCGTCGATCGGGTCGACGTTGATCGCCTTGAGCCGGCCCTTGAGCCGGAGCTGAGGCACGAAGCCGGCCCGCATCAGCAGGTCGGACGCGCCGAACTGGACGGCGGCTTCGAAGAACTTCTTAAGCGGGGTGTCGCCCATCGACTTGCGGTCGTCGATGTGGTCGACGATGGCGGCGGGCTTGTGGGAATGGCCGTGCAGCGAGTCGTGGCCGTGGTGCGACGCGTGGGAATCGGCAACGGGGGCTTGGGACACAAAACGCTCCGGTCATGTCAGGAAAGGATGCAGGGCCAGCGGCCGAGCGTCCGTGCCGAGCCCACCGAAGTTGGCTGTGGCCATCCTGGCCGAGCAAATGAGTGTACCAAACGCCCCCCGCCCCGCGGATCGAGCATCACGCCGGCCGCACCGGCAGGCCCGCTTCGGCCAGCGCCGCCTTCGTCTGCGCGACTGTGTATTCGCCGAAGTGGAAGATGCTCGCCGCCAGCGCTGCGTCGGCCCCCGCCCCGCCGCCGTCCGTCCCACGCAGCACCTCGACCATGTGCCCCGGCCCGCCGCACCCGCCGGACGCCACCACCGGCACGTTCACCGCCTCGGTGATGAGCCGCGTCACCTCCAGGTCGTACCCCGTCTTGGTGCCGTCCGCGTCCATGCTCGTCAGCACGATCTCGCCGGCCCCCAGCTCGACGACACGCCTGGCGTAGCTCACCGCGTCCAGCCCCGTCGGCGTCCGCCCGCCGTGCGTGTGCACCTCGAACACGTAGGAGCTTTGAGCTGTGAGCGGTGAGCCTTGAGTCGGCTCGGCCACGCGGTCCAGCCACGTCGCCGCCTCGGCCAGCTCGTCCACCGGCGGGCCGACCCACGCCCCCTCGGCCGCGCGCTTCGCCCGCCGCTGCGCAAACGCCTCGGCCGACGCGCGACGCGGGTCGATGTTCACCACCGTCGCGCACCGCCCGAATCGCCCCGCCGTCTCGCTCACGATCTCCGGCCGCACCACCGCCGCCGTGTTAATGCTCACCTTCTCCGCGCCGGCCTGCACCAGCCGCGTCACGTCGTCGATCGTGCGGATCCCCCCGCCGACCGTGAACGGCATGAAGCACCGCTCCGCCACCCGCCGCACCATCTCCGCGGTGATGTCCCGCCCCTCGTGGCTGGCCGTGATGTCCAAGAACACCAGCTCGTCGGCCCCCTGCTGGTCATAAGCCTCGGCGATCTGCACCGGGTCGCCCGCGTCGCGTAGGTCGACGAAGTTCACGCCCTTCACGACACGCCCCTCGTGGACGTCCAGGCACGGAATGATCCGGTGGGCCAACATCGCCGCAGCCTAGCGGCCGACCCCCGCCGCAACCTCAACGCCGGCCCGACCGAGCTCGGCGCAAAAAAAAGCCCCGGCTGGGGAGAGATGATTGAGCCGGGGCAAAAGGAGGTCAGGATTGTGAGTCCCGTTGGAGGACTAGTGAAAGATATACTCCCTTAATCTTCAGATCGTGCAAGTGAAGTTCATCGTTTGTTCAGATTGAGTGAATCGCGCCCGGCTCCACGCTCTGGCGATGCGCTACACTCCCCGCCATGTCGCGACGCGTGCTTATCACCGGCCTCGGGCCCGTCAGCGGGCTGGGCCTGGGCCTCGAACCCACCTGGTCCGCCCTGCTCGAGGGACGATCCGCCCTTGCACCGATCACCGCCTTCGACCCCGCCGGCTTCGACAGCCGCATCGCCGGCCAGGTCGCCGCCGACTTCAAGGTCCGCGACTACGTCCCCAAGACCTATCGCAAGGCCACCAAGGTCATGGCCCGCGACATCGAGCTCGCCGTCGCCGCCGCCCAGCTCGCCGCCCAAGACGCCGGCCTCACCACCAAAGCGACCGACCCCGACGCCGAGCCCTCGCACCACCCCGACCGCGTCGCCTGCCACATCGGCGCGGGGCTGATCGCCGCCGATGTCGACGAGCTCACCGCCGCCTGCGCCCAGGCCCGCGACGAGTCCGGCACCTGGGACATCCGCCGATGGGGCGAGCACGGCATGCAGCAGCTCACGCCCCTCTGGCTGCTCAAGTACCTGCCCAACATGCTCGCCTGCCACGTCACCATCACCCACGACTGCCGCGGGCCCAGCAACACCATCACCTGCAACGAGACCTCCGCCGCCCTCTCCGTCGGCGAGTCGCTCCGCGTCATCCAGCGCGGCCACGCCGACGCCTCCTTCGCCGGCGGCGCCGAATCCAAGCTCAACCCCATGGCCTTCCTCCGCCAGCAGTTCACCGGCCGGCTCAACGCCACCCACAACGACACGCCCGAACAGGCCGTCCGACCCATGGCCACAGACGCCGCCGGCACCGTCATCGGAGAAGGCGGCGGCATCCTCATCCTCGAAGAAGCCCAAGCCTTCCAAAAACGCACCGCCAACTCAGACGACAACTTCCGCGGCTATTGCGAAGTCGTCGGCTACGGCGCCGGCCAGACCGTCCACCCCGCCACACGCAACGCCACCCCCGACCCCGACGGCCGCGGCCTCCAGGTCGCCATCCGCTCCGCACTCCGCGACGCCAACCTCCAGCCCGACGACATCGACCTCGTCGTCCCCTTCGCCCTCGGCCACGCCGACTGGGACACCCCCGAGCTCCACGCCCTGCTCGCCACCCTCGGCCAAACCAAGCTCGCCGACACCCCCATCGCCTCGCTCAAGCCCAACCTCGGCGTCACCGGCGCAGGCGTCGGCGCGCTCGACCTCGCCCTCGCCGCACTCTGCCTCCACCACCAAACCCTGCCCCCGACGCTCAACCGCACGCAACCCCTGCCCCCCCTCAAGCCCGGCAACCCCGAGCCAGCCGACGCCAACCTCACCCACGCCCTGGTCCTCTCCACCGGCTTCGGCGGCCAATGCACCGCCACCATCCTCAAGCGCGTCGATTAACCCGCCTAGTCACAAGATCGCCAAATCACCCAACCGCCCAATCGCCCAATGCCCACCCCCCGCATCGTCATCACCGGACTCGGCTGCGTCACGCCCCTCGGCCACGACATCGAAACCGTCTGGCAGGCCCTGCTCAACGGCGACGCCGGCGCGCGACCCATCGAGCACTTCGACGCCACCACCTTCCCCACCACATTCGCCTCCCAGGTCCTCGGCTACGACTGGCGACCCCTCGTCAACGACCCCGCCCTCCACGAAGGCATCGGCCACAACACCGGCTTCGCCCTCGGCGCCGCCGCCCAGGCCTGGAAGCACGCCGGCCTCGACCAATACGCCGACCTCGACCACGACCGCCTCGGCATCTACCTCGGCTCCGGCGAGGGCTCGCTCGACCTCGAGGCCTACGTCGCCTCCAACCTCGCCGGCTGGTCCGACGACGAAGGCAAGGTCCTCGGCAAGCCCTGGGCCGACTACGCCACGAAGCACATGACCCCCATCCGCGAGTTCGAGCAGGAGCCCAACATGCCCCTGGCGCACCTCGCCCTCGAGTTCGACGCCCGCGGCCCCGCCTCCAACTGTCTCACCGCCTGCGCCGCCTCCACCCAGGCCATCGGCGAAGCGTCGTACCTCCTCCAACGAGGCGACGCCGACGTCATGATCACCGGCGGCGCCCACACCATGATCCACCCCATGGGCGTCACCGGCTTCAACCGACTCACCGCCCTCTCCAACCGCAACGACGACATCACCACCGCCTCCCGCCCCTTCTCCGTCGACCGCGACGGCTTCGTCATGGGCGAGGGCGGCGGCATCCTCATCCTCGAAACCCTCGAACACGCCACCCAACGCGGCGCGACACCCCTCGCCGAAGTCACCGGCTACGGCTCCACCGCCGACGCCTATCGCATCACCGACATCCACCCCGACGGCCGAGGCGCCGCCGCCGCCATGCGACAAGCCCTCGACCACGCAGGCATCACCCCCGCCGACATCGACTACATCTCCGCCCACGGCACCGGCACCAAAGAAAACGACTCCATCGAAACCCGCGCCATCAAAGCCGTCTTCGCCAACCCCACCCAAGCCGAGGCAGAGCGCAGCGCCGCCTCGGGTCTCCCATCGCAAGTCCCCCCCGTCTCCAGCATCAAGTCCATGCTCGGCCACCTCATCGCCGCCGCCGGCGCCGTCGAGGCCATCGCCTGCGTCCTTGCCATCCGTGACCAGGCCCTGCCCCCGACCATCAACCTGCACAAGCCCGACCCCGAGTGCGACCTCGACTACATCCCCAACGCCGCCCGCAAGGCCACCGCCGACCAACCCATCACCCACTGCCTGAGCAACAGCTTCGGCTTCGGCGGCCAGAACGACACACTGGTCATCCAAGCGATCGACGCTTGAAGGGCACATTCGCAGCGCTTTTAACACTGTTATTAATCGTACGTTCGACCAGATCGAACAACCTTATATATTGACAAGGCAATCATAAAAGTCTACTATAATGATTTGTCTAAATACGACCTTTAAGTTACGGAGAGTGAGGTTCAAGCGAATGGCTTCCGGAGTTTGTCATCAACTGGGAACTATCGCCGTCGCGGCCCTTAGCGTCTGTGCCACGTGTTCTGCAAGCGGCTCCTTGTTGCTAGCCAGTCTACAGCACACTGAAAGGGGGGGGAGTCGCACAACCACTTCTGAACGTACGACAGTTTTTGGATTTACTAATGATATCGAGCTAGGCGAACTACACCCAACACCACGAGTTTAGCTCTTCGAGGACGTGGTCTTCGGCCCAGATGATGTCGGAACAGCATTCACAAGCAACGCAGAGAACGAATCTGATTTCATCACATTCGAAACACTGATCACTGACGGCAAAGATAGTGCCTTAAGCTTGGCTTCAAGGCTCTTGGATGGTGGCGGATTCGGAATAGGTACAAACGAAAGCCAGATACACCCTACGGAAGGCATGCAGTATCACGTTGATCAGTTTGGACCCGATCTTATCGGCTATGATGTCGAATATGTCGAACTTGAGTTTTTACTTTGGAATCTCTCTCCGTCGTCCGACCCGCTATTCGTTTATCACGACATTACCATCTCTATTCTTATCTATGGTCAACTCATTCCCGAGCCTTCCGTCTCATTTCTGCTTGTCTGCGCAGGCATGCTCGCTCTTCACGCCAGATGGGCCAGTTATTAGCGAGAATCGTCTTATTACTTTGCGCTTTCATTTTCGACAACGTCTTCGACGGTCCTTCAAAGCCATCGCGGACCAGCGCATCACACACTGCCTTAGCAACACCTTCGGCTTTGGCGGCCAGAACGACACGCTGGTGATCCAGGCAATCGACGCTTAGGGAGTTAATGTCGACTCTTCCTCGCGCCGCAGCCGATCGGCGTACTTCACGCGAAGCTCCTCTACCAGTACCGGCAGATTCTCTTCGTAATCCGGCGGGAACTCGTAGAACCCCGTCTCGCGATTGAGCACCAGCCCGCGCTCTTCCGGTTCCGGACCCAACAGCAGGAACAGCATCACGTCCGAGCTGACCCAGGGGTTGTGGTGGTAGTAGCTGTGGCCCAGCAGAGAGGAGTGCGCCTTCTCGGCGTAGGTCACGTCGATGTTCTGCTCGCCGCGCTCGATGATGCCCTCGACCTCTTCGGGGGACAGCTTGCCGATGACGCTGCCGAGGCGAATGTCGCCGAAGATATCGCTGGAGATCTGCAGCGCCAGGTCGCCCTGCGACGCGTAGAGCACCACGTCCTCGGCGATGCGCGTCGCCCCGTCGAACGACGCGCTGAGCGCCGACTCGAAGTCGATGTCCGGCGCCGCGAGGACGACGCGACCGAGCTTGGTGATCCGCTGCACTTCCTCGTCCGGCACGCCGTCGTGCTTGAGGCTCAGGTGACGCATGGCCTCGATGGTGATGGGGTTGCCGGCGCTGTGGGCGATGATGTTGATCTGACGGGCGTCGGTCGACGCGGCCAGGTACTCCAGGAACAGGCGAAACTGGCGGATGGCGAAGTCGGCGTTGGCTTTGTCCTGGTGGTACGAGAACACGTTGCCCTTGGAGGCCCAGCCGAAGCTCACGAGCACGCCGTCGCGAGCCATGTAGTGCGTGAACTCGGCGGCGGTGATGAGGTTGCCGGCGAACGTCGTGTTGAACCCGTGGACGAAGATCGTGATCTGCCCGAGCTGGCTCTCGGCTAAGACGGCGTTGATCTCGTCGGCGAACTCCGCGGCCGGCGAGCCCGGGCCGTCGTCCGACTCCGGCGGCCCGTAGCGAAGCGCGGTGCTCTGCAGCGGGCCGAACTCCTTGTAGTTGAGCACCTTCAGCGTCGGATTCGCGTCACGCTTCGTCTGCCGCGACGCCTTGACCAGCCCGTCCCACCCCAGCTCCTCGCCCAGCGCCACCTCCGCGACGCCCAGCCGGACGATCCGGCTGCGCTCGTTGGTGTAGAAGCGTTTGGGGTCCGACTCGCCCGTCGCCTCGCGGGCGCTGGCGACGAACACCGGCACGGACGTCGTCCGACGCTCGGGCAGCACCCCGCCGAACGGATCGACCAGCCCCTCGGACACCAGCGTCGGGGTCTCCATCATCTTCGGGGCGCAGCCGGCGAAGACGACCACGCAGGCCAACACCGACGCGTTGGAAAGTATCCGCATGGATAGATGGTAGAGCCGAACGGCCGACGATGGGCGCACAATCACGGCCGCGATGGCGTGTCGGGCGAATCGTTCTCGACAGCCGGCGTCGGCGGATCGGGCGTCGGGGCCAGGCTCGGCACGCGCTGCCGGTACGCCTTGAGATCGTCCGGGAAGCTGTAGTACCAGCTGGCGCCGTCTTGGTCGGGCTCGCCGCCGCGTGTCGCGTGCCGCAGCTCCAGCAGGCGGTCGGCCGGGGTGTTGCCGTGCTTGAGGAACAGGATGATGTCCGAGCTGACGTACGGGTTGTGGGCGAAGTAGTCGTGCCCAAAGAACGACAGCGAAAAACCCTTCTGCGCCGTCGTGGCGTCGATGGCGTGGATGTTGTGCTGGGCGAGGACGGCGTCGAGCGTGTCGGGCACGAGGTCCTCGTCGACCGTCATCTGATGCAGGCCGATCTCGCCCCCCTCGAGCGGCAGCGGCACCAGCCGCGAGGCGAAGCCCAGCCGCTCCTCGCCGTAGAGAAAGCGTGACAGGTTCAGCGCGTTGTCCAGCTGCGAGAAGTAGATCGTCAGCCCCTGCGTGACGCGCGCCGCCCCGTCCATCGCCGCCGTGATCGCCTCCTCACGGCCGATGTCCGGCGCCGCCAGCACCACCTGGCCGATCTTCAACCGCTCGCGCAGCTCCTCATCGGGCGCGTTGGCATAGATCAGGCTCAGGTGCCGCAGCGTCTCCATCACGACCAGCGTGCCGGCGCTGTGGCCGATGATGTCGATCTGCGTGGCGTCGGTGCGGTCCGCCAGGAACACCAGCAGGGCCCGAAGCTGGCGCAGCACGTTCCGCGACGTCGCCTTGTCGACGAAGTACGACGCGACCCGCGCCTTGGACGGCCACTGGAACGAGATCATCGTGCCGTCGCGCCCGAGGTAGTGCGACAGCTCGCCGGAGCGGCAGAGGTTGTCGATGAAGCGGGTGTTGAAGCCGTGGACGTAGAGCGTGATGGTCGTCGAGCCGCGGCGGTCGAGCTCGTCGTTGATCGCGTGGGCAAAGGCGTCGTCGCCGAAACGCGTGTCGGGTTTCTCGTGGGTCAGCAGGCGGACGAGGTCGTCCTGCTGGTCGAACCGGTCTCCTTCATGATGGCTGTGGCTGCCGTGACCCAGCAGGCCGTACGACACGTACTCGTCGTACGACGCGTCGAGCCGGACGACCCGCTCGCGCTTCTCCCGCAGCGACAGGTCGAGCACCTGCTCGGGCGGCAACGCCTCGCCGATCCGCACGGGCACGCGGCCGAGGTGCAGCGACCGGCTGAGGTCGGTGGTGAAACGTCGGTCGAGCTGCGTCGCCTCGGGGTCTTCGCGCCGGGCGTGAGCGACAAAGACCGGCACGTCGATGCGATCGGGCGCGACGCTGGCCGAGAAGTAATCCCGTGGCTGCCCCTCCAGCACCGCCGGCGTGGTCATCATCTCGATGGCGCACCCGCCGGCCGCCGCCGTCATCGCGGCCAACGCGCCCGCCCTGACGCACCCCGCCCCGACCAACCCGCGAACACGCATAAGTGCCCCATCGACACGACTTCAACCGCACGCCCGTCCAGCATACCCACGCCGCCCTTGCCCGCCGATCGCCATCGTGGTCTACTCCGGGCCGACACCTCCGACGCGCCGCGCGTCTCACTTCATCGGGGAAGGAGCCAACACCCATGACCACCCACCGCCTGGCCCTCGCACCGGCCGCCGCCCTGTTCGCCGTCGTCCTCGCCACCGCCGGCTGTAGCTACTACGCGATCAACGAGCCGACCAGCGACCGCACTTACTACACCACCGAGTACAAGCAGCTCAAGGGCGGCGCCCTCACCTTCACCGACGCCGCCACCGGCAAGGAGATCACCATCCAGAACGCCGAGATCGAGAAGATCGACGAAACGCAATACAAGGCCGCGACCGCCGGCGGCGAGTAAACCACCGCGTCGATACGACGCACGGCGCCACCGATCGTCATCAACGGTTGACGCACGCCGCTCAACCGGGCATAACTGCCAAATAACGGCTCCGCCACGACGCGGCAGTCACCGCGACTCTTTCTACCCACATCGTCCCGGAGTAACCCCGTGAACACTTTCTTCAAGCTCGTTGCGCTGTGCTGCGCTTCCGTCGCGTTTCACGCCTATGCCCAGTCCGACGCCGACGCCAAGAAGCCCAACATCCTCGTCATCTGGGGCGACGACATCGGCATCTGGAACATCAGCCACAACAGCCGCGGCATGATGGGCTACAAGACGCCCCACCTCGACCGCCTCGCCGCCGAGGGCGTCAGCTTCACCGACTACTACGGCCAGCAGTCCTGCACCGCCGGCCGCGCCGCGTTCATCTCCGGCATGGTCCCGGTCCGCTCGGGCATGACCAAGGTCGGCCTGCCCGGCGCCGCCGAGGGCTGGCAGGAGTCCGACATCACCATCGCCGCCGTCCTCAAGCAGCAGGGCTACGCCACCGGCCAGTTCGGCAAGAACCACTTCGGCGACCAAGACCACCACCTGCCCACCAACCACGGCTTCGACGAGTTCTTGGGCCCGCTCTACCACCTCAACGCCTCCGAGGAACCCGAGAACCGCGACTACCCCGCCGACTACGTCATGCCCGACGGCCGGACCTTCCTCGAGACCTACGGCCCGCGCGGCGTCCTCAAGACCCAGGCCAACCCCGACGGCACCCAGTCCATCGAAGACACCGGCCCGCTGACCAAGAAGCGCATGGAGACCATCGACGAGGAAACCCTCGCCGCCGCCAAGGACTTCATCACCCGCCAGAACGAGGCCGGCGAGCCCTTCTTCTGCTGGTGGAACGGCACCCGCATGCACTTCCGCACCCACGTCAAAGAAGAGCACAAGAACCTCGCCGGACCCAACTCCGACGAGTACTCCGACGGCATGGTCGAGCACGACATGCACGTCGGCGAGCTCCTGGCCCTGCTCGACGAGCTCGACATCGCCGACAACACCATCGTCTTCTACTCCACCGACAACGGCCCGCATTACAACGCCTGGCCGGACGCCGCCACCACGCCGTTCCGCTCGGAGAAGAACTCCAACTGGGAGGGTGCCTATCGCGTCCCCGCCTTCGTCCGCTGGCCCGGGACCTTCCCCGCCGGTCAGACCGTCAACGGCCTGGTCGCCCACGAGGACTGGCTGCCCACCTTCGCCGCCGCCGCCGGCAACCCCGACATCAAGGAAGAACTGCTCGGCGGCTTCGACACCGAAGGCCGGGTCTACAAGAACCACCTCGATGGCTACGACATGACCGAGTACCTGTCCAACGCGGGCAGCTACGACACCGTCACCGACGACATCCAGGCCTCGCCCCGCAAGGTCTTCTGGTACTTTAACGACGACGGCCAGCTCGTCGCGATCCGACTCAGCGACTGGAAGGCCGTCTTCTACGAGAACCGCGCCCACGCCTTCGAGGTCTGGCGCGAGCCGTTCATCGAGCTGCGCGTGCCGCTGCTGTTCAACCTCCGCCGCGACCCGTTCGAGAAAGCCCAGCACAACTCCAACACGTACAACGACTGGTTCCTCGACCGCCCGTACGTCATCGTGCCGATGCAGCAGCTCGCCGCCAAGTTCGCCGAGACTTTTATCGAGTACCCGCCGAGCCAGAAGCCCGGCTCGTTCAACCTCAGCGGCATCGTCGAGAAGCTCAAGGAAAACATGGGCTCCAACTGAGCCCCACCACCACCACGCCCCGCTCGGCGAGATATCGCCGGGTGGGCGATTTTGCCTTCCCACCCAACCCGCTCGATCGTGAGGTGTCTCGTGGCCGTTCGTCTGTCCGCCTGGTTTCTGCTGCTCGCTCTCGCCCCGCTCGCGGCGGCCGACCCCTTGCCGTCGTGGAACGACACCGAGCCCAAGGCCGCGATCGTCGCGTTCGTCGAGGCCGTGACCGATGAGGACGCCGAGACGTTCGTCCCGGTCGCCGAACGCATCGCCGTGTTCGACAACGACGGCTGCCTCTGGGCCGAGCAGCCCGTCTACTTCCAGCTGCTCTTCGCCATCGACCGCGTCAGAGCCATGGCCGACGACCACCCCGAGTGGCAGAACGAGGAACCCTTCAAGAGCGCCCTCGCCGGCGACATGCACGGCCTCGCCGCGGGCGGCAAGGAAGGCCTGGCCAAGCTGCTTGCCGCGTCGCACGCCAACCTCACCGTCGACGCCTTCCAGGCCGACGTCGCCGACTGGCTCGCCACCGCCCGCCACCCCACGCTCGATCGGCCGTACAACGAACTGCTCTACCAGCCCCAGCTCGAGCTGCTCGACTATCTTCGCGCCAACGGGTTCAAGACCTTCATCGTCTCCGGCGGGGGCGTCGACTTCGTCCGCGTCTTTTCCGAAAACGCCTACGGCATCCCGCCCGAGCAGGTCGTCGGGACCCGTCTCGAAGCCGAGCTGCAAGAACGCGACGGCGTGCCCGTCATCGTCAAGCTGCCCGGCCTCAGCCTGCTCGACGACAAGGCCGGCAAGCCCGTCGGCATCCACCAGCACATCGGCCGACGACCGATCTTCGCCGCCGGCAACTCCGACGGCGACCTGCAGATGCTCCAGTACACGGCGGCCGGCGACGGCCCGAGCTTCGGCCTGCTCATCCGCCACACCGACGCCGACCGCGAGTGGGCCTACGACCGCGACTCCCACGTCGGCCAGCTCGACGAAGCGCTCGACGCCGCGCCGACCTACGGCTGGACCGTCGTCGATATGGCCGACGACTGGGCGACCGTCTTCCCCGCTGAGTAAAGCCGCCGACGGCGTCGGCGGTGCATTCCTTCACTCGCCGATGATCTTCACCAGCACGCGCTTGCGGCGCCTGCCGTCGAACTCGCCGTAGTACACCTGCTCCCACGGCCCGAGGTCGAGCCGGCCGTCGGTGATCGCGACGACCACCTCACGCCCCATGACCTGCCGCTTGTGGTGGGCGTCGGCGTTGTCCTCGCCGGTGCGGTTGTGCAGGTACCCGCCCTGATCGGGGTCGGTCCCCGGGTCGAACGGGGCGAGCTCTTCCAGCCAACGCTCGTAGTCGGCGAGCAGCCCCGACTCGGCGTCGTTGATGAAGACGCTGGCCGTGATGTGCATCGCGTTGACCAGGCAGAGCCCCTGCGCCACGCCGGACTCGGCGACGGCCCGCTCGACGTCGTCGGTGATGTTCACGAAGCCCCGGCGGGACTCGATCTGGAACCACAGCTCCCGGCGGTGATGCTTCATGCCGGCAGCGTACCGAGCCCCGGGTTTGACCGACCGGCGACGCGACGGGACACTCTTTGCCCGGCATTCGCCGCAAATCGCCCCTCGCCCGACCGCCTCGGAGCTCCGCCATGGCCAAGAAAGACCCCTACGCCCCGTCCCCCAAGGACAAGTTCACCTTCGGCCTCTGGACCGTCGGCAACCCCGGCGCCGACCCCTTCGGCGGGCCCACCCGACCCCGCCACAGCCCCGCCGAGATCGTCGACATGGTCGGCGAGGCCGGCGGCGCCTACGGCGTCAACTTCCACGACAACGACCTCATCCCCATCGACGCCACCGACGCCGAGGCCGCCCAGATCAAACGCGACTTCCGCAAGGCACTGAAACGCAACAAGCTCAAGGTCCCGATGGCCACGACCAACCTGTTCACCGACCCGGTTTTCAAGGACGGCGCCTTCACCAGCAACGACGCCGAGGTCCGCGCCTACGCCCTTCACAAGACCATGAAGGCCATGAAGCTCGGCAAGGAGTTCGGCGCCAACACCTACGTCCTCTGGGGCGGCCGCGAGGGCGTCGAGTCCGACGCCACCAAGGACCCCACCGTCGCCATCCAGCGCTTCCGCCAGGCGATCGACTTCCTCTGCGACTACGCCATCGCCGAGAAAATGGACTACCGTTTCGCCTTCGAGGCCAAGCCCAACGAGCCGCGTGGCCACATCTACTTCTCGGTCACCGGCTCGTACTTGGGCCTGATCCCCACCCTCAAGCACCCCGAGATGTGCGGCGTCAACCCCGAGTTCGCCCACGAGTCGATGGCCGGACTCAACTTCACTCACCACGTCGCCCAGGCCCTCGAGGCCGGCAAGCTCTTCCACATCGACCTCAACGACCAGGAGTTCGGCCGGTTCGATCAGGACTACCGCTTCGGCTCGACGAGCTACAAGTCGGCGTTCTTCCTGGTCAAGCTGCTGACCGAGCACGGCTACAAGGGGTCGAAGCACTTCGACTCGCACGCCTACCGCCAGTCGGATCGCAACGACGTCATCGCCTTCGCCCGAGGCTCGATGCGGACCTACAAGGTCCTCGAGGCCAAGGCCAAGGCCTTCAAGGCCGACAAGCAGGTCCAGAAGCTCATCAAGTCCTTCCAGCGATCCCACAAGGGGCTCGAGGCCCTCGCCCGCGAATACACCGCCGGGCACGCCGCCGACCTGCTGGCCCGCGATTTCGACCGTTCCAGAATCGCCGGCAAGCCCCTGCCTTACGAGCAGCTCGACCAGCTCGTCTTCGATCACCTCATGGGTGTGCGTTAGAAATCCGCGAGATTCGGCCGGCTGAAACGGCTGTAACGGCCCTGCGGATCGCCCCGGCCGTCTCGGCACGCCCCCTCACCTCGAAACGGCCGATCGCCGATCTCCTCTGCTATCGTGCCCGCCCCCGACGCCCGGGGCTCCCGCGTCCAACCGGACCCGATCCATGCCCGACACCCCCACCGCCCCGCCCCCGACCGGCATCGACCAGCCGCACACGCTGACCCACCTCCGACAGCTCGAGGCCGAGTCCAT
>JBCCQE010000004.1:0-150796 GCA_039024495.1 Planctomycetota bacterium | reverse complement strand
GTTGGGGGTACCCGGGGCGGCGCTGCGCTCTGCCCCGGCTTGGGGGTTGGGTTGGGGGGTTGGGGTTGGGGTTGGGGGGTACTTGGGTTGGGGGTCGGGGTCGTTGGTTTGGATGGCGTCGAGCGCGAAGGTGACGGCGAGGATGTCGGCGTCGATCGTGGCTTCGGAGGCGACGAGTTGGATGTCACGCTCGAAGACGGCGGTGTAGAGCGCGGGCTGTTCTTCGGGGGTGGGTTGGTCGCGTGCGCGGCGGTTGGTTTCGCGGGGCGCGGGTTCGGGCTCCGCGGTGGCGCGGGTGGGCGGCGTGGAAGCGCGATCGGGCTTCGATGAATCGGTTGAGGGGTCGGCGCTTGGCGTTGCGGCGGGCGCGAGAAGTGAGTCGGGGGTTGCGGGCGAAGGAATTGGGGCGTTGGGGTTGAGGGTGTTGGCGTTGAAGGTGAGGGACTCGCCGTAGGCGACTTCGAGCCGGGAGAGTCGTTGTCGGAGGTCGGAGTAGACCATGGAGAGTTCGCGGCCGCGGAACTCGAAGTCGGGCGCGGTGACGAAGACTTGGCCGTCGGACTCGATGGTGCCGAGCTGGGCGTCGAAGGTTGCGCCGATGAGGTGGACGCGGAGGCGCGGGGTGTCGTTGTCGAGTTGGACGGGGCGGCCGTTGGATTCGTAGATGGCGAGGGTGACTTCGCCGTCGAACTGTCCGCGGTCGAGCTGGTTGTTGGGGGCGACGAATCGGCCGGAGTCGGCGGCGATGGTGATGACGCGGGTGGCGTCGGGGTTGGCGATGACGGCGGAGGGCTGGGTGGTCTGGTAGGTGAAGGGGCCGGCGGGGTCGAGGCGGTCGTATCGGAGGGTGGTGCGTCGCCCGGGCGACTCGAAGCGCAGGTAGCCGCCGCCGCCTCCGCCGGGGCCGATGATCTCGCTCTGGGCGAGTCGGGTGAGGTCGCGGGGGGTCTGGTCGCCGCCGAGCGCGGCGAGGGCGTTGGGGTCGGCGGCGTCGGGCTGGGCGCGGGAGTCCTGCGCGCCCTCACCGCCAATGAAGATGAGGGCCGCGCCGATCGCCAGCGCGGCGGCGGTGAGCGCAGCGACGTATCCGAGTCGCTTGGACATGCGTTCAGTCTATCGCTGCGGGGGCTTGCGAAGCGATTTTCTCAGCCGAGCATCTCGGCGACGGTGTCGCGTTCGGCGACGAGTTCGTCGTTGGTGGCTTTGATTTTCTGCTCGGCGAAGGCGTCCATGTCGAGGCCTTCGATGACTTCGCAGACGCCGGGCGCGGTGGTCTTGACCGGCAGGCCGGCCCAGACGTCGGGGTCGAAGCCATAGCGCCCCTCGGACTTGACGGCGACCGAGTGGACCGCGCCGGGGGTCGTCAGGTCGTGGACGTGGTCGACCAGCGCGTTGGCGGCGGAGGCGGCGGAGGACGCGCCGCGCGCGGCGATGATGGCGGCGCCGCGCTTGCCAACGGTCTCGCAGAACGGGCCTTGGAGGTAGGTGGCGTCGTTGATGGCGTCGGTCGCCGGCTTGCCGTTGATCTTGGCGAGGTGGAAGGCGGGGAACATGGTCGGCGAGTGGTTGCCGAAGATGTAGATGTTCTCGACGTCTTTCACGAGGGCACCGGCCTTTTGAGCGAGCTGGGTGGCGGCGCGGTTCTGGTCGAGTCGCACCATCGCGGTCCAGCGGTCGGCGGTGATGCGCTGGCAGTGGGCGGCGCCGATCATGCAGTTGGTGTTGGCGGGGTTGCCGACGACGGCGACGCGGCAGTCGTCCGCTGCGTTTTCGTCGATGGCCTTGCCCTGGCCGACGAAGATCTTGCCGTTGTCTTTGAGCAGGTCGGCGCGTTCCATGCCCGGGCCGCGCGGCTTGGAGCCGACGAGCAGCGCCCAGTTGGTGCCGGCGAAACCTTCGGCGGGGTCGGAGGTGAGCGTCATACCCTCGAGCAGGGGGAAGGCGCAGTCGTCGAGCTCCATCGCGACGCCCTCGAGGGCTTTCATCGCTTTCTCGACGGGGACTTCGAGCAGGCGGAGCTTGACGGGCGTGTCGGGGCCAAACATGGCGCCCGAGGCGATGCGGAAGAGCAGGGCGTAGCCGATCTGGCCGGCGGCGCCGGTGATGGTCACGGTGATGGGCGAGGCAGGCATGGCAGGCTCCGGGACGGTGGAACAAAGGGGAGGCGAGTGTAATGGCTTCCGATAAGGCGCGGGGGGCGTGAACGGCGTTGAGACGGGCTCGCGGATCGGGCGTGGATCGGGCGGTCGAGGGGCGTGGGGGTTTCCGATAATGCGGCGTTGCGGAACGGCGCATGAGCGGCGTCGGCGAGGGGTCGATACGCCCGGGGTGAGTGCCGTCGTTGAAACCGTGATCCGCCCCGGCCGCCGACCGGTGGTGCAGATGCTGGCCGAGCTGGTCGCCGCGCGGCACCTGCTGTGGCTGCTGTCGTGGCGGGACGTGACGGTGCGGTATCGCCAGTCGTTCTTAGGGACGGGCTGGGCGGTGGTGCGGCCGCTGACGACGATGGTGATCCTGACTTACGTGTTTGGCATGGCGCTGGGGGTGAGCGAGCGGATCGACATGCCTTACCCGTTGTTTGCGGTGACGGGGATGGTGCCTTGGATGTTCTTCCACGCGATGCTGCTGGGGCTGAGCACGAATCTGGTGAGGAACAGCGTGCTGGTGACAAAGGTTTACTTCTCGCGGCTGGCGCTGGCGCAGTCCGGCATGGCGTCGCCGATGGTGGACCTTGCGGTGTCGATGTTGGTGGTGGTGGGCGTGATGGCGTGGTACGGGGCGGGGAGCCTGCAGGGCGTGTTGATCGCGGCGGCGGCGATGGGGACGCTGACGATCACGGTGACGGCGCTCGGCGTGGCGTTGTCGGCGCTGCTGACGTGGTATCGCGACATGCGGCAGGCGCTGCCGTTTGTCTTGCAGGCGTGGATGTTCTTGTCGCCGGTGCTGTACCCGATCGATCCGTATGGCGAGTCGCTGCGGGCGTGGTCGGTGTGGCTGAACCCGGTGGCGGGTTCGATCATGGCGTTTCGCTCGGGGATCGCGGGCGAGCCGGTGGACTGGGCGCTTTGGGGCTCGGCCACGGCGGTGTCGGTGGTGGGGCTTGCGGTGGGGCTTTGGGTGTTCTCGTTGCTTGAAGAAAAGATGGCCGACGTCGTGTGACGGCGGCCGCGAGGGAAAGTTGGTGTGATGACTGAGGTGCGGATCGAGGCCGAGGGGTTGGGCAAGCGTCATCGGCTGGGGTCGATGATGACGTGGGGGCGGTGGGCGCAGATGCTCACGGGCAAGCGGTTCGAGCGTGAGTCGTTCTGGGCGTTGCGTGACGTGACGTTCGACGTGCGTGCGGGCGAGGTAATGGGGATCGTTGGGCACAACGGGGCGGGCAAGAGCACACTGCTCAAGCTGCTGTCGGGCGTGTCGCGACCGACCGAGGGCCGGGCGATCGTGCGCGGCAAGGTGGCGAGCCTGCTCGAAGTGGGCGCGGGGTTTCACCCGGAATTGACAGCGCGGGAGAACATCTTCCTTGCGGCGGCGATCCTCGGGCGCAAGGCGTGGGAGACGTCGCGCCGGCTGGACGACATCGTGCAGTGGGCCGACGCCGAGCGGATGCTGGACACGCCGGCCAAGCGGCTGAGCACGGGGATGCGATCGCGGCTGGCGTTTTCGGTGGCGTGCCATCTCGCTCCGGAGATCGTGGTGGTGGACGAGGTGCTGGCGGTGGGCGACCAGGCGTTTCAGCGGCGCTGCTGCCAGGAGATGCGGCGGATGGTCGACGAGGGGCGGGCGGTGCTGTTCGTGAGCCACAACCTGGGGATCGTCGAATCGCTGTGCGATCGGGCGATGTGGCTGGAACGCGGCGAGCTGGTGCGCATCGGCGGGTGCGCGGAGGTGGTGGGCGAGTATCGCGCGGCGCAACGCCAGAGCGCGGCCGTGCGGGACCTGTCGACGGCGCAGCGCGGCGGCGAACCCGGCGTAGAGACGCTGCGCCTGCTGCGGCGCGGCGAGGTCTGCGATGCCGACGGGTCGACCGTGCACGAACTGCCGTGGGGCGAGCCGGCGATGGTTCGGCTGACGGTGGGTCGGGATGAGGACGCGCCGAACGAGCCGCTCCACGAACTCACGGTGGTCGTGTCGATCGACACGGCCGACCAGCAGCGCGTCGTCACCGTGGCGAGCCCGCCGGATCAGGTGCTTGCCGTGGGTGTGGGTCGGTCGGCGATCGCTTCGGTGAAGCTCGACGCGATGCGACTGGCACCCGGGGCGTACACCGTCGCCGCGGCGGTGTACCGCGGGCACGAGAAGCTGGACGAGGTGCCGATCGCCGCCGAGTTCGAGGTGATCGGTGCCGGCGCGGCCGATGCGCGCGTCACCGGCATGGGCGAAGCCAAGCTCGCGATCGATGCCGACTGGTCGTTCGAGTCGCAGGCCGACACGCAGGCATCGAGCCCCGCTGCGCGGAGGGCCGCCTGATGCCCGCGAGCCTGCTCATCCTCGGTGCCGGGCGCTCCGGCTCATCGGCCACGGCCGGGCTGTTCCGCCAAGGCTGGTTCCAGGGCGACGACCTGCTCGACGCCACGCCCGCCAACCCGACCGGCTACTTCGAGTCGCGCGAGGTCAACCGCATCAACACCGAACTCATCGGGCAGATGCTCCTCGGCAGGCGCTGGTGGCGGCTGCACCGTTTCCACCCCGACCCCGCCTGGCGCGACCGCCGCGCTTGGGGCTATAGCTGCCCGCGCGTCGCGCGACAGGTCACGCCGCCCGCCGAGCTGTTCGATCGCATGCGGGCGATGACCGCGCGTCAGCCGTATTGCTTGAAGGATCCGCGCTTCTCGGCGACATGGTCGACGTGGCAGCCAGCGCTGCGGCACGACACGAAGCTGTTGGTGGTGTTCCGCGAGCCGCGGGCGTGCCTGGCGAGCACGATGCGCGAGGCCGAGCAGGGCTGGGACACGCCCGTGCCCGTGCGGCCGGCCGCGCTGCGTCGCGCTTGGCTGCGAACGTATCGCCGGTTGCTCAAGACGGCGGCGCACGACCCGCGCTTCTTCTTCCTCGACTACGCACGCGTGCTCGATCGCTCGGCCATCCCCGCGCTCGAGCGCTTCGTCGACGGCCCGCTCGACCCCACGCACCTGCAGATCAAGCTCAATCGCCAGTCCGCCGCTACCGAAGCCGAGCTCACCGACCCGCACGCCGCAACTATGTTCGACCGCCTGCGCCGCCGGGCCGACGCCGACCTCGATCGCCACGCCACGCTGCGCGTCAACGTCCCAGTGCACACCAAGACAGACTCACCCACCGGGCACGACTTGTTCATCTTCGGCGCTGGCCGATCCGGCACGTCCGCCACCGCCGGGCTGTTCCGCCACGGCTGGCATCAGGGCGACGACCTCCTGCCGCCCACGCCCGCCAACCCGACCGGCTATTTCGAGTGCCGCACGATCAACCGGCTCAACAACGAGCTCATCGGCGAGATGGTCTTCGGCAAGCACTGGTGGCGACTCCGCCGCTACCACCCCGACCCGATGTGGCGCGACGGCCGCGCGTGGTGGACGATGGCCCCCCGCCGCCCGCGCACCTTCACGCCCACGCCCGACCTGCTCGATCGCATGCGTGCCGCCGTCGCCAACCGCGACCGCCCGCTGTGCCTCAAGGACCCACGCTTCTCGCTCACGCTGCCGCTGTGGCGACCGCTGCTACCCGAGGCGTGCCGCTTCGTCGTCGTCTTCCGTCACCCCGAGGCCACGCTTCGCAGCACGCTGCGCGATCTTGCCGAGTCGTTCGACACGCCTGTGCCCGCGCGCCCGGCACGCCTCCGATGGAACTGGCGCGTCACCCACGACCGCCTACTCGCCGCGGCCGCCGACGACCCGCGCTTCTTCTTCCTCGACTACGCCACCCTGCTCGATGGCTCCGCCCTCCCCGCGCTCCAGGCCTTCGCCGGCGCACCCATCGACGCTTCGCACATCGAGCGCCGCATCAGCCGCCACTCCGCCGCCGACGACGCGCCCGCCGACCCACGCACCGCCCAAACCTTCGCGGCCCTCAACCGCCGCGCCCAGGCCGACCTCTCTCGACTCACCCCCGCCCGAGCCGCCGCATGACCTCCGCCGCCAACACCACGCCGCCCGTCACCTGGCTCATCCCCGTGCTCAACGGCATGCCGTACGTCCGCGAGACGCTCGAGTCCATCGCCGCGCAGACCTACCCCAACGCGCGCCTGCTCGTCTGGGACAACGGCTCGACCGACGGCACCGTCGACGAACTCCGCAAGTGGGTTCCCTCGCGCATCCCCGGCCGCGTCGTCACCGACCAGCCGATGTCGTACCCCAACGCCCTGCGTGCGCTCGTCGACACCGCCGACACCGAGCTGCTCGCCCGCATCGACGCCGACGACATCGCCGAGCCCACGCGCCTCGAACGCCAGGTCGAAACCATGCTCGCCGACCCGGACCTCGCCGTGCTCGGCACCTTCGGCCAGCGCATCGACCCCGACGGCAACCCCCTGCCCGGCGGCAAGCAGCACGCCACGACCGACGCCGAAGTCCGCTGGCGGCTGCGCTTCGCCGCGTCGCTCGCACACCCCTGCGCCATGATGCGCCGCTCGGCGATCCTCTCCGTCGGCAGCTATCGCGACCTGCGCCCCTACGAAGACTGCGAGCTGTGGGCCCGCCTCGCCCCGCGCTACCGCCTCTACAACCTGCCCGACAAGCTCATGCGCTGCCGCGCCCACCCCAACAGCGTGGTCGCCACCGACAAACCCGACACCTCGAAGATCATGCGGCAGATCGCCTTCGAACACGCCACCCAGCTCTACCCCGGCGTCGACATCGCGACCGTTCGCAGCGTGTACGACGCGCTGTTCGAGCCCGACCGCACCGTCACCCTCGCCGAGCTTGCCGGCCTGCGCGAGCTGGCCCGCGCCGCCGCGATCGGCTGCGGCCTCGAGCCCAACTACTTCGTCAACACCCGCGTCTACCGCGCCCAGCGCGACCAGCTCCGCCGCCGCGTGCTCACCCGCGTGCCCGGCGTCCGCGCCGCGTGGTCGATGGCCGGGTCCGCCAAGCGCGCCGTCATCGGCGCCCAGCGGGAGGCCGCGTGATGGCAGCCAACGCCACGCCGCACCGCATCTGCATCGCCGGCCGCTCGCCGTTCGTCGGCGGCGCCGAGATCGCCGCCGAACGCCTCGCGCTGGGCCTCGCCGATGCCGGCGCTTCCCCCTGGCTGCTGCTCGGCTGCGACGGCCCGGTCGCCGAGCGCGCCCGCCACGCCGACATCGAGCACGCCATCACGCCCGTCGACCCGATCGGCCGCGGCAACTGGTTCGCCTGGCGCCGCCGCGTCTCGGCCATCACGCGCTTGCTCCGGCAGCGCGGGGCCGACTCGGTCCACGTCAACGACCTGCCCACCGCCCGCACCGTCGCCGCCGCCGCCCGGCCGCTGGGCATCCCCGTCGTCGTGCACCACCGCTTTATCTACGGCCAGGCCGCGATCGACTGGTTCAACGCCACGCCCCCGGCCCACCACGTCTACGTCTCCGCCGCCCTCCGCCGCGAGCTCGCCGCCGCCTCGCCTCGCCTGGCCGATCAGCCCGCCGTCGTCCTGCACGACGGCCTGCCGCTCGACACCCCCGCGCCCGACGCCGCCGCCCGCGCCGCCGCGCGCGACACGCTCGACCTCCCGCAAGACGCCGCGGTCGTTGTCTTCACCGGCCAGGTCATCGAACGCAAAGGCGTCGCCGACCTCATCGACGCCTGGGCCGCGCTCGACGCCGACACCCGCCGCCGCGCCCGCCTCGTGATCGTCGGCGACGACATCGCCGGCAACGGCGCGTACCGCCGCGCTATGGAGCAGCGCGCCGAGCAGCTCGGCATCGCCCCGCGCTTCGAGGGCTTCGTCACCGACACCACGCCGTACCTCGTCGCCGCCGATCTCGCCGCCGTCCCGTCGCACGTCGAGCCGCTGGGCAACGCCACGCTCGAAGCCATGCGCGCCGGCCTGCCCGTCGTCGCCACCCGCGTCGGCGGCATCCCCGAGATGGTCGATCACCCAATCACCGGCCTGCTCGGCCCGCCGCGCGACCCCGCCACCCTCGCCAATCACCTCGCCGAACTCATCGAGAGCCGCGCCCTCCGCGCGTCCCTCGGCACCGCCGCCCGCGACCGCTGCGAGAACCTCTTCTCCCTGCCACGCCACGCCCAAGACGTGCTCGACCTCCACGCCCGCCTCGTCGCCGGCGAAACACCCGCCCACGCACCCGCCGACTCGGCAACGCCTACGCCGCAGGCGCTACCGCTTGGCCGGCGCAGCGCGTCGTCGCCGCAACCCCCCGCAAGGCGGGCCGCATGAGCGTGCTGCTGGTTAGCGAAAACTTCCCGCCGCGCATCGGCGGGGCCGGCACCTACGCCGCCGAGCTCTGCCGCTCGCTGCCCGCCGGCTCGGTCGCCGTCCTCACCCACGAGCACGACGACCCGCGCGCCGCCGCCGCGTTCGACGCCGGTTTCCCGCACCCCGTGTCGCGCGTGCCCATGCGGTTCGACTCGTGGGGCAAGCTCGGCCTGCGTGGCTGGCGACGCTACGCGGCGCTCAACGACGCCGTCCGCCAGGCCCTGCCCGACCAAGCTTCGGCGCTCGTCGCCAACCGCTGCCTGCCCGAGGGCGAGGCCGTGCGATGCGTCGCCGCCGCCCGCCGCCTGCCCTACGCCGTCGTCGTCCACGGCGAAGAGCTCAACACCGCATCGACCAGCCGCGAGCTCGCCTTCCTCACCCGCCGCGTGCTCCACCGCGCCGCCCGCGTCGTCGCCAACAGCCAGCACACCCGCTCGCTGCTCGTCGGCCGGTGGGGCGTGTCCGACAGACGCATCGCCGTCGTCACGCCCGGCGTCGACGTCAACGCCATCACCCCCGCCACCCCCGCCGAGCGCGACGAACTCCGCGCCCGCCTCGCCTGGCCGGATGCGCCCGTCGTCCTCACCGCCGGCCGGCTCCAGCACCGCAAGGGCCACGACCGCATGATCGAGGCCTGGCGCAGCGTCGCCGCCGAGCTGCCCGCCGCGCGATGGGTCGTCATCGGCGACGGCCCGCGCCGCGACGCCCTGCAAGACCTCGCCTACCAACGCGGCGTCGCCGACTCCATCCTCTGGTGCGGCGACGTCCCGCGCGACGAACTCATCGCCAGTTACCGGGCCGCCGATCTCTTCGCCCTGCCCAACCGCACCGTCGACGGCGACTTCGAGGGCTTCGGCATCGTGCTGCTCGAAGCCCAGGCCGCCGGCCGACCCGCCGTCTGCGGAAGAAGCGGCGGCACGCCCGAAACCCTCCTCGACCGCGTCACCGGCCGCGTCGTCGACGCCTCCTCCTCCGCCGACCTCGCCAACACCCTGCTCGAGCTGCTGCTCGACCCGTCCGAGCTCGAACGCATGGGCCGCCAGGCCCGCGCCCATGTCGAGGTCAACCACGCCCGCCCGCGCGCCACCGCCCGCTTCGCCGAAGCCCTGCGCTCGCTCGGCATGCCCGTCGCCCACGACGCCCCTGCCCCGTCCGCCCGAGAACTCGCCGCCCCGCCTCCGTTGCGACCCGCCGCCTGACCCCGCCGATGCGCCCGCCATGGCACACGCCACCCCGCCATCTCCGCGCCCCTCCGCTGCCTCCCAAGCGGCTTGCCGCTTAGCGCCTCCGCCCCGCCCCGCACATCCCGGCCCGATCCACGCCTGCGTCTTCGCACGCAACGAAGCCGCACACCTCCCCACCGCCGTCGCCTCGCTGCTCGACGACCCCGCCGCGCCGCGCATCGCCTCCGTACACCTCATGGTCAACGGCTGCACGGACGACACCCCCGCCGTCGCCGCCCGGCTCGCCACCAACGACTCGCGCGTGGTCGCCCACGAGCTGCCCATCGGCGACAAGTGCAACGCCTGGAACGCCTACCTCCACGACGTCACGCCCGCCCTCGCCGCAGATGGCGACGACGCCACGCACCTCTACATGGACGGCGACGTTCGCTGCGGCCCCGCCGCCGTGCAAGGCCTGACCGACCGCCTCGTCGAAGCACCCCACGCCGACGCCTGCGCCGGCCTGCCGCTCTCCGGCCGCAACCGCGACGCCATGGCCAAGCTCGTCACCTACCGACGCTGGCTCTTCGGCAACCTCTACGCCGTCCGCGGCACCCACGTCGCCCGCCTCCGCGACGCCGGCTTCCGCCTGCCGCTGGGCCTCATGGGCAACGACCACCTCATCACCCGCGCCGTCAAGACCCGCCTGCCCGACGCCGCCGATGTCGACCACGACCGCCTCACCTGGGCCGAGGGCATCGGCTACGCGTTCGACTCGCTCAACCCCTGGAAACTCGCCGACGCCCGGCTGTACCGCCGCCGCCAGGTGACCTACGCGCTGCGGCACGAGCAGCTCACCCTCATGGGGCAGTGCCCGCTCGACCGCCTGCCGCGCACGATGGACCCGATCAACCGCCGCGTGCTCGACAAGCTCGCGCGCATGACCCTCCCGCCGTGGGACACGCGCGTCGCCGTCCGCCGCAAGCTTGCCGCCATGTACCCCGACCTCGCCGCCGCACACTACCGCCCGATGCTCACGCGCGCCGCCTGATCGCCACGACCGCCGACCTCACCCGCCCGCACCCCGCACCCTCCCGCACCCGATGAAGCAACTGCTCTTCATGTCGGCCCTAATGATCGGCGGCGGCCTGGGCGCGACCCTCCACCCCTACTGGCCGCTGCTGGCCTATTACCTGCTGGCCATGCTCCGCCCGGACTTCATCTGGCGATGGGCCTTGCCCGGCGGCGTGCCGTGGTCGCTCGTCACCGGCAGCCTCGTCGCGGTCAGCCTGCTCATCTACGGCCCGCAGCTCATACGCCGCCTCGAGCTCAACCTTCCCTTCGCGCTGCTCGCCGGATTCGTCGCCTGGCTCATCCTCGCCAACGCCACCGCCATGAACCCCGCCTCGTCGTGGCGGTGGGTCGAGCCCCTGCTCAAGATCCTCGCCGCCGCGCTCGTCACCGCCATCGTCGTCGACCGCATCGAGCACGTCCGCCTGCTCTCGCTCACCGCCTTCGGCACCCTCGGCTACGTCGCTTACCACATCAACTCGCTCTACTACTTCAGCGGCCGGCTCGACGTCCTGCACCACGGCTTCGGCGGGCTCGACAACAACGGCGCTGCGCTCATCCTCGCCCTGGGCATCACCTTCGCCTACGCCGCCTTCGGCTACCGCGACCGCCACTGGCTCGCCCAGACCCTCCGCTGGCTCTCCATCCCCGTCGCCGTCGCCATGCTCCACGCGCTGATGCTCACCTACTCCCGCGGCGCGATGATCGCCTGCGGTGTCGGCATCGCCTGGCTCGCCCTCTTCCACCACAACCGCAAGCAGACCGCCTTCGGCATCGTCGGCCTGGCCGTCAGCGCCGTCGTCCTCGCCGGCCCCGAGGTCCGCGAACGCCTCCGCACCGTCAAATACTTCGCCGACGACGCCTCCGCCCAGCAACGCCTCGAGTCCTGGTCCGCCGCGTGGGAGATGGTCTGGCAGCGACCCATCACCGGCTTCGGCACCCGAGGCTCCATGCCCTACCTCCAGGCCTACGCCGACGAGGTCACCACCCCCGTCGTCCACAACCAGTACCTCCAGCTCGCCGCCGACGGCGGTATCCCCCTGGCCCTGCTCTTCCTGTCCCTGCTCGTCGTCTGCCTCTGGCAGTTCCGCGCCGCGCGCCTCCGCTGCCTCGCCGACGCCGCCGACGACAGCCCCACCCACCACGCCCACCGCCAGCCGCGCAGCCACCGCGACACCACCATGTCCGACTGGCCTTGGTCCCGCATGCCCGCCCCCTCGGTCGACCTGCGCCGCGAACGATCCGAGAGCTACGCCACCATGTGGCTCGGCCTCGAGGCCGGCCTCATCACCCTCGCCGTCGGCGGCTGCTTCATCAGCATCGAAAGCGTCGAGCCGCTGTGGATGATCCTCGCCATCGGTTGCGTCACCGCACGCGTCAACGAAGCCTGGGTCCGCCGACCCGTCGCCGACCCTCAAGCCAACCCCGACGCGACCCCACGCCCCCGCCCCCAACCCGCCACCCCGCCGACACTCCAAGGCGCTTAGCCGCCTCACTCCTCCCAAGCGCTCACGCCGAACGCAGCGTCGCCGCCGACCCACCCACCGGCCAGCGCACGATCTTCGGCGGCAGCCCAAGCCGCACGCTCACGCCTTCGGCCTCGGCCGACACGTGGAACGCTCCCGCGATCTCGTGCTCCACAAACCCGCGAGCCAAGCCCATCCCCACGCCCGGCTCGATCGCGATCTCCCGCGGCCGGTCCAGCCGCTCACGCCACCACACCATCAGCCCGTGCTCCGTGCTCCGCCGCCACTCGACCTCCAACCGCCCGCCGTCCTCCGACAACGCGCCGTGCTTCTTGGCGTTGTTCGCCAACTCGTGCAGCGTCAACGCCAAAGGCCGAGCCGCCGCCGTCGTCACCGCGCACTTCGGCCCGTCGACCCGCAGGTTGCTCCGGTCGCTCGCCACGTGCGGCGCCAGCATGCGCTCGATCAGCACCGCCAGATCCACCACCGCGTGATCGCTCGCCGTCGCCGTCTCGTGCACCAACGCCATCGCCCGCACCCGCCCCGTCAGCCGCTCGGCAAAGTCGTCCACGCTCTGCACCGACCCCTGCGTCTCGCCGATCAACGCCAACACCGACCCCAGGTTGTTCTTCACCCGGTGGTTCAGCTCGCGCGTCAGCCGCGCCAGCGTCTCCTCACGCTCGACCTGCTCGGTCACGTCCTGACACGTCCCCACGATCCGCGTGACCCGACCCGTCTCATCCAATCGGCAGTACCCGTGGTTCTCCACCCAACGCACCATCCCAGGCGTCGGCGATATCCGAAACCGCCCGTGGAACGACCCCCCCGTCTCCTGCGACCGCACCAGCATCTCCGTCAGCCGCATCCGATCTTCGATGTGGTACTGCTTCAAGTGCTCATCGATCCGCGGCGCCGGCCCCTGCGGGTCGTGCCCAAAGATCCGATACACCTGCCGCGTCCACGTCGGCCGCTCGTCCTCCGGCGTGTACTCCCACGAACCCATCCGCGCCAACGACTGCGCCTCAATCAGCCGCGACTCCGCACGCTGCACATCGTCTACCAGCTCCTTGAGGTGCCCCTCCTCACCCCGCAGCCGGTTGTACAGCCGACCCAACGCAAAACGCAGGCGATCGATCTCGTCGCCCTCGGCGTCCTCGGAGTCCAGCTTCCACCGCCCCTCCGGATCGGCCAGGCACGCCTGCGCCTGCGTCTCAAGCCGCACCACCCGGCGGATCAGCACGTGCGCACACACCGCATACACCCCCGCCGCAATCAGCAGACCCTCCACCACGCCGTGGATCACCGCGTACGTCAAAGGCGCCAGCACCCCGGCATCGAGCTCACCCCAGACCACGAATCGCGTGACCAGCAACCACTCCACCCCGGTCCCGACCAGCGCCCCCGCCACGCCCACCCCCGCCGAGAGCCACAGCACCTGCGTGCTCAACCGCCGACGCACCCACCGGCGGACCCGGTCCCAAACGCGCGGCGTGTCGCGATGCGGCGTCAACTCGGCAACCGCTCCTTATCGGTCGGCCAGCCCGTCAAACATCGGCGTCGAGAGATACCGCTCGCCGAACGAGCAGCCGATCGTCACGATCGTCTTGCCCGCGTGCTCGGGCATCGCCGCCAATCGGCACGCCGCGCACGCGTTGGCCCCGCTGGAGATCCCGCCGAAGACCCCTTCCTCGGCCGCCAGACGACGCGCCCACTCGAACGCCTCCTCATTGCCGATCGCCACCGTCCCCGTCAGCAAGTCGGTCTCCAGGTTGTTCGGGATGAACCCCGCGCCGATGCCCTGAATCTTGTGCGGGCCCGGCTTGCCGCCCGCGATCACCGGCGAGTCCGAGGGCTCCACCGCAAACGCCTCGAACGCCGCGTTCTGGCTCCGCAGGTAACGCGTCGTCCCCGTGATCGTCCCGCCCGTCCCCACGCCGGCGACCATCATGTCGACCTTGCCATCCAGATCGTTCCAGATCTCCGGCCCCGTCGTCGCCTCGTGCACCGCCGGGTTCGCCGGGTTCTCGAACTGCTGAGGCATCCACGCGTTGTCCTCGCTATTCACGATCTCCGTCGCCTTGGCGATCGCGCCCTTCATCCCGTCCGCCGCCGGCGTCAGCACCAGGTGCGCACCCAGCGCCCGCAGCAACGCCCGCCGCTCCTTGCTCATCGACTCGGGCATCGTCAGCGTCAGCTTGTACCCCCGCGTCGCGCACACGAACGCCAGCGCGATCCCCGTGTTGCCCGACGTCGGCTCGACGATGTGCGTGCGATCGTTGATCTTCCCGTCACGCTCGCCCGCCTCGATCATCGCCCGGCCGATGCGGTCCTTCACGCTCGCCATCGGGTTGAAGAACTCGCACTTCATATAGACCCGCGCCCCTTCGGGCGCCAGCCGGCGCAGCCGCACCAGCGGCGTGTTGAACACGGTGTCCACCACCGACTCGTACGCCCCCCCGTGAATCAAACGTGTGGCTTCGCTGGTCGCAGGCATGATGCTTCGGGCTCCATAAGAGTTCGCGAACAACCCCGGCAAATCGATGCTAGAACCCCTACGCCCCCTCGACAACCCGGTTCGCACCGCCCGCGGTCGGTTTTTCTCCACCCCGCCCGACCGTGGCTACAATCCCGCCCCCGCGGGCCGCCGCACCCTTCCCCAACCTCCGATTGCAGGACTTTCCCCATGACCACCGCCACCGCCGAACGCGCCGAAGCCGTCACCCTCAAGGGCAACCCCATGACCCTCCTCGGCCCCGAGCTCGAGGTCGGCCAGACCGCCCCCGCCTTCGCCCTCCGCGCCGCCGACATGTCCGTCAAGTCCCTCGACGACTACGCCGGCAAGGTCAAGGTCCTCGTCGTCGTCCCCTCCGTCGACACCCCCGTCTGCGACACCGAAGTCCGCCGCTTCAACACCGAGGCCGCCGACCTCTCCGGCGACGTCGCCATCCTCTCCGTCTCCGTCGACACCCCCCCCGCCCTCAAGCGCTGGTGCGGCGCGGCCGGCGTCGAAGCCGTCGAGACCCTGTCCGACTTCTACGACCACGCCTTCGGCACCGACTACGGCGTCCGCATCAAAGAGATCGGCCTGCTCGCCCGCTCCGTGTTCGTCCTCGACAAGGACAACAAAGTGACCTACGCCCAGATCGTCGGCGAAGTCGCCGAAGAGCCCAACTACGCCGCCGCCCTCGACGCCGTGAAGGCCGCGCTCTAACCACGCGCGACCCACCCGCATCCCCTGCGGCCCGAAGGGCCCCGCTCGAACAATGAATCAAGCCCGCCCACTCACCGCGGCAGGTTGTCCCCGAAGTGCGCCATCGACTCCGGATCATCCGGGTCCGGCAAGTTGTCCACATCCGCCGCATCCTGCGACCGCCCGGTCGCCAGCTTGTTCGTACGCAGATCGCGAAGCGAAATCACATCGATCGGCGTGCCGTGGTAATCGATCGTGAGGCGACGCTCGTAACTCGGCCCGAATTCAACGCCAGCGATCGTCCCAAGGATGTCCACCATGTTCGGCTCCACACCAAGGCGCACCAGCAGCTCCTTCACCGCCAACTGATCCGGCGTCGCGCCGAGATCGCAGAACTCATCCAACGCCGGAGCCAGCCGCTCGGCGTTCGATCGATCCGTCCCCACCCACACGTGAAAGTCTTTGGTGTATCTCGCCTGGCCGTGGATACCTACGGCATACCCACCGATCAGCAGATACTCAACGCGGTGCTTATTCCGCGCCTCGATGAGCTTGCGAAAGTCTTGGGTGAGTGGCTTCATGGCCGTGGAGTTGTGCTCGCAGCGACTCAATTAATTCGATCCGCTCAGCGTAGCTCAACTCAAGATTGTCGAGATATCCCTTCTCGCGCATCGCCTCGGTGCCGTCCCGAAAAAACTCTATCCGCATCCCGTTGCGCCCCACAATCACCTCATCCGGCACCGCCTTGCGGTGACTGGTCCTCCCCTTCGCCAATGGCTCTTTCGGTGGCGTCGCGTCGCTCGGCTTCGACTCGGGTGTCTCGCTCATGCCCACATTTTATCGGCAAAACGCCCTCACCCCCACACCTTCTCGATAAACGCCTTGGCGTTGTCGTGGTACAGCGCCTGCAGCACGTCCGCCCCCAGCCCCGCCCCGCGCAGCGTCGCCGTCGACTTCGGATCGACCGACGCGTCCGCCATCGACAGGTCCGGGTCGACGATCGGCGAAGGCCCGTCGTACCCCGTCTCGCACAGCGTGCGCATCGCCCAGAACCGCGAGCCGTACAGCTCCACGCCGTACCCCGCGTCGTCGGTGATCTCGATCGGCGGCGCATCCTCCGGCAGTTGCACCTTTCGCGCCACCTCCGGCGGCACCGCGTTCAAACCGTGCGCCACGATGTCCGTCCCCCACATCACCCGCCCCGCGTTCCGCCGCACGAAGTCGGCGAACTCGTCGATGTGTCGGCTCAGCTCGCGCACCATCCACTTCGTCGCCGAGGTGTCCAGCACATAAGTCGGGAACCGATCCATAAACACCTGCAACGCGTCCAAGTCCTCCGGCGTCCCCCCCATGTGCGCCCCCAGCCACGGCCGATCGCCGTGCTCCTCAATCATCCGCGCCAGCGTGTCCATGTGCTGGCGCTTCGTGCCGTACTTCGACTCCGGCTTGTACTTGTGCGTGTACCACGTGTCCGGGTCGCCGGCGTGCGTCATGATCGCCGTGTACCCCAGCGACTTCGCGATGCGGATGCCCTCGATCCGCGCCGCCGAGTCCAACGCCAGGTGCGGCGACCGGTCCAGCCCCCGAGGCCCCGCCCAGATCTTGAACATCTTCGCCCCGCGCTCGGCGAACTGCTCCAGCCGTTCGTACCACCCCGTCGTGAACTGCACCTCCGGGTCGTTGCCGAAGTAATCCGGGATCGCCACGATCTCCACCCGATCGCCGAACCGCTCCACCACCGCATCGACATGATCCAGCGGCGTCTGCGTGATCGCGTGCACGACCCCAAACGGCTCGGCCGCCTCGAAAAACACCTCCGCGCCCTTCAAGTCAAACAGATGCACGTGCGCATCGATCAGCGGCCCGCCATACCCCGCCCGCAGCCGCGCCGCCTCGGCCGCAAAGTCCAGCCCGAGGCGGTTGCAGTCCGTCACCACCCGGCCATCGGCGGGCACATCGGCGTCACTTGTTGCGGGCGCTTGCGTCATCAGAAGTCCAACAGCCAGGCGGCCATCACGATTCCCCGCCGTCGCGAACACCGCCCGGCGCGATCGTGCCGGTAGCCTAGGCCCCCATGCCCGCCCGCCGGTACGACCTGCTCGCCCTCGACCTCGACGGCACCACCCTCCGCCCCGACGCCACGCTCAGCCCCGCCGTGGTCGCCGCCGTCGCCCGCGCCACCGCCGCCGGCGTCCGCGTCGTCCTCGCCACCGCCCGCCCGCCCCGCGCCGCCCTCGTCTACCACCGACAGCTCGCCCTCGACACCCCGCTCGTCACCTACAACGGCTCCATGCTCGTCGACCCCGACGGCAACACCCTCGAACACACGCCCCTTAAACCCGGCGTCGGCCCAAGCATCGTCGCCGCCGCCCGCGACCACGACCCCGACTGCATCGTCCACGTCGAGGCCGAGGACCGCTGGCTCACCGACCGCCACGACCCCCAACTCACCGTCGCCTCCGCCGAAGCGTTTCCGCCCGACCACATCGGCCCGCTCGACTCCTTCATCCACGGCCCGATCACCAAGCTCATGCTCCTCACCCCCGACAACAAACTCGCCGCCCTGCACGACGTCGTCCAGTCCCGCTTCGCAGAACAAACCTCCGTCCTCATCTGCGACACCCACATGCTCCAGTGCGTCGACCCCGCGGTCGACAAAGCCACCGCCGTCGCACGCATCGCCAACCGCCTAGGCATCCCCGCCCAACGCTCCGCCGCCATCGGCGACGCCCCCAACGACCTGGGCATGATCCGCTGGGCCGCCCTGGGCCTGGCCGTCGGCAACGCCTGGCCGGAACTCATCGATGCCGCCGACCACGCCGTCGCCACCAACGCCCACGACGGCGTCGCCGAAGCGATCGATCGATACATCGTCAGCTGATCTGCATCGCCATCACACGGGTGCCACACCTTGACCGCATCGCGGCAAGGTGTGTGAGAGTCCAAGGCATCGCGGCACACCTTGCCCTCCCCCTGGTCGGGTCAAGGTGTGGCACCCACCCCGACCCATTCCGGGGCTCACGACTCGATCAGATCGAACCGCTCGGCCGCGTCGTTCACCAGACCGGCCGGCGGGTCGTCGCCCGTGATCGCGCGGCAGGCCTTCGTCACGTGCGGGTGGCTGTTCTCGATGAACAGCCGGAACTTGTTCTGCGTCCCCGCGACGGCCGTGCCGATGACGTACACCCCCGCGGCGTCCGTCCGCATCGTCTCGTAGTCGACCACCGGCGCGTCGTTCTCGCCGCCCAGCGTCACGCCCGCCATCTCGAACATCCGACGGTCCTGCGTGTACCCCGTCAGCAGCAGCACCGCGTCCGCGCCGATCGTCTGCGTCGCCCCGTCGCCCTCGGCCGGGCCAAGCGTCACCGACTCGTGCGCGATCGCCGTCGGCACCGTCCGCGGCATAAACCCGACCTGCCCCTTCTCGATCAGCGACCGCAGCTCGGGCATCAGCCAATACTTGATCGACGCCTCGTCGAACCACGCGCCCCGGTAGCTGATCGTCACCATCGCGTCGGCCCGGTGGCAGCGCAGCGCGGCTTCGACCGCCGAGTTCTTCCCGCCGACGATCGTGAGCCGCTGGCCGAAGTAACGGTGCGGCTCATCGAAGTAGTGCGACACGTGCGGCAGCCCCTCGCCGGGGATGTCCAGCTTGCGCGGGTGGTGCATGTCGCCGATCGCGAGCACAAGGTGATCGCAGCGAACCACCGTCGCCGGCCGGCCGTGCCGCGTCGTGCCCACGGCCAACCGCCGCGCCCCCGTACCGTCCGGCTCGATCGTCGTGACCTTGTGGTACGTGTCGATGCTTAGATCGAACTGCCGCACGACCCCGCGCAGGTACGCAAGGTATTCCTCGCGGCTGGCCTTCTCCTGGCCGATGGTCGCCAGCGGCACGCCGGCGATCGCGATGCGCTCCGGGCTGGAGAAGAACCGCGTCTGCTTGGGGTACCACGTCACCGTCTGCCCGACCATCCCCGCGTCGACGTGGCGGTAGTCGTGCCCCATGCGCTTGAGGCAGGCCGCCAGCTCGAGGCCGATCGGCCCCGCGCCCACGATCAGCGTTTCCGTCGTCACCTCGTGCCCGGCGTCGCCCATTGCCCCAGCCTACGCCACCGCCGCGCAAAACAAAACGCCGGCCGAGAGCGTGTGCCCTCGACCGGCGCCAGGGGAGGCATGGCGATGAGTGGCCAGTGGCGGATGAGTGGCCAGTGGCCAGTGCTTAGTGACCAGTTGAGTGGCTGGCGGACCTGCTAGGCACCTCGCGGCACCAACTGGTCACTGGCCACTACCCACTGGCCACTCTCAATTCACTTCACCTCGATGCGGCGGGCCTTGACCTCGTCGCGCTTGCCGATCGACAGCGTCAGCACGCCGTCGGCCAGCGACGCCTCGACCGCGTTCGGGTCGACCGACTGCGGCAGGCTGAACTTACGCGCGACCTTCGTGTACCGACGCTCGCGCACGTGGTGCTGGCCGTCGGGCGTCTCGGCAGGGGGCCGCTCGGCGGTGAGGCTGAGCACGCCGTCCTCGAGGCTGATCTCGACCTGGTCCTTGGTGAAGCCCGGCAGCTCGGCCTCGACCACGAAGCGGCTCTCCTCTTCGCGGACGTCGACGGGGTAGCTGGCGGTCAGGGCGTGGCCGTTGGCGTCGTCGCCGCCGTAGCTGGCGAGGCGATTAAACGCGCGGTCGAAGTCGCGCAGCATCTCGAACGGGCCCTCAAACATCCGGCGATTCGTAGCGGTCGGCAGCATGGCAGGTTCCTTTCGTGAACAACTCTCGACAAGCGATGGAACTTCCATCGCGGGGGTTCGGGTCGCGTCCGCCGGTACGCCCGGCAGCGACGCCACACAGCACGCAGCGCCGGTGCCAACCCGGCACCCCCGCTCGCAGCCCAAAATCGAGGATTATGGGGATTATCCGCTGCCACATCGGCAGCTTGAGGTCTGGAGGTTGCCGACCCCGCCGCCGCTGCCACAATGCCGCGATGCCGCCCAGCCCCGCCGATCCCGCCGCCCCGCACGCCCCCGACCCCCACTCGCCGTTCGACGCCGCCCGCGTCGCCATCGTCGGGCCCACCGGCTACACCGGCCGCCACCTCATCGAGCTGCTCCTCGCCCACCCCCGGGCCGAGCTCACCTACCTCGCCTCCCACCGCGACCGGCTCCCCGACATCACCGACGAGTTCCCCCGCCTCGCCGGCCGGCTCGACGACGCCGTCGCCCAGTGCCGGCCCATCGACCCCGCCGCCATCGCCCGACACGCCGACGTCGCCTTCCTCGCCCTGCCCCACAAGGCCGCCATGGCCCATGCCCCGGCCCTGCTCGACGCCGGCCTCACCGTCATCGACCTCTCCGCCGACTACCGACTCGCCGACCAGACGCTCTACGAAACCACCTACGACACCCCCCACACCGACCCCGCGCACCTTGCCGAAGCCGTGTATGGCCTCCCCGAGCTCTTCCGCGCCCAACTCCCCGGGGCCAAACTCGTCGCCAACCCCGGCTGCTACCCCACGACCTCGGCCCTCGCCGTCGCGCCCTTCCTCAGCCACGCGCTGGTCAAGGCCGACCGCGTGATCGTCTCCGCCGCGTCCGGCGTCACCGGCGCCGGCCGATCGCCCAAGCCCGCTCTGCACTACCCCGAGGCCAACGAAGCTTTCGCCGCTTATGGCTCCATCGGCGGCCACCGCCATCAGCCCGAGATCGAGCAGTCCCTCGCCCGCGTCGCCGGCCACCCCGTGCCCGTCCTCTTCGTCCCGCACCTGCTGCCGATCGACCAGGGCATCCTCGCGACCGTCTACCTCGACCCCGCGACCGATGATGTGACCCAGGCCGAGCTGTTCGAGGCCCTGCACGACGCCTACGACGCCGAGCCCTTCGTGCGCGTGCGCGGCGTCGACGACGCGCTGCCCAACGTCAAGCACGTGCGCGACACCAACTTCTGCGACATCACCGTCCGTCTCGCCGGGCCGGAGGATCGGCCGACGGTCGTGGTCTTCGCCGCGATCGACAACATGATCAAAGGCGCCTCCGGCCAGGCCGTGCAAAACCTCAACGCCGTGCTGGGCTGGGACGAAACGCTGGGGCTGATCTGAAGAGGACGTATTGACCGACGCGGCTTCGCCGCGGTTCATCCGGCTGTCACGCCACTTCGCGCCCCTCCGCCCCGCGTCCGCCTAGGCTTGAAACGTTCACGCTCGATCACATCCCACCGACGGAGGCCCTCCCATGAACCCCGAACTCTCGCGCCGTGAAATGCTCGCCCTTGCCGCTCCCACCGCCTTCGTCACCGCCGGCCTCGGCGGCGTCGCGCTCGCCGCCGACCATGCCGGCCACGACTCAGCCGTCATGGCTTCCTTCAAGGCCGCCCACGACGGCACGCTCTACACCCTGCCACCCCTGCCCTACGACTACGACGCGCTCGAGCCGCACATCGATGCCCAGACGATGCGCCTCCACCACGACCTCCACCACCAAGGCTACGTCAACGGCATCAACCGCACCATCGCCGCCGTCCGCGAGATGTCCGGCTCCGGCGAGATCGATGGCAACAAGCTCTCCGCCCTGCAACGCAACCTCTCCTTCCACGGCGGCGGCCACGTCATGCACACCGTCTTCTGGGCGACCATGGGACCCAACGGCGGCGGCCCCGCGACCGGCCCGATCGCCGACGCCATCGCCGCCCAGTACGGCTCGTTCGACGGCTTCAAGGCCTACTTCAAAGCCGCGGCCATGGGTGTCAAGGGCTCCGGCTGGGCCGTGCTCGCCTACGAACCGCTCGGCGGCAACCTCATCACCTTCAGCATGAACGATCAGGACACCAAAACAATGGCCGGCTCGATCCCCCTGCTGCCCGTCGACGTCTGGGAACACGCCTACTACCTGAAGTACCAGAACCGCCGCAGCGAGTACGTTGACGCCTGGTTCAACACGATCAACTGGGACGCGGTGAACGCGATCTATTCCATGAGCGCGAAACCAAGGGGCTGAGTCGTAGTCTGGACACGTGTGTCTTTGCAGCGACGCAATCGAGAGTTCGGTTGCAATCCGTTCGTATGACATTTCCGCACACAAGTTTGTGATCTGCTCGACTTCCAGCGTGGCGTGCCTAGAGTCGGGTGGTCGGCCGTGCACTGCCCGCTTCATATCTTTCAGCGGAACGTGTTTTAAATCGACCGGGTTCGTGTCAAGGTTCTGTCCCGCCACGTTTCTTCTCATCTTGCATTAGTTCCTACCCCAAGGAGCACCCATGTCACTTGTCCTCGCCGCCGATATGACCACGACGCTGCGCGCTCTGAATGCCGGCCTCAGCATCGAAGGCATCACCCTGTACCTGTTCTGGACCAGCACCGTTGCCATGGGCGCGGGCGCTGCGTTCTTCTTTATGCAACGCAACGCCGTGCCGTTGGCGTATCAAAAGGTGATGACCGTCGCGGCGGTCATCTGCGGCGTGGCGTGCTACCACTACCTGCGGATGTCGGGCATCTATCTTGAAGGCGTCGCCGGCCTCTACGACGCCGCGGGCAACCGCATCCCCGGCGCAGAGATCGGCGCATTCCCCACGGCCTATCGCTACATCGACTGGTTGATCACCGTGCCGCTATTGGTGCTCGAGTTCCCGCTGCTGCTCAACATGGGCAAGAAGGCGGCTGGGCTGTTCTATTCGTTGGTCATCGCGTCTCTGGTCATGCTGGTCACGGCGTGGATCGCCGAGGAGAGCGTGCTGGGCAGCCCGGCCTGGTGGGGCTTCTACCTGGTGTCTTGCGCCGCGTGGGTCTACATCGTCTTTGTGCTGTTCACGCAGGTGAGCAAGGCAATGGAGACGTCTCCGCCGTCGATTCAGTCGGCGCTCAAGACGATGCGGATGTTCATCCTCGTCGGCTGGTCGATCTACCCGATCGGCTTCCTGATGGCGCTGGCCGGCGACGCGGGCGAAAGCTATCGCGAGATCTTCTACAACGTCGCCGACGTCATCAATAAGGTTGGTTTCGGCCTGGTCTGCTACTACGGCGTTCAGGCGCTGGTCGATAAGGACGCGCAGGCATCCGCCACCTGATGGTTTCCTCCTTGCCGACCGCGGCCCAACGGTTGCGGTCGGCTTTTACTCGCCGGGTGTCGTTGGCGAGACGGATTGGAGCTCGCGATGGTCGATGCTCGCACACAGCCTTGGGTGCTCGCGTGGCTGGCGGGCGCGGCGATCGCCTGCGTGGTGTTCCCCGGCGTAGCGGAGTCGTGGCACGCGTGGCCGTTTGTGGTCGCGCTCTTGCTGTTTGGCATGCCACACGGCGCGGCCGACTGGGTGGTCCTGGCGCGCATCCGTCAGACGGCCGGCCCGCTCGGCACGCTCGCCGCCTTTGTTCCTTACTGCGGTTGGATCGCACTCAGCGCTGCTGTGCTGTTTGTCGCGCCGGTGTGGGGTGTGTTGGTGTTTTTGGCGTTGACAGTCATTCATTTCGGGATGGCGGATGCACACGCGCTTGGGCGCTCGTTGGGCGGTCGTGTCGAGTCGGCGTGGCGATATTGCACGGCGGTCGCTCGCGGGAGCGTCTTGCTTGGCGGGGTGTTCTGGGCTGCGCCCATCGCGGCGTGGGCGCCCTTCGAGGCATTGATCGTTGGCTACATCGGCCCGGGGCACGGAGCAATCGATCCGGCGACGGCCTCGGTGTGGGGCGGGGTGGCGGCGGGCGTGGGCGTGGTGCTGGCGTTGGTCGCCGCGGCTCTGCGGATCGGCGGTGGAGCGTCCCGGCTTGCGGTGTTCGTCGATCTTGCCGAGCACGGCTTGACGCTCGCGCTGGCTGTCGTGGCGCCGCCCCTGCTGGCGGTGGGGCTGTACTTCATCGGTGTTCACGCGGTGCGCCACACAGCACGGCTCGGCGATGAGGCGTGGCTGGACCCGGAACGCCCCTTGCCGCCGTCGCGCTTTGGGCGATTGATTCGCGTGCATCGGCTATCGCTGCCGCTGCTGCTGGCGTCGCTGCCCCTGGTCGCGTTGCTTGCTGTGCCATTGCCTGGCACGCTGGCTGAGCGAGTGGCGATCGGGTCGATCGGGTTCTACATGCTGACGACGCTGCCGCATCACCTGCTCGGTTTGCGGCTGCCGTCGCGCGAAACCGGGGCTGCGTCTGCGATTCGACCCACCGTGAACGCCTCCGTCGGTCCGCTCGCCACGACGGGGTGAGCGGCGGCCTTCACGGTGACGACGGGGGACGGCTCACCCCGGTGCGTTGCCCGCTTTCCATTTGATGTTGCAGCCCATCGAGGGTTTTTGGTCGGGGCTGGGTTGGGTGCCGGCGATCACGGCGTCCATGGCGGCGCGCAGGTCGGCGCCGTTGGCGGGGTTGTCGGCCGAGTTGTAGTTGCCGGATGAGATGCGCGTCGGGCGGGAGTCGTCGATCTGGCCGCGGTAGGCGAGCTTGTGGTCTGCGTCGAACAGGAACACGTCCGGCGTGCACGCGGCGGTGAAGGCCTGGGCGACTTCCTGCGTCTCGTCGTAGACGTAAGGAAATTCGTAGCCGTGGCGCTTGACCTCTTCGACCATCTTGTCGGGGCTGTCGGCGGGGTAGTCGGCGACGTCGTTGGACTGGATGGCGACGATGTCGACGCGGCCGCGATAGTCCTGGCCGATCTTGGCGAGGGTGGGCGCGACGTGGATGACGTAGGGGCAGTGGTTGCAGATGAACAGCACGAGCAGGGGCTTGCCGGCGGAGTCGGCCTTGCGGATGGTCTTGCCGGTGGCGGGCTCGGGCAGGGCGAAGTCGGGCGCGGGGCTGCCCAGGGCGAGCATGGTGGAGGGTGTGAGGGCCATGGCGTGTCTTGGGTGTGGGTGCGTGTGCGGGAAGTGCGTTTGGAGATTCAGCATAGACTTGGCGGATGCCCCCCGCCGAGGTTTTTTGGTCGCTGCTGCTGCAGATCCTCGTGCTGCTGGCGGGTGCGTTGGGGCTTGGCGCGTTGTTTGGCAAGCTCAAGCAGAGCCCGATCGTGGGGTATCTGCTGGCGGGGGTGTTGCTTGGGCCGGGGGTGCTGGACTGGGTGCCGTCGTCGGGTGATGTGAGCGTGGTGGCGGAGCTGGGGGTGGCGCTGCTGCTGTTTTCGATCGGCCTGGAGTTTTCGCTGGCGAAGCTGATCGGCCTGGGGTGGAGGGTGTTTGTGGCGGGCGGGGTGCAGGTGGCGGCGACGTCGCTGGTGTTTACGACGGGGCTTTGGGTGTTCGGGCTGCCGGGGCCGGTGGCGTTGGTGCTGGGGATGGCGGCGGCGTTGTCGAGCACGGAGGTGGCGCTGGCGGTGATGCAGAGCCGAGGGGAGGTGGACTCGCAGCACGGGCGGTTCGGGCTGGGCATCCTGCTGATGCAGGACCTAGCGGTGATCCCGATCGTGCTGATCGTGACCGTGGTGGCGTCGACGGCCGCGGGGGCGAACGACGCGGCGGCCGAGCACGCGGCGGCGGCGTGGCGGTGGGTGAGCGGTGAGGCGCATGCGGCCGGGGCGGTGGACACGGGCGAGACGCCCAAGGGAGCGGGGGCGATCGCGTGGAAGATGGCGGTGAGCTTCTTTTACGTCGGGGCGTTTGCGGTGGGGTTCTATGTGTTTTCGCGGTTTCTGCTGCCGGTGTTGGTGCGGCACACGCCGCTGTCGCGTGGGGGGGAGATGACGATCCTGCTGGCGATCGTGCTGGCGGCGGGGTCGGCGTTTTTGGCGCACGAGATGGGGATGAGCCCGGCGTTGGGGGCGTTTATCGCGGCGATCTTTTTGGGCGAGTCGGTGATCGCGAGCAAGCTGGAGAGCGATATCGGCCCGCTGCGGACGGTGTTTGCGACGCTGTTTTTCAGCTCGGTGGGGATGCTGGCCGAGCCGATGTGGATCGTGCAGCACGGGGGGTGGGTGCTGCTGGGGGTGGCGGCGGTGGTGATCGGCAAGCCGTTGGTGATCTGGCCGATCGGTCGGCTGATGGGTCTGACGCATCGTCACGCGCTGGCGGCGGGGATCGTGCTGGCGCAGCTTGGCGTGTTCAGCTTCGTGGTGGTGGGGATCGCGCGGCAGTCGGGCGCGGGGTTTTTGAGCGACGACGTGTTTAACGCGATGGTGGCGATCACGATCGTGACGCTGTTCCTAACGCCTTATTTGTGCAAGGGGGCGCTGCCGATGGGGTCGTGGGTGCAGGGTCGGATGCGCAAGCTGGGGCTGGACCGGTCGGACGCGGGCAAGGGCGACAAGCCGGCGTCGGCTCCGGTGTCGGGGCACGTGGTGCTGATCGGTTTTGGGCCGGCGGGCCGAGCGGTGTACGAGACGCTCAAGGCGTCGGGCGTGCCGATCGTGGTGCTGGACCTGAACCCGGTGAGCGTGATGGAGGCGCGGGCCGACGGGGCGGCGGCGTTCGTGGGCGACGCGGCGCGGGGCGACGTGCTGCACCACGCGCACGTGCACTCGGCCAAGGCGGTGGTGATCACGCTGCCCGACCATCGCGCGGCGATCCACACGATCCACGCGGTGCGTTCGGAGTGCCCGACGGTGATGCTGATCGTCCGAGCCCGCTACGACCGCTGGGCGGACGAGCTCAAGCTGGCGGGGGCGCACCGGGTGATCAACGAAGAACGCTCGGTCGGGACGATGCTCAGCTTCGAAGCCACGCAGTTGGTCTGACCCCCGGAAGCATTCCTAGAGGTTCGCGGGCAGGTTTGGAAGGTTCGAAAGACGGGGTTGCGTTGCGGCGCAAGAGAAAACGCCACCGAAGGAGGTACGGGGGCGTTTTCCATGAGGGGGATCGAGTTGTGCGGGCGTCGGTTAGATAAGGAAGTCGTCTTCCATGGTGTCGCGGAGCTTGACAAGCGCCTTGTTCTGGATCTGGCGGACGCGCTCTTTGGTGACGCCGATGATTTTGCCGACCTGTTCGAGCGTGAGCGGCTTGGGCTCGGGCTCGCCCTCGGCGACCGGCTTGTTGACCGCGAAGCGGTGCTCGATGACCTCGCGTTCGATGGTAGAGAGGTCGGCTTTATTACGTTGGATGATGTCGCGGAGTTCGCTGACGCAGTCCTGCTCGTGCTCCTGCCGTTTGATCTCGGCGTGGTTCGAGCGCTCGAGCTTGGGGTCGAAGTCGGTCGGGAACATCTGGCGGTGCTTGCTGAGCTTGAGGCCTTGGCGGCTGAAGGCCTTGATGATCGCCCGGCAGGCGTACGTGGAGAACTTAAAGCCCCGTCCGGCGTCGAACTTATCGACGGCGCGGAGCAGAGCCATATTTCCTTCGGAGATGAGGTCGGCGAAGTCGACCTCGCTCATGCGGGTGCGCTTGGCCATGGCGAGCACGAGCGCGAGGTTGGTGTGGGCGATCTGATGCCGCAGGGCGTCGGCCTTGCGGTACCACTCGAGCATCTCGCGGGCGACGTCCGGGTCGATCGACCGGGCCTGCTGGAGCTGATCGCGCAGGACGCAGACGCGCATCCGGCAGTAGTTGTATTGCAGGAAGATCACGCGCTCCTGCTTGGCGGTGAGCAGGATGCTGCCATTGTTCTTGGACCGGCGGATGTCCGACAGGCTGCGGTCCATCACGGGGTGGTACCAGGTGGTGTCGGGCTTGGGAACGTCCTCGGCGTCCGTGAAGACCTCGCGCATGGCTTGCTTCTCGGGCAGGTCGAACACCTCGCTGTCGATGTACTCGTACTTCTCGGTGATCAGCCGGCGGACGGTGGCTTCGTCGTCGAGGCTGAGCGGGCGGGACGAGGCGGACATGTGCGTGCGGCCGCGGGTCTGGACCTGATCGAGCGGCGAGTGGCGGCGGGTGAGGGTGGTCGTCATGGGCGGTTTCCTTCCCAGCTGTGACGCGTGCGTAAACAAGGTTGTCGCACGATTGCATTCGTACGCTGTACTAGGAGGATCGGTTTGCGCGATTCGGCTGTCAAGCCAAAACCGGACGATTTACCGGAGAAACCCCCCTGCGGGTATCCACCGATAAATCCTAAGTAATTAATTGATGTAACTTTGCAGATAGATAGGTGAATGAATGGTGGGCGGTTTCGCCGCATCATGATAGGGCATAATACTAGACGGACGTTCATCGATCGGGTTTGGCCCCGTCTGTGCGCCCCGAGGCGGCGGGCGGCCTATCCTTTCGCCCCGGCGGGGTGTTGCGGGCGACTCGTGGGAGTTCGCCCGGCCCGTCGACCCGGCACAACCCGCGATGCCGGCCTGTTCTTCCCGCCCTTTGATCAGCCCAGGAGCCCGATATGGCCTTTGCCCTGCCCGACCTGCCTTACGCCTACGACGCGCTCGAGCCGTTCTTCGACGCTCGGACGATGGAGATCCACCACTCCAAGCACCACAACGCCTACGTGACCAAGCTCAACGCGGCGCTCGAGGGCACCGAGTGGGCCGACAAGCCGCTCGACGAGGTCCTCAAGAACCTCGACAAGCTGCCTGCCGACAAGCAGGGCGCGGTCCGCAACAACGGCGGCGGGGCGTTCAACCACGCGCTGTTCTGGCCGACCTTGAAGAAGGATGTGGCGTGCTCGGGCGAGGTCGCCGCGGCGATCGACTCGGACCTGGGTGGGATGGACAAGTTCAAAGAGGCGTTCAGCAACGCGGCCGCGACGCGGTTCGGCTCGGGCTGGGCGTGGCTGTGCGTCGAGCCCAGCGGCAAGCTGCACGTGACGTCGACCGCCAACCAGGACGTGACCTTCAACCCCACGGCCTTCGGCGGGCACGGCTCGGGCCACACGCCGATCCTCGGCCTGGACGTGTGGGAGCACGCGTACTACCTCAAGTACCAGAACAAGCGCCCGGACTACATCGCCGCGTTCTTCGGCGTGATCAACTGGGATCGGGTGAACGAGAATTACAAGGCGGCGAAGGGCTAACCGCAGAGGCGCAGACAACGCAGAGATTTAAAGCCCCGGTTTCGGCCGGGGTTTTTTGTTGTCTTGCGAATGAGATACCTGCCCGAGATGTTCGCTTCTCTGGGACAGGCAGCCGCTGTAGGTTGGGGCCATGAGTTTTGGGCAACACTTGTCATTTCGAGTGGGGTCGGCTGGCTGCCTAACCGCGGTACTCATCGTGCTTGCCACGCCGCTGATTCTGACGCCCGTGGGGTATGCCGCCTGGTACATCTATGTTGGCCAAGACGCGGCACGCCAGCGCGCGCTCACCGCTTTGACCTCGACCAATCCTGTGGCGCAAGCCCGGTCTGCGGCCGCTGCAGGCGACTATCAGCGTTACGTGGTTCGGTATCCCGGGGGCTGGGTCGCAGCGCACGACCTCGAGCCGCTATCAAGAGACGGGCAAACCCTGCCGCACAAGACGATCTTCGTCTTCGATGAGGCAGGCATCACGAGTACGCAGCGAACGCTCAACGAAGAAGCCATCTCTTTCGCGCGGGCGTACAACCACGAGGTCCGTCGGCTTGAGCCGTGACTTAAAGCGACCCCGCCGCCCAGAGGATGCCGCGGCGGACGATTTCTTTGGCTTCGGGGATGTCGAAGTCTTTGTGGGTGTGGCCCCAGCAGGCGCCGAAGACGCGGCCTTTGCCGAACTGGCGGGTCCAGGCGTAGGGGTGCGTGACGCCGGTGGGGTAGAGGCCGTTGAACTCGGGGGTGACGCCCTCGGGCAGGGCGTTGATTTTCGTGGTGCAGAGGACGTGGTTGCCAGGGTCGTGGTGGCAGTAGTACTGCTCGGTGTGGGGGAGGGAGAAGGTGCCGAGGCCTTGGGTGATGGGGTGGGTGGCGTCGGCGATGCGGACGTCGTAGGTCATCTCGGCGTTGCCGGGGTGGGCGACCCACTGGGCACCGGTCATCCACTGGTAGTCGGTGTTGTTGCGGAAGGCATCGATCATGCCGCCGTGGAACCCGCCGACGCCGCAGCCGTTGACGATGGCCTGGCGCAGGCCCTTCCATTGCTCTTTGCTGATCTCGCCCATGGTCCAGATGGGGACGACGACGGAGACGTCGGCCATGAGGTCCTCGTCGATGTAGGCGTCGAGGTTGTCGCGGAGTGTGACCTTGAGGCCGGCGGCTTCGAGGAGGGGGGCAAAGGTGTTGGCGGATTCGGTCGGCGTGTGGCCGTGCCATCCGCCGTGGACGATGAGGGCGTGGTTGGGCATGTTGTTGAGTAGGGCTTAGGACTTAGGGCTTAGTGCGTAGGGCAGCATGGCCACTTGCAGGTTAGCAGCGGGGGGCGTTGGGGTGGGCGGTGGTGGTTGCGGGGGGAACGCGGCGAGCCGCGTCGCTAAATGAGATGCGCGTGTGGGTGGGCGGTGTCGGCGGTCACGTGCGGTCTTTGGCGAGTTCGTCGTGGGTGGGGGGGTACATGGGGGCGCCGTCTTTGTAGGAGGCCTTGGCGAGGATGTGGGAGCCGGTGGGCAGGGCGACGCAGGCGAAGACGAGGGCGATGATGGATTTGACGACGACGGGGGCGCCGCCGTCGAACTGGCCGAGGTGGAGCATGGCGGCGAGGAGCAGGCCGATGAGGCCGAGGGTGGAGCACTTGGAGGCGGCGTGGATGCGGTGGTAGGCGTCGGGGAGTCGGAGCACGCCGATCGCGCCGATGAGCGTGAAGCCCAGGCCGATGACCAGGCAGGCCAGGGCGAGGGCGTCGAGCGCGAAGTGGGTGAGGGTGACGATCATGGCGTGGCGTGGGGTTGGGCGGCGTCGGTCGTGGGGGTCGCGTCGGGGTTGGGGTCGTGGGCGTGGTCGATGTCGTGCTCGGCCTGGCGGCGGGCCTGGGAGGCCTCGTCCTCGGTGCGGGCGGCGATGTATTGCGCGAAGCCGATGGTCGCGGCGAAGGAGATGAGCGAGACGACGAGGATGATGTCGTAGTACTCGGTTTTGCCGAGGCGGATGGTGAGCATGACGACGAGCGCGGTGATGTGGATGGTGATGAGGTCGGTGGCGACGACGCGGTCGGCGACGTGGGGGCCCAGGAGGGTGCGGATGATGCAGAGCACGAGGCCGATGATGAGGACGATGAACCCGACGCCGCAGGCGATGATGATGGGCGTGCGGAGGGGCGAGCGGGTGACGGCCTCGGTGAGCATGACGTCGTCGGTCGAGCCGTAGGCGTCGGTGGTGGCGGCGGCGTCGGGCGCGGCGGCGGCGTCCCAGGTGAGCATCGAGTCGGGTGCCGCGTGCAGGACGAGCACGAGCATCGCGAAGGCGGCGAGCTGGAGGAGGCGGCGTGTCATTGGCCGAACACCCCCTTGAGCAGTCGGGTCTTGAGCTCGTCGAGGCCGGCGACGAGGGCGTCGCGGTCGTCGCCGTACATGGCGTGGATGTAGAGGCAGTCGGTTTCGGGGTCGAGGTCGACCGAGAGCGTGCCGGGGGTGAGGGTGATGGCGTTGGCGAGCCAGGTGATCTGGAGGTCGGTCATGCCGGCGACGTTGTAGCGCAGGAGGCGCGGGGTCATCTGGTAGCCGGGAGTGAGGATTTCTCGGGCGACCTCGAGGTTGGCGATGATGAGGATGCGGACGAAGTAGACGCTGAAGGCGGCGAGGCCGAGGATGCGTCGGGAGTAAGAGTTGGCCTGCTGGGTGGCGCCGTCGAAGACGAGCATGACGCCGTAGGCGATGGCGACGCCGAAGACGATGTTGACGAAGGAGACGTCGCCGGTGAGGGCGAGGTAGATGACGACGAGGACGAGGTGAACGAGGAAGCCCTGGATCATGGCGTGACCTCCTCAAGCAGGGCGGTTTGCGGCAGGGCGTTGGCGTTGACGTTGTTGCGTGAGTCGAGCGCGACGGCGGTGTCGGGCGGGGTGATGCGTTGTCGGACTTCGTCTTCGGGGACCTGGAGGACGGCGGCGATGTAGCGCGTGGGGTCGGCGAGCTCTTCGCCGGCGCGGTAGGCGACGCGGTAGACCTGCTCGGCGGCGACGCCGAGGTAGAGGGCGGCGGCGACGAGCAGGGCGATGGCGAGGTAGGCCGGGCGGAGGCTGCGTCGCGCGGTGGCGGCGTCGATCTTGGGTTCGCTCGTGTGGTCGTCGGCGTGGTCGGCGTCGGCTTTGGGCTTGGGTCCCCAGAAGCCGTAGGACCAGATCTTGAGCATGGAGAGCAGGGTGAGCGCGCCGGTGAGCAGGCCGACGACGGAGAGCCACCAGGTGTCGGGGGTCCAGCCCTCGCGGATGATGACGAGCTTGCCGAAGAAGCCGGACAGCGGTGGCAGGCCGACGAGCGACATGGCGGGGACGAAGAAGAGGACGGCCAGGAGGGTGTCGCGTTTGAGCAGGCCGCCCATGCGGTCGAGGTCGTCCGTGCCGGAGTGTCGTTCCATCGCGCCGCAGCAGAGGAACAGCGAGGACTTGACGACCATGTTGTGGATGACGTGAAAGGCGACGCCGGCGAAGGCGGCGGGGGTGAGGATGATGAGGCCGAAGGCCATGTAGCCGACCTGCGAGATGACGTGGTTGGAGAGGATGCGTCGGACCTCGTGCTGGCAGACCGCGCCGAGGACGCCGAGGAACATGGTGAAGGCGGCGGAGACGGCGATGATGACGAAGATGACGTTACGTGTGGTGTCGTCGGCGGCGAAGACGAGCGCGAAGAGCCGGCCGATGGCGTCGACGCCGACCTTGGTGAGGACGCCGGCGAAGAGGCCGGCGATGGGCGTGGGGGTGGTGGGGTAGGCGTCGGGGAGCCAGAACCACAGGGGGAAGAACGCGCCCTTAAGGGCGAAGACGAAGAGGAGGATGACGCCGAGCGCGGTGAACCCTGTGGGCAGCGAGGCGTTGGGGTCGGCGTTGATCTCGTGGACGATGCGTGAGAGGTCGGCGAAGTTGAGCGTGCCGAACAGGCCGTAGGTCATGCCGGCGGCCATCACGAAGACGGTGGAGGCCGCGAGGTTGAGCATGACGTACTTGTACGCCTGGGCGGTCTGGCGGCGGGTGGCGCCGAGGGTGAGCAGGGGGTAGGAGGCGAGGAGCATGACCTCGAAGGCGACGAAGAGGTTGAACAGGTCGCCGGTGAGGAACGACATGTTGACGCCGAGCACGAGGAATTGGATGAGCGGGTGGAAGTAGCGTCGTTCGGTCTCGGCTTTGAGGGTTGAGAAGGAGTGGATGTAGGCGGCGAAGGCGACGGCGGAGGAGGCCGTGACCATGAGGCCGGAGAAGCAGTCGAAGACGAGCGAGATGCCGAAGGGCGCGGGCCAATCGCCCATCTGGGAGACGAGGATGGTGTCGCGCCGGACGATGTCGATGAGGAAGATGAGCGAGGTGGTGAAGAGGCCGCCGAAGGCGATGCAGCCGATGGTGCGCGCGAGCGCGAGGCGCTTGGCGAGCGCGGTGTTGATCAGCCCGGCGGCGACGGGCAGGGCGATCAGCAGGAATAGCTGCGGGTTGGTCATCGGGTGCGGCGGGGTGCGGGGGTCTAGTGGGGTGCGGAGGGGGTGGGCTGGCCTTCGGCGGCGAGCTCATCGATGTCGAGGGTGCCGGAGTTGCGTGCGGTGACGATGACGAGCGTGAGCAGGTAGGCCATGACGGCGAAGCTGATGACGATCGCGGTGAGGATGAGGGCCTGGGGCAGGGGGTCGACGACGGCTTCGAGGGCGGCGGTGCCCTCGGCGTGGCCGGGGAACTTGCCCTTGTCGAGGATGGGCGGGGCCTTGAGCGGGTCGTCGCCGGCGGCGGCGGCCTGGGAGATCACGGGCGAGCCGGACTGCGCGAGGATGCAGAGGTTGGCGGCGTGGGAGAGCAGGAAGACGCCCATGACGACGCCCTTGAGCTCGCGGCCGAGCATCATGAACACGGAGACGGCGACGATGACGGCGACGCAGGCCGCGACGATGAAGGTCATGATTCGAGCTCCTCGGAGAGGCGGACGATCATGCCGACGACGGCACCGATGACGACCATGAGCACGCCGGCGTCGAAGAAGACGGCCGAGGCGAAGTGGATGGGGTCGTTCATCGGGATGGCGACGTACTCGACGTAGGACGTGAGGAAGCCGCGGTTGAAGAGCAAGGGGACGACGCCGGTGAGGAAGGCGATGCCCATGCCGGAGAACAGGAGCAGGCGCGGGTGCAGGGGGATCATGGCGCGGAAGCGGTCGGGCCCGGCGGCCATGCGGAAGAGGATGAAGGCGACCGCGAAGGCGAGCCCGCCGATGAAGCCACCGCCCGGGGCGTTGTGGCCTCGGAGGGTCATGTAGGCGGCGAAGACGAGCCCGAGGGGCACGACGAGCTGGCCGACCGTGATGAGGATGCGCGAGGTAAACATGGCTTAGACGTTGCGTGCCCTGCGGTAGCGGATGAGCGAGAAGACGCCGAGCGCGGCGAGGGCGAGGACGATGATCTCGCCGAAGGTGTCGAACCCGCGGAAGTCGACGAGGATGACGTTGACGATGTTGTCGCCGCCGCCGCCGCGGCCGTCGGTGAGGGCCTGGCCGTCGTAGGTGTATTGGGTGAAGAACTCGCCGAGCCGCCAGCCGTTGTGGAAGAGGTGGGTCGGCTCGTGCATGGCGGTGACGATGGTCATCCAGCCGAAGGCCAGGCCCGCGGCGACGCCGAGGCCGAGCCGCCATCCGACGCCGGGCGACTTCTTGCCGGTCTCGCGGCGGGGCAGGAGGCGGAGGACGAGGACGAAGAGCAGGACGGAGATGATCTCGACCATGAGCTGGGTGAGCGCGAGGTCGGGTGCCTGATAGACGAGGTACAGGCTGACGACGCCCATGCCGGTGGCGCCCAGGAGCAGGACGCGGACGAGTCGCTGGCCGGTGAGGGGCATGGCGATGGCCATGCCGCAGATGAAGACTGCGAGGGCGACGCCGGGCCAGTATTCGCCGGCTTTGGCGGCGGCGTCGCGGAGCGGGCCGACCATGGCGGGGTCGAAGAAGGCGGCGGCGAAGAAGGCGAGGGTGAGGCCGCCGATGACGAAGACGAGGTAGTGGCGGAGGTTGCCGGTCTGGACGAGGCCGAAGGCCTGGCGTCCGCCGTCAACGGCGGCGGAGTACATGGCGGGGTAGATGCCGTTGGCGGGGTCTTTGAACTCGCCGCGGAACATGCGTGAGAAGCCGATCGCGACGCCCGAGGCGATGGCGATGAGCGAGCAGAACAGCGCGGTGGCGGGGTGGGTGAAGGCGTAGAGGACGGAGGGGAGCTTGTCGTAGCCGAAGTCTTTGCCGGTGTGGGGGCCGAGGAAGTAGTTGGCGTTGGCTTCGAGCGGGCCGAAGACGGACACCCAGAGGCTTGGCGCGAAGCCGCCGATGAACTGGGGCAGGACGATGATGAGCCCGGGCAGCCAGATGAGCGCGCCCCAGAGCGAGCCGGGCGGGTCGTGGGGGTCGTCGTGGTGGCCGTGGGCGTGGTCGTCGTCTTCGGCGTGGTCGTCGTGCGGGTCGTGGTGGGCGTGACCCGAGGCGGCGCTTTGCTCTGCCTCGGCTTGGGCGCCCATGGAGCCGGGGAGGCCGAGGACGGTGGTGGTGAGGCGGACGAAGATGGCGACGTTGCAGGCGGCGGTGACGATGGCCATGCCCATGAGCAGCAGCCAGAACGAGCCGATCGTCTGGTAGGAGTGGACGATGGCGTAGAGGAAGAGTTCTTTGGCCTGGAAGGAGATCGACCCCGGCAGGCCGGCGAGGGCGAAGCCTGCCATGAGCAGGACGACGCACATGGCCGGGCGTTTGTAGAACGCGCCGTGGAGCTGGGTGATGTTGCGTGAGAGGACGTGGCCGAGCGCGCCGGCGATGATGAACAGCGGGGCTTTATAGAAGGCGTGGTTGGCGATCTGGGTGATGTCCAGATCGAGGTTGGCGACGGTGTGGCCGTGCGCGGTGTAGTCGAGCCCGCCGAGGCCGTACATGGTCATCAGCAGGCCGAGCTGCGAGACGGTGGTGTAGGCGAAGATCTTTTTGAGGTCGTGCTGGTTGATGGCGATGAGGGCGCCGGCGGTCATGGTGACGGCGCCGATGGGGATGATGAGCAGCGGCCACCAGAAGAAGTCGGCCTCGGCGACGCCGGTCTCGGGGTTGACGACCGAGCCGAGCGCGGGGAAGAGGCGTCCGGTGAGGTAGACGCCGGCCTTGACCATGGTGGCCGAGTGCAGGTAAGCCGAGACGGGCGTGGGGGCGGCCATCGCGCCCGGCAGCCAGTAGTGGAAGGGGAACTGGGCGGACTTGGTCATCGCCCCGGACATCATCAAGAAGAACGCGCCGAGGACGGCCGGGTCGGTGAGGTCTTCGGGGTGGTACTGGAAGTGGCGGATGGTCTCGGACCACGTCCAGTGATCGATGGTGAAGCCGAGCAGGAGGATGCCGCCGAGCAGCCCGAGCCCGCCGAGGCCGGTGGTGAAGAACGCCTGCATGGCCAGGCGGACGGCTTCTTTGTCGTATCGGTCCCAGCCGATGAGCAGGAACGAGGAGATGGAGGTCATCTCCCAGAAGAGCAGGGTGGTGAGCGTGTGGTCGCTCATCACCAGGCCGAGCATGGCGGTGCAGAAGAACCCGAGGGTGGGGTAGAAGCGGTAGAGGTCGTCGGGGCTGGGGCCGAAGTAGCCGCGGGCGTAGAGGACGATCATGCACCCGATGCCGCCGACGAGCAGGGCGAAGAAGGCCCCGAGGCCGTCGAGCATGAAGGTGAAATTGAGGTGCAGCGAGGGGACCCAGGGGACCAAGTCGGTCGGCACGGCCTCGGCGGGGGCCTGCTGGGAGACGACCCAGGCGACGATGGCGGTGGCCGACGCGGGGCCCAGCAGGGCCAGCAGGACGCGCGGCGCGATGGCCGGCCGAGGCAGAAAGAGCGTCAGCAGGCCGGTCGCGACGGGCGCGGCGATGGCGATGAGGAGCCAAAGGGTGTGCGTCATGGATCGACCCTGAATCGATCGGCGGGACCACCCGCCTGCCGCATCCTGTGGCGGCGGTGCAGCTTACATCGGTTGTAAAGATAGGCAGTCTGAACAGACCGGGGAGGTGAAAGATCCGCATTGCCGGATAACCTTGGGGCGTGGCCCACCGCAGCACGCCCGATAGCGCCGCCGACCCGCGCCCCCGCCTGTGGGCGCCGTGGCGGATCGAATACGTCTCGTCGCTCGGCGAGCACGGCAAGGGGTCGGTGAAGGATTCGGCGACGGGGTGCTTTTTCTGCGACGCGTGCGCGTGTCGGCGGGACGACGGGTCGTTCGACGAAGCGTTGGCCGACGAGATGATGGTGCTGGTCTGCGACGAGCGCGGGCTGATGTTGATGAACCGCTACCCGTACAGCAACGGGCACCTCTTGATCGCGCCGCACGCGCACGTGCCGGCGCTCAAGGACCTGGGCCCGGACGAGCGGGCGGGGCTGATGGAGCTGGCCGAGCTGGCGACCCGGCTGCAGGAGACGGCGTTGGGCACGCACGGCGCGAACATCGGGATCAACATGGGGCGTTGCGCGGGGGCGGGCGTGCCGGGGCATCTGCATATGCACGTGGTGCCGCGCTGGCACGGAGACATCAGCTTCATGGAGGTGACGGCCGGGGTGAAGGTGATCCCGCAGGCGCTGGAGACGAGCTTTGCGAAGCTGAGAGACGCGTTGGGACGGGTTTAACCACGGAGGCACCGAGACACGGAGGTGGGTGAGGATTGGTGTGGCATCCGGGACGTACGATCTTGGGATGACGACCCACTACAGAACCAAGCCGACGCGCTTTTCGTGGACGTTCATCGCGATCGGCCTGCTGGTGATCGCCAACCTGTTCACGATCGGCGAGCTGCTGCGCGTGCGGGGCGTGAAGCTGTCGGCCGTTCAGTCGCAGCTCGAGCGATCGCAGACGCGGCTGGGCACGACGATGGCGGAAGCAGACTTCGAGCGCGGTGAATTGCGGGTGTACGAGCCCGCACCGATGAGCGCCGGGCCGGCGACGGTCGACACGGGCATGCGTGACGGGTCGTTCGAGGTGTGGTCCTGGCCATACGCCGAGCTGGCGGGCAGCGAAGCCGCGGCGCAGGCGTTTGCCGAGGCGTACAACCAGAAGATGCGTGAGCTGCACGAGGCTACGGAGCTTGCTGAGTAGGCCTGGTTGGGCCAAGCATCATGATTGCAAGAGCGATCTATGTAGCAGGCGCTGGCGTGGTCGTGCTTGGCTTCGCAGCCGCGCTTCTGGGGGTGATGTCCCTGGGTGCATCGCCGTTGCGCCGACGACTCCCCAAGTGGGTCGACCCTTGGGTGCTGATTCACTTGTTTGCGCTGAGCCTGATCGTCGGTGTGGTGCTGCGAGCAGCTGCCTTGGCCTTAGACCCGACTCTTGGCGGTGAGCCTGAATCGCAGTGATCACGCGGCGTGGACGCGTTCGGGCATGAGCTCGAGGCCGAGGGTGTAGGTGCCGTCGCCGTTGTGGTCGCATCGGGCGACGGTGGCGCCGTGGGGCCCGCCGGTGGTGAAGGCGTCGGCGGGGAGGACGACGGTGACGACCGCGCCGTGGACGAACTTGGTGCGGGTGAGGCCGCAGAGGCCCATGGCCGATCGGTTGAACAGGTCGAGCCAGGAGATGTGAGCGTGGGGGGGCTGAGCGGCGTCGGTGTCGGCGAGGCCGTAGATGGTGACGCGGCCCTCGACGGCGTGGCGTGGGGCGCGGCGGCGCTCGAACTTGATGGGTCCGGCGTCGACGGCGGGCTTGTCCTTGACGAGCCGGAACGACGCGGCGGGCGAGTTGGCGGGTTGCTGCGGCTCGGGCTGCGGTAGGCTCATGGGGCGGTGCTCCGCGAGATGGGAAGCGACGTGTGTGAGCGCGCGACGCGGTGTCGGCGACGCCGCAAGCATCGACACATGCGATGGGCGAGTTGAGGGATCGTGCCGGTTATGACGGGAAAAAGGCAGAAAGACGGCTTCGAGGTTGGCGGCGGCTCCGATAAGTCGGCGGGGTGGGTCGCGCTGGTGGGCGCGGGGCCGGGCGACGCGGGGCTGATCACCGTGCGGGGGCTCGAACGGCTGCGTGCGGCGGACGTGGTGGTGTACGACGCGCTGGCCAACCCGGCGCTTCTGGCCGAGGCGAGGGACGGGGCCGAGCTGATCGACGCCGGCAAGCGGGCACGCGAGCACCGGCTGACGCAGGACCAGACCAACGCGCTGCTCGCGGAGAAGGCGCTGGCCGGGCACGGCGTGTGCCGCTTGAAGGGCGGGGATCCTTATCTGTTTGGGCGCGGCGCGGAGGAGGCGATGTTTCTCGCGGAGCGCGGCGTGGCGGTGGAGGTGGTGTGCGGGGTGACGAGCGGGATCGCCGCACCCGCGGCGGCCGGGGTGCCGGTGACGCTGCGCGGCGTGTCGAGCACGGTGACGTTCGTGACCGGGCACGAAGACCCGACCAAGGGTGAGTCGAGCGTGGACTACGCGGCGCTCGCGCAGCTGGTCGCGGCCGGGGGGACGGCGTGCATCTACATGGGTGTGGGGCGGCTTGGCGCGATCAGCGAGGCGATGATCGAAGGCGGCGCGGCGGCCGACACGCCGGTGGCGGTGACGCAGTGGGGCACGACCCCGCGTCAGCGCAGCGTGCGGACGCAGTTGCACACAGCGGCGGATGATGTCGCGGCGGCGGGCGTGGGGGCGCCAGCGATCGTGGTCGTCGGGCCGGTGGCGGGGGCGATCGGCGAGCACGCGGCGGACGAGGTGCCGGGCGGGTTGGACTGGTTTGTGAATCGCCCGCTGTTCGGCCAGACGGTGCTGGTGACGCGAACGCGGCAGCAGGCGTCGGCGTTGTCGGCGCGGTTGGAGGCGATGGGCGCCGAGGTGCTGGAAGCGCCGACGATCGAGCTGGTGCCGCCGGCGGACGACGCGGGGTTGGTGAAAGCGGTCGCGGAGGTCGGGTCGTTCGACTGGGTGGTGCTGACGAGCGAGGCGGGCGTGGGCGCGCTGGCGGATCGACTGATGGCCGATGGGCGGGATGCGCGGGCGCTCGGCGGCGTGAGGGTCGCGGCGGTGGGGCGGTCGACGGCCACGGCGTTGCGCGATCGGCTGGGGGTGGTGGCCGACCTGTTGCCGCCGGACGCGAACGGGGAGGCGCTGGCCGACGCGATGATCGACGCCGGCGTCGGGGAGGGCACGCGCTGCCTGCTGCTGCGGGCGGACATCGCGCGGCCGGGGTTGCCCAAGCGTTTGGCCGAGGCGGGTGCGGAGGTGGTCGAGGCGGTGGCGTACGAGACACGAACGGTCGCGGCGCTGCCCGAGGCGGTCACGGCGGCGCTGCGCGCGGGGCGGGTCGATTGGGCGACGTTCACGAGCGGGTCGACGGCGAAGAACCTGGCGGCGCTGCTGGGCGACGGCGCGGCCGAGGCGATGGCCGGGGTGAAGATCGCGTCGATCGGGCCGGTGACCAGCGCCGCGGTGCGGGCGTGCGGGTGGTCGGTGGCGGTGGAGTCGGCCGAGGCGAGCGTGGGTTGCCTGGCCGAGGCGGTGGCGGCGGCGAGCAGCGGGGCGGGGTGAGCCGGGCGGCGGCGGGGTGACGTGTCGGCGGGTGCGTTTGCCGGGATTGCGGGGCGGCGGTAGGCTTTCGAGCTTGTTCCAAGGCCCGTTCGGGCGTCCGGGCGTCGCGCCCGGCCCGTCAGGCCCGACCGATGAGGAGAACACGATGGCTCAACTTCTTGAAACATATGCGTCGCTCCAGCAGGCCGTGGCCGAGGTCGAGGTCGATCTCCAGAAGGCTTCCGGCGGCAACAAGGCGGCCGGCACGCGTGTCCGCAAGTCCATGCAGGACATCAAGAACATCGCCCAGGAGCTGCGTAAGCAGGTGCTCGAGGTCCGCGACGAGGGCTGATCGCTCCGTCTGGACCCCGCTCTGGCTACACGATGCCGCCGCCCCTGCTTTTCGATCTCGACGGCCTGGATCTGTCGACACCGCTCCACTCCGTCGAGGATATCGAGAGGGTCAACCCCCATCGCGGGGTCATGCGGCTGCTCGACGGCATCCTCTACGACAACGCCGAGGAGCGGCTGACCCTCGCCTACCGGGACGTCAAGCAGGACGAGTTCTGGGTGCCCGGCCACATCCCCGGCCGGCCGATCTTCCCCGGCGTGCTGATGATCGAGGCGGCCGCTCAGCTCGCCAGCTATCACTGCCTGCGCCTGATGCCCGGCGAGACCTTCATGGGCTTCGCGGGGGTGGAGGGCGTGAAGTTCCGCGGGCAGGTCAAGCCCGGCGATCGGCTCTACATCCTGCTCAAGCAGCTCGAGCTGCGGCGGCGGCGGTCGGTCTGCGACGCCCAAGGCGTGGTCGACGGCCAGTTGGTCTTCGAGGCGCGCATCGTCGGCATGCCGATGTAGCCGGGCTCGCGCAACCGCTCCACACCCGGCGTTCGCTCGGCCGCCTCGTTCGCGAGGGGCTATCTTGCTTGTCCACCTCGGACTCCCGGAGCCCCCCTGATGCCCAAGCCGCTGCCCGTCGCGTTGATCGGTTCGAAGTTCATGGGTCGCACCCACTCGAACGGATTCAGCCAGGCCCCCAAGTTTTTCGACCTGCCGCGCACGCCCGTGATGAAGACGATCGCGGCGCGCGACGCCAACGACCTCAAGAAGTTCGCGCCGCGCTGGGGCTGGGCGGGCTACACGACGGATTGGCGTGAGGTCTGCGCCGACCCGGAGATCGAGTTGGTCGATGTTGGCACGCCGAACCACGTGCACGCCGAGCAATCGATCGCCGCGCTCGAGGCCGGCAAGCACGTCGCCTGCGAGAAGCCGTTGGCCGGCACGCTGGACGAGGCGCGTCAGATGCGCGACGCCGCGAAGAAGCGCAAGAAGCAGCACACCTTCGTCTGGTACAATTATCGCCGCTGCCCGGCGGTCTCTCTCGCGCATCAGTTGGTGGCAGAGGGCAAGCTCGGCCGCATCTACCACGTCCGCGCGTTCTACCTGCAAGACTGGGCCGGCCCCGACACGCCGATGCTGTGGCGATTCAGCGGCAAGCAGGCCGGGTCGGGTGCGCTCGGCGACCTGTGCGCCCACTCGATCGACACGGCTCGGTTCATCACCGGCGACGAGTTCGCCGAGGTGGCCGGCTCGTACATGCCGACGTTCATCAAGGAGCGTGCCGTGCTCGAGGGCGGCGCGGGCGGCGAGATCTCCGGCCGCGGCGCGGGCAAGAGCCGCAAGACCGCCAAGTCGACGGTGGACGACGCCGTGGTGTTCACCGCACGCATGAAGGGCGGGGCCGTCGCGACGTTCGAGGCCTCGCGCCTGTCGACCGGCGATAAGAACGGCAACTCGATCCACATCCACGGCGAGCACGGCGCGGTGAAGTTCAACTTCGAACGCATGACCGAGCTGGAGTGGTACGACAACACGCTGCCCGAGCGCCTGCAGGGCTGGAGCACGATCAACGTGTCCAACGGCGGAGCCGGCCACCCGTATGCGGATGCCTGGTGGCCGACCGCGCACGCCATCGGCTACGAGCACGGCTTCGTGCACCAGGTCGCCGACATGTGCCGCGTGCTGGGGGGCAAGAAGCCGACCGTCCCGATCCCCGATTTCGCCGACGCGTACCAGACCCAGCGCGTCCTCGAGGCCGTCACCGTCTCGGCCAAGGAGCACGCCACGGTGAAGCTGAGCGAGATCAAGTGAGCCACAGCAGCGGAGGCTGAGGAGGTGAGGAATGGAGGAAGCCGGGAGCGGAGGCCTTGAGCACGAGGCGTTGACCGGTGCGATCATTGGTGCGGCGCTCGAAGTCCGTCGCGTCATCAGCTCTCACGGATAATCTCGACCACGGTTGCATTCTTGTATTCTTTCCCTCCCTAGTTCCTCAGAGACCGGAGTTAAAGCCATGGCCAAGATCGTTCGTTACGGCGTCATCGGCGGGGGCGCGATTGCCCAGCGTCGCCACCTGCCCGAGATTCATCAGAACCCCGATTCGCAGGTCGTGGCGATCGCCGATCCGGTGGCCGAGCGCGTCAAGTCGCTCGGCGCGTGCTACGACGCCAAGCCGTTCCGCGATTACAAGAAGATGCTCGCGGACGAGTCGCTCAAGCTCGACGCGGTGGTGGTCGCGGGGCCGAACAAGCTGCACGCGCCGATGACGATCGATGCGCACAAGGCCGGCTGCCACGTGCTGTGCGAGAAGCCGATGGCGACGAACCGCGCCGACGCGAAGAAGATGATCAGCGCAGCCGCCAAGGCCAAGAAGTACCTGATGATCGGCATGAACCAGCGGCTGATGCCCCCGCACGCCAAGGGGCGCGAGGTGATGGAGGCGGGGAAGCTCGGCAAGCCGCTGACGTTCGAGACGACGTTCAAGCACCCCGGGCCGGACGGCTGGTCGATCGACGGCGCGACGTCGTGGTTCTTCAAGAAGGACCCGGCGCAGATGGGCGTGTGCGGCGACCTGGGGATTCACAAGGCCGACCTGATGCGCTTCCTGCTCGGCGAAGAGATCGTCCGCGTCGGCGGGTCGATCAAGACGCTCGACAAGAAGACGCCCGAGGGCAAGCTGATCCCCGTGGACGACAACGCCTTTCTCGTGCTCGAGACCGAGTCCGGCTGCATCGGCACGATGACCATCTCGTGGACGAACTACGGCGGGTTCGAGGACAGCGGCACGACCATCTACTGCGAGAATGGCGTGCTGCGGCTCGGGCAGGACCCCGAGTTCGGCGTGATGGTCGACTACGCCGACGGCCAGAAGGAGCGGCACATCGTCGGCGAAGTCGCGACCAACGAGAAGCAGGTCTCCTCGGGCATCGCTGACATGCTGACCGAGTCGATCCTCACGCGGCGCACGCCCGCGATCGACGGGCTCGAGGGCTACAAGGCGATGAACGTGATCGTCACGGCGTTCGAGGCGGCGAAGTCCGGCAAGATGACGGCCGTGCGCAAGTCTTGATCGCACGTGCGGGCGGCCACTCGCGCGGGTGCCGCTTGCTCGTTGGCGATGTTTGGATCGAGTGGCTCATGCGCGCAGGCGGATGCCGCCGTTGGCTTCTTCGATCTCGGTGAAGAACGGGCGTTCGTGGGGCGTCTGGTTCGGGCTGTGGAAGGTCAGCATGAGCCGATCGTCGAACGTGCGGAAGATCATGCCGTGGCCGCCGTCTTCGGACCACAGGGGTTGTTCGATCTGCGTCCACGGCCCGGTGATCTGGCCGGTCTGCGACTTGGCGTACCCCATCGCGTAGCCCTTGGTGCCGGTGCTCGACCAGAGCATGATCAGCGAGCCGTCGGCCAGGCGGTGAAGGAACGGCCCGTCGGTGACGTACGCCGGCAGGCGATGGCTGTCTCCTTCGCTTGGCCAGTCTTTGCAGGGCTTGACCCATGGCGCTTCGGTGGCGTTGAAGAGGAACGCGGGGCGGCCGGCGGGGCGGGTCAGGTCGGCGGTGAGGGGCATGGCCCAGATCGAGCCGTTGTGCACCTGGATCCACTCGTGGCAGAACACGATCCAAGGCGTGCCGTCGCCATCGACGTAGAGCGTGCCGTCGAGGCATTGCCAGTCGGGCGGCGTGACCGGGCCATCGGTCAGCGGCGTGTAGGGGCCGGCCACCTCGTCGGACACGAGGACCTGCGTGCCGCGGTAGCGGCGGTCGGCCTTGAAGGTGGCGAACAGGTAGAAGCGGTCGCGGTAGGCGTGGGCCTCGGGCGCCCAGAAGTTGTGGGTCGCCCAGAAGCCATCCGGCGGGCGGAAGGCTGGGAACGGGCCGTCCCAGGTCTCGAGGTCCTCGCTGCGGTAGCAGTCGAATCCGGTGCCGCGGCCCCAGCAGTTCTTGTCGGTGGTGCCGAAGAGGTAGTACGCCCCGTGCTCGCGCATCGGGAGGATGAAGGGGTCGCGGATCTGGATCTGATCGAGTTTCATGGCGGGTGACGAGGGCGTGCGGGCGGGTTTCGGTGCTTATCGGACGGCCGGCAGCTTAGCCGAGCCGCTTGCGCGTTATCGGACGGCTGTCCGTTCAAGTCGGCGCGTGCGGCGGGCCGATGTTAATGGCATGTCCGTCAGTGGAATTGGCTCCAGCGCGTCGCTTGCGAAGCTCCCGGTCGACCTTCAGGTCGGCGTGGGTGTGGCGAAGAAGGCTTTGAATCAGTTCAAGGCCGAGGGCGCGGCGGTCAACCAGATGATCGAGCAGGCGGCCGAGGTGCAGCAGTCCTCGGTGAACGGCGAGCCGGTGAAGGGCCGGATCGTTGACGTCCTTGCTTGACGGACTTTTCTAATCGCAGCAACGACGGGTGGCCCGAGGCTTTAGCTTCGGGTTGGATACCGCCCGACATGCGTTGCTCTCCCCCCGACCCTGAAGGGTCGGGCCACCCTTGGGTGGTGGTTCGATCGGTGTGATGATCACCCATTGAGCACGGCTTGGACGGCGGCGACGACCTGGTCGTGGAACTTGCCGTTGGTGGCGACGATGCCGCGGTTGTTTTTGAGGGTGCGGCCGTGGGTGAAGTCGAGCGGCTTGCCTTCGATGTCGGTGACGGTTCCGCCGGCGGCGGTGACGCAGGCGGCGCCGGCGCCGTGGTCCCAGATCTTTTCGCTGTAGCCGGGGCGGGTGGGCAGGCGGAGGTAGATGGAGGCGTCGCCGCGCGCGACGGCGGCGTACTTGCACTGCGAGTCGATGCGGTAGGGCGGCTGGGTGATGCCGAGGCGTTCGGCGATCTTGGCCGACGAGGACTGGTCGGAGTGGCCGGACTCGACGGACTCGCAGAAGCGGCCGCCGGCGGGCGAGTCGGCGGAGTCGACCGTGACCTTGCGGGGCTCGACGGAGGCGTCGAGGGCGTGGGCGGTGGTGCCCTGGCCCTCGGCGGCGACCATCATGAGGCCGGCGACGCCGTCGATCTGAAGGTTCGGGCAGCCGAGGACGCCGAGGATGGGCTTGCCGTTCTCGATGAGGGCGAGGGCGACGGCGTACTGGTCGCCGCGGAGGAAGCCCTTGGTGCCGTCGATGGGGTCGAGGGTCCAGAAGCGGCCGGTGGGCGGGTCGGGCTCGACGGCGGCGTCGTCGATGGCGACGAGCACTGCGTCGGGGTCGATGGGTCGGTCGAGCGCATCGCCGACGTGGGCGGTGACTTTGTCGCGCGTGGCGGCGGCGTCATCGGGGCGGAGGTCGGCGGCGTCTTCCTCGCCGACGAGCGTGAGGTCGCCGAGCGCTTCGGTGAGGGTGAGCGAGACGATCGCCTGGGAGGCGAAGTCGGCGACGGTGACCGGCGACTTGTCTTTCTTGGTGATGGTGTCTTGCGTGACGAGCGCGCGGTGCACGCCCTGGCACACGGAGGCGGCTCGGGTGACGGCGGTGATGGCGGCCTGGACTTCTTCGGCGGAGGCGTGGGGCATGGGGGGCTCGGGGGTGTCGTGGTGATTACGCGGCGTCGAGCGCCTCGGCGGTGGCGGCGAGGTCGTCGATCAGCGGCGCGAGGGTTTGCTGGGTGAAGTCGAGGCGGATGCCGGCTGCGGCGAACAGGTCGGGCAGCGAGCGCGTAGAGCCGAGCGCGAGGGCGGCTTTGTAGTCGGCGAGCGCGGCGGCGGGGTCGCGTTGGAAGTTGGCCCAGACCTGAAGGGCGCCGACCTGCGCGATGCCGTACTCGATGTAATAGAACGGGTGGTGGAAGAGGTGGAGCTGGCGTTGCCAGTCGGCGGCGAGGTTGTCTTCATGGCCGGACCAGTCGACCTCGCCGGTGCTGAAGCGGCCGCGGATGTCGAGCCAGGCCTGCGTGCGCTGGTCGCGGGTGTGGCCGGGGTGGGTGTAGAGCCAGTGCTGGAACTGATCGATGGTGGCGATCCACGGGAAGACACGGAGGACGCCCTCGTGGTGGGTGACGCGGGCGCGGTTGGCGTCGGCGTCGTTGTAGAACACGCCGAGGTGCGGGCCGCCGAGCAGCTCCATGCTCATGGAGGCGACCTCGCAGAACTCGATGGGCGCGTGGCGGGTGAAGACGGACTCGACGTTCGCGGCCGAGGCGACGTAGTGGAAGGCGTGGCCGGCCTCGTGGAGCATCGTCTCGACGTCGCGGTGGACGCCGGCGGCGTTCATGAAGATGAACGGCTCGCGCGACTCGGACATGGAGGCCTGGAACCCGCCGGCGCGCTTGCCGGGGCGGGAGACGAGGTCGAGGTTGCGGCCGGGCTTGAGGGTGGCGAAGTCGTTGCCGAGCTGGGCGTCGAGCTGGGCGATCAGTTGGTGGGAGCGGGCGACGAGGGCGTCGGTGCCGTCGCGGTCGAAGGGGTGGAGCGGGTCGCGGCCGCGGGGGTCGGCGGCGAGGTCCCACGGGCGGAGCGGGTCGATGCCGAGGTGCTCGCGGCGGCGGCGGTCGAGCTCGGCGACCTTGGGCACGACGGTTTTCTCGATGGCGTCGGCGAAGGCGTGGCAGTCGTCGGGCGTGTAGTCGTACCGGCCGAGGGACTTCCACTGGTAGTCGCGGAAGTTGGCGTGGCCGGCGTTCTTGGCGATCTGCTGGCGCTTGGCGAGCAGCTCGTCGAAGGTCTCGTCGATCGCGTCGCGGTCCTGGAGGCGGCGGGCGGCGATCTTCTTCCAGACCGATTCGCGGAGCGGCCGGTCGGCCGACTCGAGCTTGGCGGCGGCTTGTTGGAGGGTGAGCGACTCGCCGTCGATGTCGACGGACATCGCGCCCACGAGCTTGTCGTAGGCGACGCTGAGCTTGCGGGCCTCGACGAAGAGCGGGACGTTGGCCTCGCGGAACAGCTCGACGGCGTCGCGCCACTCGCGGGTCATGATGTCGATGCCGGGCTGATCGAGCGCGGCGTGGTGCGGGCAGTCGAGGTACTTGCGGCGGAGCTGGTCGTGCAGGGGCTCCATCGCGGGCGAGACGGTCTGCACCCAGTGCAGGAAGGCGGCGTCGATGTCGGCGTCTTCGGTGTCGCAGGCCTTGGCGACGTGGCGGCGGGAGCCGGCCTCGGAGATGAAGGCGGTGAGCTCGCTGTAGTCGGCCAGCCAGCGTTGCAGGGCCTGGGGCGAGTCGAGCTCGCGGTCGAGCAGGGCCTGGGCGAGGGCGGTGAGCTGGTCGACGTCGGCCGGGTTGGCGTCGGCGGGGACGTACTGCCGGGCGGCGCGGATGGCGTCGGGCACGGCGTCGAACGGCGCGGGGTTGGCGTCAGCGGTGTCGGGCTTGCCGATCATCGCGGCAGGGTAGCAGGGCGGCTGCGCGGTGGATTGCGGCCGAGCGCGGGCGCGGCGATCACTGCACGTGCAGGGTGACGAAGAGCGTTTCGGAGGCGAGGGTGGCGTCGTAGACCGTGACCGTGTCGGTCCAGAAGCCGGGCTGGGTGCCGGTGCACTCGAAGGCGAAGGTCTGGGTTTGGCCGGGCGGGATGGCGTGGTTGAAGATGTACTTGATGGGGCCGAAGCCGCCGGAGCGTTGGTCGAGGGTTTGCGTGGGCGAGGGGGAGATGTTGGTGACGGTGATGCCGTTGAGCAGGCTGGCGTTGAGGTCGATGGCGTGGAGGATCTGGGGGGCAGAGTCGTGGTTGGTGACCTCGAACTCGATGGTGAAGGGGGCGTTGGTGGAGGCCTGGGCGGGGACGTTCTCGACCACGGTCATGTGGGTGAGGGTGGAGGTGAAGGCGGTGGTCGCCATGGTGCCCATCGCGGCGGTCATTGCGGCGAAGCCGATGCCCATCAGGAGGTTGCCGGCGAGGCTGAGGATCAGCACGACGGAGAGGATGATGATGGCGATGTTCTTGCCCATGGCTTGCTCCGGAAGGAAAGCTCAGGGCTAGATCGTAGTGGGAAAGCGCGGGCGGGCGGGGCGATGGGCGAAGGGGCAGGGGCGGGGTCAGTCGTCGTTGGCGGCGGCGAAGGGGGCCCAGATGAGGTCGGACTTGTTGCGGCCGGAGGAGCTGGGGTCGATGTAGTCCTGGGGGAGTTCTTCGTCGGCGTAGTCGAGCTGATTGGGAGCGGCGTGGCCGTCGGCGAAGACGAAGTTGAGCCCGCCGCTGTGGCGGTTGGCCATGCGCGACCAGTGGGCCTTGGCGCGGTTGATGGAGGTGGCGCCGGCGAAGTCGCCATCGGGGTAGATGGGGTTGCCGCCGCTGCCGGGGTCGTCGAACTCGTTGGCGGTGGAGCGCATCTCGAGCATGATGATGGTGTTGGACGCCTCGGTGAGGGTGTCGAAGCGGACGGTCTTGATGCGGGCGCCGTTGCTGAGCGAGGTGTTGCTCCAGACGTCGGGCCAGAAGGCGCCGGGGGCGTCGTCGCCATCGGCGGGCTCGAGCTTGGAGTTGGGGACGTAGTTGAAGTAGAAGGGCAGGGGGTCGGAGATGCCGAAGAAGGGGATGGCGGGGACTTCGTACGGGGCGTTGTCGGCGTCGATGGGGGTGGCGGGCAGCTCGGCGCTGGGGCAGACGTAGAAGCTGTCGTCGCCGGGGAGGGGGACGTCGGTGTCGGGGTTGGCGGCGGCGCGTTCGGAGATGTCGCGGTAGGGCTCGAGACCCATGAAGGCGGGCAGGGCGTTGGCCCACCAGATGCGTTCTTCGAGGATGGCGGGCGTGAAGCCGGTGAGGCTGGCGTCGCGGTAGTAGCCGGCGCTGCCGAGGCTGTCGGGGCCGTCGTCGGCCATGAGGTCGTTGTTGTTGACGGCAAAACCGGTCTGGGCGTTGCCCCACTGGCGCATGTTGGACAGGCACTTGACGCTGCGCGCGGTCTCGCGCGCTGCGCCGAGTACCGGCAGGAGGATGCCGATCAGCAGCGCGATGATCGAGATCACGACGAGCAGCTCGATGAGGGTGAACGCGGCGGGGTGCGCGGCGGCGCAGGCTCGGCGGTCGAGGCGTGGCGTCATGGGCGTTTTGCGGTGGGTTTGGCGATAGATGGATGGCGCAATCGGGGGCGACCGATTGGGTCGGGGGATTATGCCTTTGAAATGTCGGCGGCTCGTCCGCGGCGTGTGGCCAGGGCGAGCAGGCCGAGCGCGGCGAGGGCGGCGGTGGCGGGCTCGGGCACGGCGGCGGAAGCGGCGTTGATGGGGGCGGTGGCGGGCTCGGTCGCGCCGAAATTGGCGGCGAGGATGGCGAGGTCGCCGGTGTTGACGCTGCCGTCGCCGTTGAAGTTGCCCTGGGTCCAGGTGATGCCGCCGGTGGTGCCGAAGTTGGCGGCGAGGATGGCGAGGTCGCCGGTGTTGACGACGCCGTCGTAGTTGGCGTCGCCGTCGACGAGGTCGTTGAGCCAGGCGTAGAGGGCGGTGAGGTCTTGTGCGCCGTCGAGCGTGCTCTCGACCTGGTCGTTGAAGAGGTTGATGGCGCCGAAGGTGGAGAAGTCGACGTCTTCGTAGTCTTCGTTTTCGGATGTGCCGTCGAGGGCGATGCCGGTGCCGAGCGGGCCGTGGTAGTTGAGGAGTTCCTGGTTGTTGATGCCGCCGGCCCCGGTGTTGTCGCCGAAGTCGTCGGCCGACTCGCCGACGAACTCGCCGACCATGCCGGTGGTGAGGTCGAGGGCGGAGCGATCGACGCCGCTTTCCACGACGGTGGGGGTGAGGGCGGTGTTGTCGGCGGTGAAGATGGCGAAGCGCCAGCCGTCGTTGTCGACTTTGATGTCGGAGCCGGCTTCGAAGAACTGCGTGGCGATGCCGTTGTCGGTGAAGGACTCGTCGAGGTGGACGTGGATGTGGACGTCGTGGGTCGCGGCGGAGTTGCCGGCGGTGAGGATGTCGGCGATGGCCTGGGCCTTGGAGCGATTGCCGATGGGGTCGTAAGAGGCGTTGGTGGAGAGGTCGTAGTCGAAGCCGGTGTCGTTGAGGAAGCTCTGGGTGGGGCCTTCGGGGAAGGAGTCGCGGATTTCGTTGACCGAGTCGTCCTCGGAGATGGTGATGATGGTGCCGGCGCGGAGGTTGTTCCAGATGGGGTCGTTGGTGAACTTCATCGCGCCGCGGTCGTCGGCGGTGACGCCGGGGTCGCCGCCGGTTTCTTCGTTTTCCCAGTAGAGGGTGTAGCCGCGGAGGTCGGCCATGTCTTCGGTGACGACGAGTTCGATCCAGTCGCCGCCGTTGAACTGGATGCGTGACCAGCCGGTGGAGCCGTCCCAGCCGTTGGGGAGGGTGGTCTGGTTGCCGGGCGTGGCGGAGTCGACATCGGCGGGGAAGGGGTTGCCGCCGGGGGTGCCGCTGAGCGGGGGGTTGTCGTTGCCGGAGTAGGGGAGGATGCCGTAGTCGAAGCCCTCGTAGATCGCGCCGGTGTCAATGAAGGTGTCGGTGCTGACGCCCACGGCGTTGGCCTCGTTGAGCAGGAGCTGGCCGGAGGCGGCGGAGGTGAGGGTCGAGGCGGCTAGGACGGCGGTCAGCAGGCGGGCGGTGGTCATGGGAGGGTTTCTTCCGGTGAGAGGCTGGGGGCGGTGACTGAATTCGCGAAAGGGCGGAGGCGCTTGTTGAACGCCCCCGCCCGAGAGATGTTGGGGTGTCGAGCGACTTAGCGGCGACGCAGGCCGGCCACGGCGAGGCCGATGCCGAGCAGCGCGAGCGACGCGGGCTCGGGGACGACGCCGGGCGAGCCGATGATCGAGAACTGGTCGCTGCTATCGCCGATGTTGTCGTTGAAGAAGGGGTTCGATTCGAACGCGCCGTTGACGCCGATGGCCGAGTCGGCCAGGCCGCTGACGGTGTCGATCGTGCTGCCGCTGTTGGCAAAGCCGGTGCCGAAGGCGGTGCTGATGATGAAGGTCGTGCCGCCGTCGAGCGAGAGGTTAACCGAGTCGCCGTTTTGGCTGAGGTTGCCGCCGCCGTTGGTGATGCCGACGGTGATGCCGGTGCCCCAAACGGCTTCGAACTCGGTGATGACGTTCGAGAAGTTGTCGTCATCGGTGACGTCGGCGAGGTCCTCGGCGATGAGGAACACGGCGGACTCGCCTGGGGCGAGGAGGAAGCTGTCGAGGGTGGCGCCGTCGGCGGAGTTGGGGCCGTCGTCGTCCCAGAAGATCGTGCCGGTGTCGAGCGTCGCCGCGCCGAAGTTGGTGATCTCGAACCAGTCGTTGGTGCCGTCTTCGCCGGTGATGCCGGGGTAGATCTCGGTGACCTGGAACTGGGCGAGGGCCGAGCCCGCGATGAGCGAGGCGGCAGCGATCGATAGAGTTTGCTTGAACATGTTTCCTCCGCAGGTTGAGTGGTCCCCGGCGCTCCTTTGGCCGGCGTGCGGAGGCTATGGATGGGTCGTGAGTTGGCGGTAAGCGGAGTGTGACGGTTCGGCTACCGTGCGCGATTCTCACGCGCGAACGGTTCGCTTACTTTTGATCGACGCGTGGCAAGCGAGGTGCTGACGCGTCGGTGATGTTGGTGGGGTTTACGCCTTGAACTTCTGCTTGGCCCCGCGGACCTGCATGGGCAGTCCGTAGAGGTCGATGAAGCCGCGGGCGGCGGTGACGTCGTAGCCGTCCATGGCGAAGGAGGCGAGGTCGGCGTCGTAAAGCGAGTTGGGGGAGGCGGCTTCGATCGCCGTGGCCTTGCCCTTGTAGAGCTTGACGGTGACCTCGCCGGTGACGACGCGGTTGGCGTGGTCCATGAAGGCCTGGAGGGCTTCGCGGAGCGGGTGGAACCACTGGCCGTAGTAGGTGAGCTCGGCGTATCGCGAGGCGAGGCGGAGCTTCTCGTGGTAGAGGTCGCGCTCGAGGCAGAGCTGCTCGAGGGCTTTGTGGGCTTCATAGAGGATGGTGCCGCCGGGGGTTTCGTAGACGCCGCGCGACTTCATGCCGACCAGGCGGTTCTCGACGAGCAGCTCGATGCCGACGGCGTGCTGACCGCCCATGTTGTTCAGGCGGGCGATGAGTTCTTCGCCGACCATCTTTTTGCCGTCGATCGCGACGGGGTTGCCTTTCTCGAAGGCGATCTTGACGAGCTGGGCCTTGGCGGGGGCCTTCTCGACGGGGACGGACATGACCAGGCAGTTCTTCCAGTTGGGCTCTTGATAGGGGTGTTCGATCTCGGCGCCCTCGTGGGAGATGTGCCAGAGATTGCGGTCGCGGGAGTAGATTTTCTTGGTGGATTGATCGATGGGGATGCCGTGCTTCTTGGCGTAGTCGATGGCGGTCTCGCGGTCGGTCAGGCCGGAGTCGAGGAAGGCGGGGTCTTTCCAGGGGGTGATGATCTTGAGCTTGGGGTTGAGGGCTTTGTAGGTCAGCTCGAAGCGGACCTGGTCATTGCCCTTGCCGGTGGCGCCGTGGCCGACGGCATCGGCCTTGGTCTTCTTCGCGGCGAGGACCTGGTGCTTGGCGATCAGCGGGCGGGCGATCGACGTGCCGAGCAGGTAGTCAGACTCGTAGACGGCGTGGGCGCGGAGCATGGCGAAGCAATATTGCTCGGCGAACTCGCGGCGGAGGTCGGCGACGATGACTTCGTCGGCCCCGGACTCGTAGGCTTTTTTCTCGATGCCGGAGAGCTCGTCGCCCTGGCCGAGCTCGGCGGCGAAGGCCACAAGGCGGACGCCGGGGTAGCGGTCCTTGAGCCAGGGGAGGATGACGGAGGTGTCGAGGCCGCCGGAGTAGGCGAGGACGATTTTCTTGGGGTCGCTGCTTGGCATGGAGCGGATGATACCGGTGCGGGCGGGGCGGATGAGCGGGCTGAATAACGCGGTGGAGATTGGGTGCGGGCGGGGTAAAAAAAGCCCCGAGCCTTTCGGCCCGGGGCGATGGATGTTGAGGTCAGGCGTCGGTCGGGCGTGAGCGTGACGCTCAGGCCTTGCGGCGACGCAGGCCGAGGCCGGCCAAGCCCATGCCCAGCAGGGCGAGGGTGGCGGGCTCGGGGACCGCGGCGGAGGCGGCGGCGACGGGGCCGATGCCGCTGCCGAAGTTGGCGGCAAGGATCGCGAGGTCGCCGGTGTTGACTTCGCCGTCGCCGTTGTAGTCGCCCTGGGCCCAGCTATCGACGCTGGTGCCGAAGCCGGCGGCGAGGATGGCGAGGTCGTCGGTGCTGACTTCGCCGTTGAGGTTGGCGTCGCCGAAGAACGTCTCGAGGATGACCGTGACGAGCTCGGTGACGTCGTCGCCGTTGATCTCAAGGTCGCCGGTGATGTCGGCGGAGAGATCGACGCGAGAACCGTCGGCGAGGTTCTTGCCCATGACCTCGTCGATGTTGTCCCACTGGACGCCATCGCTGAGATCGATGTTGCCGACCGCGTCGGTGGTGTCCCAGACAAACTGCTCGAAGACGTAGTCGATGTCCGCGGCATCCACGGTGCCATCGGCACCGAGGGATGGATCCCAGCCGGCGGCCTCGTTGCCGGTGCCGGCGACGTCGCCACGGCTGTCGCCTGCGTCGTACGTGCCGTTGGCAAGGACGGTGCCGAACAGGTTGCCCGAGGTAGAGGCGTTATCGACGGCAATGAAGTTGGCCTTGCGGTCCAGTTCGTCGTCGGTGCGGCCGGCGTTGAACAGGCCGTCGGCACCGTAGCGGACGTCGTCGAGGTCGAACGAGCCGTCGGCGTTGAAGTCGCCCATGAGCTCGAGCGACTGCTTGGCCACAGCCAGCCCGGCCCGGGTGCCGGCGATGCCAGCGGCTGCCTCGTAAGCGATGACCATGTCGTCGATGTCGTCGATGTCGCGGTCGATGTCGCCGTCGAAGTCGCCAGCGATGGCGTTGGCGTCGCCCACGGCCGAGCCGTTGACGAGCGTCGAGCCATAGACGATGACTGTGCCGTCGTTGGCGACGTAGTTGGCGGTCAGGCCGTCCGAATAGGTACCCGAGGTATCGCGGAAGGGGACGGTGCCGTAGTCGCCGCCGTAAGAGGCGTCGATGGTTTCGGTCGGGACGACACCGGCGGTCTGCAGGCCGGGGTTCTTGTCGGCGTTGGCGGTCCAGTTGGCCGGGTCCGAGTCTTGGGGCAGGGCGTCGAGGGCGCCGACGAGCGAGAACGACGAGGCAAGACGCTCGCCCGGGGTGCCGACGAGGTCGACCGAGCCGGGGGTAGAGACGAAGGCCGCGATTGACTCGGTCACGTTGCGGATCCACAGAGCGGCCGAGGGATCGGCCATCGTGGGGTTGCCGGTGCCGTTGCCCTGGAAGACGATGAAATCAACCGTCGAGGGGTCGTAGTTGGCGGAGTCGGTGGGATCGAGCGTGCCGCCGCCGCCGACGTTGATGATGCCGGTGGTGCCGCTACCGGGTGCCGTGAACGAGGCGGTGCCGGTCGCGGTCTCGACGTAGATGTCACCGGCTTGGGGGTCGCCGATGGTCGACAGCGTTTGGATAGCCCCGGCTTGCCAGCCGGTGTTGGGGTCGCTGTTGAACACGATGTTGTTCTGCGCGGCGGTGGTGCCGGCGGTCATGATCGGGCGGACGTAGGTGGTGCCGCCGGCCGTGTCGTTCATGACATTAAGCAGCTCGTAACGGTTGGCGGCCGACTCGGGGCCTGCGTTGCCGACGATGCCGTTGTAGGAGACGCCCAGGCGGGTGTTCTGGACGGTGTTCTCGAGGCGGCTCGACGAGTTCTTGTTGGTCGGGATGTAGTCTGGGCCGGGGGTGTCGAGCGAACCGGTCGAGGCGGCGGACGACGAGCCGCGGTTGCGGAGGCCGACGTTGTCGCCTTCGCCCCACGAGGGGTCGACACCGATGGAGTTCATCGCGCCGTTGCGGGTACCGGAGCCGGAGTCGCGGGTGATGGCGATGAGGTTTTCGCCCTTGACCGTGCGACCGGTGGTGAACAGGTGTTGCAGCTCGGTCTTCTTGATGTTGCCGTCGATGACGGAGTCGGAGCTGTCCGAGTCAACCGCGGCACCGGCGTTAGCGATGTAGCCGATGGGAGCACCAGCGATGGGGGTCGCGTAGATGGTGTTGGCGTCGGGTGCGGAGGTGTCGAGGTTGAGCGTCGTCGTGCCCGGCGAGTTGGCCGTCGGGGTCAGCGACTTGAGCTTGTTGCTCTGCCCGCCGGCCTGGAGCGCGTCGCCAGTGGGGTCGGCGACGGCGTCGGAGAGGGCGGGGTTGTTGCCGTAGCCAGCGGTGGGGGCGCCGCCGACCTGGGCCGGTGCGTTGTTCCAATAAGCACCCGAGCGGGTGTCGGTCACGAACCAGGTGGTCGGAACGTCGGTAGTCGACATATCGGAGATGGCCGGGCCGCTAAACGACGGCGGGTTGCCGGTGGTCGAGCCGTTAAGAACATTGGGGGCACCGCCGTTGATGGCGTCGATCGCGGCGAAGGTGGTGCCGCCGCCGACGGGGCCGTTCACTGAGCCGTAGTCGATCAATTCCTGAAGACCATTGCCCGAGCCCACGGCGCGGTACTGGAGGTTGAAGCCAGTGTTACCACCGCTGGCGGTCCAGAGCGTGTCAACGGTGACGTTGTTGAAATTGGTGACAACGCCATCGCCGTCAACGTCCAGGAAGTCGTTGCCAGACGCCTGGGTTTGAAAAAATGGCTCGAACAGGGTTGCGCCGGTGATGGTTACGTTGCCCTGCGCGAACACCGAGGTTGAAGCGGCTAGCGCGAGTGCGGCGGTCGAAAAACGAACGGCCTGAGGGACATATTGCATGGTTTCCTCCTGCAAGATGTGGCTGCTGCTGCAGCCTGTAAAATTACGAAGCGCACGCTTCGTAGAATTACGCGACGCCTGTTTCAGCGGGCGTGGCGTATGGTTTTAAATTTGAATTACCTGCGGTACACGACTGGGAGGGGGCTGTTGTTGCCGCCCAAGGAGTAGTAACGTTTACCCCACTCCTCGTCTTCGAAGGTATCGAAAAGGTGCTTGCGCTCGGTGTGGCCGTCGGAATAAGAAAATGTAGTCGTTCCCCCCTCTTCAGCTCCCCGTGTACTTCCGGGGTGGTGCCTACCGACCGCCATCATAGGCTCGTCGTCAATAGTGCCAGTGCCTGTGGAGTTGAGTTCTTCCTCGTAGCTGCGAGGTAATTGGAATCTTCCGGCGGCGTCGGTATTACGTGTGTCATCGTAACGATTCACACCAGGGTTGTTGGATAGTTTCCAAGGGTCTGCGTTATCACCAAATGGGTTAAAGAACGGATTGATGGATCGGTGACTCTTCATTTCAAGAGGCCCTCCGTCCGCAGACGCCACGCTTTCAATGCGATCAATCCACTCGGTTGTCATAATCTCATCAGAGGGAGCGATCAGTTCCGAAGATCGCACCAGGCGCAGGTTACGGTCACCGTTGCCAGGCTCGACGAATTTGTTGCGCGGAATCATGACGTTGTTCGGCGCATATGCAAGGTAGTCGACCTGTCGATCGACGGTTGTGCTCGGTGAGCCCGTCTGGATACCCGGAGGAACGTTAATTCCATCGCGTGGATTCGTCGCGGGATGACCCCCGTTTTCCATGGAGGGGCACTTGAACGAATCAGTGCTAAGCGACCGGCCAGCGGCAAATACGTTGTAGCTCCAATTCACATAACCATTTGAGGTCTTGTCTGGGTGCCCGTCTGTCTGGCTGGTTGAATTCCAACTGACCTTGCCCGACTGATCGGCATTCGGCCATGGATTGTCGCCATAGACGTAAGCCGGAGGGTAGAAATCCTTTGAATCAACGGAATACGTTGTGAACCCAATGATCACTTGGCGAGCATTGGACCCGCACTGCACCGCTCGGGCTTCTTCGCGAGCGCTGCCGAGGACCGGCAGGAGGATGCCGATCAGCAGGGCGATGATGGAGATCACCACGAGCAGTTCGATGAGGGTGAACCCGCGACGAGCGGAGGTAGGACAAGCAGGGGGGCGATGCGTCATGGACGTCTGGTCTCCAGCTGGGTGCTCAAGCGGAGGCTTGAGACTGAACTAGGTTGTTATTCGTTCCGCCGGAGAGAAGGATGACGCGCGAATGTCGGATTGGTGTGGGTTGCTTGCTAAATCGATACGAGGATTTGCGTCGATTTGTAAGAAAGATTTGGGACTTATCTGATTAGGAATCAGTTTTCGCCCGAATCCGAAGAATGCGTCGATGTTTTATTTAGATCTTGCGATGGCGTGGAATCGGGGTCTGGCTCGGCGTTCGCGGAAGTGACACGATAGCCGACGCCTCGGACGGTCTCGAGCTGCTTGCCGCCGGCCCTGCCGAGCTTGCGTCGCATCATGTAGATGTGGTTGCGCATGGCCGAGGCCTCGACCTCGATGCCGTCGCGGGCGAGGCTTCGGGCGATCTGTTCGGGGGTGAAGACCCAGCCGGGGCGTCGGGCCATGATGGAGAGGATGCGGAACTGCGTGAGCGTGAGCTCGACACGCTTCGCATCGATGAAGACTTCGTACCGGCTGGGGAGAATGCGGATGTTGCCGGCGTCGATGGGCGGCTCCTCCTGCGCATTCACGTCAGGCGGGGCCGGTCGGTCGGGGTCGAGCGGGTGGGCCATGGCGTGTCTCCCGGTGGGTGGGGGGATTAGACCGCAAGCCCGTGCGTGATCAATCAGCGTGGCGTCAGCACTCCGTTACGGTTGGGCGAGAAAATGATGGCGCACGAAAAAGGCGACGATACGTCCTGTACCGCCGCCCGGAGGGAAAGAGAGCGAGTTGTGGGACACGCGCGGCGTGGGGCGCGTGTTCATTGGGTCGGCCGCGTGATTTAGGCAGCCTGGGCGAAGATCGCGCGGGCTTCGTCCATCGCGGCGGGCACCTGGGCGGAGACTTCTTCCACCGCGGTGGCCGTGAGGTTGAGGGCTTTAAGAAGGTCTTCGGGGAGTTCCTGGCACTCGGCGCCGTGCTGGAAGCCGAGCTCGAGCTTGTGGGTGATGTGGTCGGCGACGTAGACCAGCCCGGTGAGGGTGCGGTGCTCGGCGGCGAGCTCCATGGGGCGGTGGTGGAAGCCGGTGACGTGCGTGAAGCTGGCGGGGAACTTCCACGAGCGGCAGAGCTCGGCGCCGAACTGTTCGTGGTCGGCTCCGATGGTCTGGCGCTCGGCCTCGCGGAGCGACAGGCCGGGGTTGTTGATGCAGAGCTCGACGGCGTCGACGAACTTGCCGCGACGGGCCTGGACCTCGACCATGATGCCCAGGTCGTGGATCAGGCCGGCGAGGAAGGCCTCGTCGGGCAGGCCGAGGTCGATGCGATCGGCGAGCAGTCGGGTGCCGGCGGCGCAGGCGACGGACTGGTTCCAGAGGTCGCGGGCGTCGAAGTGGGGGCAGATCTTGCCGCCGCGGAAGAGCTTGGCCAGCGAGGCGGCGATGGCGATGTTCTTCACGGCGTTGAGGCCGAGCAGGACGATCGCGCGATTGATCGAGCCGATCTGCCCGGGCAGCCCGTAGAAGGCCGAGTTGACGACCTTGAGGATGCGAGCGCCCAGGGCGGGGTCGTTGGAGATGACCTTGTTGAGGTCCTGGGCGGTGGAGTCGGGGTCCTCGACCAGCTTGATGATCTTGATCGTCACCTCGGGGAGGGTGGCGATGTGGCTGATCTCCTGGATCGCCGAGGTGACGACTTCGGGGACGCCGGTCGGGGTGGTGGTTGCGGGTGCGGACATGGGGCCTCCCTCCGAATCGAATAGTTCACGCCGGGGCGCGCTGTCCCGACCCCTGAAATATCGACGCCCGATCGGGGCGACTTAATCGCCGGTGCGGCGGTCCCGGGCGTGGGCTTGGGGGCGGGCCGAGTCGCGGGGGTGCGATGAATCGCGCCAGTCGGCACAACCGGTCGAACCGGCCCAGCCGGGGGGCGTAGGATGGGGCGATGCGATTCGAGACGTTCGACAGCTACGTCCGCCAGTCCGGCCGCTTCGGGCAGGCTTACGGGTACGTGCGGCGGCAGCCGAGCTGGGCGGTGCGGCTGGCGCTGACCGTGGGGGTGCTGGTGGTCGTGGTGCCGGTGATGGTGCTGGTGCTGGCGGCCACGCTGGCGGCGGCGGTGGTGCTGCTGATCGCCGGGACGCTGGCCCGGGCGTGGCGGTGGCTGACCGTGGGCGGGTCGACCGGGACGCCGGCAGCCCGGCCCCGCGACGACGGCCGGCGGAACGTCCGCGTCATCCGCCGATAACCCGCCCGCTACATTGCCGTGCTGATGTTCGCTCGACTCACGCCCACGCTGCTCTCGATTGTTCTGCTGCTCGCGCTCGCCCCCGGTTTGGCGGCCCAGCCCGAGCTCCTGCCCATACCCGCGCCGGCCAACGCTGAGCAGGCGTCGAACGATGAGTCCGCTGAGGTGCCGGCCGCGCCCGAAGGGCTCGAGAGCCCGCGCGACACCTTCCGCACGTTCCTGGAGGCGATGCACGCGGCCAGCAAATTCGGCTTGGGCGGGATGTTTCGCGATGAGTCGGCCCCGGCTCTGGCGGCCTTGGACCTTGGGGCCAACGAAGACTTCAACGTACCCAAGCGAGCCGACCACCTGCACCGCGTGCTCAACCGCATCGAGAAAATCGATGTCAACCAGCTACCGGGTCCTGACGACCCAAACGTGGCCGCCGGCGAGGAGTTCGTCTACTTCCCTCCGCCGTCGCACGACATCGGCCATCGGCTGACCGACCGGACGTCCCAGATCGTCGGCGCGCTCAACTTGGACAGCTCGAGCGAGCTGGCCGGTCGGATCACGCTCACGCGGGGCGACGACGGCGGGTGGCGTTTCTCAACCGAGACGGTCGGCGACATCCTCTCGCTGTTCAGCGAACTCGAATCGCTGCCGCCGGTGTCGGGGCTGAGCGACCTGTCGCCCGATGTGACGACGGTGATCGAGTCGTTCCTGCCGGACTCGCTGGTGGCGAACGAGGTGATGGGGCTGAAGTACTGGCAGTGGCTGCTGATTGCGCTGGTGATCTTCATCGGGCTGGCGATCGACCTGCTCGTGCGTGGGCTGCTGCGCTTGCTCGCGCACCGCATCGCTGGCAAGGCGTACTGCGAGAACGACGAGGAGGGTGTCCGCAAGACGATGCGGCCAATCGGCCTGTTCGCTGCCGGGCTGTTCTGGCTGACGCTGGCGCAGCTCGTGGGGTTCGAGGGCTTGGCGCTGGCGATCGTCAAGAGCTCGCTGGCGGTGTTCACGACGCTGGCAGGGACCGTGTCGGCGTGGCGGCTGATCGATCTGATCGCGAGCTTCTTGATCTACCGCGCGGCGCGATCCAAGACGCAGGTCGACGACGTGTTGGTCCCGCTGGTGCGGACGACGGCGAAGATCTTCGTCGTGATCGTTGGCGTTGTGTGGCTGGCCGGCGTGCTCGACGTGCTCGATAAGCTGTGGCCGCTGGTGGCGTCGCTGGGCATCGGGTCGGTGGCGTTCGCGTTCGCGGCCAAGGACACGGTCGAGAACTTCTTCGGGTCGGTGGCGGTGCTGCTGGATCGGCCGTTCAACGTCGGCGACTGGGTGCAGATCGAGGGGCACGAGGGGATCGTCGAGGAGATCGGCTTCCGCTCGACGCGGGTGCGGACTTTCTACAACTCGCAGATCACGATCCCCAACTCGAACCTCGTCCGAGCCGTCGTCGATAACTACGGTCGGCGGCGGTACCGCCGATGGCGGACGATGCTTGGCGTGCAGTACGACACGCCGCCGGAGACGCTGGCCGCGTTCACCGAGGGCATCCGCGAGCTGATCCGCCTGCACCCGTGGACACGCAAGGACTACTACCAGGTCTACTGCAACGAGTTCGGCGACTTCTCGCTGCAGATCTTGCTGTACATGTTCTTCGAGGTGCCGGACTGGAACACCGAGCTGCGCGAGCGCGATCGGCTGTTCCGCGACATCGTCCGCCTGGCCGATGCGCTCGGCGTGCAGTTCGCCTTCCCGACGCAGACGGTGCACCTCTACAAAGAAGAGCACCACCCGCCGCAGCGGAGCCACGAAGACCCCGAGTCGCTCACCGACACGCGCGCGTCCGTCCACGGCATCCGCGCCGCGAAAAAGATCACGCGCAACCAGGGCTACGTGCAGTCCAAGCCCGACCCGGTCGTCATCCAGCAGGCCGCGTCCGAGGACGGCGAGGTTGAAGAGCTGGACGCCGCCGGCAACCCGATCGAGCGGGCCGACGACGACGACGCCCCCGGCGACGGCGCCAAGCCCGCGCCGCCGCGCGACGATCGACCCACCGACCTCAAAGGAGGAGGCTGACATGCCCGCGACGCGGTTTCGTTTGTGTTCACTCATGGCTGCCGGCGCGTGCGTGCTGCTCGCCGGCTGCGACCCCGACCCGCACGTCGCCTCCGATCCCGCGCTGAGCGCCGCCGATATTCAGCGATACGCCGACTTCCAGCAGCCCGACCCGCCGGACGCCGACGGCCTGCGCACGACGCGCTCGGGCCTGCGTTACGCCGAGCTCGAGCCGGGCACCGGGCGTCGGCCGGGCTACGGCAGCACGGTCGTCGTGCACTACCGCGGCTGGAACGAGGCGGGCGAGGTCTTCGACGAGTCGTACCGGCGCGGCGAGCCCGCGCGGCTGTCGCTGAACGAGGTCATCGATGGCTACGCCGAGGGCATGCGGCTGATGCGCGAGGGGGCGCGGTATCGGCTTATCATCCCGCCGTACTTGGCGTACGGCCGGCGCGGCTCGCCGCCGCTGATCGGCCCCAACGAGACGCTGACCTTCGAGGTCGAGCTCATCGAGGTGCGCTAGCCCGCCCGCCGCGTCGCGTGCCCACCACACCCCGCCTCTGCTACCACGAAAGACCCGCATGTCTTACAAGATCGGCTTCATGGGTTGCGGCGTCGTCGCCGACTACGGCCACGCCCACGCGGTGCGCGAGACGCCCGGCGTTCACATCCACGCGCTGTTCGATCCGGACGCCGATCGCCTCGCGTGGTTCCGCGATCGCCATGCGCCCGAGGCGTTGACGTTCACCGACCAGGAAGCCTTCCTCGACTCCGGGCTGGACGCCGTGGCGGTGCTGTCGCCCGCGCCGTTCCACAAGGCCAATGTGCTGGCGGCCGCCAAGCGTCGCCTGCCGGTGATGTGCGAGAAGCCGCTGGCGATGAGCGTTGACGAGGGCGCCGAGATGATCGCCGCGATGGACGCCGCGGGGGCGCCGCTGGCCGCGGGGTTCTGCTACCGCTATTCGCCGAGCGCCATGGAGATCAAGCGGCTGGTCGAAGACGGCGCGATCGGCGACGTGCGCTCGCTTCGGCTGATCTACAACTGGGATTGCCACGGCAAGTACTACCGCCCCGACCCGCAGGCCCGGCCGGACCATTGGACGGTCGACCCGCGCCGCCTCGGGCGGATGCGCGAGGGTGGGCCGATGGTCGACTGCGGCACGCACCAGATCGACCTGGCGATGTGGTGGCTGGACTCGCCGGTCACGCGTACGACCGGCCACGCCGCGTGGGTCGACGAATACGACGCGCCCGACCACGCCTTTGCCCATCTGGACCACGCCAACGGCGCGCATACGATGGTCGAGATGTCTTTTTCTTATGGCCACACCACGCGCGACAAGTTCAGCCGGTTCGAGTACGAGCTGATCGGCACGAGCGGGATCATCTTGTACGACCGCAACGCCGAGATCTTTGAGCTGCGGACCGATCAGTTTACGCGCCGGCTTGACTACCACTGGGAGAAGTCGTTTCACGGGCTGTGGGCTGCTTATCGCGACATGCTCGATCAGCCGGACCGCGTGGCGACGCTGCGCTCGTCGCAGTGCCCGCTGTCGACCGCCGAGAACGCGATGGAGGTGACGCGCATCGCGTGGGAGGCGACGCAGCACGCGATCGACACGCGCAGCGATGCCTCGCGTTGGCCGGACCGCCTGGCCGACTCGCCGGTGAGCGCGGTGGGTGGCGTGCCTGCCCCGCCCGAAGACGAGGCCGCCCACGCCGAGCAGCGCGAGCGCTCGCTGCGCCATTCCGGTTGAGCTTGTTGAACCGCCCGTTTTTCTTGAAGTATTTGCTATGCCTGATCTGCCGGATTTTCATTCGTTCGACGGCCTGATCTTCGACTGCGACGGGACGCTCATCGACACGATGCCTGCGCACTTCCGCGCTTGGTCGGAGACGATGAACGCGCACGGGATCGACTTCCCGGAGGATCGCTTTTATGCGCTGGGCGGCGTGCCGGCGTCGCGGATCGTGGCGATGCTCGCGGACGAGCAGGGCGTGGCGCTCGACGCGCTGGCGGTGGCGCACGAGAAAGAACGCCACTTCCTGGACCACCACACGCACGGCATGCAGCTCATCGAAGAGGTGGCGGGTATTGCGCGCGAGCACCGCGGGCGCGTGCCTTTGGCGGTGGCGACCGGCGGGCTGCGTCAGGTGATCGAGCCGATGCTCGTAGAGCAGGGCGTGCGGGATTGGTTCGACGCGGTGGTCACCGCCGACGACGTGGAGCACTACAAGCCGGCGCCTGACACGTATCTGCTGGCTGCGGAGAAGATCGGCGTCGATCCGTCGCGCTGCTGCGCGTTCGAGGACACGGACCTGGGGATGGAAGCGATCCGCGCGGCGGGGATGACGGCGGTCGATATCCGGCCGCTGCGGGGTTAGAACGTACGGCGTTTTTTCTGCCCGGCTGCGTATCGGGTGCCACACCTCGTGCGCGGCACGATGTGTGCGGTTAAGCATGCGGACCCGTAATCACACATCGCCTGCGGCGAGGTGTGGCACCCGGTCAAAACTCAAATGAGAAGCGCTAGGCGGCGCGGGACCAGTCAGCGACCCACGCGGCGGGGACGCTGCCGGAGGTGACGTGGGCGTGCATGCGGTAGCGGTCGTCGAACCACCCGGAGACGGCGACGACGCGTGCCTCGATCGAGTCGGCGTGTTCGCGGTCGATGCGGACGGTCGAGCCGGCCGGGGCGCCGATGGGTGCGGCAAACGAGAAGCCGGTGGCGGAGACGTCGATGAGCTCGGCGTGGCGGAGTTTGGCGACAGCCTGGCCGTGCTGGTCGACGACGTAGGCCTTGATGGTGGCGTGGTCGTCGGCCGCGAGGCGCACGGCGGTGCGTCGTTCGCCTCCGTCCCAAGTGTGTGATGCGGCTTGCGTCACGTCGCTGCTCCGTCGGCGGCTTGCCGAGTGAGCGCGTCATCGGTCGGGTGCGGTCGCCGGGGTGAATGCAAGCAAATACTCGCCGGGCTTTTCAGTTATCGGCGACGTTCGCGTGTTGGGTTATCGGGCGTGCCGATCAGGCGGCGGCGCGAGATCGCTGGATGAACTTGGCGACGACGTGGAGCAGTCGCTCGCGGTCGATGGGCTTGGTGGTGTGCTCGTCGCAGCCGGCGGCGAGGCACTTCTCGCGGTCGCCGGCCATGGCGTGTGCGGTGAGCGCGATGATGGGGCGGCCATAGCCCGACGCACGCAGCGTCCGGGTGGCGTCGTACCCGTCGACGCGCGGCATCTGCATGTCCATGAGGATCAGATCGATGTCCGGCTGATCGACGGCCATCTCGACCGCGGCCTGCCCGTCGTCGGCGAGGCGGACTTCGTAGCCCGCCTTGCCGAGCATGTAGCTGATGAGCCGTTGATTATCGATGCCGTCCTCGGCAAGCAGGATTACCTTGGAAGAAGCCGACGCTTCTGCGGTCGGTTGAATGCTCAGCGCAGGGCGAGCGGCTTGCGGCTGGCTTGACGCGGAGCCGGTGACGCGACCGGCGTCGATGGTGACGGCGAACTGGCTGCCGATGCCCGGCTCGGAGCTGACCTTGATGTCGCCGCCGAGCACTTCGGCCAGCCGGCGCGAGACGGTGAGGCCAAGCCCGGTGCCGCCGAAGCGGCGTGTGGTGGAGCCATCGGCCTGGACGAAGGGCTTGAAGAGTTCGTTGACCTGGCCGGGCGTCATCCCGATGCCGGTGTCGGACACGACGACGCGCAGCGTGGCGGAGCCCGACGGGCTTGGTTTGCAATCGACGGCGATCTCGACGCCGCCTTGCTCGGTGAATTTGATGGCGTTGCCCACGAGGTTGATGAGGATCTGCCGGAGGCGGATCGGGTCGGTCTGGATCGTGGCGGGGAGGTCGTCGCCGAGATGGAGGTTGAGTTCGAGGTTCTTGGACTCGGCACGCACGCGGACGAGTTCGACCGCATCGTTGAAGAAGTCCACGAGGTGGGTGTCGATGCGTTCGACGGTCATCATGCCGGCTTCGATCTTCGAGAGGTCGAGGATGTCGTTGATGATGGCCAGGAGGTGGTCGCCGTTGCGGTGGATCGTGTTGATGTGTTCGCGGCGGTCCTGGTCGGTGAGGTCGGGCTCTTTGAGCAGGTCGGTGTAGCCGAGGATCGCGGTCATGGGCGTGCGGATCTCGTGGCTCATGTTGGCCAAGAAGGCGCTCTTGGTGGCGCTGGCTTGCTCGGCCTGGCGTCGTGCGGTTTCGAGCTGGCGGGTCTGGGTGCGTAGCTCGTGGGTCATGGAGGTGGCGAGGTCGGTGGCGCGGCGTTGCGTGCGCTGCATCGACCAGACGATGCCGGTGAGCAGAAGGGTGACGGCCACGCCACCGGCGAGGGTGAGGTGGCTGATCCACGCGGCGTCGGACGCGATGACCAAGGGGCCGGCGACACGGATGGTCCAGGTTCGGCCGCCGATGTCGAGCGTGTCTTCGAACGCGATGAGCCGGTGGTTTGGCGCGTCGAGGTGCTCGGGGAGGACGTTGTCGTAGATCGCGGTGTCGCCGTCGTAGATGCTGATCGAGAAGTCGCGATAGGCGGCGGCCCACGGGTTGTTGAACGAGTCGGCGAGGACGATGGGTATGGCGACCCAGCCCTTGATCGCGGCACGGCGCTGCTCGACGGTTTCGGTGGGCAGCTCGTGGCAGTAGATGGGCAGGCTGATCACGACGCCCGGTGTCTCGGGGCCGCGCTGGATGAGCTCGAACGGCGTGCTGACCGCGATCTGCCCGGTGTCGCGCGACCTTCGATAGCCACGCGCGGTTGGGGCGATGGTGGTGAGGTCGAGCCCGATGAGGTTGCCGTTGCGCTCGGCCGGCTCGTGGTACTTGATGACGAAGTGGTCGTGGCGGAGCGGGTCGGGGTCGGGCGAGCGGTCGTCTCGCGTGCGGACCGTGAAGCCGGGCGCTTGATCGGCCCGGGCCTGAGCTTCGAACTCGGCCAGGTCTTCGGGGCGGACGGCGGCGACGTAGGCGATGCCTTGCACGCCGGGGTAGCTGCGGTCGATCTCGAGCGATTCGATGAAGCTCCGCCACTGGTGACGCTCGACGCTCTGGCTGGCGTTAAACAGGCCCCGCCCGCCCAGCGCGGCGTGGCTGTATTCGCTGACCTGATTGGCGATCGCGACGTGCAGGCGGGCGCCCCGCTCGAGCACGGTCTGGGTGGCGGTCTCCGCGGCGTGCTGGGTGGCCTGATGCCAGCCGATCAGCGTGGCGGTGATGCCCAGCGTGGCCGTGAGGATCGGCGCCCACAGCCCGCCCAACGCGGGTCGCGGGCTCGATGGTGGCGGCGCGGCGTCGGTCATACCCGGGGATCCCTTTCCTCATCGAGCCCGTGGCGGACTCCGGAGGGGGTATCGGATGTATGAATTCCATAATTAAGGTCGGGTTTGCCCCTGCTGCCTGGAGGTTTTGAGCGGTCCGGCGTGCACCGCGGCGGAGCTTCAGCACTGAGATTCGCCATGCGTGAGACTTGTCTGGCTGAGGAAATATTCAAAAAATATCAGATTCAAACGATTGAATTTAGTCTCTTCCTCGTTATATTGCCCGACGGGTCAGGAGCGAGGTTCCGATCACGCGTCCCTTCCCAGATGTGGGCCAATTCCGGCCCCAGCGGATGCGCCCGTATCCGGAGCGCCCGCCAGAAGAGGTGTTGTCAGGGTCTTGGATCTAAATTTATGACTTGCCATGCAGTCCCGTACGTGTCAAAATTCAAACGTTTGAACTTGCCCCGCGGCTCAAACTTTCTTGCCGACTCTGCTCCCCTCGGATTCAATCACTTCCCGCAAAGGAACACCATGACGCGTCCGCACACCTCACGCCTCGGGTTCACGCTCATCGAGCTTCTGGTCGTGATCTCGATCATTGCTCTGCTGATCGGCATCCTCTTGCCCGCGCTCGGCTCGGCTCGCGAGACGGCACGCAGCGTTCAGTGCCTCAGCAATCTGCGTCAGATCAACACCGCCTATTACGCCTACGCCGTCGACAACGAAGGCAACGTCCCGGTGAACAACGGCGACAGCACCCGAGGCCCGGTCACCATCTGGATGGCCCGCCTCGCGGCCTACACCGGCCAAAGCCAAGAGCTGATGAAGTGCCCGAGCAACACCGACGCCCCGGTCGTCCCGGGCACCGGCTTCTCGCCGGGCACCGCGGCGGCGATGATCCGCGTCGGCCTCGGCGGGGCGGTCAACCAGGACCCCGTCGCGTTCGATCTCTACAACAACGAGGGGTGGGACTTCGAAGTGTCCTATGGCACCAACAACTGGGTCGCCCTCGCGTCGTGGATCGAGCCCACCGACCCCGACTCCGAGAAGTACATCTACAACGCGCTCGACGACCGCTACAACCCGTCCGAGACCATGGGCGTGGCCGACGCCGTTGACTGGCGCGTCTTCGGCGTCTACGAAACCGACGCCTTCCCGACCGACCTGCTCGATCCCTACAACAACGGCGGGTCCGATGGCCTACGTCGCGTTGCCGTCGATCGCCACACCACCAACTTCGGCATGCTCGACGGCTCGGCCCGCACCGTGCAGACCGACGAGATGCTCGACGAGGTCGCCTTCCACAAGACGTGGGACTTCAGCCTCGCCGAACGCTCCGGCGGGACCGGCGGCGGCGGCGGCCCGACCCGCTGATCGATTGTCCTTTCGCGCCCGACGCCGATTGTGCGTGCGTTGGGTCGGGCGCAGCGTGCCGGCTAGGAGGAACGCCACGCGGCCGGCCTCATCTCGACGCCCGTTTCCCATCTCGTAGGGCGTTGCGATCGGAGCTCTTCTCGGCGTGCCGCAGCAAACCTGGCACGCCACCGCTTCGCTTCTGAATCCGTCTGTTTTTGAGGATCACACCGTGTCGATGAGTCGTTGGATCGCCAGATGTCTGGCCGGCGTAACCGCCGCGGCTGCGCTCGCCATCGGTGCCACCGCCGGGGCTCAGCAGAAAAACGTGGTCATCATCATCGCCGACGACGCCGGCTGGGCGGACTACGGCTTCATGCGCGACGCCGACCCCGCCGCCGACCCCGGCAACCGCGGCGTCATCCCCACGCCTCACATGGACGCCATGGCCGCCAGCGGCGTCACCTTCACCAACGGCTACACCGCCTCGGTCTGCGCCCCGTCGCGCGCCATGATCGTCACCGGCCAGTACGGCGGACGCTTCGGCCACTTCACCAACATCATCGGCGACAGCAGCCCCGTGAACCAGGCCTCGGTCGTCCAGGGCGTGCCCACTGAGATGACCACCATCTGGGAGCACATGCAGGGCGCCGGCTACCAGACCGCGACCGTCGGCAAGTGGCACCTCGGCGCCCACGTCGATGGCGGCGGCCAGCTCGGCAATCGCCCGCAGAATCAGGGCGTCGAAGAGTTCCGCGGCCTCATCTCCGGCTCGCGGCAATACTTCGTCGGCAGCCAGACCGGCGAAGGCCAGCTCATCGAAACCATCTCCGACGGAACCGGCGGCATCACCAGCAACGCCGTGATCGAAGCCAGCCTCGCCGGCCAATACGTCACCGATGTGTTCGGCGATCAGTCGGCCGACTACATCCGTGACAAGGCCGACGACAGCGAGCCGTTCTTCCTCTACAGCTCGTTCACCGCGCCGCACACGCCGCTGCAAGCCACGGCCGCCGACCTCGCGTTCATCGACTCGCTCAACGACCCCAGCTTCACCGGCAACCGCCGCACGCAGGCCGCCATGCAGTACGCCATGGACCGCAACGTCGGCAAGATCCTCGCCGCGATCGACGACCCCAACGGCGACGGCAATAACGCCGACTCCATCGCCGAAGACACGCTCATCCTCTTCATTAACGACAACGGCGGCGACTGCTGCGACTCCAGCCCCAACGCCAGCGCGAACGGCAGCCTCCGCAACGGCAAGGGCAGCCAGTTCGAGGGCGGCATGCGCGTGCCCATCGTCGTCGCCGGCGGCGGCGTCGACCCCTCGGCCCGAGGCACCGTCTCCGATGCCCTCGTCCACGCCATCGACCTCGTGCCCACCGCCCTGCAAGGCGCCGGCGGCGGATCGTTCGCCCCCACCGACGTGATCGATGGCGTCAACCTCCTGCCCTACATCAACGGCCAGACCACCGACGTTCCGCACGACGACCTGTTCATCACCCGCTACTCCAGCCAGCAGTCGGCCATCCGCTCGGGCAAGTGGAAGTTCCTGTACCAGAACGGCACGGGCTACCAGCTCTACGACCTCGACGCCGACATCAACGAATCCAACAACCTCATCAACGCCCCGTCGCTCGCAGGTACTGTCGAACAGCTCCACCAGGACCTCGCCGGCTACCACGTCCAGATGCAGAAGCCACGCTTCGACAACAACGCCGACGACACCAACCAGTTCGACCACTTCCGCTTCCGCGAAGACGCTTTCTCCACCGCCGCCTTCTCCACCGCCAACGCATGGACCAATGGCGACACCGGCGCCGGCCAAGTCACCACCACCTGGCGCGACGGCTACGCCAACAACGAACTCACCTTCCGCGCCAAAGCCTCCGGCAGCTACACCGCCACCAACGACCTCTTCTCCGTCGGCGGCTTCGCCTACATGGTCAACCGCATCAACCTCTCCTCCGCGACCGCCGCGCTCTCCGCCGACCACGAGGCCAACATCGACGGCCTGCCCGTCATGCTCGTCAATCGCCTCGACGGCACCGCTCCCAGGATCGCCCTCGACGCCACCGACGCCACACCCAATGCCTTCGCCTTCAACATCAACCACGACGTCGAGGTCTACGACCACGCTGAGATCGGCGGCAACGGCAACCAGGCCTTCGCCATCAACGGCCAGCTCCGCGAGTTCCGCCCCGGCCGCAACGTCATCAAGACCGGCACCAGCGAGCTCACCCTCGGCGGCGGCGTCGCCATCACCGGCACCCTCGACATCCAGGCCGGCACCGTCGCCCTCACCAACGGCCGGGTCGACGGCTCGATCGTCGCCCGCACCGGCACGTCACTCATCGTCGGCGGCCGCGGCTTCAACGAAGTCGTCGAGTCCGCAGCCCCCGCCGGGCCCGGCATCGTCACCGACAACCTCACCCTCCACTTCGATGCCGCGCTCGATAACCCCGGCGACACCCTCTGGACCGACGCCGCCTCCGGCCAGTCGCTCACGTTCGCCGCATCCACCGCCACCGTCCCCGTCAACGACCCGACCTTCCAAGCCATCACCGCCGCCTACGACATCGGCAACGACGGCGGCGCCCAAGGCCTCAACAACTTCTTCGAGTCCGCCGAGCGCAGCGTCGAAGACGCCACCTTCGAGGTCTGGTTCAAGGTCGACAACGCCACCGCCGGCGGCGACCAGGTGCTCGTCGAAGTCGGCGGCGCCGGCCGCGGCGTCGCGCTCTCGCTCGACAACGACACGCTCAACTTCACCGTCAACGGCGACGACACCGCCACCTCCACGCTCAGCTCCGCGCCGCTCGCGAGCGGCTGGCACCACGCCGTCGGCGTCATCGATCTCACCGGCACCCGCGACGACCTCGCCAACGACTCGATGACCCTCTACGTCAACAACCAGCTCGTCGGCACGCTTAACAACCTGCTGATCGACGACTGGGCCGGCGGCAATCAAGGCGGCATCGGCACGCTCGCCAGCTCCTTCGGGTCCAACGGCACCGGCCAGGGCGCGACCGACTACCACGACGAGATCGCCATCGTCCGCTACTACGAAGACCTCGCCTTTTCCCTCGCCGATGTCCAGCAGAACTACGCCTCTGCCCAAGTCGGCCCCGCGCCCACCGAGGTCGTGCCTACCCTGCTCAACGTCGCAGGCTCGTTCACGCAAGAGACCGCCGCCTCGCTCGCCCTCGACCTGCTGTCGACAGACGAGCACGACGCCCTCGCCATCGCCGGCGGCGCCACCCTCGACGGCCAGCTCGAGCTCACCGCGCTCGACCCCGCCATGCTCGCCGAGGGCGACGTCTTCACCCTGCTCATCGCCGCTTCGGTCGCCGGCCGGTTCGACTCCATCGCCAACGCCGCGATCGACCCCAGCCTCGGCTTCGCCGTCACCTATGACGGCACCACCGTCACCGCGCGCGTCAGCCTCCTCGGCGACGTCAACTTCGACGGCAAGGTCGACATCTCTGACCTCACCGTCCTCGCCCAGCACATCGACACCGCCAGCAACACCTGGACCCAGGGCGACTTCAACGGCGACGGCCTCGTCAACAACGCCGACGTCCAACTGCTCGATGAGAACTTCCCCGGCTCGGCCGTCGAACTTGTCGAACAGCTCAGCGCCGATGTCCCCGAGCCCGGCACCACCGCCGCGTTGGCCGCCGCCACCCTCGCCGCGCTGACCCGCCGCGCCGGCCACTCCCGGAGGGCCGCCGCGTGAGCCGATCGCAACGAATAAGCCAGTCAAGCCATCGCGATAAACGGCGCAACCCAGGCAAGGCCAGTGAGACGAGCCGCGGCGCATTAACTAGCCCGACGCGCCCCGGTTTGTGGTTGCCCCACGCCGCCCTCGCGTCACAATACACCTGCTCGCCTCAGGGCCGGCGAGCGGGATCACGGAGGAGGCCCTTGTGTTCCCTTTCTGCATCTGAGGTGATGTCCAAAACCCTTTCCGCTCGCTGACGATTCAGCGGCCGCCCGCCCCGATGCAACGGGGCGACACCGACTCTCTAATCCAAGATTCAGCCCAGACCGAGGAGAAGTCCGCCATGCATTCAAACGTTTCAAGTCGCCGTCAAAGCCGCATCGCCCGCCGCTTCACCACCCGCAGCCTCGCCGCCGTCGCCTGCGTCACCGCCGCCGCCGCGAACCCCGCGATGGCTCAGTCCACCTGGACCGCCAACTTCAACGGCGGCTTCTGGTCCGCACCCACCAACTGGGACACCAACCCCGTCATCCCCGGCATCGGCGGGGCCATCGGCGGCGATGCCATCCTCGGCAACGTCATCACCAACGACGTCAACGTCCAGCTCGACGTCAACGTCGACCTCAACTCGCTCACCCTCCAGGACGGCGAGTCCTACACCCTCATCGACTCCGGCGGCGTCCTCACCCTCTCCGGCGCGGCCACCATCTTCGTCAACAACGGCACACACACCATCGCCGCGCCCATCGCCGGCACCAGCGGCGTCGTCGTCGACGGCGGCAACACCCTCACCCTCTCCGCGACCAACACCTACACCGGCACCACCGCCATCCGCAACGGCTCGATCCTCATCGTCGACAGCGACGACCAACTCGGCGACGCCGCCAACGCCATCGAGTTCGGCACCGCCGACCCGACCTCCGGCACCCTCCGCATCGACGGCACCGCCTTCAACACCCTCTCGCGCGACCTCACCCTCACCGGCAACGGCCTCATCACCGTCTTCGACGAAACTCACACCGTCTCCCTCACCGGCAACATCGGCGGCACCGGCGACCTCATCAAAGCCGGCACCGGCACGCTCGACCTCGCCACCGCCAACACCAACTTCGACAACGCCATCAGCGTCAACTCCGGCACGCTGATCGTCAACGCCAACGACGATCTCGGCTCCACCGTCGGCACCACCCGCGTCGTCAACCCCACCGGCGTCATCGCCCTCGACGGCTCCGAAGGCGACCTCACCATCGCCGAGAACTTCGACCGCTTCATCGGCCGCTTCAACGGGCAGGCCCACCTCCGCAACGACGCCGGCAACAACACCCTCACCGGCACCATCGACATCGGCGGCAACGAGTTCGCCAACGGCATCCTCGAGAACGCCGCCGACGGCACCACCCTCACCATCGCCGACCAGGTCTTCGACGAGACCGACGAATCCGTCAACGTCGTCTTCCAAGGCACCGGCAACTTCGACATCACCGGCCGCATCACCGGCGACGATGTCGACGTCCACGTCCGCCTCGACGATCCGACCGACACCGTCACCATCTCCACCGCCGCCAACACCCTCGACACCTCCAACGCCACCGGCTCCTACTGGGGCGGCAGCGCCGTCGTCGAGTCCGGCACCCTCGTGATCATGTCCGACGGCTCGAACAACGGCGAACTCGCCTCCGACATCATCGACGTCCGCGCCGGTGCGACCCTCGACGTCTCCGACTTCTCCAGCTACTCCCTGCAGGTCGTCGACGACCCCGACCTCATCCCCTTCAACGGCGACGAGACCGGCCAGACCGTCACCAGCGGCGGCACCATCGTCGGCAACCTCAACGCCTTCGAAGACGCCATCATCGAGCCCGGCGACTCCGTCGGCACCCTCAACATCACCGGCAACTTCTCCGCCAACCAGACCCAAGCCAACCCCAACGGCCTCTACGAGTTCGAGCTCGGCGGCACCACCACCCCAGGCTCCGGCGTCAACGACCTGATCGACATCTCCGGCGGCGCCAACCTCTCCGCCTCCGGCGGCGGAGCCTTCGCCGTCAACATCGTCCCCGCCAACGGGGCGCTCGACTCGACCGGCGCCTACACCCTGATCAGCGCGAACAACATCATCGGAAGCGCCACCGCCTCCGACTTCAACGTCGCCATCGTCGACGCCGCCGGCAACGCCCTGACCACCCGCCAGGACGACACCATCAACGTCGCCGTCAACGCCTCCACCGTCACCGTCGGCTTCTCCGTCAACGAAACCGCCGCGTGGACCGGCGCGACCGACGGCACTTGGGATGTCGCCACCACCGCCAACTGGTCGACCAGCGACAACCTCTTCTTCGACCTCGACGACGTCACCTTCGCTGATGGCACCGGCCAGACCAGCGTCAACGTCGCCTCGACCGTCACCCCCGGCAGCATCACATTCAACAACGCGGTCGACACCTACACCTTCACCGGCGCAGGCATCGCCGGTGGCGGCGACGTCACGCTCAACGCCGGGGCCAACGTCGTCCTCGCCAACGACGGCAACGCGCTCGGCCCCGTGTCGATCGCAGCCGGTGCCTCGCTCACCCTCGGCGACGGCACCACCACCGCCCTCGACACCGTCGACGACGACGCCACCTTCGCCATCGCCGCCGGCGGGGCGCTCGTCCACAACAACGTCGCCGGCGAAACCATCAACGGCGTCATCTCCGGCGCGGGCAATGTCGTCAACACCTCCGGCACCCTCACCCTCGGCGGCAACAACACCTACACCGGCGACACCACCGTCAACGGCGGCGTCGTCCTGCTCACCAATCTCGACACCGCCACCCCGCTCGGCTCGACCGCCGCCGGCACCACTGTCAACGGCGGCACCCTCCGCGCCAACGGCCAGGCCGCCACCCTCAGCGAAAACGTCACCCTCAACGGCGGCGAGTTCGCCGTCGGAGGCGCCGACCCCGCCGCCATCGTCTACGACGGCAACTTCACTGTCGCCGTAAGCGGCGGCACCCTCCGCACCGATGGCGACACCGGCGACGACGCCCTCACCATCAGCAACCCCATCACCGGCACCGGACCGCTCACCCTGCAGGTCGGCAACAACTCCACGATGACCGTCGCCAACGTCGCCACCACCGGCGACCTCACCAAGGCCGGCACCGGCACCCTCGCCCTCACCGGCTCCGTCGCCGCAAGCAACATCACCGTCGAAGCCGGCACCGTCGACGTCACCGCCGGCAGCGGCAGCCTCGACCTCGACAGCCAGAACCTCCAGGCCGCCGGCACCATCGTCGGCAACATCACCACCGCCAATAGCTCGACCATCCAGGTCGGCGGCGTCGCGGCCGGCCTTCAGGCCCGCACCGATGGCCTGCAACTCGACTTCGACGCCGCGCAGGACACGCCCGGCGACGCCGTCTGGAACGACGTCGAAGCCAACGCCGGCAACACCAACATCAACTTCCCCGCCAGCGCCACGCCCGTCGCCGCGTCCGACCCCGGCTTCGGCTCGCTGTCCGCCGCCTACGACATCTCGTCCAGCGGCAAGGCGATCTCCCCCGGCTCGCAGAACGCCTACTTCGACGGCCGCGCCCTCTTCGACGGCTCGTTCGAGTTCCTGATCAACATCACCGACACCAACGCCGGCAACGACCAGGTCCTCCTCGACATCGGCGGCGGCCGCGGCGCCACCCTCGAGCTCGACGGCGACACCCTCACCTGGGGCGTCAACGGCGACGGCGACACCTTCGGCATTGACTCCGCCGCACTCGGCACCGGCTGGCACCACGTCGTCGCGACCGTCGACATCGTCGGCAACAACGACAACGCCGCCAACGACTCGATGAGCCTCTTCGTCGACGGCGTCGAGGCCGGCACGCTCGAGAACCTGCTCATCGACGACTGGTCCGGTAGCAACGGCTGGTCCATCGGCGGTGGCAACAGCGCGACGCTCGACCCCGACGCCACCGTCGGCACCTACACGCCGATCGACTTCCACGGCGAAATCGCCCTCGCTCGCTTCTACGGACCCACGGCCTTCACCCTCGCCGACGCCCAGCAGAACTTCACATCCCTCCAGGCCGATCCATTCGTCGATGTCGAAACCCTCGCCGTCCAAGGCGATCTCACGCTCGACGACACCGCCGCCCTGGCGATGGACCTGCACAGCGCCGCCGTCGGCGCCGACTCGGTGAGCGTCACCGGCAACGCCGCGCTCGAAGGCGAGCTCGACCTCAACACCGTCTCGACGACCGACCTCACCCTCGGCGACGAGTTCACATTGCTTGATGCTTCGGCCGTGTCCGGCACGTTCGACACGGTCGATGGCGTCAACCTCGGCACCATCGACGGCTTCAGCGCCTCCGCGGCGATCACCTACACCGCCACATCCGTCGATCTGGTGGTCGCGCTCTCCGCCGACGCCAATCTCGACGGCATCATCGACACGTCCGACCTCGCGATCCTCGCCAGCAACTTCGGCGAAAGCGATAACGCCTGGGCCACCGCCGACTTCAACGGCGACGGCAACGTCGACACGTCCGACCTCGCCATCCTCGCCAGCAACTTCGGCGTCGACAGCAACCCCGTGGCCGCGCTTGGCACCGCCGCCGTGCCCGAGCCCGGCACGCTGGCCCTGCTCGCCATCGGCGGCCTGGCCGTCGCGACCCGTCGCCGCCAAACCGCGGCCTGACCCTTGATGTTTCCCGCGTGCCCGGCGATCACCCCGCCCGGCACGCCTTAGCCACAAGCCAGCAACCCCGAGAGCCCACATGAGCCCGCGTGACCCATTAGTCCCCACCGCCGCACGAGCCATCGCCGCTTCCTTGGCCGTCGCGGCCGCCACTGCCGCCATCGCCTCGGCCAACACCGTCACCGTGATCCAACTCGAGCAAGGCTCGCTCACCGGGTCCAACGGCGCAGCCGAGCTCGCCTTCGCGTCGGCCGGGCCCGTCGGCGTCGGCGCTGCGGGCGAGAACCTCGTCGGCTTCGACCTCATTGTCCGCGGCCTCGGCCAGACGCCCGGCGGCTTCGACAGCACCTCCTCCGGCAGCGGCACCCTCGGCATCCACACCGTCGGCGCGACCTCCTTCTTCGGCGGCCCCTCGGCCGGCCTGCATCAGCAGACGCTGACCACCGGCGCTGACAGCCCCACCCTTGAGCCCGCTGATCCGTTGACCACCACCATCGATACGCACTTCAACTTCCCGCTCGCCGATATCGCCGTCAGCCTGACCAACCCGACCGAAGACGATAGCTCGTCCGCTTCCAGCTCCGAGCCCGTCGATGCCGTCCCCGCAATCAACGCCGCCACCAGCTTCGGCACGCAACTCACCGGCGTCTTCGCGCTCGGCTCGCCAGCCACCTCCGCCATCGCTTCCAACAACAATGAGTGGGACCTCGCCCACGTCGTCCTCCGCAGCGGCGATCGCGTCAACCTCCAGTTCGACATCGGCTTCACCCTCGGCGAGCCGGCCGAACGCTTCGACGCCACGCTCCTCGTCTTCGACACGCTGCCCGGCGACGCCAATCTCGACGGCAGCGTCGACACCGGCGACCTCGCCATCCTCGCCAACAACTTTGGCTCCGTCGGCACCGCCCAATGGACCACCGCCAGCTTCAATGGCGACGCCGACGTCAACACCGCCGACCTCGCCATCCTCGCCAGCACCTTCGGCCAATCGCTCGGCCCCGCCGCCGCGCCGCTCGCCGTCACGATCCCCGAGCCCGCCGGCCTGGCGCTGCTCACCCTCGCCGCCGCCGGCCTCGCGTGCCGCCGCCGCTGACGCCCGCGGCGCACGGCTCCAAGTCGTGGCATCATGACCTTCGATGTCGATCGTTCAGGGCTCTCACTCAAGGAACGCTGCGCGCATGAAACCCTCCCCCCTCACCGCGGCGATCGCGTGCGCCCTTGCGCTCGTGGCCTGCCTGTCCATGGCCATAGGTCCCGCCCGCCCCGTCTCGGCCGAGACCTTCACCTGGGACAACCAAGCCGACGGCCCGTGGCTCGGGCGCGACTTCTGGGCCAACCGCCTGCAGGACTGGTCCGTCGTTGACGGCAGGGTCGAACTCAACGAGGGCGCGTGGGATCGTCCGCTGCGCACCGTGCACGTGCTCACGCATCGGCTGGGCGAGGCGGCCGAGCCGTTCGAGGTCGCCGTGACGCTCGGGCACGCCGAAGGCGGTCACGGCTCGGGCGGGTTCGCCGGGCTGCTCGTCGGCGCGGGCAAGGGCGAGATGGACCCGCGCTCCGCTTCGATCATCCAGTGGAACGGCCACGGCGCAGGCATCTTCGCCGGCCTCGGGCCCGACGGCCGCCCGATGATCGCCGACTTCGAGTCCGAACTGCCCGAGATCGCCACACCGCAACCCCCGCAGCGGTTGCGTGACCTGCGCCTCCAACTCCGCGGCACGCCGGACGGCGGCAACATCCATCTCGAGCTCACCGTGATCGACCTCGCGACCGACCGCGCGAGCGAGCCCGTCTCCGCGACGTTCCCCGCCGCGCGGCTCGTCGGCAACGTCGCGCTCGCCGCGGCCCCCGGCGAATCCGGCGCTCGCTACGCCTTCGACGACCTCACGCTCAACGGCCCGAAGGTCACCCACCACCCCGACGACGCCTTCGGCCCTGTCGCCGCCACGCAATACACGCTCAGCCACGGCGTCTTCAAGCTCACCGCGCAGCTCCTGCCGATCCCCAACGCCGACACCACCACCGTCCGACTCGACGTCGCCCACCTCGATCATTGGCACACCGTCTCGCAGGCCGAGGTCGTCACGCCCGGTTACACCGCCAGCTTCCGCGCGACCCGCTGGCCGGACACGGATGAGGTGAAGCTGCGCATCGTCGTCGGCGACAGCCCGCACGCCTACCCGCTCACCGTCCGGCCCGACCCGGTGCACACCTCCGACGAGCTGTCGGTCGCGATGGTCAACTGCCTCCACCAGAACTCGCACAGCCTCGGCTACTACAACTGGGGCGGCGGCACGGCCCCCGAGCGCGACTGGGTGCAGGGCATGTGGTTCCCCCACGCCGACCTCACGCAACGCATCGCCGCGCACGACCCCGACGTGATGTTCTTCGCCGGCGATCAGATCTACGAGGGCGGCAGCCCCACGCGCAAAGACCTCGAGTACTACGAGCTCGACTACCTCTACAAGTGGTACATGTTCTGCCGCACGTTCGGCGACTTAATGCGCGACCGGCCGTCGGTCACCATCATCGACGACCACGACATCTACCAGGGCAACCTCTGGGGCGCGTCCGGCCGCAAGGCGCAGGCTGAGAACAAAGGTGGCTACCTCCACCCCGCGTGGTTCGTGAAGATGGTGGAGCGCACGCAGACCTCGCACCTGCCTGACCCGGTCGACCCCGCGCCGATCCAACAGGGCATCGGCGTCTACTTCACGCAGATGACCTACGGCGGCGTCGGCTTTGCCATCCTTGAAGACCGCAAGTTCAAGGACGGCTCGCGCCACCCCGAGACCAACGCCCCGCACGACCCGCACGACGCCTCGCTCAGCCTGCTCGGCCAGCGTCAGCTCGACTTCCTGCGCGAGTGGGCGGGCGACTGGGAGGGCCAGGACCTCAAGGCCGTGCTCAGCCAGACCGTCTTCGCGCAGGCCAACACGCACTCGGGCGCGAAGCTCGGCCGAATGAAAGCCGACACGGACACCAACGGCTTCCCCGTTCCCGGTCGCAACCGAGCGGTCGACGCGATCCGCCGCGGGTTTGCCGTGCATCTGTGCGGCGACCAGCACCTGGCCACGCTGCTCAAGCACGGCATCGACGCGCACGGCGACGCGATGTGGTCGTTCTGCGGGCCGTCGGCGGCGAACTTCTGGCCGCGTGCGTGGGTGCCCGGCATCGAGGCTTACACCTTCCCCGACTCGCCCGACGCCTACACCGGCGACCACGTCGACGGCTTTGGCAACCGCATCACGATGTACGCGGCCGCCAACCCGGGTGGCGAACCCAGCGGCCTGCTGCCGACCGACCTCTACGACCGCGTGCCCGGCTACGGCATCGTGCGGTTCCATCGCGATGCCATGCAGATCACCTTCGAGTGCTGGCCGCGCCACGCCGACCCGGCCGACGACGCCCAGCAATACGAGGGCTGGCCGCGGACGATCGACATGGCTGACAACTACGCCCGCACGTCTGCGGCTTACCTGCCCACGATCGAAGTGATCGGCGTCGATCGCCCCGTCATCCGCGTGACCAACGCCGACACCGGCGAGCTGATCTACGCCCGGCGGTTTCAAGGTCCGACCATCGAGCCCGGCGTGTTCGCGGGCGGGACTTATGCGATTGAGATCGGCGAGCCCGGCACGCCCAACTGGCGATCGCTCGATCCGATCGCCGTCGAAGAAGGCGATCGCGGGGGTGACGCGATTGACGTTCGGTTCGGCTCCGCGTTGCTTCCGACGCCTTAATCAGCGCATCGACCGCCGCCGCATCAGCCCGCCGAGCGCGACCCCCAGCAGGGCAACCGCCGAGGCGGGCTCGGGCACGCTGAGGGCTCGGAGGTTGGCGATCTGTGCGGACACCTCGGGGGTGAGGCCGGCGAAGTTGCCGGCGAGCAGGTCGACGTCTGCGGCGTTGACGACGCCATCGCCGGTGAAGTCGCCGGTGATCCAGCCGTTGCCCGAGGTGTTGATCGCCTGGGCGAGGGCGGTGAGGTCGGCGATGTCGACGATGTCGTCGAAGTTGAGGTCGCCGGGCGTGCTGACGCGCACGTGCACGCCGCTGGCGTCGTAGGTCACGGCCAGGCCGGTCTGCGGATCGATGATGACGCCGTCGATGGTGTCGAACGCGCCGGTGACGCCGGCGGCGTTGACGACGGTGAAGGTGTCGCCGAGCGCGGGGTTGTAGCCGAGGTCGAGGTTGAGGCTGAGTTCGCCGGCGAGGTCGGCGGTGCCGAGGACGTCGAGCAGGTCGTGTTCGCCGGTGGCTGCGCCGGCGATGTCGAGGGCCAGCGTGGAGGCGGTGTCCTGCGTGAAGCCGCCCTCGATGGTGAGGGTCGCGGGCAGGCCGGGGTCGCCGACAGCGGCGAAGTTCTGGCCGACGTCGTTGGCGTCGAACGCGGTGTTGGCGTAGTAGCGGACGGAGGCGATCGCGTCGTGGTAGCCGACCGGCGTGATGCCGGCACCGGGCGAGCTGGCGGCGTCGCCGACGCCGGTGAGGTTGCCGCCGGCCCAGTCGTCGATCAGCAGGTTATCGACGCTGCCAACGAGCTGGTTGTTGACGTAGAACGACATCGAGTCGTTGGCCTGGTCGTCCAGCATGCCGTTGAGGTCAATGACGCCGACGGCGTGGTGCCAGCCGGCGGTCAGGCCGGCGGCGTCGATGGCGGTGGTGTCGACGGCGTCGCCGTTGACGCTGAAGGAGAGGGTCTGGCCGTCGAGGGTGAGCGCGACGCCGCGGCCTGCGCCGCCGGCTTCAAAGAGGACCTGGTCGCCGGCGGCTGCGGTGTCGGCGATGTTGAACCAGACCTCGAAGGTGGCGTCGGACGTGCTGCGGACGGGAGCGCCGGACTCGAAGTAGCCGTTGAGGCCCTCGGCGATGCCGGTGGTGGGGATGTTGTAGGCGGCGGTGAGGCCGGGCAGGGCGGGGTCGTTGACGCCGATGGGCGAGACGCCCGAGGCGAAGGCGAGTGACTGGCCGGTGGCGGCGTCGTCCCAGGCGGCGTCGCCGGGGGTGTCGAGCGCGGCGTCGAAGTTGAGCGTGAGGTTGGTGGTGACGATGCCGGCCGAGGCGGAGAGTGCGTCGATGCCGTCGCCGCCGACCTGCACGGTCGAGCCGTTGGCCGAGGAGAGCGATCCGGTGACGCGGCCGCCGCCGGTGGCGATGGAGGCGTCGAGGGCGAGCGAGCCGTTGAGCGAGTTGGCGCTGTTGACGTTCACGGTCGAGCCGGCGGTGGCGTTGAGGTTGCCGGCGATGTCGCCGTCGAGCGTGAGCTGCTGGTTGTTGAGCGTGTAGCCGGAGGGGAGGGCGGAGACGTCGAGCGTCGCGCCGGCGTCGATGCGGATGTTGGGCGAGGCACCGAGGTCGCCGCTGCCGGTGAGGGCGACGGTCCCGGCGCGGAGGGTGGTGTCGCCGGTGTAAGAGTTAGAGGCGGTGAGGGTGAGCGTACCCGTGCCGTCTTTGACGAGGCCGAAATTTGCGCTGCTGGTGATCGGGCCGGCGACGGTGAGGTTGCCGTTGCCGGTGAAGACGGTGTCGGCGTTGAGCTGTCCGCCGGCGGAGAGCTGGTGGGTGCCGTCGATGATGGCGTTAGTCTGGACGGTGCCGCCGTTGAAGGCGACGGCCTGGGCGACGGTGACGCCGGCGCGGTCGGAGGCGTTGCCGAGCGCGAGGGTCGCGCCGGCGTTGAGGTGGGTCGTGCCGGTGCCGGTGATGTTGCCGGCTTCGACTTGCAGGGTGCCCTGGTTGAGGTGCAGGTCGCCGTCGTTGTCGACGCCGCGGCCGAGGATGCGGATGGTGTTCGCGCTGTCCTTGTGGAGCGTGGCGCCCGGGACGACGAACACGCCGCCGCCGGCGATGCCGAAGTCGGACGACCCGCCGATGGAGGTGGAGCTCTCGAGCGCGACGACAGAGCCTGCGCCCTTGGTGAGGGCTGCGCCGTTGTTGGTGAGTGCGCCGCCGCGGAAGTAGAAGGTGTCGGCGCCCTGGTCGATGCCGTTGATATCAACGGTGTCGCCGGTGTGGAGGGTGGGGATGTATTCGTCGCCGATGCCGGTGGGTGTCCAGACGCCGTCGACCTGTTCGATGAGCAGGGTGTCGCGTTCTTCGCCGTTGTCGTCCTGGCCGTACTGCCACCAGGCATAGGCGACGACGTGGTCGCGAGCTTCGAGCTGGGGGATGACGATGTCGAGGAAGTCTTCGTTGGCCTGGATGAGGTCCGGGCTGGAGATGGTGTTGGCGAAGTCGAGCCCGCCGAACTCGGTGATCCAGATGGGTCGGTTGTAGAGGGCGTAGAGCTGGTCGATCTTGCCGATGAAGTTGTTGGCGGCGGAGTTGACGGTGCCGGGGCCGATGCTGCCGTACCAGTGCCAGCCGATGGCATCGACGCGGAGGTCGCGGAGTTCGGCCTCGGCCATGAAGTCGGCGAGCCAGGCTTCGCCGACGCCGCCGGAGTTGGCGGGGCTGACGAGTTCGATGCCGGTGCCCTCGAAGCGTTCGTCGATGACCTCCCAGACGTCGATGGCCTGGGCGACGGACATGTTGGCCTGGTTGACGCGTTCGGGCTCGTTGAAGCCGAGGACGTGCTGGACGTTGTAGTCGTCGGCGAGGTTGAGGATGGTGTCGATCTTGGAGTCGATGTTGGAGGGGTTGGCACTCCAGATCATCGGGACGTACTGGCCGTTGAAGGCGTCGAAGCCGGTGGGCGGGGTGCCGCTCCAGCGGTAGTACCAGCGGGCGTTGAGGGCGTTGGCGACGCCGACGTCGCCTCCGGCGATGCCGCGCTTGGTATCGGCGGCGGCGTGGGGGGCGGCGGCGGCGAGGGCGAGGACGCTCGCGGCGGCAAGGGCGAGCGTGGTCGGGGCGGGGATGGCCTTGGGTGCAGTCATGGTTACGGGGGTTTTAAAGATGGGCCCGTCGGGCGTGGGAAAGGTCGCGGGGGGCGAGGGGCATGCTGTTTCGTGTCAGAGACGAATCGGAGTCGAGTCGATTATTCAAACGATTGAATCGCGGGTATTGTAGCGTGGTTGGCGGTGAATTCACGCCCCATTTGTCGCCTCGGGCGAGGGTTTTCGAGCGTGGCCGGCGGCGAATCGTTGGCGAGGGCGGTCCAAGCCGTCTGGGTGGGCTGGGCAGGGGTCAGCGGGCCCGGGCCGAGGGTCCTGCGGGGCGGACTTGCAGGGGTAGTGTGCTGGCGGCGGCCCCGCCTTGGTCGTCGAGGACGTAGGCGATGACGAGGTAGCGGTCGGACGGCTCGGCCGGTGCGTCGAAGCGGATGCGCCCGCGGCGGTCGCCCTCGAAGGGCCCGGCGACGGCGCGGGCTCGGCCGGCGCGGTTGTCGATGACCCAGGCGACGGTGCGGAGCGTGTCGCGGTTGGCGTCGGTGGCTTCGACGACGACGCCGATGGGCTCGCCCGGCGCGGCGGAGAGGGCGCGCTGATTGTTGTGGAAGGTGAGTGCGGTGATGCGTGGGGCGCGGTTGGAGCCGGGCACTTCGCCGAGGAAGCGCTCGGCGAGGACCTCGGCGTTGGGCGTGATGAGCGGATACGAACCGGCGAGGTCGGTGTCTTGTTCGGCGGCGGGGCCTTCGGGGTGCGGGCTGAGCAGCAGGCTGAAGTATGACGGGCGGTTCATGTTGAAGTGGCCCCAGACGAAGATGGTGGACCCGAGGCAGCGCGGCGCGGCTTCGATGTCGTCGTACGACCGGTGGATGTCGGCGACGCGTGCGTTGGAGAGGTCTTCGTGGGCCTGGCCCCAGTCGGTTTTGTTGAAGTTCCACGGGCCTTTACCGTTGAATTCGCTGTAGTAGTAAGGCTTTTGCCAGTGTTCCTCCATGTTGCGGATGCCGCCGCGGACCGCGCCGGGGCTGTAGGACTGGACGCCGATGACGTCGAGGTCGGGCGCGTGTTGTTTGATGCGCTCGATGTGCTCGGGCTTGGCGTTGATCATGGTGAGGCTGGTGATGGCAAGCGGCTGGTGGCGGTGGATGAGCTCGCTGAGCTTGTTGACGTAGACGAGGTATTCGGGGTCGAGGTGGACCTCGTTGCCCAGGCCCCACATGAGGATGGCGGGGTGGTCGCCCAGGGCGATGACTTTTTCTTCGAAGGCGGCGAGGCGTTGTTCGACGTTTTTGGTGTAGTCGAAGTTCCACGGGCCGTGCTCGCCCTTGTTTTCGCCTTGGTGGGGCATCCACTCGCTGACGATGACCTTGAGGCCGAGGGCGTGGGCGCGATCGAGGAGGTTTTTGGTTTCGTTGTTCTCGAGCTTGATGGTGTAGTTGCGGATGGTGTTGACGCCGAAGTCGCGGGCGAGTTCGAGCTCTTTGGAGCCGCAGATGCCGTGGATGGTGAAGTCCTCGAACACGGCGTATCGGGCGCGCTGCTCGGGGGAGAGGTTCTCGACGAGGCGTTCGAGGTCGAGCGCGGCGGCGGGGGTGGCGAGGGCCAGGGCGAGCAGGAGCAGGGCGGTTCTGAGCATGGGGCGGGCTCCGGGAGGCCGGTTGCGCCGATCGGCGCGTCGGGCGAAGATTGGGGTGAGACGGGGGGACAAAAATCGCGGTCAGAGGTCGACAGGAGCGTAGCTTAGTGTATGATTCCGTGTATTCAAACGTTTGACTTAGTGATTTGAGCGATTCATGAAGATGACTTCGAACGGCGTGGCGGGGATGATCGACGGCCCGGTGACGGTGCTGCCGCCGGCCGTGACAGCCCCGGCAGAGTCGCGGCTTGGAGTGTTTGAGTCGGGCACGCCGACGTGGCGGGACACCGCGGGCGAGCCGATCCAGGCGCACGGCGGGGGGATGCTCGAGTTTGAGGGGATTTATTACTGGCACGGCGAGCAGCGCGGGCACGGCGTGAAGCCTGGCGTGCGGTGCTACAGCTCGACCGACCTGCACCGCTGGACGCCGCACGGTGTGATGGTCGAGGCGATCGGCGGCGAGGGGACGGACCTTCAGCCGGGCTGCATCATCGAGCGGCCGAAGGTCGTGCGCAATGCGGCGACCGGTAAGTTCGTGATGTGGTTCCACCTCGAGCTGGCGGGGCTGAAGTATGCGGCGGCGCGGACGGCGGTGGCGGTGGGCGACTCGCCGATCGGGCCTTTTAAGTACCTGCGTTCGTACCGCCCGCATCACGGTGTGCTGCCGGTGAACGCGCCGGTCGATGGACTGCACGAGTTAGAGGTGTGGCAAGCGCGGGTGGAACTCGCGGGCGATGGTCAAGAGGCGCGGTGGGCGGCGGGGGAGAAGTTCCTCGAAGACCTGGCGGTCGGGCAGATGGCACGCGACATGACGGTGTTCGTGGACGGCGATGACGTGGCGTATCACGTGCACGCGTCGGAGGAGAACCGCACGCTTCATATCGCGCGGCTCACGGAGGACTATCTCGACTTCAGCGGCGAATACGCGCGGGTGTTGCCCGGCGGGAAGAACGAGGCGTCGGCGGTCTTCGCGCACGAGGGGCGGTACTACATGCTGGCGAGTGGGCTGACGGGCTGGGCCCCGAACGAGGCGCGGTCGTACGTGGCGGACTCGATGTACGGGCCTTGGGAGTCGCTGGGGAATCCGTGCGTGGGCGGGCCGAACCCGCACAACGGCATCGGCCCGGAGGTGACGTTCGGGGCGCAGAGCACGCACGTGTTCGAAGCGCCGGGTTGCGAGGGGCGGGGCAGGTTTATCGCGATGTTCGATGTGTGGACGCCCGGTGCTTTGCAGGAGAGCCGGTACGTCTGGCTGCCGCTGACGATGGAGGGTGGGCGGCCGATCGTGCGGTGGCACGACGCGTGGGATATGTCGGTGTTTGATGCTTGAGCGTTGCGTGCGGGGGTGAGGTGAACGGGGGCACGCACCGCGCGGTGCATCGTTTGTTTTGCGGTCAGCTTTTGCGGATGCGAAGGCTCCGCAGTTGGTAGGGCGTGACGTCGTTGGCGTTGGCGCTGTCTGGGGTGTTTCGGAGGTCGACGTTTTCGGAGGCGAGGCCGGTGGTGAGGTGGAGCTTGACGGAGCCGCGGCCGCCAAGGGTTTCGTGGAGGCGGAGCGTCCAGTCGCGGCGTTTGGCGTTGGGCACGGCCCACGCGGGGACCATCGATTCGGGGGCGTCGATCTGGCGTAGGCCGGCGTCGATGGGTTGGCCCTGGTACCGAAGCGTGGGTGTGAAGAGCAGGTCGGCGAGCGCGGCGGGCTGCTGGTCGCGTGGGGCTTGGGCGGAGAAGCGGCCGACGGCGAGGCGGATGCGTTGCGTGCCGAGGTCGGCGTAGGTGTGGTCGTCGCCGGAGGTGTCGAGTTCGGTGGTGGTGGCGTTGCGGTTGGTGGGGGTGGCCTGGGCGGAGCGTGCAAGGGAGAGGTGGAGCAGGCCTTCGGAGGCGCCGACGCCGTACTTGGATTCGGTGACGAGCATGAGGCCGTCGGCTTCGGTGTCGTCGGCGATGGCGGCCCATCGGCTGGCGGGGTTCTCGAACATGGCGTCGTTGGCGAGCGGGCCGGGCCACTGCGGTCGGCGGACGCTGCCGAAGGGCGCGCCGTAGCGTGCTTCGCGGCCGCGGTAGTCGGTGGGGAAGGCGAGCTTGACGAGGGCCTGGGGGGTGGTGAGCTCGAGGTCGATCTCGATGCGGAGCACGGCGGCGCCGGGTTCCAGCAGGTAGGTGGTGGCGGCGGTGCCGATGCCGGGGAGGTCGCGCTCGAAGCGGAAGCGTGCGCCGGTCGCGTCGTGGGATGCGGCGGCGGCGACCTTGGTGCGGTGGTGCGTGCCCTCGCTGAGGGTGTAGCGGTCGATGTCCCAGGCGTCGTAGGTGGCGGGGATGTCGGCGAAGGTCCATAGCTGGGCGGCCGAGCCCGCGATGGCGACGCGGTGGCCTTCGACGGTGAGGGATTTGATTTCGCCGGCGGCGTTGAAGCGGGCGTCGACGCGGCCGTTGGTCAGGCGAGTCGTGGTGGCGGTGGCGGGCTCGGCGTCGAGGGGTTCGAGCGCGTCGATGGGCACGCCGGCCAGGGGGGGAAGCTCGACGAGCTTGCCGTCGATGAGCTCGCGCCGGGGCATGGCCAGGGGGTTGAAGACGCAGGGGACGGAAGGTTTTTTGGAGCCGGCGGCGGTGTCGTTGAGCTCGCGTTCGGCCTGGGCGAGGGTGTCTGCGGCGATGGCTTGCAGCTCGGGCACTTGCTCTTGGTAGACCTCGGGGATCGAGCTGCCGGGGATGTAGTCGTGGAACTGGGCGAAGCAGACGCGCTTCCAGGGTTGTTCGTCGATCGGCCCGCCGGCGGTGGCGCAGCGGACGGCTTCGAGGATTTGCAGGGATCTTTCGGCGGCGCGGAAGGCTGCTTTGAGGTCGCTGTGGGTGGTCTGCACGCCGCGGTGGTATTCGAGATACATCTCGCCGCGCCATCGGGGCAGGGCGTCGCCGAGGTCGGCGAGCCGATCGAAGAAGCCCTCGATGGTGCCCCACTTGGCGCGGGGCATGGAGGCGAGGTTGGCGAGCCGGCGGGCGCGTTCGCACATGGATTCGTTGAGGCCGCCGCCGCCGTCGCCGTAGCCGCAGGGGAAGAGCGACTCGTCGTGGAGGTGGCTTTGGCGGTGCTGGTAGTCGGCGTGTTTGAGTTCGCTTGGGGTGACGCGTTGGTTGTAGTGGTCCCACGAGATGTGGGAGACGACTTCGCTGCCGTCCATGCCGACCCATCGGAAGCTGCTGTGCGGGAAGCGTGTGGCGCCGGACCAGTGGAGCTTCGTGGTATAGAAGTAGGGCACGCCGAACCCGGCCATGATGGTGGGCAGGCAGGCGGAATAGCCGAACACGTCGGGCAGCCAGACGCATCGGCTCTCGCTGCCGCGGAGCTGCTTGAAGCCTTTCTGGCCGAGGGCGAAGGCGCGGACGAGGCCTTCGCCGCAGGGCAGTTGGACGTCGGACTCGACGTACATCGCGCCGGTCGGTTCCCATCGGCCGCGTTTGACTTGCTTGCGGACGCGGGCCATCAGCTCGGGGCTGCGTCGTTCGACGGCTTGGTAGCTGGCGGGCTGGGAGTAGCCGAAGGTGGCCTCGGGGTAGCGCTGCATGATGCTGAGCGCGTTGGCGAAGGAGTGCACGGCCTTGAAGTCGCCGGCGCGCTCGGGCCAGAGCCAGACGAGGTCGATGTGGGCGTGGCCGGTGAGCAGGGCGGTCATGGCGTCGGGCGCGGCGGGGAAGTCGCGGTAGAGCTTGGCGAGGCTCTTGCGGCAGGCGGCGATGCCGCGGCGGTCGAGCTCGTCGATCGCCTGATTGGTGCGGTGGATGAGCCGGCGGAGCAGGGGCTCGACGACGGCGAGCTCGGGTCGGTGGCCGCCGCGGGCCCACATGCCGCGCTGGCTTTGGTACTCGGGCTTGTCGAGCAGGCTCATGACGCCGATGAGGACGTCGAGGTCGTGCCAGGCGTGCCAAGCGTCTTCGTTGCGGGTGGCGAGGTGGGCGCCGAGGAAGCGGCTGCCTTTGCTGGTGTCGAGGCCTTGGGTCGCTCCTTCGACCCAGATGCCGGTGCGGGCGCAGAGCGACTCGATGACGAGTTCACGCGTGCCGTCGGGCAGCGGGGCGTGGTGGTGGCCGGGGTCGATGCCGTAGTGGGGGATGCCGTCGATGTAGACGGTGGCCTCGGCCTCGTCGCGCCAGAGCAGGTAGGCGTTGGTGATGTCCTTGGGCAGCTTGACCCGCCACCAGCACTGATCGAAGAGCTTGCCCCAGTGGTGTTCGCCGGTTGGCTCGATGCGGCGGAACTCGCGGGGCTTGACGTCGGCGAGCGTGCGGTGGTCGCGGGTCGGCGGGGTCTGCCAGACGTCCAGCGGGCGGGGCGAGGTGGTCCAGATCTCGGCGGCGAGGCGCTCTTTGGCTTTGACGATGCGCGGGAGGATGAACTGCTGGTGCGGCGTGTCGGGGAGCATGGCGGCGTCCGTGCGGGTGCGGAGTTAGTGAGGAAGACCGGCCTCGGTGATGCGGAGGGGCGTCCGCGTGGCGGGGGAGAGTATCGCAGCGGTCGCCGCGCCATGCCGGGTGGGCAAGGCGTGGTCGGGCGTGCTGGTCGGTGGGTTGAGCGTGGGCGCTGGGTCGGTGGCGTTAGAGCGACGGCGCGTCGGGGTTGAGCTCGGCGTATCGCTGGGCGTGGGTCGAGCGGATGTGTTGGGCGCCGTCGGCTCGGCCGGTTTGCTCGAGGCGTTGGAGGTAGCTGGGCAGTCCGCCGCCCGCGGTGCCGGGCTGGCCGCGGTGATTGGAGAGGCTGGCGTGATGCGGCCCGCCCTCTTTCACGACGGTCCAGAGCGGGTCGACGACGTCGGAGCCGAGGCGGGCCATCTTCTGCATGTTGGCGTCGTGCCAGCGCGCTAGCCGCCAGGCGGCCTGGGCGCAGGTGTCGGGGCTTTGTGGGGCGAGGTCGTTGAGCTCGTGCGGGTCGGCGGCGAGGTCGAAGAGCATTTCTTGGGGAAAGTTGTGGAAGCCGTCGTGGTACGTGCGGACGTACATCCAGGCGTGGTCGCCGTCGTTGAAGCGGACGCCGCGCTGGGCGACGTGGCAGCACTGGCTGACGACGAGGTCGTCGCGGCCGGCGGGCGTGCCGTCGCGGAAGGTGGCGGCCCACGACTGGCCATCCCAGACCTCGGGGCAGCGATCGAGGTTGCCATCGAGGAGCTCGAGGACGGTGGGGGCGAAGTCGAGGTGGTAGTGGAGTTGTTGGTCGACGTGGCCTTGGACGATGCCCGGGCCTTGGACGATGAAGGGGATGTGGCAGGTGCCGTGGTCGGCGGTGCCGTGTTCGCCGTAGATGCCGAGGTCGCCCTGGTTTTCGCCGTGGTCGGCGCAGACGACGATGAGGGTGTCGTCGAGAACGCCTGCGTCTTCGAGCTTTTTGAGGAGGCGAGCGATGGCGTCGTCGACGTACTTGATGGCGGCGTCGTAGCCGTTGAGCCAGGTGCGCAGGTCGTCGAGCGATTCGATGGTGTTGGGGTAGCGTCGGACGCCGGACTTGTCGTAGCGGAAGCCTTCGTGCGCGCCCTTGTACATGCCGAGGTCTTGGGCCGAGTGGGGGCCGGTTTTGCCGATCTGGCGTTGGACGAGTTCGTCGGTGTACCAGTCGGGCAGCGGGGCGTCTTTGAAGGGGTCGCCGAAGTCGAGCGGCGTGCGGTAGGGGGTGTGGATATCCCAGAAGTTGAGGTGGAGGTACCAGTTGTCGTTGGCGGCGTGGGCGTCGAGCCAGCGGTTCAAGACGGGCTCGACCTCGGCGACGATTTCGCTGCCGGACTTGCCGGTGTTGTGGATCTCGCGGAAGCCGGCGTAGAAGTGGTGGGCGGAGTGTCGATCGCCGAAGGGCGAGATCATGGCGGTGTGGTAGCCGCGTTGGGCGAGCTGGCCCGCGAGGCCGGCGTTGGTGAAGTGGTCTTTGAAGCCGCGGCTGATGCCTTGGGGCTTGGGGTCGGCGGCGGTTCCGCCGTGGCCGACGACGCCGGTCTGGATGCCGAAGCGGCCGGAGTAGAAGGCGGTGCGGGAGGGCAGGCAGGGCGCGTCGGAGGTGTAGACGGAGGTGGCGCGGAGGCCGTTGGCGGCGAGGCGGTCGATGGTGGGGGAGGTCTGCCGGGGGTAGCCGTAGCAGGAGAGGTGGGTGGGGTTGAGGGCGTCGAGGTCGAGGTAGAGGATGCGCATGAGTGGGTTCCGTGGCTGAGGGTGGTGCGGCGGCGAGCGCTTCGCGACTTGGGCTTCGTCTTATGAGATGAACGAGGGCTCGGCACTTGGAGCGTCGAGAGAATAAGCGCTCGGCGGATCACGCGATCTGCAGGCTGGACCTGGCCGAATGGTTTTATTGAGCTGGCGATGGCGTCAGGAATGGCGGCGGGGGGATCGCTTGCGCTGACGTGTTGGACAGAAGCGGTGTACTCCACAAGATATGTCGATCAGTCTCTCCGTCACGCCGACGGGCTCAAAAATGTCCGTTTTGTCAGGTCTAAAGAGCGACCGTTTCTCGCAACTCCATTCTCACAAGTGGCTTGTAGTTCCTAGGCTCGCTGACCCCTGACATTTGGTTTTCGGCCAACCCGACCGAGGGTTTGCCCTGGCCTCAGGCACTCCAAGGTCGCCGTAGCTTCTCCAGTCAGACGGCTCCGAGTAGTGGCGGATGTCCGCGTTTCTCGCCGCCCGCTGGGCCTGTTCCAGAATGTCGGCGCGTTGCCAGTCAAGGGGTTACGCTCGATCGATGGCCTCGCTCTTCTACCCGTATCTGCACCTCTTATTGGCGTTCTTTTCGGGCAAGCAACGTGCTCAGCTCCGATTTGTCCGAGAGGAGAACCGCATCTTACGAGCAAGGCTCGAGCAGACGCGGCTCATCCTTTCGCCTGAGGAGCGTAAGCGATTGATGGCCATCGGTGCCGGGATGGATCATCGCGTGAATAGGCTGATCTCTGTGGCGACCTACGCCACCTATCAGCGATGGCTCCGTGAGAAGCGCGACCAACGGCCCCCACGACGGGTGGGCCGCCCCCGAAAGGTGACCGTCGAACTCCGCCAGCTCATCGTCCGGCTCTCAGCGGAGAATCGCACGTGGGGGTGCCTGCGGATTGTCGGAGAGCTCCTGAAGCTGCGGGTGCGCATCGGTAAGTCGACCGTGCGCCGAGTCTTGATCGACGAGGGTGTTGCCCCTAGCCCGAGATCCGATCGCTCAGCAAGGCCGGACTTCCAGCCTTGGGACCAGTTCATCAAACTGCACATGAGCACTCTCACGGATTGCGATTTCCTGTGTCAGAAGGTCTGGACGCCCCTTGGCCGGCGTGATGCGTACTTGCTTGCCTTCATACATGTCGGAACACGCCGCGCGTGGGTGTCGCCAGCTGCGTTCCACCCGAACGAAGACTGGGTGAAGCAACAAGCCCGCAACTGGATGATGTGGCTTGAGGATGAGAGTTTGGCGGCCACCCACCTGATCCACGACCGAGACTGCAAGTTCTCTCGCGGCTTCGATGGACTGCTGCTTTCAACCGGCGTCCGGGCCGTCAAGACGCCCTTCATGGCACCCAACGCCAACGCCTTCGCGGAGTCCTTCATTGCGGCACTGCGGCGCGAGTGCCTGAACCGCTTCTACTGCTTCGGCCTGGGGCATGTTGATCACATCGTGCAGATGTTCGTCACCTTCTACAACACGCATCGGCCTCACCAAGGGCTCGACAACCACGTGCTTGAAGAGACGACCAGAAGCCCACTTCGGCCGGCCCAGGAAGAGTCACTCGTAGTCGGGAATATTGGCTACAAGGCGCAGCTGGACGGGCTGCTCAAGCATGACTACCACAAGGCTGCCTGAAATCTTGGGCCTCACCGGGCTGCTCTTCACATGTCAAAGATCGTGGCTTGTCACGCGACTCGCGATAGCTGCATCTACTACCAAGAAGGCCATCCTCAGCTGTCTCATGGTTGTTATCTTCATGCAAAATCGCACGAGGCGGCCGAGATCGTCGTACGTCAACACTTTGGAGTAGGCCGTAGGCTACGCTTGGCGGACTCCCGAGCTTGGCCAAAGCGAGTCGAGTTCGATTGGAAGGCCTGATGCGATAGATTGGTTCGCGGCCACGCCCGTTAGGACGGAAGTTGCGCCATCGATGTATCCCGCGTCACGGCTTAACGGATCGGCATCGTGGTCGGGAAGGAAGATGCGGTCCAGCAAGCGCGTATCGCCGCCACCGTGCGCGCCCATACCTTCGGGGACTTCGATTTCCCGTGGCTCTTCGAACATGCGCTGCAGGCTAATACGCCGCTCGCCCTGATGTTGCTCGATGGCGAGCTTGTTGTCGCTTTGTCCTGCTATGATATGCCCCTTACCGCGACCGAAATACTCGACATGGCCCTCGGTTCCAATGATGCTTAGCCGTTCGCCTTCCCAAGGGCAATAAGCGACGAGGGAGTAGCTCAGCATCGCTCCATTTCGGAATCGAGCTGTGACGACCATGGTGTCTTCACTTGTAATCGGCCAGCGTTTCTCGCCGCCAAAAACATTCCGGTCACGGATGTATCCCGACTCATTTTCCGATCGGAAATACAAGTCACGTAGCTCGCTACCCCATGACAGATCCTTTTGAGCATCGGCGTCGAGGTATAGGGCAAACGGATCGTCGTTGGCCTCGGGCGAGCCGGTGTACCGCTCGTAGTTAGCCTTGACGCCACGACGTTTTGCGTTTTTTCGCCGTAGAAAAGCAGCCCGCCGCTTGCGAAAACGGTCGCGGGTCGATCTTCGAGGATCCAGTTCACCAGATCGAAATGGTGCGTAGACTTGTGGACAAGCAGTCCGCCGGAGTGCTGTTTTTCGCGGTGCCATCGGCGAAAATAGTCGGCGCCGTGCTGGGTATCGAGACGCCATTGAAAATCGACGAGTGTAGGTGTGCCGATCTGCCCCGATGCGACGATCTCTTTAAGAGCCGTAAACGTTGGCTGCCAGCGATAGTTGAACGCCACTCGTAGGTCTCGCCCCGTTCTCTCGATGGCCTGAAAGATTGCAGCGCACTTGTCCGCAGTCGTGGTCATCGGCTTCTCGGTGACCACGTCGCAGCCTTGCTCCATTGCACGGATGATGTATCGGTCGTGGGTGGCGCAGACGCTGGTCACGATCACTGTGTCCGGTCTCGTCGCGTCAATCATCGCGTCGAACGCCGTCAAAGATTCCTCTGAAACCCTGTACGTCGACAAGGCTTTACACCCAAACTCGTTGTTGATGTAGGTGTTCCAGTAATCCGTCCGTGCTTGGCACGTGTCGCACCACGCGACTAATTCTGCGTGTTCGGTGTAATCGCGGAGGATCGCGTCGGTGAACATCCGGCTTCGGCCTCCGGTGCCGACGATGGCATATCGCTTGCGGTACGTCATAGTGTTATGGATGCTTGAGCCCGTTTCGTGCGGGCGGGTTCACAATCACAAACAAAGCGGCTAGCGTTCGCCTAGCACAAGCGTAGTGCGCCGAAACGAATTCGAAGCCCAACGAAACTTGGAGGGACCGATTTAGAGTACGCCAAAGCGATCGTAAGCCTCGACCGCTCGCATGCCGTCAAGAATAGCACGGCGGGCATGGCCCTCGTCATTCATTTTCTGTATCGCGAGGCGGATCACTTCTTCCTCTACCTCTTGAGGGATCACGACTACGCCGTCGCGATCCGTCAAGACCAGATCGCCGTTGTTGAATGTCGTCTCGCCGATCTGGACGGGGCAGCCGTATTCGACGACACGCTGCCGGTGCTGGCTGTCGTACGGGCAGAGATGGCGGGCGAAGCACGGGAACTCGATTTCCGTCATCTTGGCGACATCCCGGACGCCTCCGTCAACCACGACACCGACGCAACCGGCATTGCGGGCCGCGGTCGAGAGCAACTCGCCCCAGATCCCCGAGGCGTGAGAACCGTGAGCGGCGGCGATGATCACGTCGCCTTGTTGGCAGCTATCCACAGCCTGGAGTTCGAGCTCGTAGGGTCTAGGGTCTGGAGCGTTCAGGTCTTCCCAGAGGGTTGTGCGGCAGCGGCCAATCAGTCGTTCAACGCCGGTGCGGGCGGGGAGTGGAACCCGCGGACACTGACTCTTGAGGCCGATCATGTCCAGGGCGTCGGCAACTGCCGCAACCGAGCGTAGGACATGGCCTAACTCTTCTAAGTTCTGCGGGGTGTCTGACGCGGCCTTAGGTGTGTGTCCTGGGCCGGGTACGACAACGGGCGTGCGAGGGGCGATCGTCGGTTGAGGCATATACGGAGTCCATTTATCGGGATCGGCAAACTCAATTGTGCCGCCCGTTCGGTTTCAGGCAGGTACGAGCCGGCAACGCTCGAACCCAGCGTGGTATTCTGAATATTGTATTCCATTATATGATACACTCTGGCTGCGAAATGCCAAGCCTTTCGGGCCGCAACGCCCTGATGGAGCCCCAACATGAAAATCTACGGCACCGATCATCAGCTACCGATCAGCACCGCCGTCGCGCACGGAGGGCTGCTCTACATCTCTGGCCACGTTGGGTTTGACGATTCAGGAGCCGTAGTCCCGGGCGGTATTAAGCCGCAGACCGACCGGACGCTCGAGCTCATCGACGAGGCGCTGTCCTTGGCCGGGGTGACACGCGAGAACCTGCTCACGATGCGTGTTTTCTTAAAATATGTGCAGCAGGATTTCGCTCCGATGAATGAGGTCTTCCTCGAATGGATCGGCGCACATCGGCCCGCTCGAACGACCGTCGGCGCCGAGTTAGCTCAAGACGAACTCCTCGTCGAGATCGACGGCATCGCGGCGCTGCCCGATGCGGTTGAATACTGAGCATGCTTGTCGAACCGCTGATTCGCGTGGTTGAGGGGCTTGAGGGAGCCGAGGGTCCCGTGTACGACCATCTCGGTCGATGGTTCGCCGTTTCGTCCGCAGGGCTGGTTGTGCAGGTCGACCCCGGCACTGGCGTGACGCGTGAACACGTAAGAACAAGCGGCCTTCCGTCCGGGCTGCAAGTCGACACGGACAATCACCTGTGGTTAATCGATGCGGAGCTGGGTGTGCTGCACGTCACGCCCGACGGCGAGGCCACGCCGGAATGTACGGCGATGGATGGCGAACCGCTCTGCGGCTGCAACGATGCCGCGCTCGATGATGCTGGCAATCTCTACTTCACCGTGCCTGATGGATCGAGCGTCGATTCGCCCCACGGTCGCGTGCTGTGCCGATTAGTGAGCGGAGAATTGCGAACTGTGGCCGAGGGATTTGCGTTCTGCAACGGGATCGCCGTGTCTGAAGACGAAAAGACACTGATCGTCGCGGAGACATGGACCAAGCGGCTTATGGCGTTCGATCTACCAGAGCCCGGTATAGCGACCCATCGCCGGGTCTTTGCGGAACTCCCCGGCGACCACTCCTGCGGGCCAGACGGCATCGATTTTGATGCCGAAGGCAGGCTGATCAGTACGAATTACGGCAACCGTGAGCTCGATGTCTTCGACCCCGACGGCCGGCTGATGAATCGCATTGCCCTGCCGTTCGGCTGCGTTTCCAACCTGCATTTGGGTGGGCTGGACGGGCGGGACTTGATTGTGACCGAGCACGAGACACCCGGCATTTGGCAAGGCCGATGGACCGCGCCAGGCATCCGCCAGACTGGGCTTGGAGCCGCGTGAGTCATGACATCGCAGCGGCGAGCTGCTGAGTGGTGTCCTGGAGTTCAGCAACCAACTCACGTTCCCGACTTCGGTTCATTCGGGCCATCGGCACCGTTAGGCTGACCGCCGCGATGGGTTCGCCCTCGACCACCACCGGTATCGCAACGCACATCACGCCCATGTCGTTCTCTTCCCACTCGTCAGCAAAGCCACGCCGCTTGCTCTCCCGCAGCGTGGCCTCAAGCTCGTCGTGATCGATGATGGTGTTCGGCGTCTGCCGCTTCAACTCAACGCCCTGCAACAGGCGCTTCCATCGCACCTCGGGCAGGTGCGAGACGATCGCCCGCCCCAGAGCTGTGCTGTAAAACGGATCGGTCCCGCCGGCCGACTCAACGCGACGCAGAGCTTGCGGGCTCTCGAGCACAAGCAAATAGCTGATGGTCGCCTGTTGGAGGACGCCAAGGTTGACGGTCTCCTGGGTTTTGTCGTGCAGGCGTGTGAGGATCGGGTCCGCCGCTTTGATCAGGCGGGCGGTGTCTTGGCCGTGGGACAGGCGTTGCAGCTTGTTGGTGATGACATACCGGCCGCCGCCGAGGCTCTCGACGTAGCCTAAGCCGATTAAATCCTGCAGGATGCGGTGGATGGTCGGCTTGTTCAGCGTGAGGCGATCGGTGAGATCGGCCAACGACACCGACTCGCGGGTGGTCGCCAGCGTCTCGAGGATTGCAAAGGCTTTGGTGAGGACCGTGGATTCCATATGACGGAATGTACTGCGACGCACAGCAACTTCAAGCGCATGGAGGTGGCAACCCTGCAAAAATCATGAGAAGCAGCGGATCCGCAGTTTGATGGAATTTGCTATTTTGTTCAGTGGAATATCTTGTTTTTGCTCACTCATGCCTTCACTACGCGCCTTATACAAAGTTCGCCGCTGCGGATCACTGTCGATTCGCTGTGCTCTCCCCCCGTCTTTTTCTGCGAATCACGGCCATGTCAAGGAAGGCCTGCTCGGCGGCGGGACGACGCTGATCGCCACAGCCGTGATATCTCAATCAGCAGCTAGGTCGAGTTCAGCCGAACGCCCGCGCATGCCGGACTCGCCTTGATCATGCGACCTTCTTTTCACCTCAACGCTGGAAGCTCAGTACCACGCAACATGAAAACCGATCAACCCGGCAATATCGTTCTTCAGAAGCTTGCGCAGCGCATGCCGGGCCTCGACGTCGAAGCCCTTCTCATGGGTCGGCTCGATGAGCTGCACCACGATTTGCACACACGAGCCGTGCGCACGTATCGCAATAGACGCAACCTGCTGAACGGCTACAGCTACGACGTCTTCTACGACTGGGATACCTACTTCGAAAATTGCTATCTCGCTCATCTCGGAGAACGCCGCTTCTGCCGGAACAACACCGAAGCCTTTCTCGACGATCAATTAGCCAACGGCTTTGTCTCTAGGTCGTTGGGCCTGCGGCGGATGCGACAACACTATAAACCGTTCCTCGCCCAGATGGTCTGGCTCGGTGTGCGTCAGGGAGAAGACCCGAGATGGCTCGAAGGGAGATATCTCGATCGGCTCAAGCGCTACTTGGACTACTGGCGATGGCACTGCGACTACGACCGCAACGGCCTGAGCGTCTGGGACTCCGCCGACCACTCGGGGATGGACAATCAGATCAGGCGAGCGGGCAAACACCACGAAGACGCGATCGAAGGCGTGGACCTGAACGTGTATCTAGCCCGAGAATTCGATGCATTCGCAAACCTGCTGACGACTCTCGATCGTGCCGATCCGGCGGCGGCATATCGCGCCCTTGCAAAGGAGCGGCGCGACGCGATCAATCAACACCTCTGGGACGACGAAGCTGGCTTTTACTTCGATCGGCACGAGCAAGATGACAAGCTAAGGCGGGTCTTCACCGTGGCGGGTTTTCTACCGCTGTGGGACGGAATTGCAACGCAGGCCCAGGCCAAGCGACTCATCGATGAGCATCTCACCAACCCCGACGCGTTTTGGCTGAGCTATCCCGTGGCGACCTGGTCGAAGCTGGAGCCGGACTACTACCAGATGCGACGCGACCACGAGTGCAACTGGCGTGGGCCCTGCTGGGTGCCGACCAACTACATGGTGTTCCAAGGCCTGCGCCGCTACGGCCGGACGCAGCTTGCCGAAGATCTTGCCTATCGCACCGCAGAGATGGCACTGCGGGAAGCGACCACGCGTGAGTTCTACAACGCCGAGACCGGCGTCGGACAAGGCCTGTCGCCGTTCTGGGGCTGGTCTGCGTTGGCCTATGTTATGCCGCTCGAGTTCGAAACCAACTCAGACCCGACCGATTTGCAGTTTGCTGACGACAATCGTCCTGCCAGCCCGCTGCCCAACTTGCTTGTGGACCACTGGGGCCAGCGAAACCCGCTGCATCGAGCCCGAGTTACCGATGCCCGCCCGGACGCGATCTGAGGCACCTCATTTGAGTGTGCAGGCGACAAACCAGGGGTGTGTTTCATTTTTTGGAATACTATGTACCGCTTATCGAAATTTTGGCTATTATCAATCTGGCTGTTGCACAAGTCGGGGCCGTCGGCTCCGACGACGCTCTGCAGACGTGCTGATCCATATTCCTCCTGGTGTGCGACGATGAAAAAAACTTCTGCCCTTAACACCACCCTGGTCGCCTGTCTCGCGATGCTTGCAAGCCCAGGAGTTGCCCAGCCCGAGATCAGGGACTATCGCGTGCCGACCACGACGGCACCGATCGTCGAAAATTCGGCCGTTTTGTTCGACGGCATCGTGGCGGACGGCGAGTGGTCAGCGGCATCACGCTTCGGGGACTTTCTTGTGGTTGCACGGCTCGGCGCGGACAACGACGAAACGCTCCTCAATCGTGCTGTTCGCAACACCACGCTGCGGGTTCAGGCCACGCCTCAGGGCCTTGTTCTCGGCGCTGTAGCCGAGACCGGACCGATGAACCTCATCAAGGCGAAATTTGAGGGAGGCGAACGCGACGTAGCGGTGTGGGAAGACGACTCCCTCGAGTTCATCCTGTACAACCCAAAAGCAGACCTCGGCTTCGTTGCCATCATCAACCCGCGGGGAGCCTTGTTTGATGGCACTTTCAGGTCGGCATCCGGCGGGTCATCGGACGTGAACGGCGACCCAAACATCGACGCAGAGTCCTTCGCTGGCCACATCGACCAAGACGCGAGGTCATGGTCCGCAGAGCTACGGATCCCGTGGTCGCTGGTCGGTGGGTCTCCAGATGATGGCGACGTCTGGCGTTTTAACGTGAAGCGATACGAGCGAACAGGCGTCTTCTCTGCTTGGAGTCCGGCCAACGATATCGCCGGTATCGAATCGTCAGGGCGGCTACGTTTCCGGTCTGATGTCGCCGTGCAGACCGACATCCGCCTGCCACGCGTCGTCGCAGATCGAGTCGATGACACGACGCCGCCGACTTATCTCGTCGCAAGGGCACAATATTCGGGAGCCGAAAAACGACGTTTCTCGGCATACAACAAGGTGATGGCCGAGGTCGCGGCCGATCAGGCCGAAGCAACGCTGGCGTTGCCCGAGTTCCTCACCACCATGGGCTTTAGCCGGCGGACGCTTCCACTCAAAGAAATTTTAGACTTCAGCATGGGCGGTTCGATCGAGCTCGGAACGGGCGAAACGATCGGCATTACCGCTACCGCGGAGCCCGAGCCGGGGCAACAGTATGTTGCAGAACTACAACTCAACGATGCGGATAACTTTGACGATCCCTTGCACCACCAGCTGGTTCCATTCGTCTGGTCCGAGCCGGTGGCATTTGCAGTTAATCTTCAGCGCTGGTTTCTGACTGATGGTACGGTCAAGCTTACCGTCCCTGCTGCGGGTCTGCCCGACATCGCAACTGACGCTGACCACGTACGCGTGGGTCTGCGTAGACGCGGGGCTGAGCGGGAACTTATCGAAATGAATCGCGCGTTCGATGAAAGCACGATCTCGCTCGACATGTCGAGCCTTGAAGCGGGTCTTTACGACGTCGAGATCGGACTCGTGCGTGCCGGCGAGGTCGTGCTGAATCGCACGATACCTTTAGAAAAACCCGCTGAGCCGGTGTGGGCAAACAACAGTCTGGGACGAACCGACGAGCTACTGCCGCCCTGGGAGCCCATTGCGTATTCCGGCAACACGGCTACGACCACGAATCGGATTTATACGTTCGGCGAAGAATTACTGCCGCAGCAGATTACCGTACGGCTGGACCGCGGCGACCAGGCATTGCTCGCCGCACCAGCGAGGTTCGTCGTAAACGGACAGCTCCTGCGTCCGCAGGGTCAGCCAGAAATCGTCGAGCAATCCGAGACGCGATGGGTGCGTCGGCAAAGCTATATCGGGCCATCACTTACGCTCAATATCCGAGCCACGCTGGAATACGACGGGTTTTACTACCTCGAAGTAGAAACGGCCACCGCAGCACGCGTCGAGTCATTCCGACTCGAAGTGCCGGTACGGTCGGAAGCGGGGACGCACTACTGGCGTGGTTACAACGGGCTGAAACCCATCGACGCGTTCAGCAAGGCCGAGTGGCCGTGGGGGGGAGAGCTTCCCGACGAACAGGTCGATATCGGCTTCGCTCCAACCGTTCGCCTGCACGACCTTGACCACGGCCTCGAGTGGTTCGCCGAGCACAATTGGCATTGGCGAAACGCCGAGGAAAGCAAGCAGATCGTGATCCGCCCAGTTGCCGACAGCGCGCGCGTCTTAGAAGTGAATTTCCGAGGCGAACCCGGCCATGTCGAAGCAGGAAGCCGATTCGACTTCGGTCTGATCGCGATCCCGACCAAGCCATTTGCGTTGCCTTGGGACGAGATCATGCTCTCCAGCTCAACCGGAATCGCGGATGCAGTGCACTTCGCCAAGATAGAGCCGGCGCGGAATCCAGCGATGTGGATGCCGGGCCGGACGCCTCCCAGCCAAGTGCGCAGCGGCGTTTTCGTTCATTACCCACTGCACAATAACTTGGACCCGCGCGGTGGTGAGCTACAGTTGAATTTCTCGGTGATCGACGGCAGTGAGCACGACCTGTTCTGGATCGATTTCGGCGACACCGAGCAAAACGAAGGCTTGCACGCTCGATTGTTCCGGGGGGACGGATCGAGCCGGATACGCCTCGCGGACTCGGCGGGAAATGAAGCCACCTTATGGACAAGTGAAGACTTGGAATCGCTAAGACTGACGTGGCATCGTACCGCCTCGGGCACGGATTTCACTCTGGAGGCTGGAGGCGACGTAGCGACACTGCGTTCATCGCTGTCCGCAGAACTCCAACAGCTTCACCACGGTGTGCTGCTGCTCGGCGGGCAGTCTCGGCTATGGCTGGATCGTTTGACGATCGCCGATGCCAACGAGAAGCCGTTGCTCGACGATGCCTTTGACGATGATTTTCTTCCGAACGACTATCGCACAACCAAGGCGGGTGGTGCTGTTGACCGAGTGGGGTCTTTTGTAGATGGTCGACTTCGCCTCGACGTCCAGACATCGATGCTCAAGCACGATGTACATCACCGCCAGGGCATCACGGGCGTGTACACCCACTGGCACGCCCGGAACAACTTCCTAGGGCCTTGGTATGAAATCGATGGCCCCGAACGCGAAGCCCAGTACGCGCGATATCACGCCACACGCGAGCCGACCCGCGTCGACCACCTGCCGTACTTCCTGAAAAATATGGCAACCCACGACGCTGCGTGGCCGGACTTTGGCGCCGAGGTCTCTATCCAACCCACGGCCATCTCCTTCGACCACACCGTCGTCGCGCCCAGCGGCCCGGGACAGGACTTTATCGTCTGGGCGATCCATCGCCTGCTCACTGAGATGGACGCGGATTACATCCACCTCGATTTCGGGCTTCCGTTCCCTGACGCAGCTTTGGGCACAGGTGCCGGCTCGATCGGCCCCGACGGCGAGCTCCGCTTTAGTTATCCGATTCTCGCGCATCGCGAGCTCTACAAACGTATCTATAAGATGTGTCTAGATAACAACGCGAAGTTTGTACCGCACACCTCACCCGGCATCGAGATGTCTTACGGCAGCTTTGCCCACGCTGGCGTCACCGGTGAGCAAGAGCAGTTTTATTTCGACTTTGACCACCACCAAGTCTATATCAATCCGACTCGCAGCTACCTGACTGACGATCGCTACCTGTCACACTACCCCGGGATACTGCTTGGTACACCGCATTATCAGCTCGGAGCTGGGTACTTGACCGTCATGACTGGCGATGTGAACATGACGTGGGCGACGTACCTCACTAAAACGTTTGGCGACTACCCGGGGTCCGAAGACGCCGCTGCTGGCGGTCATCTTTTGCGTGACGGTGTCTTTACCCCCTATCTTGCAGCGGCTGAAGAGCAGCTTGTGACCGGTTCGATGATGAACCGATTGAACAAGTATTTCGTGCCAATCCTTGCGGATTATGGCGATGCCAACTTCGTTCCGTTTTTTAGAGCAGAAGCGTCACTCGGCATCACGACCGATGTTCCGGACGATGTTTTCGTATCCGTGGCGATGCAGACCGACCGGCCGGAGGCTTTGTTGATCGTGGGTAATCATGCTCATCAAAACCACGAGGCTACGATCGAATTCAACGCCACCGCACTAGGGATCGACGGCCCGGCGGAGGTCTACGATCCCGTTATGCGGCGAGTCTTGAAGCAGGAATCGATCGGTCGCGTGCGTGTGAATACTCCTAAGGAAATGATTCGCCCGCTCATCGTTCGCCCTGAACGATGATACGTACTAACTCCCACTGTAGACGAGCACAGATGGAATAGGATAGACAACAATTAACGGGCCGTGCGGTAGCGGTCACACAGCCCGTTTTCGTTTTGAAGATAGCTATTAACCACCTACAGCGTTGTGTGTGAAATCTTCGGCTCGCAGCACACGGCCAGGTCGCATGCGTGGTGGCGTGGGCATCACGAGCTCGCGTCGCTGTTGTGTGAGCCTGTCTATAAACGCCGGGTCAGGCAGGTAATTCATGCGTTTTGCTAAAAGATGCGGGGCGTAGCGGTAGATGCACACACGACGCTCACCGGGGTTGGTACGCGGGAGCGAGCCGTGCGTGATCGCATCGGTAAACATCAGCGCGTCGCCGGCATTGAGATGGACCTGCACCATGCCCACCGCTTGGCTTCCATTAATCGGTTTGTCTACATCCCAGGCGTGCTCAACCTGCGGATGATCTTCATGCGATTTGTGCGACCCAGGAACGACGGTGGTGCAGCCGTCACCCTCTCGGGTATCCGTCATCGCCATAAGCACGTTGATCTGGCCTACCGCCCACTTACCAGCGAGATTGCGGAAGCTGCTTGTGAAGCGAACAAGCGATCCTCCCGAGTGAATCGGGATAAATCCACCGGTCCGGCGGATGTTCAGGAAGTTCTCATCGATGGCTAGGCGGTGGTCATCCGTCTCTATGTACGATCGGATCTGATCGAGCCAGGCGGGATGGTCGATGAGTTCTTCGAAGACATCGCCGCCTTCAATGATGTTCTGGAAATTCAAGCCATCAGGTGTATTTTCGCTGCCGTACGAGTGGGTCTCGACATTGCCCACCCACTCGCCGGGTTTCAATTGGTCGGCCGGATGATCGTCAGCAAAGGCATTCATCCTTTCAAGCTGATCATCGCTGAGCGCGTTCTGGATGACCCGAAACCCTCTCAGGTCGAACAAGTAGTCTTGCTCTTCGGGCGAAAGATCTGCTTCTCTAGCCTGAACGGGCCAAACGGGGACGGAATCGGTATCGGGTACAGCGGTGAGCATATAAGGTCTCCGGGTAAGAAGTTTCAGACAGGCGGATATTTTGTATGTAAGCTTTGCGCTCGCATGCCACGGAAATGCAAAAACATTGCATCTGGTGATCTGGTAGAAGCCGAAGGACTGGTGCCCACCGGACGTGAAGGGGCCGTTTACTGGCACGACGCGGCAAAAAATCCAGTGATGAGATCGCAGCATCGCCATCCGGAATGGGAGTTGAATCTGGTGGCGGCCGGTCGTGCGGAATATCTCATCGATCACCGACGAGTGAACCTGGGGCGGGACGCTTTGCTGTGGTTGCTTCCGGGGCAGCCCCACAGGCTGTTGGGCGCATCGGAACGGATGCGTATGTGGATCGTTGTTTTTACACCCAGGCTGATACGCCGGCTCAGTCGAGACCCAGAGGCAGCCGCTTGGCGGGCATGGCTGCGAACGGGTCGGCCGTCGTCGTCGTCACCGCGGGTTGTCGCCGAAGAGCCGTCGCAGATGTTGCAGTCCATCTGCAGCACGTTGCGTTGCGAGGACATGGGAGACGCCGCATCAGCGTCGGCATTTGGGTATCTGGCGTCTTCGGCGTGGCGGGCCTATCGCGCGGCGAAAGACGTGCCCGAAGGAACGCATCTGCATCCGGCGGTCGAGTTCGTTGCCCAATGGCTGGCCGATCACGCCCACAAACCCGAGGCAGATGACCTCGATGCATTGGCACGGAAAACGGGCATTTCCCGGCCTCACCTGTCGCGGCTTTTTGCGGAGCAGACCGGGCGAACCATTACGGCTTATCGACAAGACCAGCGGGTACGTCGGATGCTGTCGTTGATCGGCCGGGGTGGGCGTCACTCACTGACGGAAGCGGCGTACGCCGCGGGATTCGGAAGCTATGCGCAAGCGTATCGCTCTGTCCGTAATTCGACGGGTACAGGTCCAAGGCAGTGGCAGCTTCGTTCGAGCTTGGATGAAAGGTGAATCGGGCCGAGCCCGCGAACGCTAGAGTTTTGTGGCGAGCTTCACAACCGCCGCGGCTTAGCACGTTGTCAAACCCGCCATCAAGACCTTTCGCAATCATGGTGGTTGCGATCACGCCGCTTCAACCACGCAGTTTTGCTGGCCAAGCCCATCGATCGACAGCGACACGCGATCGCCTGGCTTGAGGAAACGCGGCGGCTTCATGCCCATGCCCACTCCAGGAGGCGTGCCGGTATTGATCAGATCACCGGCCTCTAGCGTCATGAACTGTGAGAGGTAGTGCACGATCTGATGGACTGAAAAGATCATTCTCGAGGTGTTCCCTTGCTGCATCACCTCGCCATTGACAGTAAGTTCCATGCCGAGATTCTGGACGTCTTCGATCTCATCGGGCGTGACCAGCAAGGGGCCGACGGGGTTGAAGGCGTCGCAGCTCTTGCCTTTGGTCCACTGCCCGCCGCGCTCGAGTTGGAATGCCCGCTCAGAGACATCGTGGCTGATGCAGTAGCCTGCGATCACCCCCGCGGCGGCGGATTCGTCGGGGAGATAGCTTGCCTCTCGACCGATGACCACGCCCAACTCGACTTCCCAGTCGGTTTTGTCGCCCCCGCGTGGGATCACAACGGGGTCATTCGGGCCGACGACCGTGTTGGCGGCCTTCATGAATACAATGGGTTCATCGGGCTCGGCCATCCCCGCCTCTTCAGCGTGATCGGAGTAATTCAGACCAATGCAGACGACCTTGCCTGGGCGACCGATGGGCGAACGCCAGACGACCGACGCGACATCGACAGCCGGCAACTTCGCCAAGTCGATATCTAAGGAACGAGTCGCCACGTGAAGCAAGTCATCGGCGTCGCAGATCGACGAGGCGTCGTGAAGCGTGCCCGATGGGCTCACTAAGCCCACAAATTCCTGCTTTTCCGACTCAAATCGACACCACTTCATGCTTCAACTCCATTAAACTAGTATTCCATGGGACGGATAGTCATATTCTATATAATGAAAGAAATTAGCAAGCCTAACAAGCGTAAGCGGGGTGCATCATTCGGCTTTTAGGTATCCAGGCAGGGCAGCGGGTTCTGGTCACCGGTGCCTCAGGTTTGGTTGGCTCGCGAATCGGGCCGCGGCTCAGAGAGCGGTACGAACTCGTCGCACTCGACAAGACGGCGTCGGGCGCGGGCGATTTGTCAATACATGCCGCAGACCTAACAGACTACGATCAGGTGCGCGACGTGGTCGACAATGTGGATGCGGTGGTCCACTTAGCAATCGCTTCTGAAAGGGAGCTGCGTCATCTCGAAGAGCACGCTTATGCCGCCGAGGAAATCAGCGTTAATGTGCTGGGCACGCGCAATGTATTCGAAGCCTCGGCCGCAGCGGGTGTGCGGCGAGTGGTATTTCTGAGCTCTTTAACCGTGTATTTCAACCAACCGATCCCGCCGTGCGTTACCCCCGAAACTCTGTTGCAGCCACGGAGTCATTACTCAGTGACAAAGCTTTACGGCGAGCAGTTGGCATGGCTCTACGCCACACAAGAAAAGTTCAGCAGCGTGTGCTGGCGGCTAGGCCAGCCATACCCAGTGGATCATTTTCAACGCAAGCATCTTGAGGATCCCTCGATGCGGTCGTGCGCGGTATCTACAGAAGACATCGCACGCGGCATCGGGGCGGGCCTGGAAGCGAGTCTGCCCGAAGATGGACGAGGCAGCCTACACACCGGGTTGCGTGCGACGCCAGGCCACGCGATCGCCAACTTGGTATCCGCTTCGGACGCGGGGCCCGAGTTCAGCTTCGATCTGACCTCTGGCAACGCTTTGGGTTACTTCCCTGGAGACCGCTTCACAGCCGGGGGTCCAATCCCGATCGGTCCGGAGCCCGCCGCATGAGGCTCGCAGTCGTTGCCACGGTGTATCGGCCGGACAGCCATGCCGACGTGCTTCTCGCGCGGTGGTTCGAAGCCTTGCCCGGGGATCGCGACTGGGGTTGGCCGGGCCCTAAAAGCAGCATTGTTTCGGCGTACGTTGCTCAAATGCCGAAAAGTGACCTGTCAAGGCAACGATTCCAAGAGAACTCGGTCTCGATGTTTCCCAGCATCGCCGAGGCTTTGCGTTGTGGTGGTTCAACGCTTGCAGTCGATGGCGTGCTGCTGATCGCTGAGCACGGCGACTACCCATACAACAAACTCAATCAACAGCTGTACCCTCGGGCTGAGATGTTTAGCGAGATTGCCGATGTGTTTGCCGCAGACGGCCGCGCGGTGCCGGTGTTTGTTGACAAGCATCTCTCGTGGGATTTTGATCGAGCAAAGTGCATGCTCGAACGTGCCGAAGCCCTAGGGTTCGAGGTGTTGTCCAGTTCATCGATCCCATTTTGCCGCCACGACCCGTTGTTCGACATCGATGGCGATCGCGTTGACGAAGCGCTCGCGATCTTTCCGCTAGTCGATAGTGGCAGGTTCGAGAGTTATGGCTACCACAGCCTAGAGTTCGTCCAGCACACGCTTGAACGTCGGTGTGGTGGGGCATCGGGCGTCGAGCGGGTGACCGCATGGCGCGACGACACGGTGTGGGCCGCCGCAGAGTCACGTGAATTACCACGGCAATTGTTCGAGAGAGTTTATGCGCATGCATTTCCGGAGCTACCCAGCGCATCGTCGATAGCCGGGCAGCAAATCGCCACCTCAAGCTACGCGTTCCGGATCGAGTACGGCGACGGCCTAAAGGTCACGCACATCGGCCTAGCGGATCATGGCGCTTTCGCTTTTGGTGTCCACCGACATGGACGCGTCGATGTGACGGTCGCCCGCGCCGGGGCAGGTCAGCTCGGGCGTTTTGCTAACTTCGCGATCCTCGCTCGGGTGGTGGAGGACTGGCTCGGCGGCGGAGCACCGCCTTTCCCCAAAACGCGTGCGTTGCTTGCGTGCGGGACGCTGCAAGCTATGGCCCAGGCGGTATCGCTTCCGCCGGGAACCCCACAACCTACGCCACATCTGTCTGGCCTTTCATACCCGCCATCGTCTCAACGAACGGGGATCGATTATCTCTGACTTAGCGTTACCTCTTTTGGCGCGAGCGATGCAATGCAATGGATGAACCTACGCCGAGACCAGATCGAAGCTCTGGATCGAGACACTCCAGTCATCGTCCCCACCGCAGCGATCGAGCAGCACAGCCTCCACCTGCCGGTGAGCACCGACACAACGATCGTTACCGGCATTTGCTCGGCGGTGGACACCGCAAGCGAAGCGGATGTGCTGGTCACGCCAACGCTTTGGCTCGGGTGCTCGCGCCACCATCGAGACTACCCCGGTACGCTCACCACGGAATTGGATCACTTCTCAGCGTCGCTATTCGACGTCGTGGACTCGGTGCTTCACGCGGGCTTTCGCAAGGTGCTTATCCTCAACGGGCACGGCGGCAACGGTGCCATCCTCTCCGTCACGCTCGAGAAGCTCCAGCACACGCACCCCGACCGCGTGCTGCTCTCCGCGTCATACTGGGACATTGCAGGTCCGGCTATGGCCAAGGTCCGTCGGTCTTCTGCCGGCGGTATGGGGCACGCGGGTGAGATGGAAACGGCCGTCATGCTCGCACTGGCTCCCGAACTCGTGAACATGACCCGCGCTGCAAAGGACGGCCTGCAATCGCAATCGCGCTTCACGCACGTCGACATGCTGGGCCTCGGCTCCGGGCCAGGCCGGGTCGGCCGAGTTCGCCCGTTCGAAGCGATGTCGAAACACGGCGGGTTCGGTGACCCAACGGACGCGACTGCCGAACAGGGGCGGGCATTCTTGGACGCCATCGTGAGCGAGATCCTTGTCTTGCTGGACGACTTGCGGTCAGATCGCGTTTGACACTCAGCCTAAAAGCACATGAGCCAGACTCTTGCCGCAACAGCGTGCCATGTGTAATATGATGAAATCTTGCGTTTTGTATGTTGGAATATTATGCCGCTTGCCCTCACATTGGCTGTTATGCGGACAGGCTGCGTGAGAGCCAGAGGTCGCTGCAGCTACTACGTGCGTCGTCCACCTGGGTGCGTGTGGTTATTCGCTTTGTTGTTGACGCTGGTCGCGTTTCCGACTTCGGGCGAACCCGGTGCCTCGAAAGTCCGCTTTAAATCGCAAGGCCTACCGCAGCCGGGCTCGGTCGATCCCGCATCTCTCGCAACGCGTGAGTTGGTGCGTCTCTTTCAACAGCGTAACCCAAACATCGAGATCGAAGCCTTCACCATGCCGCGCGTTCACGGCGAGGCGATGGACTCTGGTCCGCTCATGGCCATTGCCGCAGGCGTCCCGCCGCATGCCATCTACGTCAACTTTCGGCAGAGCTCGACCTACATCGAGCAGGGATTTCTCGAACCGCTCGGCCCACTCATGGCGCGGGTGATCAGCAAAGATCCACGACTCATCGCATTGGATGAAGCCGGTGACTGGATCGCCCACCCCACCGCCGATCAGATTGAAGCAGCGCGTGAGCTGCTCCGATCTCGCGTGCCCGATCCCGTGTGGCCAGTGGTCTACCGCGAGGGATTGCGTCCGCCACATGACCAGGATCAGCACCTTTGGGCGATGCCGCTAAGCATGGCGGTAAACGTGCTGATGTACCGCAAGGACTTGTTCGCCGAGGCGGGTTTGGACCCGGACCACCCACCCAAGGATTGGGAAGAACTGCTGGACTATGCACGTCGGCTTACCGTTCCATCGCGGAATCAGTACGGACTTATGTTTTACGGGGGGCAGTACTTGTCGTGGGGTTCGTATGCGTTGCTGGTTGGCAATGGCGGTCGAGCGATGGAGCGGGACGATGACGGGCAGTGGCGAGCCGCCTTTGATTCTCCCGAGCTGGCGGAGTCGGCAGCGTTCCTGTGGCGGTTGGCCCGCGAGCCCTTCGAGGCGGTCAATGACGAAGGCCGGCCGGCTCGCGGCGCGGCGCTCATTGGACCCGGCGTCGGCGATGAGCTGGACCTGATGTGGCGCCGCGGTCAGATCGGCATGACATTTCAAGCATTTCGCCAAGACATGGTCATCCAGGCAAATCCGCAGCTAATCGGATACGCCCCTGTCCCGCTGAGCCCATCCGGTACCCGAGGGTCCGAAATCAACGCTCAGATGCTCGGCATCTTCTCCGGTACAACCAACGCACAGAAGCTCGCCATTATGCGTTTCATCTGGTTTCTAGTTTCAGAGGAAGCGCAGGAAATCCGTACGCAGATCTATGTCGACAACGGCTTCGGGCGCTTCGCCAATCCGCTATGGCTCGATAAGTACGGCCACGACGAAGCGCTCGCACAGGTACCGCCCTCTATCCGGCACGTCTACGAGACCGCATTCAACACCGGCGTGCCCGAGCCTTACGGCCAAAATACTCAGCACATCTACCGCTTCATGTCCGAGCCGCTGCTGGCGATGCTTGAATTGGACCTCACCGATCTTTCGCCGGAAGATCGCGCAGAGGTCATTCAAGAAGTACTCACCGCATCGGTTGAGAAGGCCAACGCGAAGCTGCTCGGCCGTCTAGGTGAAGACGAATTGAAAGAGCGCCGCCTGGTCGGCTGGGGCGCATTGATCCTATTGGCTGCCGCGTTCATATTTGCCATTGTGACAACATGGCGATACTTCACACAATTTGCGCCGCCGGGATCGGAGGGGGCGAAGCAGCATCGTTGGCTGCCTTGGCTCATGCTTGCGCCGGCGCTCGGTGTCATGGCCTTCTGGATCTATGTGCCTTTGGCGTGGGCGTTCGGTTTAGCATTCACAGACTATCGACTCGCGGCGCCCAGCGAATTCGTTGGTGTCATGAACTTCGCCGAAGCTCTGTATGACCCGAGTTTCTGGTTATCGCTGGGACGCACGGTTTATTACGTCGCCCTGCTGCTGGCTTTGGGTTTTTGGCCGCCTATCGCCTTGGCCATCCTTCTCGACGAAGTCCCGACCCGAACGGCCAAATACGTATTCCGGACCTTGGTCTATCTGCCTGCGGTTATCAGCGGGGTTGTCGTGATGTTTCTCTGGAAACAGCTTTATGGCGACACCGAATTCGGTGTGCTCAATCAACTGCTTCTAGCACTCAACGCACTTGGACCGATACTTGCCACCGCGGTAAAGCTGATCGTCACAGCGCTGTGGGTGGGATTGCTCTGGATCGTTATATGGATTGTGACACAGTCGAGCGACTTCGGCTGGGTTGGACGCTCTGTGAGTTTCGGATTGGCGGGCGTGCTGCTTACCGCTAGCGTCACCACCATAATGTCCTCGGGGTTTTGGTCCGTCTACGGCGGACCCATCGGTTCTTTCAGCTTCGAGCCGATGCGATGGATCCACGCGCCGGATCTGGCGATGTTTTGCACGGTGCTGCCGATCGTTTGGGCCACGGCCGGGCCGGGATGCTTGCTCTATCTTGCGGCGTTGAAAACAGTGCCTTCCGATCTCTACGAAGCAGCCGAGATCGATGGTGCCGCACCGCTGCACAGACTGCTGCACATCACCCTGCCTCAACTGAAGTACCTCATCGGCATACAGTTCATCGCGTCGCTCGTCTTGGCGTTCCAGGGAGGGGCCGACTATATATTGGCCCTCACAGGAGGCGGGCCAAATGGCGCGACCAATATCCTGTCGCTCGAAATCTTCATCCGAACCTTCTTCGACCTGCGTTTTGGCTTGGGTACGGCCATGGCTTGGCTGCTTGGGCTTCTGCTCATCGGCGTGACCGCCTACCAACTCCGCCAACTCGCCCGCGCCCAGTTCAGTAACCGTTGACCCCGTTCCGCCATGCCGCTCGTCAGCACCATCGAATCACGAACGTTTCGGGGCCGTGCGATCCTTCTCGGCGTAGTCGTTGCCTTGGCGCTTGTGGCGGCTACCACCGTGTACCCGTTTCTGGTCATGGTTTCGGGATCAGTCCGCAGCGACTTCGACGCGACCGATCTCGATCTGATACCGGCTTATCTGATCGATCAAGACACGCTGTACCGCAAGTTTCTCTCGACGAAGTACGACCAGAGTCCTCAGCACGCCAATGATACGCTGCTCCGACAGGTTTTTTCCTTCAAGCTGTTCCCGCTACCCGAAGTCGATGTCGATGACGTGGCGATTGCGGACCTACGAGCTTTCCTCAAGCAGATCGATCTTCCACAGCATTGGACCACGCTCGGTAATGCCTATTCAATTCTTGACGCCCCAGAAAATATGCGTCGCCTGCAGGGCCGTCTGTTTGATACTTATAATGGCGATTTGTCCGCACTTTCTACAGAATTAGGCACGGTTGTTGAAGACTGGTCGCAGATCCGACTCGCCTCTCCACGCTGGCTGAACCGTGGCTATTTGTTGCTCGACAGCCCAATCGAGCACGAATATTTCGAGTTACTCAACGAGCGCCCCGCGGCCGAGATCGTTCCCGTATCACTCACAGGTCACTTCCTGCGGTCTATCGTCTTCCCGATCTACGGGCAGTACACCACGGACGAGTACAATAAGGCCCACGCAGTCGACTTGATCAGCTACCACGATTTCCGTTTGTCGGAAACAGTGCCAAGCCTAGACGAGCCCACGCTACGTCAGTCCTGGTTGCGTTATGTGCGAGAATTTCTGAATCCTTCGTTTGTAGTGATCGATGGGTTGTCCACTGAGGGATACCGCCAATTCTTACGAAATAATGGCGTTGATGAAGAGTTCATTGCCGATGTCAAGCCGCCAGACGGCCGCTGGCTCAGCGGCCGCGAGCGCGAGTATTTTGAGCGCTATCTTTCTCAGTTAAGCGATCCGGAACAGATTCGATTAATTGGCCCAGAATATGCTTGGGCTGAGGCATACCCCGCACACCCTGACCTGCCGGTAACGCTTGCTGCACTCGAGCAAAACTATGTCACCCAGAACGCGAAGTCCCTACGGTGGGACTTTGTAACTCGCAACTACATTAACGTTTGGCGAGAGCTGACCGTACAGGGCCGCGTGCTGTTGAATACCGCGCTGTTCTGCGGGTTAGCGATCCTGCTTTCGCTGCTGGTGAATCCGCTAGCAGCCTACGCGCTTTCGCGGTTTCGGATGAAGTCGACGTACAAAGTGTTACTCGTGCTCATCGCGACGATGGCGTTCCCACCCATGGTGACCATGATTCCGCAGTTCATCATGCTTCGCAACCTTGGGTTGCTCAACACATTCGTCGCGCTGGTGTTGCCGCTGATTGTGAACGGGTACATGATTTTCCTGCTCAAAGGTTTCTTTGATGCCCTTCCTCAAGAGATGTACGAGGCTGCAACAATCGACGGGGCTGGCGAATTGCGGATGTTCTTTCAAATTACGATGGCTTTGAGTAAACCAATATTGGCGATCCTCGCCTTAGGCACATTTACAGCTGCGTACACGATGTTCCTATATCCGCTTCTGGTTGCCCCTGACCCGGACATGTGGCTGATGAGCGTCTGGCTGTTTCAATTTCAGCAACGGAGCACAAGCGCTGCGGTCTTCGCTTCGGTCATCATCGCGAGCGTGCCGACGATGCTGATATTCCTCGTAACTCAGCGAACGATCATGCGGGGCATCGTGGTGCCGACTGAAAAGTAAACGCTATTTAAGACGCGTTATGCGATCGCGAAGACACATGCGTGATGCTGAGATTGATCTATGACGACGAAAACCGAAAATACTGCCAAACCGAGTCACGATCTTGAGTTCTTGCCCAATGAGCGATGGTGGGGTGGGCGGATCGCTGACGGGCACTTGGGCCCCTTTCACGCCGAGTCGGCGTATCGGGTTGACCTGCACAACAGCGGAGGCAACCAAGTCATGCCCTTGTTTGTGTCGTCATGCGGGCGAGCGCTTTGGTCCGAAGTGCCGTTCGCGATGACAATCGAGAGTGGGCGCATGCGTGCTGAGACATCGCCCTCGGTCGCTGAGTACCGGCCGGGAAGTACCATCACTTTAAGTGTCGGCGGCAGCACGTTGCGTGACGCATACCGATCGGCGGTCGGACCGGCAATCACTCCGACCGGGACGACACCGGCTGAGATGCTGCTGACTCGGCCGCAGTACAACCTTTGGATCGAACTTCTCTACGAGCCGACTCAAGACAAAGTACTCGCCTACGCCGCCGAGTTACTTAAGCATAGCTACCCACCAGGCGTGCTCATGATCGACGACAACTGGTCGCTCGATTACGGGCGATGGGAGTTCGATCGAGCGAAGTTCCCCGACCCCGCCGCCATGGTGCGTTCGCTCCACGATGATGGATTCCGCATCATGCTATGGGTTTGCCCTTTCGTTAGCCCTGCGGGGAGAAAGTATCTTAATCTCCGCAATGCCAATTTACTGCTTCGTGATACCACAGGCAATGTCGCAATCCGGCCATGGTGGAACGGATTTTCTGCGCTTTATGACCTAACAAATCCGGTCGCAGTAGAGCATTTCGTTGGCGAACTACAAAACCTTCAGAAACGATACGGCATCGATGGATTCAAGATCGATGCAGGCGACATCAGCCACTACAAAGCTGATGACCGCACACATCGCCATGGTGCGATGCCTTTCGATCAAACACACGCTTTCGGTCGGCTCGCGACCGCCTTTGAGTATGTCGAAGTCAAGGCGGCGTACCGCAATGCAGGCCTGCCTTTGGCCCAACGCCTCCGCGACAAGCATCACGAATGGTCGCGTCACCGCGGGGTTGCGTCTTTGATCCCACATACCTTGGCCCAAGCGATGACTGGCCACGCATTCACCTGCCCTGACATGATCGGTGGTGGCGAATATCTTGAGTTCATGGAACGCACTGAGCCCGTCCATGCTGAGTTGTTCGTGCGTTATGCACAGATCGCGGCGTGCATGCCAATGATGCAGTTTTCTGCGGCACCTTGGAGTCTTCTCGACGACGAGCACCAGGCACTTTGCCGAGAGGCCGCCGCGTTGCATGTTGAGTTGGCACCGTACATCTTTAAGTTAGCGAGCGCGGCGGCAAACACCGGTGAACCGATTGTGACGCCTATGGAATATCACTTCCCACACGCCGGGCTATCCGACATCGACGACCAGTTCATGCTTGGCAAACATCTGCTGGTTGCACCCGCTACTGAGCCCGGCCAGGACCGTCGCGTCGTAAGGCTGCCGCCGGGGTATTGGATCGACGAAGATGGCAACGAGCACGCTGGCAGCCAAAACCTCGAAATCCCCGTGCCGTTGTCACGACTCCCACGCTTTACGCTTCAACCGTGTGGCTGATACGCAGGTTGATATCTGGCTGCGGCGACCTACGAGCGGTGTTTTAAGACAACGCGCCATGTAGTGCGCGGACGAAGCGGTCGATATCGGATTCGTCGTTGTAAACGTGCGGCGCCAGCCGAATTCGGGTGCCTCGGGCGTTGACGTAAACCTTCTTTCGGCGAAGTTGCTCGAGCAGATCGGCTGGTGCACTTTCACGCAGCGTCACGCCGACCATATTCGCGCCGCATAGATCCACAGCCGGGGTGGACAGTCCCATTCCCGTCATTTCTTCGATAATCATCTTCAACAGATGACGGTTTGCTGCGGCGATACGCACCGGTCCCCATTCAAGCATCTGATCCAACGCCGCTTGAGCCATCGGCAACAAGATGGTCGAAGCTCGCTCACCCATGTCGTATCGGCGAGCGCCATCGCGGTAGTGCGCGTTGCCGTGGAGCAGGGCGCCAAACTGGTGGCTATCTCGACGATTCAGCCACCCTTCTTCCAGCGGAATACCTTGACGTTGTGTGGCGTCGGCGTACAAGAAAGCTAGCCCGTACGGGCCGAGCATGGCCTTGTAGGCCACCGTCACTAGGAAGTCGGGCCTGTCTCTCGACACATCGACGACGTCGCCGCCAACCGTTTGCGAAGCATCGACCACGAGCATGCCACCGATCTCATCGAGGCGACGTCGCACCGGTTCCAGGTCGATCCGTACGCCTGTGGTCCAGTGAACGCTCGGCACCGCCACGACGGCGGTGTGCGATGTGATCGCTTCCAGCACTCTGCCGGTGAGGTCGTGGTCTTCCGGATAAGCGACGCGGATGAGGTCTGCCCCGCGTTGCTCGGCGAGCCGTTCCCACGGGTAAACATTCGAGGGGAACTGCTCCGCCAAGATCACGATCGACTGGCCTGCTTTCACATCGGCGTTGGCCGCAGCGATGCCGATGCCGTAGCTGATCGCTGGGATCATTGCGACGCCCTCTGCGTCGCCCCGGATGAGGGTCGCGAAGCTTTCTCGCACCCGCTCGGCGGGATCAAAGAAGTCGTCCACGCCAATCTCCCACGGGCGACCTCGCATCTCGACGCCCGCGATCCCCGCCGATTCCACAGCGATCGACAGCGGTGACATGTATGAGCAGTTCAGATAGCAGACGTCCGCCGGCACATTGAACCGATCCCGCACGCTTGGCAGGGGCTGAAATTCGGCATCGACAGGCTTGTTTTTGGTCTTCGCGATCATTTTGTGGCAGCGAGTTAGAGGAATTCACCGGCTCGCCACCGGTTTAAGACGTCAGCGCGGGCGAACACGATGATTTAACGAAGTAGGGTTTAAGGATATCAAAAATTCAACATTTGCAATCAGAAATTTTGTAATGCGGAACGATCTTGACTCCATGCCGTGTTTAGCTCAAATGGATACATGGGGCGGCGCCGGTGCTGATAGTGCCGATCCTCCAGCCCCGCTGAAGTCGGTCCGGGTGAGTTGACGCGCACGAGATGGTCGATCGTGTCGCGGTATGCGGCGATCGGAGCGTGTACTCCTTTAAGAACGATGGCCCTAAAACTCTGCGGCTCTAGGGTGACATGTGTCATCTGCCCAGCGCTAACGGGGAAGATCGCCCGCTGGCTGACCTGCACGACCGACCTATCACGGCATCGCACTACCGCCAGCGGCCCCTCGTCGTAGTTCACACGCCCGCCGTGACGGGGCTGGTCGTCAACCCATCGGCCATCGGAGATCACCTCCACTACTCCCTCGATCCGCATTGGCTTGCCACAGTGTTCAGGCTCGTGGCGACCACCGATGTGCAAGTCGACCGTCGCGCCTTCGCCCGCTTTGCCGATCGAGACAAACGCCTTCGGGTCCGCGAGGTTGACGAAGAACGGCCTGACTTCGGAGTTCATCAGCTGATGCGTTAGCGCTGTCTGATCGCCGTACGAACCACCGCCGATGTTGTCGCCCATGTCCAGCAAGCCGATGGTGCCGGAGAGTTTGGAGGCCTCGTGGATTGCGTTCTCAATCGACATCAGCTCGGGCAGCGTTTCTACGCGTTCCGACCATAGCTTCGCCGCCCAGGCCTTTGCTAGGGATTCGGCCGAGGCCTTCCGCCGGTCGGCAACGACCACAACACCGCTGCCCATTTCTGCCACATCTGCGTATGGATAGCCTAAAATAAGACTAGTCGATAGGACGCCGATCTCTTGAAATAAGTCCGTGCCGTAGGAAAGCCATCGAGAGATCGGCAAAGCCGCCGTCGACTGTCGCTCAATGTTGATAATCAACGACGGCGAACAGTACGCCACCTCTGGACAACACTCACCTCGCAGCGTGCGTAAGAGAAGCTCGGCCGCTCTTCGCCCCACTTCCCGCTGATCGACGTGCGGGTTCGTTTGATATGCCACCAGGCCATCCACGGCCGCTACCATGCGAGCCGATACATTGGCATGCGGGTCCAGCGTTGCCACGATCGGCACGGACGGCCCCACCACTTGGCGAAGCCGTGCAAGCCACCACCCGTCAAAGTCCGCCTCTGTCTCGCCCACTGCGGCGCCGTGCGGCAAGGCGAGCACGCCATCCAACGCACCGGCTTCGGCAATCGCTCTCTCCGCCGCTGACCAGAGATGTCGTTCCGCCTCGGCCGTAATCCGCCCCGCCGGCAACGCGGCGGCATACAGCAAAGGCACCACTTCTACGCCCGGCTCGGCTTCCAGCACTTTGAGCATGCCCCCGGCTTCGTTGTGGCTGCCACGCTTGGCATCGACGATCGCGCCGCCCTCCAGCCATTCGTACTGCTCAAATTCCTCGCGCCCCGTCGGGTGGACCGCAAAGGTGTTCGACTCGTGAAACAGGCCTAAAAGTCCAATCCGCAATGGCATGGCCGGTTTCCTTGAAAAGTAGTCTACCGCTGACGCAGTAGCGATAGGTCAAAACCAACTTCGTATATACTATAATGGAACACTTGATTTTGTTAAATGAAATCCTGGAGATTTCGTGGCCGATCTAGCCGAAACCGGACCTCCTGCCATGCCCCCGGTGTCGCGTCGCGTCGTTGTGACGGGCGGAGGGTCGGGCATCGGTGCATCCATCGCCCGACGTTTCGCCAATGATGGCCACCGGGTCTGGGTGGTCGATCGAAACACGGCAAACGCTCAATCCATGGCGCAAAAGGTCGGCGGCTCCTGGGCAGAGTGCGATGTGGCGGACGAAGCATCTTGCGAGGCGCTAGCCGAGCAAGTTCGCAAAGCGGCCGGCGGCGTAGACACGCTGGTCAACAACGCGGGGATCGGGCACGTTGGCACTATCGAACAAACCACCGCTGAGGACCTGGATCGGCTGCACGCGGTCAATGTGCGAGGCGTATTCAACATGAGCCAAACGTTTCTCCCGCTCTTGCGAGCGGGCTCGTCTAGCACAATCGTCAACCTAGCGTCGATCGGTGGCGTCGTAGGGATCCGCGATCGGCTCGCGTATTGCGCGACTAAGTTCGCCGTCGTGGGGATCACCAAAGCGATGGCTTTGGATCACGCGGCGGAGGGTCTGCGGGTCAACTGCGTCTGCCCTGGACGGGTGGAGACGCCGTTCGTTCAGCAACGCATCGAGGAATACTCGGACCCCGAAGCGGCTCGCCGCGAGATGGCGTCGACACAGGCCCTCGGCCGTATGGCTCGACCCGAAGAAATCGCCGACGCGGCGTTCTTCCTCGGCACCGATCGATCCAGCTTCGTGACCGGCAGCGCATTGATCGTCGACGGCGGATGGTCCGCCGGTAAGTAAAGCCGTGGACTACCCACTGTGACCGATATGCCGCAGAGACACGCCATATTTGCGACGATGTTGTTCGCCTGCGGCGCGATGGTGTTGCAACGCGGCGTGTACCTCTATACCGCAGAAGTCCACGCGTTCTCAGCTCCACAGAATCTTGCCGTGAGCGTGCTATACGGCTTGGCTTACATCTTTGGTGCCGCTGCCTTTGCGCCTTGGCTTGGGCGCCGCTACCTCGCCTCGCGCATGGCGGGCATCGCCGTCGCTCTGGGTGCCGCGGGCCTGCTGATGAATGCCGTGGGCCACCTCGCGTCGATGGCCGTTGTGGCAATGCTCATGGGCGGATTGATCGGTGCCGCATGGCCGCTGCTCAATGGCATGATCCTCGCAGACCGTTCACCGCGAGACTATCGTGTGATGATCGGCAGATTCAATCTCTCCTGGGCGGTTGGCGTACCGATATGCATGGTAGGGTGCGGCTGGCTGCTGCATTATGAGCCAAAACTATTGCCAGTGTTCGCATGTTTGGTGCTTGTGGGTGTAGCTTTGGTGTTAACTGTTGGGGCCTATCAGTTCGTTAGTTCCTCTAAAAAATCGATCAATGAACAGGTACGCAGCCTAGGCGAGATCCAAGACCGAGCTATTCCTCAAGCCGTAATTTTCACTGGGCGCTGGGGTATGGTGATTTGCTACAGCCTGATGTTCACGCTCATCCCGGTACAGCCCGCGATCTTCGGCGAGCTGGGATACACACCATCGCAAGCGGCTTATTTCAGCATCACGTTCGACATCGCGCGACTCTTAACGTTCTGCGCGATGATCGCAACACCCGTCTGGATAGGCAGTTTCACAGGTCTGAGCTTGGCTATGCTGGTGGCACCGATCGCAATGGGCTTGTCCGTTGCGGGCGAGAACCTCACTTTAGTTCTGCTGGGCCATGTGGGTTTGGGGGCGGCAGCGGGGTACCTCTATTACGCACCGCTGATGCACGGTTTGGCCGAAAACCGATCGGCTGTCGCTTCAACCGGAAAACACGAAGCCGTGCGCGGCGCATCGCTGATCGCAGGGCCACTGCTGGGCATGTGGGGAGCCAGCACAACGGCAAGCGAAGGCCTTCGAGGCTTGGTGTGGACGGTGGTGATGCCAGCGGCGGTGCTGATGGTGGCTTTGATCATCTGTGGCGGTTTGGCGGGTACTCGTAAGAAAGAATATTGTGGAGAGCGACGTAAAACTGACGCAGCAAACAGTCTTTGATGAGGCTGTTTATATGTGTTTTAAATTGGACCAGAATCAAGGCTTGCTCTTTTGACGATACAGTTTTGGATCGATCACGTTGGCAAGGCGACTTGGAGCCACATTGCTGCCGAGCCATTGCGCGAGACTTTCAAAGATCTCAGGTTTGCCATCTACAAGTTCTCGGTGTGAAACTTCCAGCAGGTGGATGTCCGCACGCCGGCGACACAGGTTCAATGCTCTTTGAGATTGTTGTTCGTAGACACGCCGAAGCACTTCGGGGTCTCGACGCGATGCGTCCTTCCCGGCATTTCGCTCGAGCATGCGTTGCTGCGATGCGAGCACTTCATCCATGTCACGGTGCATCCATATCATCTTGTAGAAAAATCCTGCAGGAAGATATTCCACCAGTGCATGAATCACTTTGACAGCGTGGCCACTGGCGTTGCGGACGACGCTCGGGTCCGAGGGCAGCCGACGAATCATCTCGTGCTCGAAATACCCGCGCGGATTATTCTCATCGCGTCCGCGGTGGTGGTCTGTGAAAGCGGCAACTCCCGCTGCCTCCAGCAACTGCATCATAAGGCTTGTGCCCGAACGTGGGAGGCCAGCTACAACATGAATTGAGTTGCCTCGCCCGGCCGCAAGACTGTCCGATCGCTCGCTTCGACCGATCGGTGTGTCCTGCGACACCGAGGTTTCGACGGGCCGCACCCTATCGGCGACCATCCGGTCCATCGCTGAGCGTCGGTGTACCCATTCGGCGATCGCTTGGTCGTCTCGCCCCTGTTCGCGGAGTACGCGGTCTAGAGCTTCACGCGGAGCCGACCAGTTCGGTGCCTGCAGAATCGCCACCTGCCACGCCTGGATTGCTGACTCCGTTTGTCCCAGAGCCTCGAGCGCACAACCGAGCTTATAGTGCGCCCGTGGCAGAAAATACATGCGCTCCAGTGCAGCGAGACAATGCTCCACCACGACCGAGTGCCGCTTCTGGCGTTGGGCAACCTGAGCTAATCCATCGTGTGCGTACACGTGGTTTGGATCGAGGCGCAGCGCTTCGTCGAACCATCGCTGTGCCTCGTCCGGCTCGTCTACAGCAAGCATGACCGTCCCTTGGCGCACCGCATATGCCAGCCTTTCACTAGCCGTCAAGCGATCCGCGTCGATCGCTGACAGAGCGTCACGCGCGTCCGCAGGCCGCCCCGCTGCAGCCAACCATCGCGAACGCTCGTAAGATAAACTCGGCTCACTCATACCAGCTGCTTCTAGCTGCTTGAGCCACTCCGCAGCAACTTCGTATTGCTCGCGATGCAGGGCGCAGCCGAAACGGACGTGTAAGGCCGGCACCAGCATGAAATCGTCTTGCAGCATCTGTTCGGCAAGGTCGTCCGCAGCCGCCAAGTCGCCTTCCTCCATGAGTGACTCCAGCAGCGCAAGCTGGTTGATCTGTCGGACTCGGCAAGTCCTCGTCGTCGCGTCCTCATCCAGAGGATCGAGATATCCCAACTCCACAAGTTGACGCAGGGCTTCGCTTTCCTGGCCTGGGTCCGACTTTGCCTCCGGTGGCAACCGCCCATCCTCGCCGTCCAGCAAGTCCCAGCTCACTACATAATCCGTTTTAACCTCCGGCTGCAATGCCGACAAAAGCGGCTTGCCGTCCATATCCAGACCGTACGGCAAACCCAATAAGCTCAACACGGTCGGGGCGACGTCCAGCAGCGTCGCCCCCAGGATTGACTGACCCTCGAGTACGTCCGGGCCCCGCATCGCGATCATGCCCAGCGGGTGGTGCCATCCGACTGGATCGGTCCGCGCCGCCGATCCTGCAGGCCGCAACGCGTCGAAGTGATAGCCGTGGTCACTGAGCAACACAACATTTGTACTTGGCCCAACAAGGCGTAGCGTCGCTGCCAGCATCATGTCGTGGTACTGATAGCAGATCGACATCACGTGGCGATAGCGTTCAAACGTCTCGGCATCGACGTGGTCCATCCGCGGCGGATGAAACTCCATGAAGGCGTGGGCGAATCGGTCGATGCCCTCGTAGTACACCGCCATGAAGTCCCACTCGGTGTGCGCCATGAGCCACGTCGCGGCGGCGTGCGTCGTCGCGGTCTCGGCGACAAGCTCCATTAGCTTGCCGAGCTTGCGATGCTTTGTCGGGTTGAGTAGCGGCGAATCATCCGGCAATGCTCCAGCCGCTAGGCAAGGCATGAACGGCACCACGTCCTCTCGGCCAAGCTCCATCGGGTGCACCCGCAGGGCAGCCAACGTCTCCAGCAGCTCAGAGGGGTGCACGGCGCCGTTCGCGACTGGCCAGGGTTCATCGGGATGAGCGGTCGCCTTGGCAAACTGGTCCGACACTACCGCCCCGGCGACGGGCTCGGTCGGGTGACTGGCGTACCAGCCAACGACATTGCTCCGCAGCCCCGACTGGGATGCAATGTTCCACAACGCTTTGCACGTCCGAGTCGTGCTGCGGACGGGTCGCACGCCCCGGCCGTCCGGCGTGACTTCGCAGAACCCGTGCACACCGTGCTTGCTCGCGCGTTTACCCGTCGCGATCGAATTCCACAGCATCGGCGACAGCATCGGCCGCAGCGTCGCGAGGTTTCCCGACGCACCGTTGTCCACCACTGACTTCAAGGCGGGCATCGCGCCTTGGTCTATCAGTGGCTGCGCAAAACGCCAGTCCGCCGCATCCCAGCCGATTAACAGTGTCCGAGTCGGTTTGCTCACGTCTATAGCTTCGTCTGTGGGTCGGCACGCGTCCAAGCCTAATGCGTTGTCACCCAGAAAAAGAGCCCGCTTCCCGGCTGGAAAGCGGACTCGCACTGATTACTTCCTCGCGGGCCGGCTTCAGGCCGCCGACATACGACGCCGACCGGCAACCCCAGCTGCCCCCAACGCGAGCAAAGCGAGCGAGCCGGGCTCGGGCACTGGAATCGTGATCGGTGTGTCGGGCGTATCTTCGTAGAAGAAACTCCCGATCGAAATGATGTTATTCGTGTCGATGTCGTAGGTCAGGCCGGTCGCGTAGCCGTAGTGGGTTTGTACGTTGAATCCATCGAAGATCCCAATTCTAAAGCCGATGATCCCATCGGTCAGTGCACGCGGAGAATCCGGCCCTGGGATGTTGAAGTCCGTGGCGACGCGGATGTTGCCGGTGTTTAAAGGGCTTGCGGGGCCGACCACGTCACCGGCTTCCAACAACGCCACATAATCGGAATTCGCTGCCGATTCAACGATCCCGCCGTAAGAGTAGAACCCGACGGAGATAGAGCTCCCGCTCGTAGCAGACGATAGGAAGAAATCGTCTTGGTTCGACGAACTCGAGGGCACCAACTGAATCCTCGGGCCGAGAGTGCCGCTCGAACCGTCGTACGACGCATTTACGGGCACCTCGATAATCGCCGCAGCCGCGTCACTCTGAACGCCCATGACGGCGGCACCAGCAGCAAGCGTATACCAGCCCAGTTTGTTGCCAAGGATATTGTGGGAAGACGTTTTCGTGGACTCAGTTTTACTCATGTCAACCTCCTTTATGTAGGTAAGCGTGCCGGCGTCACATGACCGGCTCTAAGAACGTTCAGTCATAGAATCCGACGTATCCACCGGACCAAAACTCATTCGTGTCGTCACCGCGGTCTTGGACCATCAGCGAATCGTCGAACACATCAAACTCAAACGACTCGGCGTGTCCGTCCATGAAGAGCACATTTTGCCGTGGTGGTCCGTGCCAACTGGCGTAAAAAAGAGGGCTCGACAGGCCAAGATTCGAGCTGTCCGGAACGATCAGACTGCCCGCGGAGATCGGCGGCGTGTCAGTGGGGGACAGCCTGCTGTGATCCATAATCCCCATCATGGAAGAAGGGTTCAGAATCAAACTGATGCGGACGAATTCTGTGGCATTCGCATCGTTGCTTGGCGACAAGCCCAAGCGGGCGTTGCGGCCATAGCTCAGTAAATAAGCGCCGCGGCCAAAACGCAGATAACGCTGCGGCAAATCCTCATCGAGCGGGCAGCGATAGATCGTGTCCTCTCGGTTGGGCCAATAAAAATCGGCTCCGCTGACGATCTGATCGTCGGACATGCCCGGGATATTTCGGTTGAAGTCCGGGGCTTGTTCCCAGCGGAGGGTGATCCCGTCGGCGCGATAAGACGCCGGGAAGACAAACCCTGTGTCGACCTGGTAGACCGCGTCGGCGACGCCGAACTGTTTGAGTTGGGCCAGGCATTGCATCGAGCGTGCCGTTGCCCGCGCCGAATTCAAAGTCGGCAGCAGAATCCCAATCAAGAGCGCGATGATCGAAATCACCACCAGCAGCTCGATGAGTGTAAACCCGCGCCCGAATTTCGCAGAGCAGAACATTCGGTCTCGGCTACTCGGATTGGGCATGCAGGAAAACTCGCTCAACTCAAGATTCTTAGCGTGAGGCCAGTGGGCTCGCGGAACTGATTCAGCGCTCCAGTGGGAATAACGCCCACTAAGACACGCGATCGTTAGTTCGGACTCTCAAGAAGGTTAAGGGGACCGAATGAAGCAGGTGCGCTAACAATAGCTGAAGGAAGAGGTCAGGTCAACTAAAAATTGAATATTATGTTCCGTATGGTGGAATAATTGCGTGGTTTGTCCTATAAATGAGCTAGAGCGTCGGGAGCCAGGCGGCACAACTGACAAACACAGCCAGCGCGAATCAAGAGGAATTGCTCTCGACCGCACATCAATGTTAGATCTGACCCCGCTCATGAATCGATCCACCGCCCCCGGAATTTTGCCACCTGCCGCCAGTAACACCGAGCCCGGTCGTTGTTTTGCCGAGGCGCATCAGCGATCTGTTGGTGCGGACGATGATTCGTGGCAGCGGGTTCCAGCCTACGAGCTGACGCCGACTCCCAAACAGTGTCAACCCTGCGAGCCAGGGGCCGTCCGGTTCGGTTGGCGACAGGACGCGCTGATCGCTCGCTTCGAGTTTGTCGACGAATATGTCATGTCGGCAGCAACTAGCAATAATCAATGGCACTACGAGCTGGGAGATACGGCCGAATGGTTCCTTAAGCCAGTGGGCCGACCCTATTACTGGGAGTTCTATGCGACGCCCAACGCATTTGTCTCCGCGATGCGATGGCCCGGAGGCTCGCGGAGGGGTTTTGATCCTTGGGAAGATTCGTCGGCGGTGTCTATCGAGACCGGGCCGTTGCAGGATCTAGGAGATCTTGAAGCGGTACGCATAGCAACGAAAGCTAGAAAAGGCTGGTGGGCCGAACTGACCATTGACGCCGCTCTTTTGCGATCTAAAGGCGATCTGCTAGGTCCTGGAAGTCACTGGGAAACACTGGCCGCGAGATACAACCACAGCATCGCGAACGACCCGGGCCCGCAGTTATCGTGCTTTCCAACCCTCGCTCGCGCTGACTTTCATCAAACGCATGCGTACGCCATTCTGGATTGGCGTTGAACTGCTTTATCGTTTGAGGAAACAAATCGAGTATTTGTTTTAATTAGTCTTTCAGGTTAGCGGGATATGCGTCAATACGAGCTAGAAACTTGCTCAACCTCGCAGTTACGCTGCTTAAACAACATGGAATGTGTGCGTTGAATGCGCACGAGTTTCGATCGTATAGTCTTGAGCGTGCCAAGACCTATCTCTCCAGCAGCGGGTATGAACCAATTGAAGACGGAAGCTCAAAAGACGCCACAACCCCTTGGCCTCACCCCTTCCTTCGGTTTCGGCGATCGCCTCGGGCTCGCCACGCCGGGTCACCTCGCGGCGCTGCGTGACGCCGGCGGGCCGATCCGCGGGATCTTCGCCCAGCAGTCCATCCGCGAGCTTGCGCGTATGGATCGTCAGCCTGCTGATGTAATGACCGCCGCGACCGACACGCTCGCCGGCCGCAGGGTTCTCTGACGCCTGGGGCGCGGACGCCGACCACCTCAAGACGCCCGACGACGTCGACCGGATGCTCGCCGCGGGTTTCACCTTCTTCACGATCGACCCTTCCGATCACGTCGATCAGCGGGCCGACACCTACGGCCCCGACGAGCTCGCGACCCGCTTCGCCTCCACCCGCGATGCCGCGCCGTGGCACACCGACTACCTCGGAAAGTCGTTCGACGTCCCCAACGGCCCGACCGTCACCCTCGACGAGCCGGCCGTACGGCGCTGCGTCGTGAAGTACGGGCGGGCGATCGACCACGCCGTCGAACTCGCCGAGTACATCGCGGCCAAGGCCGCCGAGCTCGGCCGCGCCGTTGAGCTCGAGATAAGCGTCGACGAGACCGATGAGCCGACCACCGTGGCCGAGCACTACCGGTGTATTCCACAAGATATGTCGATCAGTCTCTCCGTCACGCAGACGGGCTCAAAAATGTCCGTTTTGTCAGGTCTAACGAGCGACCGTTTCTCGCAACTCTATTCTCTTTCGCGACTTGTAGTTCCTAGGGCCGCTGACCCCTGACATTCGGTTTTTCGGCCAGCGTGACCAAGGGCTTTGCCCTGATCTAAGGCACTTCCGGGCCCCCTTGGCTTCTCCAGCCAGATGGCTCCGAGTAGTGGCGGATGTCCGCGTTTTTCGCCGCCCTCTGGGCCTGTTCTAGAATGTCGGCGCGTTGCCAGTCAAGGGGTTACGCTCGACCAATGGCCTCGATTTTCTATCCCTACTTGCACCTCTTGTTCGCGTATTTTTCGGTCAAGCAACGTGCTCAACTCCGATTCGTCCGAGAGGAGAACCGTATTCTACGAGCGAGGCTGAAGCAGACCCGACTCATCCTGTCGCCACGCGAGCGCGAGCGATTGCTGGCCATCGGTGCCGAGATGAATCATCGCGTGAATGGGCTGATCTCTGTGGCGACCTACGCCACCTACCAGCGATGGCTCCGCGAGAAGCGGGATCAGCGCATGCCACGCCGCGTAGGCCGGCCCCGGAAGGTCACCGCCGACCTCCGCCAACTCATTGTCCGGATCGCCAGAGAAAACCCGGCGTGGGGGTACCTCCGCATCGCGGGAGAGTTGCTCAAGCTCCGGATACGCCTCGGCAAGTCGACCGTGCGCCGGGTTCTGATCGACGAGGGCATTGCCCCCACCCCGAGATCCGATCGCTCAGCAAGGCCGGACTTCCAGCCGTGGGACCAGTTCATCAAACTGCACATGAGCACCCTCACGGCGTGTGACTTCCTGTGCCAGAACGTCTGGACGCCCTCCGGGCGGCGTGATGCGTACTTGCTTGCCTTCATACATGTCGGAACACGCCGAGCGTGGGTGTCGCCTGCGACGTTCCACCCCGATGAAAACTGGGTGAAGCAACAAGCCCGTAACTGGGTGATGTGGCTCGAGGATCAGGGATTGGTGGCGACCCACCTGATCCACGACAGAGACAGCAAGTTCACTCTTGGCTTCGACCGACTGCTTCATTCAGCCGGCGTCCAAGCCATCAAGACGCCCTTCATGGCGCCCAACGCCAACGCCTTTGCGGAGTCGTTCATCGCGACACTGCGGCGCGAGTGCCTCAGTCATTTCTACTGCTTCGGCCTGGGGCATGTGGATCACATCGTGCAGACGTTCGTCGACTTCTACAACACGCGTCGGCCCCATCAAGGGATCGATAACCGCGTGCCTGACGACATAACAACATCATCTCTTCGCCTCGCTCAGCAAGAGCCATCCATGGTCGGGAGCATCGGCTGCAAAAAGCAGCTGGGCGGGCTGCTGAGGCACTACTACCGCAAGGCTGCCTGAAACTCTGGCCTCGCCAGTTTGCTCTTCACTTGTCAAAGATCGTGGCTTGTCACGCGACTCGCGCGATGGGTCTGTCTCCTCAGTAATAGACGCCCCATCGCTGTCTTCCGATTGCTATATTTGCTCCAAACCTAGGGCGACGTGACCAAGATTGTCGTACGTCAACATTATGGAACAGACCGCGCACGATCTGCTCGGGGGTGTGTCGCTTCTTCATCAGAGAACCCTTGCTCGGGCACAGAGCCCGATCGGATTCTCTCACAAACGGTGGATCAAGATGTCCGGAGGGGGTCAGAGATGACGAGCGAGTCTGGCACACAAATCATCAAAGAGTTGCTGCTTAGCTCATCCGGTTACTTTGTACGCTGCAGCCGTATATGCGGATGACAGAGTTAGGAACCGTTCCGCGGAAATAGACCAAATCCGAAAGGCCTTGTTCGCCGGATAATCGCAGTGGCAACGCTCAGCCCGCCAAGACAAAGTCCAGCAAGTCTTCGAGCGACGCGGACGCCATGGCCACGACGGTATCGGCCGCGCCGTAATAAATCCGCACGTCGCCGTCTTCGTCAAGCACCATGCCGCCGGGGAAGATCACGTCGTTGCGGAAGCCGTCGGTCTCGTACTCGGCTTCGGGCGTGAGCAGCGGTGCCGACGCCTGAGCGATCACCCGGCTCGGATCGTCCAAATCCAACAGCATAAGACCGGCGTCGTAGGTCTTCTGCCAGCGGTCTTCCCAGCCCCGCTTGCCCAATGAACGATCGCGACGCACCGCGTGAAAAGTCGTAAGCCAGCCACGCTCAGTGCGGATCGGCGGCGCGGCTGGACCGACTTTGTCATTGGCGAACGACACCGCTTCGGTCGCCAAGACGAGCCGCGCGCCGCCCCAGTCGCGCAGGTCTGGCGAAGACGAACACCAGAGGTCGAACCGATCGCCACCGCGACTGTAAACCGGCATCGGCCGCTCCAGCCGCACGAAACGACCGCCTGTCCGCTCGGGAAACAACACGAGGTTGCGGTTGTCTGGCGCGGTGACGTGCAAGACCTCGAAATCGCGAAAGTCGTCGGTCACCGCTACCCCGCCGTGCACGCCGTGCTCGGTATCGATCGCGAAGCAGAGGTGTGGGCGGCCGTCGATCACCGTGAGCCGCGGGTCATAAAACCTGCGAAGTTCCTTCGCCGCATCGCGGTGTGGCATGAATGGCTGGATCAGCGTGACTGCATGGTCGCGTGTGATGCAGGGCTTAGGCTCGATCGACCACGCGACCCCGTCGTCGCTGAAGGCCAAGCCTAAATTGGTGCCGGTAAAATCAGAGCCGCCGAGATACCCGTAGTCGTTGCGAAACACCATGGCGTAGCGCCCGTCGAAGCGTGTCACGCCGGCGTTGAATAGCAAGTCGCAGGGGAAGGGCGCGAGTTCCGCGATGAGCAGCGGATTCGAAGGGTGGCGGGTCAATGGAGATGTGGCGGCCATAACAGTTCTGTAATTTAGCAGGTTTTGCCACGCATGGGCATCTGGTCCGGAGTCGAACCGGCAGATGTCATGGCTGAACGCGCGGCCGGCGCGGTCGTCTTCAAAGCGTCAAGGCCGGCCCGGGCGGGTGTTGGCCGTGGCCTAGCGCAGGCCCCTCTCGGTGGCGTTACTGCCGCGAGCAGTGTGTGTGCGGCGTGCGATTGATCAGGGTGCGGTTGCTCGGGCAAAGAGTCAACGAGACCTGCAGCCTCCCGGAACGTTGTGGCAGGTTGGCAGGACGCTTCTTCATCCTAACCACCTGCATAAATCGACAAACAAAGCCAAGTACGCAGAACGCCGCGCGGGAGGGAACGGTACGGAATCGCGCTGTTCGAAACCCCCTGCTGCAGTCGACCTCGGCTGCGTTTGCGCCTCGCAACCGGTATCATGCTTGCCCGATGGCTCGCACCGACCGCCCGAACATCCTGGTTCTGATGAGTGATGAGCACCGCGCAGACGTCGCGGGCTTCGCGGGCAACCGGGTTATTCGGACGCCCTGTCTCGACGCGCTATCCGCCGATGCCGCGATCTTCGAGGCGGCGTACACCCCTTCGCCGATCTGTGTGCCGGCGCGTCAGTGCCTTGCCGTCGGTCAGTTGCCCACGACATGCGGCGTCGAACGGTACGGGCAAGACCTGCCACCCGATGCGCTCACGTTCGCTAAGCACTTCCAACGTCACGGCTACTACACCGTCTGCTGCGGCAAATTACACCACGATGGGCCGGACCAGATGCAGGGCTGGCAGCGCCGCATCGGCTCCAACACACGGCGACCGTTCGGTTCTGTGGACGGCCGACATGAGCCCGCGTTCGCGGGTCTGTCCCCGCGGAACGACTATGGCGTTGTACCCAAGGACGTGTGGGAGGTGCGGCGGGCGGGCGTGGGGCGCGGCTCCGCCACACACATCCCCGATGAGATTGCGCAACTTGGCGCGGTGCGATACATCGAGTCGCACTTCGCGGACCCGTACTACGACCGTCATGCCGCCGGCGTGCCGACCATGCTCATGGTCAGCTTCAACCGGCCGCATTACCCCTACCTGACCGACGAGAGGCGGTTCACGTATTACCTCAACCGTGTCGAGCCATACGTGGATCAGGTCCCGCCCGATCACCCGTTTCTTGCTTCACACGCCGTGCGTGTCGGGGAAGACGTCACCGAGCGCGAGGCCAAACGCGCCACCGCGGCGTACTACGGCATGATCGAGGAGGTCGATCATGATTTTGGCGTCGTGCTCGACGCGTTGGACCGCGTCGGGCAGGACCTCGACGACTGGATTGTGATCTTTACATCGGACCACGGAGAGATGCTCGGGCAGCACGGGGTCTGGGAGAAGCAGGTGTTCTACGAGGGTAGCGCCCGCGTGCCGCTCATGCTGCGCTGGCCCAACGGCGGCGTCCGAGCGACGCGGCACGGGTCGTGCGTGAGCCTTTGCGACCTGTATCCGACGCTGTGCGACCTGGCCGGGCTGCCGCAGCCGGACCCGGCGGCGATGCCTAACGGTCGAGCAATGGATGGGCGGTCGTTGGCTCGGCTGATTTGCAACGGGGTCGATCCGGAACTGGAAGACGAAGCGGTGAGCCAGTTCGATGGGCGGCACCTGATGATCCGCCGCGGCTCAATGAAGTACATGCTGCTGGGTGAGTCGGATGACCGAGGCCGTCGGGAGCGGTTGTTCGATTTGAAGTCCGACCCCGACGAGCTTCACGATCTGATGGATTCCACGGCCGTCGCGTCCCAAGTCGCCGCGCTTCGACGGCGGGCTGCGGACTTGGGTTTCGTCGCGCCCTGACGTAAACGCCATCCCGTTCTCATCAAGTTCAAGTCGAGTCTGATATCGTGATCCCCTTGTTAGCGACGACGATTTCCTGTCGCGGGGACCTTTCTGCACCACACAACCAGAAGCAGATGTGCACCAACGCGCCCATCGATTCGGCGACGCCGTCGCGGATTTGCACGGAGTCACGGCGGCGACTCGTGGAGCCAAGTCTGGTTCTTTCACCGCGTTAACGCGACGCGTTACCGACCTAATGAATCCCCGGGCGATGCGAAGGCTTAGGTCGGGCGGAACATACGTGGACAGCGCTGCGTCCCATGCGGCTGTCCGATCCGATCGCGTCAGTTCGGGACAGACTTTGCGGTCAACGCCCAAGACTTTGAAGCACTCGTCGCCGAGGCTTTGATGCCCAAGCATCATTCGCTACGACGGCAGTACCCTTGAGGTGAACTACCACCCCTCCAGGCGTCGAGTCTGGGCGGGCGCGAAAAAACACCCCCGCTTGCGGCGGGGGCGATGAGAGTCCGTGCAGTCTGAAGCGAACAAGCCTCGCGGGGAGATTCATTCACCCCGACGACGGCAGCCAATGAGCGCCAGGCCGAGCGCGGCCAGCGAGAGTGCCGCCGGCTCAGGGACATTGGTGGTGACCGACACGTTGTCGATAAAGAAGTCGCCCGAGTTGCTGCTGCTGTAGCCCACGAGGATCCCGTCGAAGGTCAGTCCGTTGGCGAAGTCGACGCCGATGACTTCGGTGTTCGAGTCGTCGCGAGCCACCCCGTCGAAGCTGGATGTCAGAACCACCTCGGTCGCCGAGGTCTTGGTGATCCGCACGACAAGGTTGTGTCGTGTGGTGCCGCTGTCGATCGAATCGAAACGGCCCGCGTTGTTGTCACTGTCGGCGAAATAGGTCCCGCCGTTGTTCTGTGGGGTCGAACGAAAGCTCACGCCCCCCTCGGCTCCAGCCGATCCGGTCAATGAGACATCGAAACCGAAACCGCTCACCGCGGAGGTCAGCCGGTAATCGAGTTCCAGCTCCACGAAGTCTCCATCGTTCGTCAGCGTGACCGACGGCGTGAACGCCCGAGCCGCGCCGCGGTTGTTCGCGGTGGTGGAGAACTTCAGGGCGTTGCCGTCGAGTCCGGTGCCGCTGGTCTCGACCGTCACGGTTCCTGGCGGCGAAGGCACGAGGGCGTAGCCCGGGTTGAGGCCGTCGCTGAAGTCGTCGCTGAAGATCACGACGCTGGCGGAAGCCGAGCCGAACGTGACGACGGCCGCCGCCGCGATCAGGCACGGAAGATGTTTGAAGAGCAGAGTGTGAATCATGGGAAACCTCCTAAAAGAGAAAAAGTGAGATCGGAACAAACGATGTCCAGAGCCGGCTTACTCGGGTGCCGTAGGTGGGCCGTACAGCTCACCGGCGAGTTCGCGGGATGCCGCGATCATTTCTTCGTGGGGTGAGTCGGCGATCGAGAGGAAGCCGATGCCGTGGTTCTCGGCGTCGCTGGTCCGGCCGGTTGTGACTTGGTCGTTGAGTTGGAACCAGTGGGCGCCCACCACCAGCGGGTTGGCGACGGCCGACCGGACGTAGCGTTGGAAGCGGTCGGCCTTGTCCGGGGTGCTCGACGCCGGCACGAGGCCGCGGTTGAACGCGCCGCGGTCGTTGGTTCCGAAGTGGAACTCGCCGATGATGATCGGGGCATCGAAGTCGGCCACCGGCGTCCAGCCTGCCAGCGTATCCCGGTAGACGTTGAATGACACGACGTCTGCGTACTCGGCCGCGATACGCACGACCTGCTCGTTGTACTCCGCGAACCGGCAACCGAGGTAAAGCTTGTTCGGGGCGATTTCGCGGAAGGTCTGTTTCACCCGCGAGAAATAGGCGTGTGCGATCTCGGCATCGAAGGCGGCAAGGTCGCCTCGTGCCGCGTCGGTTTGCGGGTCCGACTCGCCGGCGACGGCGGCGTCCCAGTCGGCGTAGCCAACGCCCCAAGCCGTGTTAAGCGCGGCGATGTCGCCGTACTTCTCTCGTAAGAAGTCGAACATCTTGACCTTGGCGTGCTGTTCGGGCTTCGCCGTCAGCAGGCCTCGGGACAAGTGGCCGGCTTCACCCCAGGAGAGCTCGTTGTCCAGGAAGTAGCCGATGCACCAGGGGTCTTCGGTGGTGCCCTCGGTCATGTTCGTTACGCGGCGCTGCAGCTCTCGCTCGAACATGGGGTTCCATGGGTCAGAGATGCGGTTGCGTGTGCCCTGCTGCCAGGGCAGCTTCGCGCTGTTGATGTAGACCCAATGGGCGTAGGGCATGGTGGTGCCTTCGAACAAGCGCTTATCCGACCAGCAGGCGATCGTGTTGAGGCCCCAGTTCATCAGCCGGGCGGGTGTGCGACGAAGCCACTCGGCTTCCCAGTCCGGGCCGTACTTACGCAGAAGATTGGCCTGGTAGAAGTTGAAGGTATCGACCTCCTGCTTCGCGTAGTCGCCGCGCCGGACCGTTGCCTTCTCGACGAACCCGAGCATGTCGGCGTCGCCCGAGGCCCAGGGCGGGTCGGCGAACCAGGCGTCGCGGTTCGGCCCGATTGGTGTGGCGCCGGTGGCTTGGACCACGTCCACCCCGAGCGAGAAGAATAGCCTGCCTTCGGGGTCGACCAGATGCCAGGCGCCGTCGATCTTCTCGGTGCGGAAGTGACCGGTTGCCTCGAGCTGCGGGCCGTCGGCCCAGCCGCCGTACTTGTTCCACGAACTTGGTCGTGGTGACGCTCTGACCTCCGACGCCTCCCGGTCGGCGGCCTCTTTCAAGTCGGCGTCGCTCGTGATCTTGCCCGGCCAGTTGGCGTGGATGTACTGTCCGTAGGTATCGACAAGTGGGAAAAACGGCTCTGGGATCACCTGCGACGCCGGGTCAAACTCGCCCACCGCTCGCACCTCGTCGATCGAGAAGTGGAACGGCTGCGTCGGGTGCGCCATGAATACCTGCATCTCGCGGACCTGCGTCGGGTCGATGCCGTCGCCGCCGCGCCCACGCTTACCCCACGGCGTGGCCTGCATGCCCAAGAGTTGCTCACGCAGGTCGGCCGCAAACTCGCGGTCGATCTCGACCACGATCGTTCCCGACTCGTGCGGCCCGAGCGAGACCTTGCCGCCGATCGATTCCCGGCCCTTCCCCTTGGGCGGGCTGTCGACGCGGGCGATCAATCTGTCGCCGCGGTCGCTTAGGTTCGTGACGTCGATCTCGATGCGGGTGTAGGCGGAGAGGTCCCAGGGGCTGTTGATCCCGCCGGGCGGCCGAAGGCGGACGTTGGGGTACGCTTCGTCGGTGCCGGAGATCACCTCAAGCCGTGGCCCGGCGGGTCCGCCGCCGAGCTCGGCGCTGGCGTCGTTGGTCCGGACCTGCTGCATCAACTTGGGGTCGTCGAAGTCGATGATGACAAGGGAGGGCTCGGCGGCGGCCGTCGTGCCGAGCCAGACGCAGGCGAGGAGGATGTAGGGCAGTCGCTTGAACATCGGTTGGGGTTTCACAGAAGGGTCGTAGAAAGAAACGCGCGATCGGCGAGACGCTTTGTCATCAAGGGTTGCGTTTGAAATCATCGGTGATGTCCCACAGCTCGCTTTCGGCCGAGTACGGCGGCTGTACCGCGACCTCGGAGCGGCGGAGATTCGCGGCGTGTCCGTCGTAGAACTGCACGTTCGCCGTCTCGTTCGGGTGCCGATAGGCGATCTCATTGGGCCCCCCGTTGTCCTGTTCCGAGATGTAGACGTCGCTGTGCTGTTTGGTCAAGTTGGGGTCGAGGGCGTCGGCCATTTGCAACTTCGCAGCGGGCTCTCTGATCTCGTTCGAGCGGAACCCGGCGAAGTCGAAGCCTTTGGCGACCCATCCCGGTTGGTCCGCGTCGCCGACTTGCAGCAGGCTGTTGTTGTCGGCCTGAATGTTGTGGCCGTAGACCCTTCGCATGTCGTAATAGCCCGAGCCGGTTTCTGATTCGAAGCCTTGCTGGGCCTCGGGGCATACGAAATCGACAGTCATTGTCTTCCAACGGCTGCCCGAGCCGGTGTCGCGTTCCAGACCCGACAGGTTGTTGCGGAAGTCGAAGACGTTGTACCAGGGGACCTTGACGATCGACCCGCTGCCGTTGTTCACGTCGATCCCGCCGGCGTTCCACGCCATGATCGGCGTATGCCAGCCATCGTGGTCGATCGTGTAGACCTGGTCCGCGAGTGCCAGCTGCCTGAGCATCGACAGGCAGCGGACCTGCCCGGCGGAAGCGCGGGCCGAACTAAGCACCGGCAGCAGTATGGCGATCAGTAGCGCGATGATGCTAATCACGACCAACAACTCAATTAGTGTGAAGCCGGCACAACGGCTGGAGTGTTGAGGGTGCTTCTTCATCGTGGTGACTCTTCGGCGGGGGAAGTTAAGAGACAGAACGAAGGCAGTGGTCAGGACGAAGCGGGCGATGGCGCCGTTGTGCCGCGCAGGATCAGGCGGGCGGGGAATACGACGTGCCACGGCTCGGCGGGCCCAGTAGACGGCGGCGCGGGGTCCGACTCGATAGCCTCGATCAGCCGGGTCGTGCCGCGATGGGCCATCTCGGTGAGCGGGTGATCTAGGCAGGTCAACGCGGGGCGGGTGACCTGGGTGATCGGGGTGTTCTCGAAGGTGACAAGACTGACGTCGTGGGGTACGGACAGCCCGGCGTCGGCAAGCCCGCCCATGAGGTCAGCGGCGAGGCGGTCGTTGTTCGCCAGCAGCGCCGTCGGCCGCTCGTCCGGCGGAAGGGCGAGGAACTGCTCTTGGACAAACCGCGCTGAGGAGGACATCGCTGACGGGGTTTCGGCGGTGTCTTCGCTAAAGAACAGCGAACGCTCGGGCAGGATGAGGCCGCGAGCCGCCGCCTCGCGGCGGAGCGCGTCCAGCCGGGCACGGCAATGCGCCACGGGCCGCGTGCTGAACGGACCGGCGTAGCCCAACCGGCGATGCCCTAATGACACGAAGTGCTCCACCGCCTGCCGCACGGCGTCGGCGTGGTCGTAGGTTACGGCCTGCAGCGCGTTCGGCGGGTCGAGCGTGTCGATCGCTACGACGCGTGAAGTGGCCTCGAGCACGGCGTCCACGAGGGTGGGGTTGCGGCCGGTGTGCAGCAACAGCAGCCCGTCGATCCGGGACTGGCTGATCTTGTCGATGCAGCCGGCGACGGTGGTATCGCCGGCGAAGTTGACCAGCAGCACGTCGTAGCGGTTCTCGACTGCGGCCGCCTCGATGCCCGAGAGGATCTTGAGGTGGTAGTGCCCCGCGATGCCGCCGCCCAGCAGTGGGTCGATGTAAACACCCAGCGTCCGAGTCCGCCGCAGAGCCAGCGACTGGCTTGCGAAGTTGACCGAGTAGCCCAGACGCCGTGCCGCTACCAGGACCCGGTCGCGCAACTCATTGCTGAACCCGATGTTCCCCCTCGATCCGTTTAGAACGGCCGAGGCGACAGACTTCGAGCAGCCGGCTTCGTCGGCCACGTCTTTCAGCGTAATTTTGTTGGGGCGTAGGTGGGTCATCGGGCTTGCTAAAGAAACGCGAGGTGGAACGCGTCGGGTCGTCCAGGAGAGTTGAAACGACCGGACCGAACCGGAAATAAACCGGTTTATAGCTTAAACCGCCAACTCGCTCGGGGCAAGCTTTTTTGCCCCGCGAGCTGGAAGCCCCTCATCGACCCTCTTTCCTGTCGGTGGAGCTTTTTTACTTGACAAACAAAAGACGTTCGGTGAGGCTAATAAACCGGTTAATCTATCGCTCTGATTCAGCTCGACTCGCGAGCCAGATCCCCGAATCTGAATGGCCGCTCCGGCCACAGTTTGCCCATCTTGTCCACCTCTCGGATCGCCAACATGACTTCAAATCCGCCTCGACCCACGACTCACATCGCAAAGCTCGGCCTCGGACTGGCCTGTACGTTCGCGGTCGTCTCTGCTCCCACCGGCCACGCTGCACCCGTCGGCTACACCCAGGTCTGGGCCGACGAGTTCAACGGCAGCAGTCTCGACACGACCAAGTGGGACGTCCGCGTCGGCGGCTACAGCCCTGGCAAGCGCGACCACACCGACGTCGCCCGGGCCGTGGACGTCCGCAACGGAGCCCTGCGAATCGCGACCTGGTCCGAGCCCGCCGCCAACCCCAACGACGACGCCACCCACTACTCAGGGCGCGTGATTTCCAAAGAAACGTGGACGGGCGGGTACTACGAAGCCCGCATGAACTTCCGCACCGTCCCGGGCATGTGGTCCGCCTTCTGGCTATACAACAGCTCCATCTTCCAGCAGGGCGGCGGGGCCGTCGATCCCAACGACGAAGGCGTCGAGGTCGACATTGTCGAGCACCGCGCTTGGAACAGCAAACCCCTGTCCAATCCCAACGGCAATATCAGCGACGACGTCCGCGCAACCCTGCACTGGAACGGTTACGGCTCCGCCCAGCAGTCCGCCCCCCGCGAACTCCCCGGCGTCCTTCCCGAAACCGACTTCGACAGCAACGGCAACATCGCCAGCGGCAACGGCTACACCGGCTGGCACACGTACGGCGTCGAGTGGCAACGCCCCAACCCCGCCAACAACGACCCCGGCCGATACGTCTTCTACTTCGACGGGACCCCTTTCTGGGATTCACTTGTCGACAGCCCTCAGCCCAAGTACGACCCCGCGACGACCAACTTCTCCGACCCCGCCGGTGCCGTCTCCGACATCGCCCAGTGGATCATCCTGAGTTCCGAGGTCAAAACCCCCGGATGGGCCGGGCGATTGGGTGATCCCGCTTACGGCTTCGGGCCCAAAGGCGCTTCCTCTAACGGCGTTGTCAAGGTCGACTGGGTTCGTGTCTACCAACCCAACGCCGACCCCCTCGACCTGGACTCGTTCAGCGACCTCGCCTGGGCCGCCGACGGCGGTGCCTCGGCCTCGACATCGGGCGACACCCTCACCGTCCAGACCAGCAAAAACTCCACCGTCACCGCCGACCTCCCCGACGTCGCCGACCTCAGCTTCGCCGGCTCCCGGCTCAGTGTCGCGTTCGACCTCGACCTCAGCCACGCCCCCAGCAACACGTCCAGCAGTTTTGGCATTGGGTTCGCCGACAGCGCCTCGGGCGACTATTTTTTCAAGGTCCTGCTCGACCCCACCGCCGACAGCCAGGGCGTCGTCTTCGCGGAAGGCGGCGACAGCAACCTCGGCAAGTTCGCCACGACCGGCTTCGGCACCGGCACCCATCGCCTCGAGTTCATCCTCGAAGGCCTCGGCAACGGAGAGATCGAACTCACACTCATCTCCGACCTGCTTACCAACGGCCAGGCTACGGTCGGCCTCGACGTCCTCCCGGCCACCACCACCTCGATCGACACCCTCTTCTTCGAGTTCAAAGGCAACGCCTGGAACGAGACCTTCGGTGGCAACACCATCGTCGCCACGCTCACGGACCTGACGATGACTCAAAACCCCGAGCCAGGCACATTGGCCATCATGTCGATCGCCACGTGGTTTTCCGCCATTCGCCGGCCATTAAGGCCGGTCTGACGACGCGTACGCCCAACCTTCTGCGACTCGAGACAAACAGACACCGGCTCAGAAGTTTTAGAGCGGGTCACACCGAAGGCCCTTGGCTCCTGAACTTCGAGGGAATCCGCGTCTCTCACTGCGGCGATCGCTTCATCTGCGGCGTCTCCGGATTCGAGCACAACTTCTTCGACCTGCGTCAGGCGGGCGTTGACATCGGCCGCATCGGTGAGTCCCTATACGACGGCCGGACTGGGTTCAAGGGGGAAAGGTCACCCGAGGACTTGTCTTGCTGGCGGGCCCCGCTGTCGGACTCGCAGAGCGTCCGCGAGATTAATGGTGGGGCGAGTCTTCGCCTCAACCTCCACACCCCGCTGACTACGAGGCCCTCGAGCAGGCGGTCGCCTCCGACGGCTTGATGCAGGGGTAATCCTCGGTCGGTAGCTGTTGCTATCCCGGCCGGGATAGAGATGTATGTCCTGCATCACGCAAACCCCGTGGAACAGGCCAGATGCCCGAATCACCGACCACACGCGCGAACCCGTCCGTTCAACCCACCACTCCCCCGACCCTCCAGAACCTCGACCATCGCTCCCGCAAAGAGCTCGCCAGCGAATGGCAGGCGTCCCGTGTCCGGGGGTCACCGCCCAAGGCCAAGATCGCGCTGCTGCGGGGACTGGCGTGGCACCTCCAACGCCCCGAGCACGGCGGCCTCGACGCCACCACCCGACGAAGCCTCAAGGCCGCGATCCGCGCCGCGGGGCAGACGCGCAAAAGCGATCGTTCCCAATTACTACCCAAGCCAAGATCGGCGAGCTGCCTTGCGGCGGGCAACACGCTGATCCGCACCTGGCGCGGCCGCGAGCACCGGGTGCTGGTCATCGATCCCGCGCGCGAGTTCGAGTACGAGGGCAAGACCTTCGCCAGCCTGTCGGAGATCGCGCGCGAGATCACCGGGGCCCGCTGGTCCGGCCCGCGGTTCTTCGGGCTGCACAAGCTGCGGGGGGCGTGATGAGCCGGCTCCGCTGCGCCATCTACACCCGCAAGTCGCACGAGGAAGGCCTCGACCAGGCGTTCAACTCGCTCGACGCCCAGCGTCAGGCCGGGCTCGACTACGTCGCGAGCCAGAGGCACGAGGGCTGGCAAGTCGTGCCCGATCGGTACGACGACGGCGGGTTCTCCGGCGGGACCATGAGACGACCCGCGCTCGAGCGGCTGCTCACCGACATCGATCGTGGGGCCGTGGACGTAGTGGTCGTCTACAAGGTGGATCGGCTGAGCCGATCGCTGCATGACTTCGCGCAGATGATGCAGCGGTTCGATGAGAAGAAGGTCTCGTTCGTCTCGGTCACCCAGCAGTTCAACACGACCACGTCGATGGGCCGCTTGACGCTCAACATGCTGCTGAGCTTCGCTCAGTTCGAGCGCGAGGTGACCGGCGAGCGGATCCGCGACAAGATCGCCGCCACGACCAAGCAGGGGTACCTGGTCTGCGGGCAGCCACCGCTGGGCTACCGCCGGCAGCGTGAGAGTGAGCCACGCGGGATCTACGTCGTAGACGCCGAGGCCGAGCTTGTCCGCGCGATCTTCCAGGGGTTCGTTGAGTCTCGATCCTTCGTGGAGGTCGCCAATCTACTCAACGCGGAGGGACACACGACGAGGCGATGGGTCAGCGGGACCGGTCGCGAGCACGGCGGCAAGCCGCTCACGCAGAAGTACGTCTACCGCGTGCTCAACAACCCCGTGTACATCGGCAAGGTCACGCGCAAGGGTGCGGGAGGTGTCGAGACCTTCAAAGGTCGGCACGAGCCGCTGATCGACATGGCGACCTGGAAACAAGTGCAGGGATTGATCCAAGCGCGCGACCACAACACCAAGCACCGATGGACGCACAGCCACCTGCTCAAGGGCAAGTTACGGACGCAGGGCGGCGCCGCGATGAGCCCTAGCTCGACGCACCGGCCGACCACCGGAGAAGACGGCGGGAGGGGCAAGCGGCTGGTCCGCTACTACGTCAGCCAGCAGGCGATCAAGCACGGGTTCGCGTCGTGCCCCATCAAGTCGGTCAACGCCGAGCACCTTGACGATCTGGTCAGAGCCGTCGTGCTTGACTACGCCAATCAACCCAATCTCGCTGATCAGCCTCGGACGACACGAGATCACTGGATCCGGGCGGTCGTTAACCGAGTCGAGCTGTCGGCGGAACGGCTCCGGATCGAGCTGTCCCCGGATGCCTGCAAGAAAGTCGTCGAGCAGGAGTTCGAGAAAGCCGCGGAACCCGAGCCTCGGCCGACCTGCGTCTACAAACCCAGCATCCAAGAGCGCGGCGACCGCATCACCGTCGACCTGAGCCTCCAGCTCAAGCGCCTCGACGGGCGTCGCATCCTCCTCGCTCCAGATGGCCAAGACTTGATCATCCCTTCGCGGCCAGAACCCAAGCCTCACATCGTCCACGCCATCGGGCGGGCCTACGCCTGGCTCGAGATCCTGGACTCGGAAGGCATCAGCGTTCTGAAGCTCGCCAGGCGAGAGGGGCTGCGGCAATCACACGTCTACAAGATGCTGCGCCTGGTTCTTCTGGGGCCGCCCGTTCTCGAAGCAGCTCTACGCGGTGACCTCCCACCACGAGTCAGTCTCGATGACCTGCTGAAAGCGGCCGATCAGCTTGATTGGCAGCACCAGGCTTCTCAGCTGGGTCTCGGCAGCCCCGCCTCGGCCTGAGGCCGTTGCTGCTTGTAGCTACCTCGGTCTTCCACCTCGAAAATTGGCGTCAGAGAACCTTGCCAGATCTGGGCCGAAAAGGCCACTGATGCGAAGATCGTGCGGCGTCTCCGGGGGACCCAAGAACCGCGAAATCCCGCAGGAATAGCGGAGTTATTGCGTTGGTCTCCGTCCACCTCGGAGACGTATCCAAGAACAAAGCGGAGAGGGCGGGATTCGAACCCGCGGTAGGAGGGGAACCCCCTACGACGCTTTAGCAAAGCGTTGCCTTCAGCCACTCGGCCACCTCTCCGTGGGGAGTCGTGAAGTGTATCGGCGGGTTGCGCAGCCGACCACCGCCGCGGATCCGCGTCGGTGGCCAGTGAGATGAATTCAAAAAATCGGACGGCGGTCGGGGGCGGCCGCCGCCCGGGGTCACCCCCTACCCAGCCCAGCCGGAGGGGCGATTCCGGGGCGGGTTCTCTCCCCTCCGCCCTGGATACGCCCTCACATGAGCATGAGGCGTGCCACGATGCGTAAGGGGCTTTGCGGCCGATAACGGCGGGTGGGCGGTCGGTATCGGGGTGGGAAGTGGGGAATGTGCGGGTTAATCGGGGGAGATGGGGGCCCTGATTGGGGATTGGGGCGGGTCATCGGGGAGTGTGGGTATAAGCGCGGCATAATGGGCGGATGAGTGAATCCGAGCAGGTAGACCGTGGGGCGCTGCTGGCGCTGATGCAGGCGTCGCAGGCGGTGGCGGATGGGGAGGACGCGATTGGGGTGTGTCGGCTGCTGGCCGAGCGGGCGGCGGCGGTGCTTGCGGCGGAGGGGGCGTCGGTGCTGCTGCTGGATCCGTCGGGCAAGCGGCTGCGGTTTGAGGTGGTGACGGGGCCGGGCGAGGGGATCGTGGAGGGGATGGCGTTTGACGCGGCGGAGGGGATTGCCGGTCAGGTGACGCGGACGGGGCGGGCGGTGCGGGTGGACGACGTCGGGCAGAACCGCAACTTCTTCCCGGATGTCGACCAGCGGACCAAGACGCGGACGCGGTCGCTGATGGCGGCGCCGCTGAGCCATCGCGGGCGGGTGATCGGCGTGGTGGAGGTGATCAACCCGACCGACCAGCCGCGGTTTACGGATCGGGACCTCGAGCTGTTCCGTGTGTTTGCGAACCTCACGGCGGCGGCGGCGGCGAACGCGCAGACGATCGATCGATTAGAGCGGACGAACCGGACGCTGCGTTCGTCGGCCTTGCCGGGGCGGGTGGTGGGGGAGAGCCGGGCGATGAAGGACGTGCTGAGCCTTTGCCGCAAGGTGGCGTCGGCGTCGACGAACGTGCTGCTGACGGGCGCGTCGGGGACGGGCAAGGAGGTGGCGGCGCGGACGATCCATACGCTGAGCCCGCGGCGGGACTTGCCTTTTGTGGCGGTGAACTGCGCGGCGTTTTCGGAGTCGTTGCTGGAGAGCGAGCTGTTCGGTCACGAAAAGGGCGCGTTCACGGGCGCGAGCGAGCAGCGGGCGGGGGTGTTCGAAGCGGCGGAGGGTGGGACGCTTTTTTTGGACGAGATCGGCGAGCTGCCGGCGGGGAGCCAGGCGAAGCTGCTGCGTGTGTTGCAGGAGCGGCGGTACATGCGGGTGGGCGGGTCGCGGGAGCTGGCGTGCGACGTGCGGATCATCGCGGCGACGAACCGCGACCTGGCGGCGGAGGCGACGCTTGGGCGGTTTCGCGAGGACTTGTATTACCGGCTGAGCGTGTTCCCGATCGAGATGCCTCGGCTGGCGGATCGTCGGGACGACATTCGGCCGCTGGCCGAGCATTTCTTGGAGCAGGTGCGGACGGAGACGGGTGTGGGCGTGCGGGGGATCGCCGAGCCTGCGTGGCGTCGGCTGGAGTCGCACGACTGGCCGGGCAACATCCGCGAGCTGCGCAACGTGATCGAGCGGGCGGCGCTGGTGTGCGACGGGCGGATCGAGGTGGCGGACCTGGCGTTGCCGCGGCGGGGTGCGGCGGAGGTGGCGGTGGCTGCTGCGGACTCGGCCGAGGTAACGGCGGGTTCGTCGGCGCCGGTTGACGGCGAGGGCGGGGAGGGAGGCGAGGCGGCGGAGCGTCGGCTGGTGGTGGAGGCGTTGGACGCGGCGGGGTGGAACGTGTCGGCGGCGGCACGGCGGTTGGGTGTGTCGCGCGACGTGGTGCGGTATCGGGTGCGTAAGTTCGGGCTGACGCGTCCGCCGCTTGGGCGATCGACGCTGGGTTAGCGCCGGCCGATGCGGTCGCGCAGGATCATCAGCGCTTCGGCGGCGAAACCGATCAGGGCGGGGTCGTCGGCTTTGGCGAGCTGCTCGCGCCACGCGCGGGTGGGCGGGGTGATGTCGATGGGCGGGCTGCCGGCGCGGGGGGTGTCGGTCCACGCGAGCAGGAAGCGGAGCAGCTCGAGGTCGGCTTCGGGCTCGGGCGGTCTCTGCGAGAAGAGTTGTTGCCCGGTGTTGCTGGAGTACGGCATCGGATGGCCCCTTGAAGAGATACGAATGAACCCGGTGGGATTGACATCCTGCCCCGCGGATGGGGGGTGTGTCGGGGCGGTGACACAAATACGACGGCCCGCATCGCCTTTGCCTCGGCGTGTGCGGGCTGGTGAAACTGGCGGGGGCGAGCTGTGTCGCTCAGGCGGGCTGGGCGATGCCTACCGGGGGGAAGCTGGAAGGCTGATCGGCGGTTTCCGCGTCTTGCGGGTCGTCTTCGAAGGCGTCGTCGCCGTAGTCGTGGGTGATCTCTTCGCCGGGGGCGATGGCTCGGATGGCGGCGACCTCGCCGTCGTCGTAGTAGGCGGCGTTGGGCTCGGCGTCGTGGTTGATGTATCGCAGGTCGTTGTGGACTTCGAGGCCGAGCTCGTCGGAGATCCACAGGACGTACGGCCCGTCGATGGCGGTGAGGCTGCCGACGACTTTGCCGATGACTTCGCCTTTGCGGATGGGGCGGGCGGCAAACAGTCCTTTGCCGTGGATCGCGCTGTCGCGCACTTCTGCGATTCCGTTCACGATCAAGGGTTCAGCGCTCCGTCACTGATGGCGGGTTGGGGGTCCCGGGGTGGGGCGGGCAGGCGGGGGGTTACAGCGAGGGGATGGAGGTGGGCTCGGCGGGGGCGTCGACCTCGGGGGTGCGTCGTCGGGTCCATCGGCGGATGGCGTAGACGAAGACGGCGAGGACGACGATGGCGGCGAGGGCGGGGAGGATGATGGCGACGATGGAGAGGGTGGACGCGGCGGCGACCTCGACGGTGGAGACGACGGGGTTGGTGACGCCGCCGGAGACGAGGGTGGACGCGGCGCGGGTGGCGACGGTGGTGGCCTGGATGACGCCCGCGGTACCGCCGCCGGCGATGATGCCGATGGTCCAGTGCATGGCGGGGTCCATGCTGATGACTTGGGAGGTGGCGGCTGCGGCGACGATGGAGCCGGCGACGACGGCGCCGGGCGAGGCGAGGGCGTCGAGGGCGTTGTCGACCCAAGGGACGTAGAAGGCGGCGATCTCGACGGCGGTGGCGACGCCGAGGATGACGCAGGCCAGCGGCGAGCCGAGCCACTCCATGGAGGGGCCGAGGGTGAGGTGGCCGGAGGCGGCGGCGAGGCTCATGACGAACATGGGCACGAAGACGCGGAAGCCCGCGGCGGCGGCGAGGCCGATGCCCAGGGACACCGCGAGCAAGACTTCGGTGATCTGCATGACGGGTTCTCCGGTCGGGATGGACGATTGTCTTATCCCGAACAGCAACAGCATAGCGGCGGGTTGCGGGCGGATGCCAGCGAAAAAGGTGCGGGAGTGCGGAGTTGCGGATTGGGCGTGGGGGTTTCGCGGTGTTGCGTGCTGGCGCTTTTACCCGAGGCTTCGTCTTGGAAGGGGCTCAGCCACGGCGTGAGGTGGTTGGTACCCGCGGGTTCGCTGCGCTCACCCACGGCGTGGGGTTCGAGGGGATCCTGCGTGGGGTTAGGCTGCGGCGATGGCAGGGACGGACGATCGGGGTGGGGGCGCGCAGCTCGCGCGGACGGTGGGGCTGGGGGGTGCGGTGGTGCTGGGGTTGGGTTCGATTTTGGGGACGGGCGCGTTTGTGGCGTTGGGGCTGGGCGCGGGGGCGGCGGGGGCGTGGCTGCCGGTGGCGGTGGTGGCGGCGGGGCTGCTGGCGGCGTGTAATGGGCTGAGCTCGGCGCAGCTTGCGGCCAAGCTGCCGAGCTCGGGCGGGACGTACCTGTATGCGCAGCGGCTGCTGAACCCGATGGCGGGGACGATGGCGGGGGCGACGTTTCTGGTGGCGAAGTCGTGCTCGGCGGCGACGGCGGCGCTGGGGGCGGTGAGCTACGCGGTGCGGCTGGCGACGGGGGAGCCGGCGTCGGGGCTGGTGGTGACGGTGGGCGCGGCGGCGGTGGTGGTGGCGACGGCGGCGCTGGTGGTGGGCGGGCTTCGGCGGAGCAACGCGGTGAACGCGGGGTTGGTGGCGGTGACGCTGGCGGGGCTGGGGGTGTTTGTGTGGGCGGCTTATGGGTGGGGGGCGGGGGTGATCGGTGGGGCGGGGGGGACGCGGCAAGCCGCATCGCTAAATGGGAATGGGGTTGAGATGGGCATAGGGGTATTGGAGGCGGCGGCGTTGTGCTTTGTGGCGTACACGGGGTACGGGCGGGTGGCGACGCTGGGCGAGGAGATCAAGCACCCGCGGCGGAACATCCCGGTCGCGGTGGTGGCGACGCTGGCGGTGAGCGCGGCGGCGTATCTGTTGGTGACGTTGGCGGCGCTGTATGCGGTCGGCCCGGCGGGGTTCGCGGTGGCGGCAGAGGGCGGCGCGACCTTGGAGAACGTGCTGCACATGAGCGGCGCGCCGGGGTGGGCGCGCGGGGCGGTCGCGGTGGCGGCGGTGGCGGCGATGCTCGGCGTGTTGTTGAATTTGGTGCTCGGCCTGTCGCGCGTAGCGCTGGCGATGGGGCGCGGGGGCGAGCTGCCCAAGGCGTTTGCGAAGCTCGATAAGTCGGGGAAGACGCCGTTGGTCGCGGTGATGGGCGTGGCGGTGGTGATCCTGCTTGCGGTGGCGACGGGATCGATCGCGGCGGCGTGGTCGTTCTCGGCCGTGACGGTGCTGATCTATTACGGGCTGACCAACGCGGCGGCGCTGCGGCTGGCGGCGAAGGACCGGATCGCGCCGAAGTGGGTGTCGTGGGCGGGGTTGATCGGCTGCGTGGGGCTGGCGGCGTTTGTGGAGGGGCCTTATTTGATCGCGGCGATGTTGCTGCTGGGCGCGGCGGCGGCGTGGCACACGATCGCGCGGTTGATGCAGTGAGGTGCGGATCGCCTACCAGAGTTTCGACTCTGTTGACCGAAGGTTGGGCTGGTCAATTCGCAGTCGGCCGGCCTTACGAAGATTCTGTAACTGTCGCCACAACGATTGTTTGCTGATTGACTCACCGCTCTGGCGCTGGAATTCCTCATGCAGAATGTCAAAGTCATCTGAGTATGTGATTGACTCAGCCGTGTGGTGTGGAATTCTGGAGTAAAGATTGACTAGCAGGTCTCTGTGCTCACCAGACAGATCGACGCCCTGCGAGCTAGCGGAGTCGAATGGGAGGTTCAACTGTCCGCTGAAGACCTCGGGGAACTTCTCTTGTAGTCGAATCCGGATGAAGGCGTGCATTCTCGGATCAGAAAACTTGTAGCAAGCTGGGCGAACCCGCGACAGGATAGACTCCTCACCGGCCTTGCTGAGGTGATTAATGTGGCTCTGGATCTGGCGTTTTGTTAGGTCGTCGGATTTATGGATAAGCCGGAGGTTGTAGCCAATGTCATCTGTGAGCACCTCGATGGACTGCGAGAGGGCGATACCGTCTAGGACTTTGGTCACTGCTGACTTCTCGCGATTCCCATCACGAACTGCATCCATGTAACTGTCACGAAGTGTCTGCTCAGCTAGAGAGACCGCCTTGATAACAGATTGCTGAAAGTCATCCCGTGTGAAGTTGGTATCGCCCGAACTGTTCGCTTCGCGTCTGTCGGCATAGGCGGAACACATGTTCAACGCCATTAGGTGGACGAAGTATGGAAACCCGTCCGCCATGTCGACAACTCTTTGTGCCACTTCGAACGGGACCTTGGCTCCAAGCTCATAGGCCCCGTGATGAAGGATCTGCTCCATCTCAGATCTAGACATTCTGGGAATCTGAATCTGGGCACAAGATCGATCAAGTGAACTGTGGCTTCGTATTAGCTCTGATGGTGTAGTGGCGACTCCGACAATTACTAACTTTGTACTTGAGTTAGTGTCCGACAGTCGTTTGATCAGCTCAGCGATACGTGCGTCTGTGTGTTCGCAGGAAAATCGGTCATACTCGTCAAGAATGACTGTGGCATTACAGTCGGCAATCTTCTCAGCAACAAGGTGAGGGCCGAGGAGAACGCCGCCGACTGCCGTCTCAAAGTTCGCAGTCACTTTCTTAGAGCCAGACGCGGCGAAGCCACTTTCGCCAAACCCTAATGTTGCTGACGCGGATGCAGAGTCTTCGATAGTCCACCCAGTCGGGAGTCCATCGATACCAAGCTGGTGAAATATTGAGGCGGAGATTGATTCAAATGATGAGTCCTGTGAGCAAGGAATGAGTACTTGCCGATCAATCGGTCGACCGGACCAGAAGCCGGCCAAATTGGCAAAGGATGTCTTGCCGACACCACGGTCGCCAAAGAGAATTGCATGGCGCCCGTCATTGCTCAGTTCGCGTTTGAACTCGATGATCTGATCATTGCGGCCTTGAAATTGTTCTACAAGTTCGATTGGGGCAAAGGGCTTAAAGACAGATTTAGCGCGAGCATAGAAGTGATCTGCATCGAATTGTTCCGGAAGGTTCATGTCGAATCACTGTATCAGTCAAACTCGGCCAGCCGAGTATATGCCGCGCGTTGGTCGTCGTTGAGTTGTTTGGGGACGGTGATGTGGAGGGTAACGATGAGGTCGCCGGGGTCTTTGGTTTTGGTGGCGGGGAGGCCTTTTTGTTTGATTCGTAGTTTGGTGTTGGTGGAGGAGCCTGGGGGGATGGTGAGGGAGACGGGGCCGTCGAGGGTGGGGGCGTCGGTCTTGCCGCCGAGTGCGGCGAGGTGGTCGGGGATGCGGAGGGTGGTGTGGAGGTCTCGGCCTTTGAGGCAGAAGGTGGGGTCGGGGGCGAGGTTGATTTTGAGGATGACGCCTTGGTCTTTGAGCCGGAGTTTTTGGCCGGGGGTGGTGCCGGGGGGGATGCGGACGTCGATCTGTTTGCGGCCGGCGGGGCCTGAGAGGGTGAGGGCGCGGGTGGTGCCTTTGACGGCGTCGGCGAGGGAGATGGTGAGGTCGGCTTCTTGCTCGCCCCCGGAAGCGGGCGCGGCGGGTCCGCCGCCGAACGGGTTGCCTGCGGAGCGGCCGGCTTGGCTGAACATGTCGTCGAAGGGCGAGCCTCTGGAAGCGCTGCCGGGGCCGCCGCCGCGTCGTGCGCCGAAGAGGGCTTCGAAGAAGTCGGACATGCCTGCGGCCCCGCCCCCGGCCCCGCCCCCGGAGGTGGAGAAGCCGCCGAAGCCCTCGAAGCCTGGGGGTGGGCGGAAGTCTTGGCCGTCTTTGTAGTCGGCGCCGAACTGGTCGTACTTCTGGCGTTTGTCGGGGTCGGAGAGGACGTCGTAGGCCTCGGAGACCTTGGAGAATTGTTCGGCGGCGTCGGAGGCTTTGTTGCGGTCGGGGTGGAGCTTCTGGGCGAGCTTGCGATAGGCGCGTTTGATGTCGTCGGCGGACGCGGAGCGGGAGACGCCGAGGGTCTGGTAGTAGTCTTGGAACTTGACGGCCATGGTTGCAGGGTAGGGGCAACCGTTGTGCCGGAGGTGGGGAGCGATGGGGGGTGGTGAGGCGGGGTTGGGGGTGTGGGCGGGGTGCCGGGATGGCAGGTTGGGGGTGGGGGGCTAAGCCGCAAGCGGCTTGGTGGGGGACGCGGCGAGCCGCGTCGCTAAACGGGGAGGTGGGTGGGGGCGGTCAGGTGAGGGGGGTGGCGAGCCAGGTGGATTGGTTGCCGAGGGTGACGTGTTGGAGGAGGTGGAGTCGGAGGTGGATGGCGGGGCCGAGATGGGTGGCGAGGTGGGTGGCGGTGTGCGGGGTGGTGGTGAAGAGGTGCAGGGCGGGGGCGGCGGCGCGGTCGAAGCGGAGGTTTCGGTGGGCGAGGGCGAGGAGGTCGAGGTGTTCGACGGCCCACTGGCGGGTCTCGAGGGCTTGGAGGAGGGCGGTGTTGGGGTCGGCGGGGGTTTGCGTTGGGCTACCCGCGGCGGCGCTTCGCTCTGCCGCGGCTTGGGCAGAGGGGGTGGGGGGGGCGAGGAGGTGGAGGCGGCCTGCGGGGTCGAGGAGGAGTTCGACTTCGGGGTGGCGGGGGCAGCGGGGGTCGAGGGGGTTGTGTCCTCTACATCTTTTACCTC